>NZ_JBIUAW010000003.1:0-625223 GCF_044593195.1 Streptomyces sp. NPDC052396
GAGTGCGGTCACGAGGGTGGTCAAGTTCGTCGTCACAAACGGATCTTGAGCACCCTCGCCTCATGCCCGCAGGCATTCGGAAAGACTCGTCTAGGCACAATGCCGTTGCGATACGGGTCGGCTGGTGGTGGCCGGCCGGTAGAGCCGGCGTTTATGCCGTGTTGATCGGCCCTCGCCACAGTGCACGCAGTCAACCGGCCGACAAGCGGCCGGCCTTGCGGACCAAGGAGCTTGTTATGCGTGCACGGACGATCAGGCGCGGCGCCGGTATGGCCCTCGCCGCGGCGGCGCTGACCACCACGATGGCCGTGGCGGGCACCGGTACCGCCTCCGCTTCCACCGGAGGTGGCTGCGCCGGCCCCACCTACAAGAACGTGTGCATCTCCGACCACAACAACGGCCGCATCGGCGCCGACGCCTACCTCAACTTCGGCAACATCGACTCCCGTTGCTATATGGACTTCGGGGTCTTCGACAAGACCAGCTGGTCCTTCGCCACGTCCCAGGCGGTTTCCTGCCAGAACGGCTACCAGCACCTCGGCATCGAGCTGACCAATCCCGCCCAGGGCCACGACTATGTGGGCTTCGTTCATGTGCACTGGACGGGCGACTCCAACTCGGACGGCACGGACAGCGCCGTCCTGCACTACTGAGGGAAGCCTGGGCGTGCCCATTGAGGGCGCGCCCGCGTGGTGGCGGAGTCGTCCGCTGAGCTGAACGTAGCTCGGACCGGTGCCGCTGCTACACGGCCCAGCAGGCGGGCGCCGGTTGAGTGGGCGAGGTTGTCGACCCGGCGCCCGGGCAGCTCACCGCGCGTCCAGGTGGGGCAGGCCGGCCAGGACCCCGGCGGCGGCGACCGGCGGTCAGCCGGAGTGGGCCACGGACGGCGCCTGCCTGTCCACCAAGGTGCACATCACCGCGCTCTGCAGCGCCTTGGCGGCTTGTCTCCGTCAACTCTCCGGCCCGCCGTGGGGGTTGACCGCCGCCCCGGCGGTCAACTGCCGCAGGCCCGCCCGCACTGCCCAGAAGAAGATGCCCAGCGCCACACAGGCGACCAAGAGGGAGTCATAGGGGGCGGGCAGCCGGCCCGAGCCCTTGAAGGAGCCGAGCCAGGAGAGGGCCGTCAGAGCCGCGAGATAGACGATCAGCCAGGCGCCGGTGCGGAGTTCGGCGGCGAGCGGGGAGCCGTCCGGGTAGGAGCGCCGCATCACCAGGAAGATCAGCAGGCCGGCCAGCACCAGCGGCAGGGCCAGCCGCAGATCGTGCCAGCCCGACCAGTACACAAACTCGCTTGCCACCACAAAGCTGACCGGCGCGATCCAGCGCAGGCCGGGTACCCAGCCGGCCATGCGTGCGCCGGGTTCCCGCCGGAAGACGGCCACCGCCACCGCCGAGGCGGCGTAGATCAGCAGGTACATATCGCCCATGATGCTGACGATGCGCTGCCAGCCGCCGACCGGCAGCAGAAAGACGATGATCACGGCGAGGTTCAGCACAAGCGCCGGGTGCGGGATGCCATTGCGCTGGCTGACATGCATAAAGATGCGGGGCAGGGTGCGGTTCTTGGCAAGGGCATAGGTGTGCCGGGCGTCGATCGCCACGCCGACATACGCCGATCCGCCCGGCGAGACAACGGCGTCCGCATAGAGCAGGGTGGACAGCCAGTGCAGATTGAAGATCAGCGCCAGCTCACCGAAGGGCGACTCGAAGTTGACGCCCTGCCAGCCATGGCCGAGCAGGCTCTCCGGGACGGCGAACAGAAAGGCCAGTTGCAGGGCCAGATACATCAGCAGGGCCAGCCCGATGCCGGTGAGCACCGAGGCGGGGATGGTTCTACGGGGATGGCGGGCCTCGCCGGAGAAGTCCAGCGGGGCCTGGAAGCCGTTGACCGAGTAGACGACCCCGCCGCCGGCGAGTGCGGACAGACAGGCCGCATAACCGTAAGGCGCAAATCCGCCGTGGTCGGTCAGGCGTCCGGAGTGCCATCCGGAGGCGAGCAGCGCGGCCACCGTGACGATCGGCATGATGATTTTAAAGGCGGACACCAGGTTGTTCAGCCGTGCGAACGTCCGTACCGCGAACCAGTTCAGCGCCGTCAGTACCGTACTCAGCGCGACCGCGACGCCCAGGCCCTTGGCGCTGAGCGTATGGCCGTTGTACAGGCCGGGCAGATAGTGGTTGGCGTACTGCATGATCGCGCTGATCTCGGCCGCCGTGCCGCCCACGGACAGCAGGACCGACCAGCCGACGAGGGTGCCGACCACCCGGCCGGAGGCGTACAGCGGCCAGCGGACCGTCCCGCCGCCCTCCGGCCGTGAGGCACCCAGTTCGATCATGACCAAGGCCACCAGCCCGCACAGCACCCCCGCGCCCACCCAGGTCAGCAGGGAGGCGGGTCCGGCCGCCTGAGCCGCGTACATGGCGGCGAACAGCCAACCGGAGCCGACGATATTGGAGAAGCCGATCGCCGTCAGCGCCCAGAAGCCGAGGTCCCGGCGCAACCGCCGCTCCTGTACGGCCTCCTGGGGCAGGCCGTCCTGCGTCGGCGTCGGATGATCCGGCATGTCACCGTCCTCCTGGCTCGGCGGTCGCCCGGGGCTGCCCCGGGTTGAGCGCCACCCTAAGGGCGGGGAGCGCGCGGCGGCCGTATCCGGAGTCGGCTCAATTTTGACCTGTGCATGTCTTTGGGTTGGCGGTGGCATGGACCGCGCGGAATCCACCCGCGAAGCGGTAGGAGGAATCCCCATGTTGAGATCAATGGTGATCGGCAGTGCGGCCGTGGCGCTTATGACCGCCATGGCCTCGCCCTCATCGGCCACCGCCAAGGCCGGTCCGCCGCCGCCGGACCGGGTCGTGATCGATGTGGTGTCCGTCAATGGCTCGGGCTGCCCCGCCGGAACGGCCGCGGTGGCGGTCGCGCCGGACAACACCGGCTTCACCATCTCGTACAGCAACTACCTGGCCCAGGTGGGGTTCGGTGCCAAGCCGACCGACTTCCGCAAGAACTGCCAGCTCGGCCTGAACATCCATGTCCCGCAGGGCTTCACCTATGCCATCGCCGAGGCCGACTACCGGGGCTTCGGCTCCCTGGCGAGCGGGGCCACCGGCCTGGAGAAGGCCAGCTACTACTTCCAGGGCATGTCGCGGACGACCTCCGTGACCCACAACTTCGCCGGCCCGCTCTCCGAGGACTGGCAGACCACCGATGTCACGGACTCCGCCTCCCTGGTCTACGCCCCGTGCGGCGCGGAGCGGATCCTCAATGTCAACACCGAGCTGCGAGTGAACGCGGGCACCTCGGATCCGTCGACGACCAACAGCTTTATGACGATGGACTCCACGGACGGCAGCATCAACACCCTCTACCACTTCTCCTGGAAGGAATGCCCCTGAGGTGGTGAACAGGGCGTCGCTGACGACGCCTTGGTGATGGCCGACGGGGGCCTGGCCGAGGGAAAGGGATCTCCATGCTCAGACCGGTGATGGTCGCCAGCGCGGGAGCGGCGCTGCTGGCGGCTTCGATTTCGCCGACCATGGCCGCTCCTGTGACCGGGGCGCCGCCGCCGGACAAAATCGTGATCGATGTGGTGTCCGTCAATGGTTCGGGCTGCCCCGCGGGGACGGCGAATGTGCTGGTCTCCCCGGACAACACCGCCTTCACCGTGTCCTACAGCGAATACACCGCTCAAGTGGGCGTCGGCACCAAGCCGACGGACTTCCGCAAGAACTGCCAGCTCAGCTTGAATATGCATGTTCCGCAGGGCTTCACCTACGCGGTGGCCGGCGCCGACTACCGGGGCTTCGCCCATCTGGAAAAGGGAGCCAAGGGCCTGGAAAGGGCCAACTACTACTTCCAGGGCATGCCGCAGACCACTTACACCGAGCACCACTTCACCGGTCCGGCGAGCGACGACTGGCAGGCGTCCGACACCACGGATATCAATTCCCTGGTCTACGCGCCCTGCGGAGCCATGCGCTACTTCAACATCAACACCGAGTTACGGGTGGACGCCGGAACGTCGGATCCGACCACGACGACCAGCCTGCTGTCGATGGACTCCACGGACGGCAGCGTCAACACCCTTTACCACTTCTCCTGGAAGCAGTGCCCCGGGGAATAGCCGCCCAGGCCTCAGCCGGCCGGTGGGCCGTCCAGGCCGCCGACCAGCAGGCCGCCCAAGGCGGTTATCCGGTGCCGCACCCCCCGCCCGGCACGGACCGTGGTGATCAGTCCCGCGCCACGCAGGGCCGCGGTGTGGGCCGAGGCCGTGGCATCGCTGACGCCCAGGCGACGGGCCAGCTCGCCGGTGGAGTGTTCCTCGGTGAGCAGGAGCAGCAGCCGCAGGCGGGTCCGGCCCAGGACGGCGGCCAGGGCGCCCTCGGGGTTCCCGCCGCCGTCCGGAGTGAGCGGCAGTCCGGGGCCCGCGGGATAGGTCAGCGCCAGGGGCCGGCCGGGCAGGTCGGCGAGCAGCGGATGGCCGGTCCAGTGAAAGGTGGGCTGAGGCAGCAGGCCCCGGCCGTGGAGGTGGATATCACGGTCGAAGGGGGCCGCCAGCTCCCAGCGGCCGTCGTGGAGTCGGGAGCCGGGTAGCAGGGTGCCGAGCGCCGTGCCGATGCCATGTTCGGCGACGGTCATGGCGTGCCGAGTGAACTCCGCCCGGTGCAGGTCCTGGACAAGGGGCCAGACGGGGCCGAGCACCGTGTCGAAGGCGGCGCGCTGGGCATGGCCCACGGTGCGCCAGGCGGTGGCCTCGCCTTGGTGCAGGCCGCGGATCCAGGGCGGGGCCGGGGAGTTGGCGTAGACCCGCTCGAGCTCGGCGCGGACGAACTCCGGGCTGAGGGACCGCAGGGCGTCCAGCCCCTGTGGCAGGGTGGGGGCGAGGACATCGAGGAAGGCGGGCGCCCGGCCGCCGGGCACCAGGTCGGCCAGTGGTTCGGCGGCCGGCGGCAGGGTGCGCAGCAGGCGTTGCCGCCAGCGGCCGTAGAGCAGTTGGTGTTCCCGGCCGGACAGCATCAGCAGGGCGCTGTGCAGTTCGTGGAGTTGAGCGGGGCGGGGTGCGAACCGTACGGCGGCGAAGTCGGCGGCCGTGAGGTGGATCCGGATCACTACGCTCCTTGGCGGCGCCGCACCATCGTTTAGGGCAGGGTCCAAAGCATCGCCCGGCCGGCCCGCCGGGCGGCAGCCTTTGGGCCATGGCCCTTTCCTCACGCACTGTAGACCGACGGACCCTCCTCCGTTCCACCGCCCTGGCCGCCGCCGGCCCGCTGCTGCCGGGCACCGCGCGGGCCCGGACCGCGGAGGGCCGCACCCTGCGGCTGCCGCCGCCCACCGGCCCCTGCCCGCTGGGAGTCACCACCCTGTATCTGGTGGACCGGCGCCGGCGGGATCCCTGGGACGGCAGTCCGATGCGGGAGGTGATGGTCAGCGTTTTCTATCCCGCGCTGAGCACCCATGGCCATCCGGTCACCCGGCAGTTGACGCCACAGGCCGTGCCGCACTTTCAGGACATCGATGTACCGGTACACGGCCTGCCCGTGTCGGGGGTGGACTGGGCGGCCACCCGGACCCACGCCCACCTCGGCGCGCCCGCGCGGCCGGAGCGCCGGCCGGTGCTGCTCTACAGCCCGGGCGGCGGTGACCCGCGCACTCTGGGCACCTCGCTGGCCGAGGAACTGGCCGGCCATGGACGGGTGGTGGTGACCGTGGATCACCCCGGGGACGGCAGCGAGGTCGAGTTCCCGGTGCCCCGGAAGGGCCGGAAGCTGGTCCGGGACACCATTCTCCGGGCCGACCCACGCGATGACCCCAGGCTGTTCCGCGCTCTGATCGACATCCGGATCGCCGATCTGCGCTTTGTGCTGGACCAGTTGGCCGAGCTGGCGGCCGGACGGAACCCGGATGCCGCCGGGCGGCCCCTGCCCAAGCACCTCGGCCGGGCATTGGACTTGCGCCGGGTGGGGGTCTACGGCCACTCCGCGGGCGGTACCGCGGTGGCG
Organism: Streptomyces sp. NPDC052396; assembly: GCF_044593195.1. Classification (NCBI taxonomy): domain Bacteria; kingdom Bacillati; phylum Actinomycetota; class Actinomycetes; order Kitasatosporales; family Streptomycetaceae; genus Streptomyces; species Streptomyces sp. NPDC052396. Next base: position 5,998 of record NZ_JBIUAW010000003.1, read on the forward strand.
GAGGTGATGCACCGGGACCGCCGCGTCGCGGCCGCGGTCAACCTGGAGGGCTATCTGGACCAGCCGTCGGGGGAACTGTTCCCGGTGGCCCGGGACGGGGCCGACCGCCCGCTGCTTCTGCTGGGCACCGACGGCTTCCAGGGCCGGCCCTATGAATCCTCCTGGGCGGCCACGCTGGCGCACTCCCATGGTCACGCCGGCCGGGACCGGCTCGGCCATGCCCGGCACTGGGTGTTCACCGACTACGCGGCCCTGGCACCGCAGTTGCAGGCGGCCGGACTGATGAGCCCGGAGAGCCGGGACCGGCTGGTGGGCACCGTCGACCCGGCCCGCTCGGTGCCCGCGGTGCGCGACCGGCTGGGGGCGTTCTTCGCCCGGCACCTGGGCTGATCTCATCGTGCCCGGTCGCGGCCGAGGCACAGATGGCTCCAGCGGATGCCGTCCCGGCCCAGGCTGTCCCCGTCCTCGGCATGGTGCAGGACGGCCAGGCCGTGCTCCCGGGCCGACTCCATGACCTCCTGGGCCGGCACCTCGAACATCCGCCGCCCGGCGGGCACCGGGCCATGACGCAGGGAGAGCACCAACCGGCCGCCGGGCGCCAGCAGTCCGGTGACCCGGGCCATGGCCGTGCGGCGCCGGGCCGGGTCCAGGTGCATCCATACCGCGCTGGCCAGGATGAGGTCGAAGCGCTCGTCCCGGGCGGTGAGCAGCGGCAGTTCGGGCAGCGCGTCGTCCAGCCACTCGATGTCCTGGTCGGCGTGCAGGCGTTGGCCGTGTGCCCGCAGCTCGGCGGTGGGCTCGGCGGCCACCACCCGGTGGCCCCGTGCGGCGAGGGCGGCCGCGTCCCGGCCGGTGCCCGCCCCGATGTCCAGGACGCGGCCGGGCGGGTCGGGGAACAGATGCAGGGTGTGCCGGTGGACGTGGGCGAAGCTCACGCTCTCGTACTGAACGGCGAGCCGGTCGGCCTCGGCCGCGTAGCCCGCGTTGCTTGCCATGGTCATCCGAACTCGGCCAGCAGGGCGGGCAGTTTGCGCATATCGTCGAAGACCACGGTGTCCGGACCGGCCAGCCAGTCGGCGGGGGTGAGTCCGCCCGCGTAGCCGAAGGAGCGCATTCCGGCGGCGCGGGCCGCCTGGACTCCGTACTTGCTGTCCTCGACCACCGCACAGGCGGCCGGCGCCACACCCATGGTGGCGGCGGCGTGCAGGAACAGATCGGGGGCCGGCTTGCCATGGGCCACCTCGGTGGCGCTGAAGATACGGCCCTCGAAGTGCGGGTAGAGGCCGGTGACGCCCAGGGTGTGGCGCATCTTGTGGTGGGTGCCGCTGGAGGCGACACAGGTGGGGAGGGTGATGGCGGCCAGCGCCTCGCTGATGCCCGCCACCTCGGTCAACTCGGCGTCCACCGCGGTGCGGTGCAGTTCCTCGAACCGGGCGGCCCAGACGGCGGCCGCCTCCTCGTCCAGCCGGGAGGCGATCTCGGCTTCCACGGAGACGGCGGACCGGCCGACGAACAGGTTCAGCACATCCTGTTCGGTCAGCGGCCAGCCCAGTTCGGCGCCGATGCGCACATTGGCCCGGACCGCCAGGGGTTCGCTGTCCACCAGCACCCCGTCGCAGTCGAAGATGACCAGTTCAATGGGGTGGATCACGCGGAACCTGCCGGGGTGAGGAGCGAGTTGCGGAGCTGCTCGGCCAACTGCTCGTCCACGCCGAGGACTTCGGTGGTGTAGCCGCGTACCGATCCATGGGCGGCGGCGAGGTCGGCCAGGAAGAGCCGTATCACCTGTTCCGGGGCCCGGCCATAGCCGGGCCAGCGCATGGTCCGGTCCGGGTGGGCGGCCTGCCAGTCGGCCAGCAGCCGGGCGGTGGCCAGTTCGGTGACGGCGAAGTCGGCGGCGATGTCGTCCTCGGAGACGCCCAGCAGGGACAGCACCAGCGCGGCGATCAGGCCGGTGCGGTCCTTGCCGGAGGCGCAGTGGAAGACCAGCGGTCCGCCGTCCCCGTCGGCGATGACCTCCAGCGCAGTCCGGATCTCCTTGGCGCCGTCCATGGCCACCTCGGCATAGCGGTCGGCGAGGTAGCGCCAGGGGTCCAGGGCCGGGTCGATCTCGGCCTGGTCATAAGGGCGGTGTTCGATGCTGAGGTTGTGGTAACTCAGCCCGTCGCGGCCGGGGACCGCTCCCCTGGCCTCGATCTCCCAGGGGTAGCGCAGGTCGATCACGGTGCGGATGCCAAGTGCGCGGAAGCGGTCGAGGTCCTGGCCCTGGAGCTTGCCCAGCGAGTCCGAGCGGTAGAGGCGCCGCCAGCGCAGGGAGCGGCCCTCGTCGGTGCGATAGCCGCCCAGGTCACGGAAGTTGTGAAGGCGATCGAACGCGATGTGTCTCGTCACCCGGAAAATTTAACCCGGTTGGGCCCGCATCGAAAGGATCAAGCGGGTTCGGGATCCGATTCCGGGCAGGGGCTGCGGGGTTCGGGCCGTGCGCCTTGAGGTGCGGGCCGTCCGTGGCTGGTCGCGCCGACGCGGCGGAGCCGCATGAGGTATCCGCCCCGCGCCCCTGACGGGGCGCCCCCCTCAGTCCGTGAAGACCTCGCCCTTCTCCGCCTTGGCCAGCAACAGCCCCGGCGGGGTGAAGCGTTCGCCATAGGTGGCCGCCAACTCCTGTGCCCGGCCGATGAATCCGGGCAGGCCGCCCGGGTAGCCGTTGATGTACTGCAGCGCGCCGCCCGTCCAGCCGGGGAAGCCGATGCCCAGGATGGAGCCGATGTTGGCGTCCGCGACCGAGGTGAGGACGTTCTCCTCCAGGCAGCGCACGGTGTCCAGCGCCTCGGCGAAGAGCATCCGCTCCTTGATGTCCTCGAAGGGGACGGCCGCCTGCTCCTTGCCGAAGTGTTCGGCCAGTCCGGGCCACAGGCCGCCGCGCTTGCCCTCCGCGTCATAGTCGTAGAAGCCCGCGCCGCCGCTGCGGCCGGTGCGGCCGAACTCCTCCACCATGCGGGAGATGACGGTGTCGGCGGGGTGCGGGGTCCAGGTGCCGCCCGCCGCCTCCACCGCCCGCCGGGTCTCCTCACGGATCCTGCGCGGCAGGGTGAGGGTCAGCTCGTCCATCAGGGAGAGCACCTTGGCCGGGTAGCCGGCCTGGGCGGCGGCCTGTTCCACGGAGGCGGCGGGCACGCCCTCGCCCACCATGGCCACGCCCTCGTTGATGAACTGGCCGATGACCCGGGAGGTGAAGAAGCCCCGCGAGTCATTGACCACGATGGGGGTCTTGCGGATCAGGCGCACCAGGTCGAAGGCGCGGGCCAGTGCCTCCTCGCCGGTCCGCTCCCCCTTGATGATCTCCACCAGCGGCATCTTGTCGACGGGCGAGAAGAAGTGCAGGCCGATGAAGTCGGCGGGGCGCTCCACCCCTTCGGCGAGCACGGTGATGGGCAGGGTGGAGGTGTTGGAGCACAGCAGGGCGTCGGGGGCCACAATGTGCTGGATCTCCTGGAAGACCCGGTGTTTGAGGGCCGGATCCTCGAAGACCGCCTCGATCACCGTGTCACAGCCGGCCAGGTCGGCCGGGTCGGCGGTGGGGGTGATCCGGCTCAGCAGTTCATCACGCCTGGCCTCGGTGGTACGGCCCTTGGCCAGTGCCTTGGCGAGCAGGCCTTCCGCATACGCCTTGCCCTTGCGGGCGTTGTCCAGGGACACATCCTTGAGGATGACCTCAAGGCCGGCCTTGGCGCAGGAGTAGGCGATGCCGGCGCCCATCATCCCGGCGCCCAGCACCGCCACCTTGCGCACCGGGCGCTGCTCGATGCCGGCCGGGCGGCTGCGGCCGGCGTTGACGGCCTGGAGGTCGAAGAAGAAGGCCTGGATCATGTTCTTGGCGGTCTGGCCGGTGGCCAGGTCCACAAAGTAGCGGGACTCGATCAGCTGGGCGGTCTCGAAGTCGACCAGTGAGCCCTCCACGGCGGCGGCCAGGATGTTGCGCGGGGCCGGGTAGGGCGCGCCGCCCGTCTGCTTCCGCAAGTTGGCCGGGAAGGCCGGGAGGTTGGCGGCGAACTTGGGGTGCGCGGGCGTACCGCCGGGGATCTTGTAGCCCTTGGCGTCCCAGGGCTGGCGGGACTTGGGGTGGGCGGTGATGAAGGCCCGGGCCTGGGCCAGCATCTCGTCCACGCTGCCGGCGACTTCATGGACCAGTCCGGCTTCCAGGGCGCGCCGGGGGTCGTACTGGGTGCCCTGGAGCAGCACCTTGAGCAGGGCGTCGGTGATGCCCAGCAGGCGTACGGTGCGGGTGACGCCACCGCCGCCGGGCAGCAGGCCCAGGGTGACCTCGGGCAGGCCGATCTTCGATCCGGGGGCGTCCAGGGCGATCCGGTGGTGACAGGCCAGCGCGATCTCGTAACCGCCGCCCAGCGCGGCGCCGTTGAGGGCGGCGACCACCGGCACGCCCAGGGTCTCGATACGGCGCAGGTCGCGCTTGACCTGCTGGCAGGCGTCCAGGGCCTGCTGGGCCCGGTCGGGGGTGATGGCGATCAGTTCGCGCAGGTCGCCGCCGGCGAAGAAGGTCTTCTTGGCGGAGGTGACGATGATGCCGCGGACCGAGTCCCGTTCGGCTTCCAGGCGGTCGGCGACCTCGGTCAGCGATGCCTGGAAGTCGCGGTTCATGGTGTTTGCGGACTGGTTGGGGTCGTCCAGGACGAGGGTGACGACGCCTTCGCCGTCCCGCTCCCAGCGGATGGTCTTGCTGTTCTGACTGCTCTGGCTCATGTCGGGGATCTCCGTGAGGGGGTGGTGGCCGGGACCTGTCTGACGGCTCGGACTCTTCGCTAGAGGCGTTCGACGACGGTGGCGATGCCCATGCCGCCGCCCACACACAGGGTGATCAGGCCATAGCGCTTGTCCTGCCGCTCCAGTTCGTCCACCACGGTGCCCAGCAGCATGGCCCCGGTGGCGCCCAGCGGGTGGCCCAGGGCGATGGCGCCGCCATTGACGTTGATCTTCTCCAGGCCGATGCCCATGTCCTGGGCGAACCTCAGCACCACCGCGGCGAAGGCCTCATTGATCTCGATCAGATCGATGTCCTCGATGGTGAGCCCGGCCTTGGCCAGTGCCTTGCGGGTGGCGGGGGCGGGGCCGGTGAGCATGATGGTGGGCTCGGAGCCGGAGACCGCGGCGGAGACGATCCGGGCCCGGGGGGTGAGGCCATAACGTTCGCCCACCGCGCGGCTGCCGATGGCCACCAGGGCGGCGCCGTCCACGATGCCGGAGGAGTTGCCGGCGTGGTGGACATGGTCGATCTTCTCGATCCAGTGGTACTTCTGCAGTGCCACCGCGTCAAAGCCGCCGGCCTCGCCGATGCCGGCGAAGGACGGCTTGAGGGCGGCCAGGCTCTCGGCGGTGGTGCCGGGGCGCGGGTGCTCGTCCCGGTCCAGCACGACCAGGCCGGCGCGGTCGCGTACCGGCACCACGGAGCGGTCGAAGCGGCCGTCCTTCCAGGCGGCCGCGGCCAGTTCCTGGGAGCGGGCCGCGAAGGAGTCCACATCGTGCCGGGTGAAGCCGCCGATGGTGGCGATCAGGTCGGCGCCCACGCCCTGCGGGATGAAGCCGGTGTCCAGGTTGGTCATCGGGTCGCCGAACCAGGCGCCGCCGTCGGAGGCCATCGGCACCCGGGACATCGACTCCACGCCGCCCGCCAGCACCAGGTCCTCCCAGCCGGAACGGACCTTGGCCGCGGCCAGGTTGACGGCCTCCAGGCCGGAGGCACAGAAGCGGTTCTCCTGGACGCCGGCCACGGTGTCCGGCAGCCCGGCGGCGATGGCGGCGATCCGGGCGATATCGGAGCCCTGTTCGCCGACCGGGCTGACCACGCCCAGCACAATGTCGTCGATGGCGGCCGGGTCCAGGCCCGGGAAGCGGTCGCGGAGTTCCCGGATCAGTCCGGTCACCAGGTCGATGGGCTTGGTGGCATGCAGGGCGCCATTGGCCTTGCCGCGCCCGCGCGGGGTGCGGATGGCCTCGTAGACATAGGCTTCGGTACTCAACTGGGGTGCCTTTCCGGGTGGTTGGGGGTGATCAGCGGAGCAGGGAACGGCCGATGATCTCCTTCATGATCTCGGTGGTGCCGCCGTAAATCGTCTGGACACGGCCGTCGGTGAAGGCCCTGGCGACCCGGTACTCGGTCATATAGCCATAGCCGCCGTGCAGTTGCAGACAGCGGTCGGCCACCCGCTTCTGCAGCTCGGTCGCCCACCACTTGGCCATCGAGGCATGCACCGTGTCCAGCTCGCCCCGGCTGTGGTCGGCGATGCAACGGTCCAGGAAGGTACGGGTGACGGCGCACTCGGTGGCCATCTCCGCGATCTCGAAGCGGATGTGCTGGAGCTTGGCCAGCGGACGGCCGAAGGCCTCGCGCTGTTTGACATAGCCGGTGGTGATCTCCAGCAGGTGCTCGGCGGCCGCGATGGCGGCCACCGCGATGGACAGCCGCTCCTGGGGCAGGTGGTGCATCAGGTGCACGAAGGCGCCATTGCGCTCGCCGAGCAGGTTCTCCTTGGGCACCCGGACATCGGTGAAGAACAACTCGGCGGTGTCCTGGGACTTCTGGCCGATCTTGTCCAGATTTCGGCCGCGTTCAAAGCCGGGCATGCCCCGCTCCACCACCAGCAGGCTCAGGCCCTTGGCGCCGCCCTCGGGGGTGGTTCTGGCCACCACGATCACCAGGTCGGCCAGGATTCCATTGGAGATAAAGGTCTTGGCACCGTTGAGCACCCAGTGGTCGCCGTCCTCGGTGGCGGTGGTGCGGATGCCCTGGATGTCGGAGCCGGCGCCCGGTTCGCTCATGGCGATGGCGGTGATGAGCTCCCCGGAGCAGAAGCCGGGCAGCCAGCGCTGCTTCTGCTCCTCGGTGGCCAGCGAGGTGAGGTACGGGCCGATGATGTCGTTGTGCAGGCCGATGGCGAAGCCGGGCGCCCCGGCCCGGGTGAACTCCTCGGTGAGCACGGCGCTGTAGCGGAAGTCGGCGGTGCCTCCGCCGCCGTACTCCTCGGGCACGGCCAAGCCCAGCAGCCCCTGCCGGCCGGCCGCGCGCCAGGCGTCGCGGGAGACGATGCCGTCCCGCTCCCACTGCTCGTAGTGCGGGGTGACCTCCTTGGCCAGGAAGGTCCGGACGGTCTCCCGGAAGGCATGGTGCTCGGCCTCGAAGAGCTGGCGCTTCATGGCTGTTGTCCCTTCTGGCCGGGGAGGGCGACACCCCAGTCCCGTGCGACTTCGGTGGTGTGGGCGCCCGGTTGAGCGGGGGGACGGCGCAGCGCGCCGGGGGTGGCGGAGAAGCGCGGGGCGGGTGCGGGCTGGGTGATGCCCTGGTGCTCGGTGAAGGTGCCGCGCTCGGCGAGGTGCGGATGGTGCGGGGCCTCGCGCAGCGAGAGGACGGGGGCCACACAGGCGTCGGAGCCGGCGAAGACCTCGCTCCAGTGGGCGCGGGTGTGCTGCCGGAAGCGCTCGGCGATGGCGGTGCGCAGCTCCGGCCAGCGGGCCGGGTCGGTGCGGGCGCCGGTGAGGTGCCCGATGCCCAGCCGCCGGGTGAACTCGGCCCAGAACCGCTCTTCCAGCGCGCCCACCGCCATGTACTGGTCGTCGGCGGTGCGATAGGTGCCGTAGAAGGGGGCGCCGCCGTCCAGCAGATTGGCCCGGCGGCGGTCCTGCCAGCCGCCGGCCGCCAGCATGCCGTGCAGCATGGCGGTCAGATGGGCGGTGCCGTCCACGATGGCGGCGTCCACCACCTGGCCGGTGCCGGTGGTACGGGCGTGCTGGAGGGCGGCCAGCACCCCGATGACCAGGTAGAGGGAGCCTCCGGCGTAGTCGCCCAGCAGATTGGCCGGGGCGCAGGGGGGTTCACCGGGCTCGCCGGTGAGGGCGAGGGCGCCGGTGACGGCGATATAGCCGAGGTCATGGCCGGCGGTATGGGCGAGCGGGCCGTGCTGGCCCCAGCCGGTCATCCTTCCGTACACCAGGCGGGGGTTGCGTTCCAGGCACTGCTCGGGGCCGACGCCCAGCCGTTCGGCGACCCCGGGGCGGTAGCCCTCCAGCAGGATGTCGGCCCGTTCCGCCAGGGCCAGCACGGTGGGCGGCCCCTGCTCGCTCTTGAGGTCGAGCAGCACCGAACGCTTGTTGCGGTTGGTGATGTCGAAGCGGGGGTCGATGTGCAGGCCGGGGCCGCCGGGGCGGTCCACCCGCACCACATCGGCGCCGAGGTCGGCCAGCAGCATGGCGGCGAAGGGGCCGGGGCCGATGCCGGCCAGTTCCAGCACCCGCACTCCGGCGAGCGGGCCGTCTTCCGTTCCGGCCGGTGGGCCGCTTTCCGTCGCCGCCATACAGCCCCCAGGTGGTGATGACCCCGCTATGACACAACTGCTGTAACACTCGTGATGCTACGGATGCTAGGAACGTGTTCCAGTTTTCACAAGCCCCCGCGTGGCGGCGCAAGTCGGCGCCGGGCGGGCCCTTTTGACGGTCAGCCGTCGAGCCGGGCGATCAGCCGCTTGGGGGCGACCACCCGGTAGCTCTCCTCGACCCAGTCGCACAGCAGCTCCGCCGGGGCGCTCTCGCCGGTCAGCGGGACGGTCACCCAGCCGGCCCGGCCCAGGCCGTACGCGGTGGGGGTGGCACCCGGGACGGCGAGGGCATGGCCGTGCGCCTCCTCGTTCTTGAGCTTGACGCTGATGCGGGCGGTCCCGGTGTCCCCGTCCGCGCCCAGGAAGACAAAGATCTTCTTGTTGACCTTGGCCACGGCATGGTCCGACCAGGGGAACTCCTCCACGGCCCCGGGCAGGGACAGGGCGAACTCACGGACTCGGGCGCGGGTCTTCAGGGGGTCGGCCATGGCGGCGGTGCCTCCGGGGGTCTGGTGCTGGGTACCGCTCACGCTAGCCCCCACCACTGTCAGCGCAGTCCGGCCCCGGCCAGCAGGGCGCGGACGGTGCGCACGGCGGGCTCCGGCAGCAGATACCCGGCGGCGGTGGCCGGGTGGCCGATGACGCCCAGCAGGTGCAGGGCGGTCTTGAAGCCGGCCAGGGCGGAGGCCGAGCCGCTCATTCCGGGCGGTGTTCCGGCGCCCGCGTCCACCAGCGCGAACAGGGCGGCCAGCCGGTCCTGTTCGGCGGCGGCCGCCGGCCAGCGGCCGGCCCGGGCATGCTCGTACAGGCGCACATAGCCGGCCGGATCGACGTTGCCGAGCCCCGGGACCACCCCCTGGGCACCGCCCAACAGGGCTCCGTCCACGGTGAGTTCCGACCCGGTGAGTACCGAGAAGACATCCTCCAGGCCACGTTCGCGCAGGGCCACCAGCAGGCGGCGCAGGCTGCCCAGGTCGCCGCTGCTGTCCTTGAGCCCGGCCAGGGTGCGGTCCTCGGCGAGGGCCAGCAGGGTCGCCGCCGGGAGCTTGCCGTGTACGGCGGGCGGGATGTCATAGGCGATCAGCGGCAGGTCCACGGCGGCGCGGATGCGGCGGTAGTGGTCGGCGGTCTCGGCGGGATGGGTGCCGGTGTAGTACGGGGCGGTGGCCACCAGCGCGGTGGCCCCGGCCGCGGCGGCGGTACGGGCGTGGGCCAGCACCCGGGGGGTCGTCATATCGATGACGCCCGCCAGCACCGGGACCCGGCCCGCGGCCGCCTCGGCCACCGTCTCCAGGACGGTGCGGCGCTGGGGGTCGGTGAGGAAGGCCGCCTCGCCGCTGGTGCCGAGGGCGAAGAGGGCGCTTGCCCCGGCGTCCAGAGTGCGGTTGACGAGGCTGGTGAGGGATGCGGTGTCCACCTCGCCCCGTGGGGTGAACGGGGTGCACAACGGGGGTACGACACCGGTCAGTTGGGATCTCATTTTCGGCCGCCTCCGGGGGTGGGATGCACGCGCCTTCGGCGCGTAGGCTGCCCAGCCGCCCACCCGTTACTCGGCGCCGGTCTCCGCCGCCAGCGCCCGGCGGCACAGGGAGTCGGCGGCGCGGGTGGTCTCCGGGAGGCGGAAGCCACGGGTCAGGGCCAGCACCTGGGCACAGGCGGCGTCCAGGCTCACCCGGTGGCCCACCGAGACAAACACCGGCTTGACGCCGGTCCGGGTGCGCAGCGCCCGGCCCACCTCCTCGCCGCCGTCCAGCAGGGGCGAGCTGTCCCCGCGCCGGGGGCCGGGATCCTGGTACCGGAAGGTGAAGGGGTTCTTGGCCACGCCCACGGCCGGCAGCCCGGTCAGCACCCCCAGATGGCTGGCCAGCCCGAAGCGGCGCGGGTGGGCCAGACCGTAGCCATCGCAGACCAGCAGGCCGGGGGTGACCGTCAGCCGCTCCAGCGCGGCCAGCACGGTGGGAATCTCCCGGAAGGCCAGCAGGCCGGGAACATAGGGGAAGGCGACCCGGCCGACGGCGGTGGCCTCCTCGACCACCTCCAGGGTGTGCGCGTCCAGCGCCACGGCCGCCGCCGCGACCACATCCCGCTCGTCGTCGTAGGCGACGTCCAGCCCGACGGCCAGCAGCGGCGCGCCCGGTGCCGGACCGGGCTCGTCCAGGATGACGCGGCCGCGCAGTTCGTCCTGGACGGCGCGGGCCCCGGCCTCGGTGGTGGGCCAGTCGGGCGGCAGATGGTCGGACTTGTCGTTCATAACGCGGCACGTTACGGGACCCGCCCCTGCGCGTCGTAGCCTGTCGATCATGTTCGTGATGGAGCTGACGTATATCGCGCCCCTGGACCGGGTGGAAGCCGCACACCCCGAGCATCTGGCCTGGCTGGACGCGCACTACGCATCCGGAGTCTTTATCGCCTCCGGCCGCAAGGAGCCCCGGGACGGCGGGGTGATCCTGGCGGTGGGCGAGGACCGGGCCAAGATCGAGGAGATCGCCAGGAGCGATCCCTTCTCGGTGGCGGGGGTGTGCGAGTACGAGATCACCGAGTTCTATGCCACCAAGACCGCGCCGGCCCTGGAACAGTACCGGCAGCCCAAACCGAATCGTCAGTAACTCGACCCCGCGCTTCCGGCCGGGGACCGGTGGCCGGTCCCCGGTCCGCGCGTGTCCGCAGGGCCATGACCGGTCCCAACGGGTTTGCCACGCTTGTGAGTTTGCTTGGGAATCCTCATAGAAAACCACAATTGCCTTGGTTTCCAAGGGCAGTGACGTATATCACTCTTGAATCAAGCACTACGGATGTCGTTCCGCCGTCTCACCCTGCGAAGGCCCAAGGACACCACCACCCGGACGTCACCCGCAAGCCAACCATCCGCAAGGGAGCAGGCGTTGTCCACTGTCATCGACCAGGCCGTTCAGGCTCGGCTCATCGCTTCGGCCGCCCGGCCCCGCGCGGTTCCCGCCCATCTGCGCTATGCGCGTACCGATCCTTATGCGGTGCACATCTCCTTTCCCCCGGCCGTCTCGCTGGACGGCGCGGAGGTCCAGTGGGCCTTTGCCCGCGAGCTGTTGGCCAGTGGTCTGCTGACCCCGGCGGGCCGGGGTGATGTCCGGGTGTGGCCGTGCGGGCCGCGCCGCACGGTGCTGGAGTTCCATGCGCGGGAGGGGGTGGCCATGGTGCAGATCGACACCGAGGAGCTGCGCGGCTTTCTGACCGCCTCCTACGCCCTGGTGCCGGCGGGCGGTGAGGCCGGGCTGCTGGATGTGGACTCCGGGGTGGCCGCGCTGCTGCGGCAGGCCTGAGCACGGTCAGCGGAGGTACACGCTCCAGTTGGTGCCCGGCAGCGGGTGCCGGTGCCAGTGGCGGGCGTACGGCGGCAGATAGCCGTCGGCCGGGTCGAAAAGCACGGCCAGGGGTTCGGCGGCCGCGGCGCGCAGCAGGCCGGCGGTGGTGGTCGAGCGGTTGTTGCCCATGGTCTGGGCCGAGGCACAGCCCGCCTCATAGCCGATGGGCTGGGCGCGTGGCCCGGTGACCAGGCAGGGCGCCCGCACGCCCAGCCGGCCCAGCTCCTGGGCGGCGCGCCGGTAACGCACCGCGGTGTCCCGGGCGTCGGCGGTGTTGTACCGCAACTCCCCCAGCTGGACGGCGAGATGGCCGGCGAGCACCACGCACAGCAGGGCGGTGGCCGGGGCCCGGACGGCCGGGGCGGGCAGTGCCCGTACCGTGCGGACCGCGAGGTCGGCGACGGGCAACGCCAGCAGGGCGTAGACCGGCAGCAGAAAGCGCGGGGCGGCGTAGTCGAGCAGCAGCAGATAGGGCACGGCCAGGGAGAGCGCACCGGCGACCGGGAGCAGGGTGACGGCGGGCTGTGGCCGGCGGACGGCCAGCGCACAGGCGGCCAGGGCGAGCGCGGGCAGCAGCAGCCACCACAGGGTGTGGGTCAGCGGCGGGGCGGCTATATGGCAGGGGCGGCACAGCTGGGGCCCGTCCAGGCTGCGGAAGGCGGCGCCCACCCCGGCGCCCGGCTTCTGGCCCATGCCGCCCTCGGTGTCGCTGGAGTCGGACAGCCGTTGCAGGATGCCGCCGAAGCGGATATATGCCTCGATGGCCCACTGCAGGCCGCCCAGCGCCAGTCCGCCCAGGACGGCGCCGGCCACCGCCGGGCGGCGCCAGGGCCGGGCCAGCGCACCGGCGGCGAGCAGGGGAAAGGCCAGCCAGACGCCGTCCGGGGCGCGCAGCAGGGTGGCGGCGGCCAGGGTGGCGGTGAGCCAGATCAGCGCCTTGCGGCGCTGTGGCGCGCCGTCGCGGGCCCGCAGGAACCAGCCGGTGGCGGCCACCGCGGCCAGCGCCAGCCAGAGGTTGGGCATCACCTCGGGGCCGCTGAGCACGGTGATCCACAAGGTGGCGAACAGCAGCGCCGCCAGGGCGGTCCGGCCCCTGGTGAGCAGGGGTTCCCACACCTTGAACGCGGCATAGAGCGCGGCCGCGGACAGCAGGGCCAGGGCGATGCGCAGGGTGAGTACGGAGGAGGTGACGGCGATCAGCGGAGCGGCGAGCAGGCTGATGCCGCGGGAGCGCGGGGCGCTGAAGTAGGCGGCGGGGGTACGGGGATCCAGCTGGGAGAGGTAGACGGTCTCGTCCCAGCCCAGGTCCATGTGTACGACGGCATAGCAGAGTTGCAGTACCGCGAAGCCGGCGGCTACTGCGAGAAGGGGGACGGCGGCGCGGTACTTGGCCATGGCTCGTTGTACCGCATCAAGCTGTGTGCCGGCCGGGCGGTCACCCTTCCGCGCGGGCCCGGGACGCGGTGATCTCCCGTTCCGCCGCCGCCCGGTCGCCCCAACAGGCCCCGTCCACCGACTTGCCCGGCTCCAGTTCCTTGTAGACCTCGAAGAAGTGCTGGATCTCCAGCCGGTCGAACTGCGGCAAGTGCCGCAGGTCACGCAGGTGTTCCTGGCGGGGGTCGGCGGCCGGGACGCACAACACCTTGATGTCCTCGCCCTGTTCGTCGCGCATCCGGAACATCCCGATCGCCCGGCAGCGGATCACCACGCCCGGGAAGGTGGGCTCGCCGCCCGCCAGCACCAGGGCGTCCAGCGGTTCACCGTCGGCGCCCAGGGTGCCCTCGACATAGCCGTAGTCGGCCGGGTAGCGGGTGGAGGTGAACAGCAGCCGGTCCAGCCGGATGCGGCCGCGCTGGTGGTCCATCTCATACTTGTTGCGGCTGCCTTGCGGGATCTCCACCACGACGTCGAAGTCCACGGGCTCTCCTCTTCCAGGGGGCGACGGCCCCATGGTGGCGCGGGGAGCCCGTCCGCACCACGGCCCGAACGGACTGGCCCTCAGGCCGACTTGGAACCACAGCGGGCCATGGTCCGCCGGCCGCGGGAACGGGCTCTGGGCACCAGGGTCTCCGGGGGCCGGCCGGGCAGCGCCGGCATCGGCGCCGGTGCCTCCAGGGCCGGGGACGGTGCGGTCGCGGGGGCGGTGAGGTCCGCCTCCCGGAAGGTCAGCACCACCACTCCGGCGGCGGTGACCGCGCCGGCCGCCACGGCCAGCAGGGCGCCGGCCGGTCCGTACCGGAAGGCCTCGCCCAGCACCACGATGCCCACGGCCGCGGCCACCACCGGGTTGACCACGGTCAGGGTGGCCAGCGGCGCCGCCAGCCCGGCGCCCCGGTAGGCGGACTGGGAGATCAGCATGCCCGCGGGGGCCAGCAGCGCTATGGCGCCCAGGCTCACCCCCAGGGCGGCCAGGTGGTGCGCGGTGAGATCCTCGGCGACGGCCTTGGTGAACACCGAGGCCATCCCGAAGGCGGCGCCGGCCGCGGTGGCCAGCACCACCCCGCGCACCACCGGGCGTCTGCTCCAGTGCGCGGCGAGCATCAGCCCGGCCATCGCACCGAGCACCCCCAGCGCGAGCGCGGGGCGCTCGGAGCCGGCGAGGTGCTCGGTGCGCGGCGGGCCGGTCAGGGTGAGCAGCCCGGCCAGCCCGGCGGTGGCCAGTAACGCCCCCCGCCAGCCGGCCGCCCCGACCGGGCGGCGGACGAACCAGGCGGCCATGGGCAGCGCGAAGACTATGGTCAGCGCCCCCAGTGGCTGCACCAGACTCAGCGGACCGTAGGCCAGGGCCAGCACATGCAGGCCCGCGCCGAGGCCGGTGAGTGCCACCGCGCCCCACCAGGCAGGGCGGGTGAGCACCTGCCGGGCGCCGCCGGGGAGGGCGGCGATGCGTTCCTGCACGATGGCGGCGGCCGCATAGGCGACGGCGGACACCAGGCAGAGCAGCACCGAGATCGTCAGTGCGCTCACGACTCGCCTCTGCGGTCCGTACCGTGGTCGTCCATACCTCCCACCATGCCTGGCCCCGCCCGTTCCGTCGTCGTCCCTGGGTACGGGGTTGTTCCTACTCCTGGGGGAGTACGGGTACCGGATTCCCTAGGGGACAGCATTCCGCGTATTTCGCCTACGCAGGGAGATATGTCCGGAAAGTAGGTTGCGTTCCACCAACCCGCCATGAAATCTCTTGAAGGTCCAAATCGGGCCATAGGCACGCATTTACGGGGGGACGCTTCGATGTCCGGCACATCCGGTCTCTACCCTGCACACACCCTTGAAGGAATCGAACAGAAGGGTCCTCGCGCACTCGTCCTGGGTGCGGGGATATCCGGTCTGGTCACCGCCTATGAGCTGGAACAACGCGGATACCGGGTGGAAGTCATCGAAGGCAACTCCCGTATCGGCGGCCGCATTCACACCCACCGATTCGGCAGCACCCCGGGCGCACCCTCGGTGGAACTGGGCGCCATGCGTATACCCACGCACCATCTGCACACCTTGGAATACATCGAGCGTTTGGGGCTGACCGGCACCTTGCGTCCCTTCACCACTCTGCTTTCCGATGAGAACGCCTTTTTGCAGAGCGCCGACGGTGCCTTCGTCCGGGTCCGGGACGCCTCCCGGCCGCTGCGCGAGAGCCTGTGCCGCGACCTGGACCGGCATTGCCCCGGGGTCCGGCACAACGACGCCACCATGTCCTTCGCCGCCTGGCTGACCGCCATAGTGGACGCCATCGCCCCGCCCGACCTGCGCGAGGCGCTCCGCGCGGACCTGCGGCGCCAGTTGCTGGGGATGGTGGCGCGCCTGGATCTCACCCCGCATCTGCGGGGCGAAGGGCTGGACCGGATCGACCTGCACGCGCTGTTCGCCGCGCACCCGGGCATCCGGGCCGGCTGCAGCGGCCGGCTCAACGGCTTCCTGGACGACATCCTCACCGAGACCAGCCCCGCGTTGCTGCGCCTGGAAGGCGGCATGGACCAGCTGCCCCGGCGGCTGGCCGCACGGCTGCGCGCCCCGGTCAGCTGCGGACGCCGGGTGACCGGCATCGAGGTACGCCACAACGAGGTGCTGGTCCGGGTGCGCGGCGGGGCCCGCAGCACCGTCCGGCGGGCCGAGGTGGTGGTGTGCACCCTGCCCTTCCCGGCGCTGCGCCGGCTGCGCAGGCTGACCGGGCTGGACGCCGACAAACGGGAGGTGCTCCGGGAGGTCGTCTACTGCCCGGCCACCAAGGTGGCCCTGCACTGCCGGGAGCCCTTCTGGCGGCGGGAGGGCATCCAGGGCGGGGCCTCCTGCACCGGCGGGCTGATCCGCCAGACCTACTACCCGCCGGTGGACAGCGCACCGGGCCGGGGCGCCGCGCTGCTGGCCAGCTACACCATCGGCGAGGAGGCCGAGTTGCTGGGCCGGCTGTCCCCGCGCCGGCGCAACCGCCTGGTCATCAGCCAGCTGGCCCGGATCCACCCGCGCCTGGCCGAGCCGGGCATGGTGCTGGACACGGCCGGCACCGCCTGGGGCCAGTCCCCGTTCCAGGCGGGCTGCACCACCCGCTGGGGCAAGTCCGCCGACGAGTGCGAGGAGGAACGGCGGCGCGCGGCCCGTCCGGTGGGGCGGCTGTTCTTCGCCGGCGAGCACTGCTCCACCACACCCGCCTGGATCGAGGGGGCCATTGAGTCGGCGCTCAACGCCGTGGCGGAAGTGGTGCGTTACCAGCCGGGCGGTCGGCGCACCGGCCGCCCGGGCGCGGCGGAGGTGCTGCGGTGAGCGTCTTCGACCTGCCCAGGCTGCACTTCACCGGAGTGGCGGTCAGCAAGCTGCCCACCGGGCCGCGCGGCGGCTTCACCGATCTGGCCGGGCAGCGGGCGCTGACCGACGACGGCCCCTTCCCGGTGGACCGCCCGGCCACCGAGTACCACGCCTGGCTGCGGCGGCGCGGCCCCCGCTTCGACGCCGCCGGACGCCCCTGCGCCGAGGGCGGGTTCAGCCTGGCCGAGGGCTGGAACTTCGAGGGCAATGGGCACTTCTGGCTGGACGCGGCCATCACCGCGGTGGAGGGGGCGGGCGGCCCCGAGGACCCGGTGATCGGCCGCAGCGTGGATGTCTGGGGCCACTACAACCCCTATCTGCGCACCACCGTCAACCGGGCCCGGATCTTCGACCTGGATCCCGCCTCCCGCTGGACCACCGCCCTGATGGTGGGCCGGTTCGGCTTCGGCCGGCTGGGCCGCTCCCATGACGAGGGCTATCTGTTCACCGGTGAGGTGGCCGGTCTCCAGCCGCCGCGCTGGACCCAGTTCGCCCGGATCGCCGAGGTCGGTGAACACCCGCTGGCCGGCCAACTGCGCTATGCCGCCCTGCACCAGTTCGTGGTCACCGCGGACGCGGCCGGCTGGCTGCCCGGCGCCGGACGCTCCCCCGCCGCCACCGCCCTGCGCCGGGCCGCCACCGACGGACTGGTGGTCCAGCTGGCCCTGGACGCCATGGCCTCCCCGGTGGCGCCCGGCGCCCCCAACCACTGGCGGGTGCGCGGCACCATCGCCCCCTGGCACCCGTCGGAATTGCGCAGTTACCCGGCGGGGCGGCTGCTGGTGCCCTGCCCCGGCTCGCCCCTGCGCCCGCTGACCGTCCAACTGGGGCGCGGCCGCGCCCACTTCAACCTGATCACCGCCGTGCCGCACACCCACCGCGCCCGGCACCCCGGCCCCGGCCCGCTGCACCGGCTGGGCCCACCGCTCGACCTGGGCGAACTCCAGCTGCGTACCGCCGGCTCGGACACCCTGGTGGCCCGGCTGCCCGCCACCGTCTACCGGTCCGAGGACACCTGCGGGATCGTCACCGTCCCCGCCGAACCCGGCTGGCACACCGCCGCCGGGGAGGCGCTCCGGCTGACCGATGGCCGGCGCGGGCTGCTGGCCGAGCGCGAGACCGTCATCCAGTCCGACGAGGCCCTGCTCACCCTCCACCACCGCGAGCCCTCCGACGACCACGCGGTCCGGGTGCCGCTGCGCTCCTTCGTCCGCGGCCGCCCGGCCCGGGCCCGGGTGCGGGTGCGCCAGTTCTTCAACCCCCGGGCGCTGCCCGCCGATCCGGTGGCGGGCGCGCCCACCGCCCCGGCCGGCGCCCGCACCCTGCTCGGCCTGCGGGCGGCCGACGGCCGCTATGCCGATGTCTGCACGGTGGACACCGATGAGCATGGCGCCGGCCTGCTCACCCTGCGCGGTGAACGGGCCGGCACCTGCCGGGTGTTGCTGACCGCCGAGGACGGCGACACACCGTGCGCCGACCCCGGACTGCCGGGTTCGGCCTGGACCGCCTATGACGACCCGGACGCGCTGGACTACTGGGCCGGCGCGGGCTGGCTGGCGGCACGGGTGCTGCCCGACGACTGGCATCTGGACCAAGTGCCCCGCGAGGAGGTGGACTTCGCGCTGCTGCACCGCGAGGTCTTCGCCTACTACGAGCACATCTCCTCCTTTATGCGGGCGGAGGTCTTCAGCCTGGCCGACCGGTGCAAGGTGGAGACCTATGCCGAGCTGATCTGGCAGATGTGCGACCCGGCCAACCGGGACCGGACCTACTACATGCCGCCCACCAGGGACCTGACCGGCCCCAAGGCCCGGCTGCTGCTGGCCTATCTGCGCAACCGGCGGCAGCGTCCCCTCCCGCCGCCGGCCGAGCCCGCCGCCACTGCGGCCGGGCCCGCCATCACCACCCGGGGGCGGCTGTGGGAGGTGCTCAAACAGGCGGCCGCCCTGGAGCTCGCGGTGATGCTCCAGTACCTCTACGCCGCCTTCTCGGTGCCCGCCCATGGCGCGGGGCTGGAGTATGTACGGCGCGGGCTGTGGACCCCCCGCCAGCTCCGACTGGCCTGCGGGCAGGGCGGCGAGACGGCGGACGACGGCATCCGCGGCGCACTGCTGAACGTGGCCCGCGAGGAGATGATCCACTTCCTGCTGGTGAACAACATCATCATGGCCATGGGCGAGCCCTTCCACATCCCCGACATCGACTTCGCCACCCTGGGTGCCCACCTGCCGGTGCCCCTGGACTTCGCCCTGGAGGGACTGAGCATCGGCAGCGTCCAGCGCTATACCGCCCTCGAACAGCCCGCCCCGCCGCCCGGGGACGGCCAGGCCCCGGGCTCCGGCTGGGGCTCGATCAGCGAGCTCTACGCGGCCGTCCGGCAGGGGCTGTGCCGAGTGCCCGGCCTGTTCCTGGTGGAGAAGGGGCGCGGCGGCGGCGAACACCACCTGTTCCTTCGCGAGTCGGTCAACGCCCGCCATCCTGACTACCAGTTGGAGGTGGACGACCTGTCCAGCGCCCTGTTCGCGGTGGACCTCATCACCGAGCAGGGCGAGGGCGGCGTACTGGACCGCTCCCCGGCCGCCGAACCCTCGCACCACCAGACCTTTCTGCGCATCGGCGAACTGCTGGCCGCCGAGCGGGTGCCCGGCCCGCACGGGCGGCTGCTGCCCTGGAGCCCGGCCTATCCGGTGCTGCGCAACCCCACCCTGGGCGCGGGGGACGCCGCCAAGGACCCGCTCACCGCGCCCCAGGCCCGCGCCGTGGCCCGGCTGTTCAACCGCTCTTACCAGCTGATGCTCCAGCTGATGGCGCAGCACTTCGGCGAGAGCCCGGACGCCAGCCTGCGCCGCTCCCGGCTGATGAACGCGGCCATCGATGTGATGACGGGAGTGATGCGGCCGCTGGCCGAGGTCCTGGTGACCATGGACTCCGGGCGGCGCGGACGCACCGCCGGCCCCACCTTCGAACTGGAGACGGTGCCCGCCCCCGTGCCACGCCCCGATGTGGCCCGCCGGGCACTGGCGCTGCGCTTCGCACACCTGGCGGCCGCGGCCCGCGACTGCCCGCCGGTGCCCGAGCAGGCCGCCGGCATGCTCGCCTTCTACGCCGACTACTTCCACGGGACGGGCTGCCAACGGACAGCGATCCAGCGGACGGAGGGACGCCCATGACCGAAGCCGAGACGGACGTACTGATCGTGGGCGCCGGGCCGGTCGGCCTGACGCTGGCCCTGGACCTGGCCCGGCGCCGGGTGCCCTGCATCGTGCTGGAGCAGTCGGACGGCCGGGTCACCCACCCCAAGGTCGGTACGGTGGGCCCCCGTTCGATGGAGTTCTTCCGCCGCTGGGGGCTGGCCCAGGCCATCCGCACCGCGGGCTGGCCCGGCGACCATCCGCTGGACGTGGTGTGGACCACCGCCCTGGGCGGCCATGAGATCCACCGGCTGCGCCTGGGCAGTTGTGACACCCGCCCGCCGCTGCCCTACACCCCCGAACCCGAACAGGTCTGCCCCCAGCACTGGTTGTCCCCGCTGCTGTCCCGCGCGGTGGGGCTGCACCCCGAGGGCCCGCTGCGCCGGCGCTGCCGGCTGGACTCCTTCACCCAGCACCCGGACGCGGTCACCGCCTCGGCCACCGACCTCACCGACGGCTCCCAGCTGAAGTTCCGCGCCCGCTACCTGGTGGGCTGCGACGGCGCCTCCTCGGCCGTGCGCAAGTCCTGCGGCATAGCGGCACCGGCCTTCCATCCCACCCGGGTGTTCCGCAACATCCTCTTCCGGGCGCCGCTGCTGCGGGCCCGGATGGGCGAGCGCGGCGCCCTGGTGTACTTCCTGACCCACCCGCCGGACCTGCGCTATCCGCTGCGCGCCATGGACGGCGTGGAGCTGTACCGGCTCACCGTGTCGGCGGCGGCCAGCCCGGACGAGGAGCCCCTGGCGCTGATCCGCCGGGCGGTCGGGCTGGACACCCCGCTGGAGTTCCTGGCCGAGCACCGCTGGCACCTCACCCACCGGGTGGCCGAGCGCTTCCGCGACGACCGGGTGCTGCTGGCCGGCGACGCGGCCCACACCCTCTCCCCCTCCGGGGGCTTCGGCATGAACACCGGCATCTGCGACGCCGCCGACCTCGGCTGGAAGCTCGCCGCCCAACTCGCCGGCTGGGCCGGTCCGGCGCTGCTGGACTCCTATGACACCGAGCGCCGCCCGGTCGCCGAACTCAGCCTGCTGGAGGCCAACACCCATCTGCGCCGCACCCTGCGCCGCGAGCTGCCCCCGGAGATCCTGCTGGACTCCCCCGAGGGGGCCGGGGCCCGGGCCCAGCTGGCCGAACGGCTGCAAGCCAGTGGCGTACGGCGCGAGTTCGAGGCGCCCGATGTGCACTTCGGCTTCCGCTACACCTCTCCGGTGGTCATCGGTGACGCTCAGGACAGCGAGGGCGACTGGCGCACCGCCGCGCTGCCGGGCGGCCGGGCCCCGCACGCCTGGCTGGGCGGTGGCACCTCGGTACTGGATCTGTTCGGCCCGGCCTTCCGGCTGCTGTGCTTCGCCGACTCGGGGCTGCTGGGCGGCCTGGAGTCGGCCTTCGCCCACCGTGGGGTGCCACTGCTGACCGCCAGATGCCATGACCCGATGGTGGCCGGGCTCTACGGCCGGCCCTTCGTCCTGGTAAGGCCGGACGGGCATGTGGCCTGGCGCGGCCGCCGGCTCCCGCCGGACCCGACCGTGCTGGCCGACACCGTAAGGGGTGCGCTGTGAACTCCCCCGCCCGCCCTGGTCCGTTCCGGACCTCCGAAGTCCCGCTCGCCGACCCCTATCCCCACTACCAGCGCTACCGGGAAGCCGATCCGGTGCACCGGGCGGAGGACGCCTGGTACCTGTTCCGGCACCGGGATGTGGCCCGGGTGCTCACCGGCCGCGACTTCGGCCGGGGCACGCTCCCGGCCCCCATCCCCCGCCAGTGCCCCCACCTCCTGAGGACCGTGCGCAACTGGATGGTCTTTATGGACCCCCCACGGCACACCGCGGTGCGCGCGCTGGCGGCCAGGGCGTTCACCCCGCGCACGGTGGAGACCCTGCGCCCGCGCATCCACCGGATCGTCACCGCCCTGGCCGACGAACTGGCCACCCGCCAACGCGCCGATCTGGTCGCCGACTTCGCCGCCCCGCTGCCCATCCTGGTCATCAGCGAACTGCTGGGGGTGCCGGCCTCCGACCGCCCCTGGTTCCGGGCCCGTGCGGTGGACCTCCAGCAGGCCACCAGCAGCCGGGCGGGCCGCCGGCCGGACGCCCTCGCGGTGGCCGAGGCCGCCGCCCGCGAGCTGGACGGCTACTTCCGCGCCCAACTCGCCCGGCGCGGCCCGGGCGAGGAGGACCTGATCGCCGCCATGCTGGCCGCCGCGGCCGGCGGACCGCTGGACGAGGACGTGCTGACCGGCACCTGTATCCATCTGCTCACCGCCGGCCATGAGACCACCACCAACCTGCTCTGCAAGGGCATGCTCGCGCTGCTCGCCCATCCCTTCCAGCTCCGGCTGCTGCGGGACCGTCCGGAGCTGTTGCCGGACGCGGTGGAAGAGCTGATCCGCTATGACTCACCGGTCCAGATGATCAGCCGGTGGGCGCACACCGACGCGGACCTCGGCGGACGGACCGTGGCGCGCGGCGAGAAGGTGGTCCTGGTGCTCGGCTCCGCCAACCGCGACCCCGCCCGCTTCCCGGACCCCGAGCGCCTGGACATCCGCCGGGACGCGCGCCGGCACTGCGGATTCGGCCTGGGCGCGCACTACTGCCTGGGCGCGCCACTGGCCCGGGTGGAGGCCGAGGCCGGGCTGCGGTCGCTGCTGCACGGGCTGCCGGGGCTGGCGCTGTGCCCGGACGATCCGGTGCGCTACGCCCAGGACCTGGTCTTCCACGGCCCGGAACGGATGCCGGTCCGGACCGGCGCCCACCCGGCCACCGGCACTCACCCGGCCATCACCCACCACCTGCGCAGGTAGCCCTCCAGGGCCCGGTGGTCCCCGGCCGCCGCCCGCAGCCCTATATGGCCGTCCGGCCGGACCAGGTACAGCGTGCCGCGGGGCAGCGCGTCGGCCCGTACCGCGTGCACCGCCACCGGTGCGCCGCACCGGCCGACGATCCGCCGCAGGGCCGCCTCCCGCGCCCCGGGGTCCACCAGCAGGGTCCACCCCCGGTAGGACAGCAACTCATGCAACCGGACCGGCCGTTGGCCTTGCTCTACCCGCAGGTCGGGCATGCGGTCCCCGGCCCGCAGCGCGCCCCGGCCGCCGGCGTCCACGGACAGCGCGCTGCCCCGGTGGTTCTTGGTGAAGTCGCTGAGCAGGGCGCGCCCTCGCGCACTGCGCGCGGCCAGTGGCACCAGCACCCGCAGCGCGGCCAGCATGGCCCGGCCGGGCGGCAGTTCCAGCACATTGCGCCGCATCTCGCGGATCATCTGCCGGGCGGTGCGGCGCTGTTCGGTGGAGTAGGTGTCCAACAGTGCTTCCGGGGCCCAGCCGTGGTGCACCGCGGCCAGCTTCCAGCCCAGGTTGTGGGCGCCGCGCAGGCCGGTGTTCAGCCCATGGCCGCCGATGGGCGCCCAGGCGTGCGCGCTGTCCCCGGCGAGCAGCGCGCTGCCCTGGCGCAGCCCGGCGGCCACCCGGTCCTGGAATCGCGCCCGGTTGGCCCAGAACGGCACGGTCGGCACCAGCCGGATCCCGTCCTCGCCCACCGCCTCGGCCACCAGCGCCCGCATCTCCGCCACGCTCGGCGGCGCGTCCAGCCGGGGCTCGGGATCGGGCAGGAACCCGAAGAAGCGGTAGCCACCGCCGGGCACCGGGCTGACGATCAGCGAGACCCGGTGGTTGACGAAGATCCGGGTGAGATCCGGGGCATAGGGGTAGCGCCACCCGGGCTCGGCGTTCATCTGCAGACACTGCAGATCCGTCCGGCGCCGCCCCTCGAAGGGGATGCCCAGCGACCTGCGGACGATGCTCCGGGTCCCGTCGCAGCCCACCACCCACCGGCAGCCCACCGCCCGGATCCGCCCGTCCGCCCCGCGCAGCCGCACCTCGGCCCCGTCCCGCCCGGCCCGTACCGCCACCACCTCGGTGGACCACCGGACATCCGGGCCGAGTTGGCGTATCCGCTCGCCCAACAGCCGCTCTATGGCGTCCTGTTCAATGGACAGCGGCCCGGGGAAGGCGGTGTCCGCCATCCCCATCCGCTGCCCGGCGACCAGCCGCCCCCGCAGATGGAACTCCGCCCGCGCCAGCGGCAGCCCCTCCGCCAGAAAGCTCTCCGCACACCCCAGGTCGCGCAGCCCCTCCAGGGCCCGCTGCCAGACCACACAGGCCCGGGCCTCCCGCTTGCCGCCCGGCTCACGGTCCACGACCAGGGTGTCCAGCCCATAGCCACGCAAGGCGATCCCCAGCAACAGCCCGGTGGGCCCACCGCCGACAATCACCACATCCCGCTCTTCCCCCGAGGCCGTCACGGTGTGCTCCCCCCTGTGGCACGGTTGCCGCCTTTCGCCCTGATTGTGGGGGCAGGGAGAGCCGTCCTCAATGGGGCCCGGGCGGTCAGGCGCGCGGCGAGAGCTCCGCCATCGCCGACCAACCCTGCTGCTCCAGCTCGACGTTGATGATCTCCGGCGTCTCGGCGATCACCTCCGGCATCCAGGCCATGGCCGTCCTGAAGTGTTCGGAGTTCACATGCTCGGCCCCCGCCTCGGCCGAGGCGAAGGCCTCCAGCAGGACGAACTGATGGGGGTTGTCCACGCTGCGGGACCAGTCGTAGAAGAGGTTGCCCGGCTCTTCGCGGGTGGCCCGGGTGAAGTCCTGGACCCGGTCCAGCCACTGGGCACTGTGCTCGGGCCGGATGGTGAACCGCACGGCGATGAAGATCATGAGTGCTGCTCCTGGATGAGTGGTGACCGCGGCTCGCCGGTCGAGCCGCGGCTCATCGTCGCCCGCACCGCGCGGCCGCGCGAACGCGGCCGCCGTCGATTCCGGGAGCGCCGGAAAGAACGCCGGTCCAGGGGCGGAAACAGCGGAACCCCGGCCCATCGGGCCGGGGTTCCGTCACGCTCTCGGGGCGGGCTCGCCTCAGTCCTGCGCCTCCGCCGACAGCGGCTTGGGGATCAGGAACGAGGCCGCGATGGCCAGCGCCAGGATGACCACACCGGCGATCATGCTGGCCGTGTACCCGGCCGAGGAGCTGGAATCGGCGGGCACCACCGCGGTGTTGACCGCGTAGAGCACCGCGAAGCTCAGCCCCGCGCCGAGGTTGAACGCACCGGCGTTGAGGCCGGGCAGGAAGCCCGGGTTCTCCTGGGGCGAGAGCACCACGCCCAGGCCGTTGAGCACGATGTTGGCCACACCGGCGTAGGTGATGCCCACCAGGATGGAGCCGGCCAGCAGCAGCAGCTCCGAGTGCGCGGGCAGCGTGACGACCATCAGCAGCACCGAGCCCACGGCGCCGACCAGGCCCACCCGCAGCACCCGGCCGTACCCGAAGGTGGCGGCCAGGCGGCCGGCCACCGGGCCCATGGCCAGTCCGGCCAGCGCGTAGGGGGTGAGCGTCCACCAGGCGGACTGCTCCGCGCTCATGCCCAGGCCCACCTTGGCGTCCTGTGCGAAGGCCGGGATCAGCCCGTTCATCACCGCGAACACACCGGTCATGGTGAGCACGGTGGTCAGCAGGATGGACCAGGTGGAGCGCTGCTTGAGGTGGTGGGTGGCGACCAGCGGGTGGCCGCTGCGGCCCTCGTTCCGCCAGAACAGGGCGAAGGCGAGCGCGGCGAGGACGGTCAGCCCGGCGACCAGACCCCAGTTGGCCGCCGCCAGCTTCCCGGCCTCGTTCAACGCGATCAGCAGCGAACCGACGGAGATCACCAGCAGGACCACGCCCGGCCAGTCCATCCGCCCGGCCCCGGTCACCTTGCTCTCCGGGGTCATGGTGGCGGCCATCACGGTGGCGGCGGCCGCCACGACGGCCATGGCCCAGAACACGGCCTGGAAGCCGTGCTTGTCGGCGAGGAAACCGCCGGCCAGGGAGTCCACACCGGCCACGCCGCCGTTGACGGCGGTGATCACGCCGAGCAGGGTGCCATACCGCTTGGGCTCGGTGACCTCGACCCGCAGCATGATCAGGCAGAGCGGAACGGTGGGCCCGGAGGCGCCCTGCAGCACCCGCCCGATGAACAGCACCGGCAGGCTGGTGGCCAGCGCGGCGACCGCACAGCCGACGGCCATCAGCACCAGCATTCCCACCAGCACCTTGCGGCGCCCGATGACATCACCGAGGCGCGGCAGGAACAGGGAGAACAGCGCCGCGGAAGTGAAGAACGCGGTCTGGGTGAGCCCCACCTCGGCGGCGCTCGCCCCCAGCTGGTCCTGGATGCTCTTCAGCGCCGGGCTGAGCATGCTCGCATTGAGCTGGAAGGCGATGCAGGCCGTGAGCAGTGCGGTGACCAGGACGCCGATGCGGGTGGTACGGCCGGCCCCGGACACACCGGTGGCGCGGTCAGTGATCATTTGGTTCAACAGAAGCCCTTGCGCAGCTGAACAGAGGTAACGCGGGTCGCCCCAGAGGGACGGACCTGGAGGGCTGGAAAGGACCGGACAAAACCGGCCACACCATCAGCCCTCACACAAAGGTACCGTTCTCGGGTCATACCCCTAGGGCCACTGGTCCCGCCACGACTGAGCGCTTGGTCACACCGGCCCCCAAAAACAAAAGGCCCCCAGCTGAGCTGGGGACCTCTTCAGTGTCCGAGGGGGGACTTGAACCCCCACGCCCGATAAAGGGCACTAGCACCTCAAGCTAGCGCGTCTGCCATTCCGCCACCCGGACCAGGTGTCTTTCCCCGCAGGGCGTTCCCCGCGGCGACATGGATAACTCTATCAAGGTTTCGGAGCGCCTTTCACCAGGGCTTTCGTCCCGCACATAGGGCCCGTTCACGGGCAATTCACGCCGCGGGCCGCGGCCCTTCCGCGCTGCTGCCGGACCGGCGGGGAATCGGCTCCGCAAACCATCCCCTCCGGTGGATCACGGCATCCGGTGCGGATCCGGCAGCAGGCGTAGGGGTCAGGGCATCAGGTGGTAGTCGGGGAAGTTCCCCGGCAGCCGTTCGTCCGCCGGCCCCCGGGTCACCGCCCGTACCAGCAGCTCACCGCCCACAAAAGCGCCACGCCAGGACGCCCCGAACCCGCCGAACAGCTCCTCCCGGTCGCCCCGGGAGCGCGGCGCGCCATGCCCCACCTTGAAGGCGCGGATCTGGGGCGCCAGCCGCCGGTAGGTCTCCGGGTCGTCACAGGAGAGGGTGGCCACCAGGGCCCCGTTGCTGGCGTTCATCGCGGCCAGCAGCTCCGCCTCGGTGTCCACCAGCACCATGGTGTCCACCGGGCCGAAGGGCTCGGCGTGGTGCAGCGGCGAGCTGGACGGCGGGTTCAGCAGGGTCACCGGCGCCATATAGGCCCCGGTGTCCTGGCCGGGCAGGAAGCGGCCCCCGTCCAGGGAACCCTGGTGCAGCGGAATGGCACCCCGGTCGATGGCCTCGGCCACCTGGTCGGTCAGCTCCTTGGCCTTGGCGGCGTTGATCAGCGGACCGAAGTCCAGGTCCGGGAGGTCGTCGGCGGGCCACTCGACGGCCAGCGGGTGACCGAAGCGCACCGCGCGCACGGCGGGCAGGTAGTGCGCCAGGAAGTCGGCGAAGGCGGCACGCTGCACCACAAAGCGGGGATAGGCGGTGCACCGCTGCTTGGCGTAGTCGAAGGTCTTGCGCAGGCGGGGGCCCAGCGTCTCCCAGTCGGTGAAGTTCCAGATGCCCCAGGTGTTGAGCCCCTCCTGTTCGAGGATGTGCCGCTTGCCCAGGTCGGCGACGGCGGTGGCCACCCGGGCGCCGGTGTCCCGGCCGCCGACAAAGGAGACACAGCCGATCTCCGGCGCCCGCACCAGCGCCTCGGACAGCTCCCCGCCACTGCCGCTGACCAGGGTGACCGGCAGGCCCTCCCGGGCCATCAGGGCACTGGCCAGGGTCAGGCAGGCCAGGCCGCCGTCGGTCGGGGTCTTGGCGATCACCGCATTGCCGGCCAGCGCCTGGACCAGCATGGCGTGCGCCAGCACACTCATCGGGTAGTTCCAGCTGGCGATGTTGGACACCGGCCCGGACAGCGGGGCCCGCCCGGCGATCATGCTCTCGATGCCGTCCACATACCAGCGCACCCCGTCGATGGCCCGGTCCACATCGGCCCGGGCCAGCTTCCAGGGCTTGCCTATCTCCCAGACCAGCAGCAGGGCCAGCAGCTCGCGGTGTTCGTCCAGCGCGTCCAGCGCGGCGCTCACCCGCGCCCTGCGGTCCGCGAGCGGCACCTCGCGCCAGGCCCGGTGCCGGTCCAGCGCGGCCCGTACCGCCTGCCGTGCGACACCCCGGTCCAGGCGCGGCGGACCGGGGATCGGGGTGCCGTCGACGGGGGTGACGGCGGGCAGCGGACGGCCGTCCGCCCGCCAGGCGCCGTTCCAGAGGTTGAGCACGCGGTCCTCGCGGAAGGCCTCCGGAGCGGCCTCCAGACAGCGCTGCCAGGCCGTGGCCCATTCGCCGCCGGGCCGCAGGACAAGGGTGGTGAGTGTGGGTGCCATGGTGTCTCCGCTCTCGGTGCACGATCGGGGCGGGGCAACAGCACGTACATACCGAACGGTAGCCACCGGGCGGCCCGCCGGAAGACCGCCTGCCCCGGATGAGGCCCACGTCACGCGGGAGCGGCGGCGGCGACCATGCCCGGCCCGGGAGAATGGGGCGTCCGCCGACCACACACCAGCGACCGGGACTGATCACCAATGGGACGGGTCACCGCACGACGCCGCGTCATCCGCGTCCGCGACGGGGAGGTGAACACCCGTCCGGACACCCTGGTGGCCGAGGAACCGCTGGAGATCCGGCTGAACGGCAAACCGCTGGCCATCACCATGCGCACCCCGGGCGACGACTTCGCGCTCGCGGCCGGCTTCCTGGTGAGCGAGGGCGTACTGGGCCGCGCCGAGGAACTGTCCAATATCGTCTACTGCGCGGGCGCCACCGAGGACGGCTCCAATACCTACAACGTGGTGGATGTACGCCTCGCCCCCGGCGTGCCGGTCCCCGAGGTCAGCCTGGAACGCAACGTCTACACCACCTCCTCCTGCGGGCTGTGCGGCAAGGCCAGCCTGGACGCGGTACGCACCACCGCCCGCTGGCCGCTGCGGGACGGCCCGGAGCCGCTGCGCCTGACGCCGTCCCTGCTGGCCGGCCTGCCGGACCAACTCCGCGCCGCCCAGCGGGTGTTCGACCGCACCGGTGGACTCCACGCGGCCGCGCTGTTCACCCGGGACGGCCAACTCCTGGACATTCGGGAGGACGTGGGCCGGCACAACGCGGTCGACAAGCTCATCGGCCGGGCCCTGCGGTCCGGTTCGCTGCCGCTGTCCGGCACGGTGCTGCTGGTGTCCGGGCGCGCCTCCTTCGAACTGGCGCAGAAGGCCGTGATGGCGGGCATCCCGGTGCTTGCGGCGGTATCGGCCCCGTCCTCGCTCGCCGTCGACCTGGCGGCGGAGACGGGGCTGACGCTGGTGGGGTTCCTGCGCGGGGCGTCGATGAATGTGTACGCGGGTGAGGAGCGCATTCTGCTGGGGTGAGGCTCCGTTCCGGGCCGGGGGGAGCGGCCGCCCGCCGGCTCCTGGGACGCGGCCGCGTACGGCCCGATCAGCCGTCACGGCCGGAGCTCCCGGCGACGGGCCCCCCGCCGAAGCCCCCGCCAACACCTCCGCCGGCACCCTCGCCAACGCCCCCGCCGGGGCCGCCGCCGGGCCAGGCGCGCCACCGCACCCGCCAACGGTCCAGCAGCCGCGGGCCGGTCCGGCTCCAGTCCCGATAGCGCACCGGCCAGGACCCGCCCCACTCACCCAGGCAGCGCTCCAGTTCCGCCAGGTCCTCCCGGGGCAGCCGGCGCACCGCCGGACGCAGCACGCCGTCGAGCAGTCCCTGGCGGATGCCGTCCCAGAGCGGATCGGCGCCGGGCAGGCTCTGCCAGGCGATGAAGCAGCGGGCGGCCAGGGCGGGTTCGCGGCGCAGCCTGAGCCCCATGGCGTCCGAACGCGCCCGCCGGTCGTAACCGGCCAGCAGGTCCGGGTCGCCGGAGCGCACCAGGGCCGGCAGTTCGTCCAGGGCGTCCTCGCCGAGCAGCAGCCGGCCGGCGAGGGTGGTGGCCAGCCGCCGGGCGATGCCCGCCTCCAGCGGCCGGGCCCGCACGGCCAGCCCGGTCAGCCGGCCGGCGAACCCCGGTTCCGCCCGGCCGGATTCCAGCCGGCCGGCCTCTGCCAGCAGCCGAAGCGCGGCTCCCTGGCGGGTGTCGGTCCACTCGGGGTGGTGCCGCAGCAGGGCGGCGGCCAGGCGGGGGGCCTTGTGGTCGTCGGGGGCACTGTCCAGGGCCGCCCGGAGGAACGTCTCGTCAAGGCCCGCGGCACCCTGGTCACGGCCCGGCAGTCGTTCCAGCAGCCGGAGCGCCTCCCCGGGCGTGACCGGAGTGCCGCCCCAGACCAGGCGGAACGCGGTACGCAGCACCTCGGGTTCGGCCGGCTGCTGCGAACCCACCGCTTCCAGCAGCGAGTTGAAGAGACCGGCCCGGTCGTCGGCGTGCCGCGCCCGGCCCGCCAGGACGGCGGCAGCCAGCCGCAGATGCGGATAGCCGCCCAGACCGGCCACGGACACGGAGGCGGGCAGTGCGCGGACCACGGCCGTGACATCCCCGGTGGCGGCTCGGCGATCCAGGGCCGTCAACAAGGCGGCCCGAAGCGCCGGATGGGCGTCGGTCGCGGCCCAGGCCACCGCACGGTCGGCCGTCGTGCCGCCGAGCACGGCCTCGGTCAGCCGGGTGGCGAGGGCGGGCGGGGCGAACCGCTCGTCCATGCCCAGCGCCCGGGCCAGCCGCAGCAGCCCGGACAGCCGGTCCACTGGAGTGCCGGGTTCGGTGCGGGCCAGTTCCTCGCGCAGGTCCCGGGCCAGCCGGATGCCCGGGGACCTGGTGCGCAACGGGCCGAAATGGCCGGCCAGTTGGCAGAGGGCGGTCCACTCCTGCGGCGTCCGGGCGGCGCCGGCAGCCGCCAGGGCGGCGGGGACGCGGGGCAGCGGGGAGCCGTCTCCCGGACGCTCACCCAGCCAACGGGCCGCCGCCGTACGCCCGGTGGAGTCCAGGGTGACGCCGTCCCGCAGCGCCAGGGCGGCCAGCCGCCCGGCGTCATGGCGGGCCTCCCGGTCGGCGGCGGTGCACAGCCGGGCCGCCTCGGTGAACAGGGCGGGCCGGCCGGCCAGCAGTACCCGGGCGGCGACCGCCGCCCAGGGGTCCCCGTCCCCACGGGCGGGACTGGACGGCCCGCCGGTGCAGTCATGGACGCGATAGCGGTGATCGGCGGCGACCTGGGCGTAGGTGAAGTCGGCGGCGGGGACGGTGCCCACGATCTGCTGCCGGGCCAGCAACGGGCGGCGGGTGCGGGTGGTGAAGGTCAGCCGGTGGGCCAGCTCACGCGGCAGTACGGCGCTGGCCACCGCGATCCAGTGCGCGATCTGCGCGCTGTCCTCCTCGATGACCAGCAGCTGGGGCGCGTCCGGGCTGCGGAAGAGGGTGCGTACGTCCGCCAGGAAGCCCTCCAGGCGTTCCGCGCGCTCCCCCACAAAGGCCACCAGCCCCGCCCTGTCGATGCGCCGGGCCGGGACCAGGGCGGACAGCGGCGCGGGAGCCGGGCCGGCCGGCGGGCGGTCGGCCCAGGAGGGCGACTCCCAGGCCTCGATGGGCAGCAGACCACCGGGCAGCGGGCCGTCCTCCGGCAGGTGCAGGGCGTGGGCGTGGAAGGTGGCCTGCCGGGCCTCGATGTCGGCGCCGGTGCCGGTCCCTGTGCCTGTGCCGGTTCCTGTGCAGACGGTCCGGCACAGCAGCCGGCTGCCGTCGGAGAGCCGGTTATGACTGAACGCGCCCGGAAATCCGGCGAGTTCGCTTCGCGGCATCTCATGGGCGATGAGCCGCTCCGCCTCCTTTCTCACCCCGAGGGGCAGTTCAGGACTCGCCACGGTGCGGCGGAAGGCGGGGCCGCCGCCGGCTTGGGGTCCCGCTGGGGCGGAGGTGCAGTGCAGTTGCCGGAGGTTCACACGATCCCCTTCCGCGGCTTGGGTACGGGCACCGGACGAGACGAGTCCGGGTAACGGACGGGCGCGTCAGCCCAAGCGCTGCACAGGCACCGCCGCCGGGGCGCACCACAAGGCGTAACTCCCGCTCCGCCGCGGGCAGTTGCCCCGCCCGGCAACGCGGCCCTTCCGGAACCGCTTCCCGCGAACAGCACCGCACCGCCGGATACAACCGCGCCCCACCCCGCGCTCACCGATGCCCGAAACACCTGACACGTCCGAGACAGGCATGTCACCCCTGACATGCCTGACATACGCCAAAGGACATGTCACCAGACCGGACCGCACGCCGCCGCGGTTTCGGCAAAGATCAGCTCCCCTTGCCCCCCTCGCCCTGGCCGCCCGCCTCGACAACCCGGGCCAGCAACTCCAGGAAGAGCTCGCGCTCGACCGGGGTGAGGGCGGACAGCAGGGACTCGTTGGCCTCGTCACCGAGCCGGGTGAGCCGGGCCAGCCGACGGCGACCCTCCTCGGTCAGGGTGATGGCGTTCTTGCGCCGGTCGGCCGGATCCGGCGCGCGGGTGACCAGTTGCTGCGCCTGGAGGTCATTGAGGATGCCCACCATGTCCTTGGGGTCGAAGCCCGTAGTGCGGCCCAACTCGGCCTGGGCGACCGGCCCCAGATCGGCGACCGCGGAGAGCACCGCGTGGTGGGACATCCGCATGCCGTCCTGTGCCAGCGCCTCGGTCACCAGGCGCCGCCCGCGCGCCGAGGCGCGGTTGAGCAACCAGCTCGGGAGCGCCTGGATACGGGAGAGGGCGGGCGCGCCCTCCGCTCCCTCACCCGGCGCGGGCGCGCCTTCCGCACCCTCACCCGGCACGGGCGCGCCTTCCGCTCCTTCACCGGGCGCGGGCGCGTCAGCCTGCGCACCCCTCCCGGCCGCCTTCACTGCCTTCGCCTTCACCTTCGCCGCCTCCGCCGCTTCTGCCATGGCCAAAGCCTAGCCCCAGATTCATTGGGATTCCCCATGGAAAACCATTGGACTTCCCAATGGACTCGGGTATGGTCGTAACCGTTGGGAGCCCCAATGAACGCCAGGCGGCAGGCGCCGGCGTGAAGCGATGGAGGTGTGCCATGCGTCGTGTCCGCTATCACCAGAACGGCGGCCCCGAGGTCCTCCGGATCGAGGAGACGGAGATCCCCCAGCCCGGCCCGGGCGAACTGCTGGTGCGCAACGAGGCCATCGGCGTCACCCTGCCCGTGGTCCGCAAAGTCCGGGAGGGCGGGCTTGAGCTGCCCGCCGGCATCGGCGGCGAAGTGGCCGGTGAAGTCGTCGCCATCGGACCGGAGGTGACGGGCTTCCGGCTCGGCGACCGGGTCACCGGCCTCTGCTTCGGCGACGGATACGCCGACTACTCCCTGCTGCACACCGCCATGGCCTCCCCCATCCCCGAGACGGCAAGCTCCGTCGACGCCGTGGCACTGGTGCGCTCGGGCCTGGTCGCCCTCGGCGCCTATCGGGCGGCCAGACCCGCCGAGGGCGAGTCGGTCCTGGTGACGGGCGCGGCCAGCGGTGTGGGACACCTCGCGGTGCAGTTCGCCAGGGCATATGGCGCCCGCCGCGTGGTGGCGGCCGTGGGCGACGCCGAGAAGGCGGAGTTCGTCAAGGCAGTGGGCGCCGACGAGGTGGTCAGCTACGCGGAGCCCTCCTGGGGCGAGCCGGTGGATATCGTGCTCGACGCGGTCGGCGGCAAGCTACTCTCCCCCGCCCTGGCCGCTCTGGCGCCCGGCGGACGGCTGGTCGCCTACAGCTCCGATGGCGGCACCATCGAAGCCTATGACCTGCTGGTAGGCGCCAAATCAGCCATTGGCTTCCAGATCGCGCTGATAGCGCGCAACCAGCCCGCAGTGCTGGAGCAGTGGCGGCAGGAGCTGTGGCAGCTCTTCACCGAGGGCCGGCTACGCCCCTGCGTCCATGCCGAGTTGCCGCTGGAGGACGCCGCAACAGCGCACCGGATCATCGAGTCGCGCGCCAACCGGGGCAAGGTGGTGCTGCGCCCCGTGTGATGCGCTTAACCCCCTTGGAGTGCTTTGGCCTTGTGGTCCTTGTGAGCGGAGAGGCCGCCCCGTACGTTGGCCCACCGGGCGCCGAACCTACGGTGCCCGACTCCACTCCCGTGTCACAACGTGTCACCCACGTGCCTAGACGCGCAAAGGACGGGCCATGGCGCCGCCCCCTCGCTCCGGCCACCGTCATGGTGCGCCCACCTCCCTCACCGCCACTCGCCGCACCACCCCCCTTATCGCCACCTCCCTCATCGCCACCGCACTCGCCGGCCTGCTGCTCGCCCTGACTCCCCAGCCAATGAGAGCCATGGCCGCCGGCACCGGGCAACCACCCGCCCCCCGCCCCGAGTTCGAGCAGCGTGTGCTGTTCAAGGCCGGGCAGGAACCGGGCTTCGACTACGCCTGCTACCGCATTCCGGCCATCGTCACCACCGGTAAAGGCACCCTGCTCGCCTTCGCCGAAGGCAGAAAGGACAACTGCGGTGATGCCACCGACATCGACCTGGTCGTCAAACGCTCCACCGACGGCGGACACACCTGGGGCCCCCTGCGGGTGGTCAACGCCGGGCATGGTGACACCCATGGCAATCCGGCACCCGTGGTGGACCGGCGCACCGGACGGATCATCCTGGCCAGCACCTATAACCAGGGCAGGGACGACGACCAGAGCTGCCCGGTGCCCTGCGACCGCACCCCGCATATCCAGTTCAGCGAGAACGACGGCATCAGCTGGTCCCGGCCGCATGAGGTGACCGCCCAACTGCGGCCCGCCGCCTGGAACTCCTGGTATGCCACGGGGCCCGGGCACGGTATCCAGCTCACCCGGGGTGCCCACCGGGGCAGGCTGGTGATCGGGGTCAACGCCGAGAGTCACGACGGCCGGCACACCTCCGCCAACCATGCCGCGCTGGCCCTCAGCGATGACGGTGGAGCGCACTGGCGGCTGGGCGCGGTGGACAGCTATCCGGTGGCGCCGGACGGCACCTACCGGCAGGCGCCCTCCGAACTCACCCTGGCCGAGCGGGACAACGGCACGGTCCTGGTCAGCGGCCGTGAACAGGGCGGCACCGACCTGGGCAACCGGGACCAGGCGGTGGCGCTCGACGGCGGAGGGCGGTTCGCGGCACCGTTCCTTGCCCTGCCCGACCTCTACGCCCCCATGGTGCAGGGCGCGGTGCTGCCGCTGCGCCCGGGCCGCTGGCTGCTGTCCCTGCCCGCCGACCCCGACCGCCGGCGCACCCTGACCATCCGCTCCTCCTATGACCAGGGGCGCGGCTGGGAGGCGGCCGAGCAGGGCAGACGGATCACCACCGACTGGTCCGGCTACTCCGATATGACGGTGGTCTCCCCCGGAACGGTGGGGCTGCTCTACGAGGGCGGGAAGGCGGATGCCCGCCAGGAGATCCGCTTCGCCCGTTTCACCGAGTCCTGGCTGGGGCCCCGGCCCGGCCCGGACCCGACCACTCCGGACCGGGCGCCGGGCGCCCCGGGGGCCCAGGTGCTCGGCGGTGTCCGCCGGGTGGACGGACGCTTCGGTTCCGCCCTGCGCTTCGACGGGGTGAGCGGCGCGGTGCGGCTGCCGTTCCGGCCCTCCTTGCCGCTGGGCGACGGGGAGTTCACCGCTTCGCTGTGGTTCCGTTACCGCGCCACGCGGGGCGAGCAGCCGCTGCTGTGGATGGGCGGGGTGGGCGGTGCCCCGCAGGTGGTGCTGCGGGCGGAGCCCGCGGCGGGGCGGGTCGGCGGGCAGCTGACCGCGGCCCTGGGCGCGTCCCCCGCCCGTACCGCCACCGTGGCCGCCGCCCCCGCGGCGGGCGCCGGAAACGACGGGCGCTGGCATCATCTGGCGCTGCGCCGCCGGGGCGGGCGGCTGGTGCTCACCCTGGACGGGGTCTCCACCTCGGTCCGCTATGTGCCCGGTTCGGTGAGCCGTACCTCGACCTTTGGAGTGCACCTGGGGCAGAAGCCGGACGGCCGTTCGTTCCTGGCCGGGGATCTGGATGATGTCCGGGTCTACCGAAGGGCCCTGAGCGATGCCGAGTTGACGGCGGTGCGGACCACCGGGGCGCCACCCTCCGGCCGGGAGACCGTGCTCTGGCTCCCGCTGGACCGGATCGACCCGCCGCGCCCCGGCATCGCCGTGCGCTGAACCGCCCTTAGGTGGCGGGCGAGTTGGCGGGCGTGGCGGCGGTGCGGACGCCCTCCCCGGGCGCGTCCTCCACCTCGCGGGCGTAGCGCTTGGCCAGCACCGCGCAGACCATCAGCTGGAGTTGGTGGAAGAGCATCAGCGGCAGCACCGCCAGGCTGGCCTCGGCCCCGAACAGCACCGTGGCCATGGGCAGTCCGGCGGCCAGGCTCTTCTTGGAGCCGGCGAAGGTGATGGCGATCCGGTCCTCCCGGCCGAAGCCCATCCGGCGCGCACCATGGCCGGTGAGTGCCAGCATCACGGCCAGCAGCACCGCCTCCACCGCCAGCAGCGCCAGCAGCCGCCAGATGTTCACCTGGTGCCAGATGCCGCGCACCATTCCGGCGCTGAAGGCCGTGTAGACCACCAGCAGCACCGAGCCCCGGTCCACCCGGCCCAGCACCTTGCGGTGGCGGGTGAGGAAGCCGCCCACCCAGGGGCGTGCCAACTGCCCGGCCAGGAAGGGCACCAGCAGCTGGAGCACGATCCCCAGCAGCGAGTCCAGCGAGAAGCCCCCGCCGCTGCCGCCCAGCAGCAGCGCGGCCAGCAGCGGGGTGACCACGATGCCCACCAGGCTGGAGAAGGAGCCCGCACAGATGGCCGCCGCCACATTGCCGCGGGCGATGGAGGTGAAGGCGATCGAGGACTGCACGGTGGAGGGCACCAGGCACAGGAAGAGCAGTCCGTGGTACAGCTGTGGGGTCAGCACCTGCGGCACCAGCCCCCGGGTGGCCAGACCCAGTACCGGGAACACCAGGAAGGTGCAGGCCAGGACGGTCAGATGCAGCCGCCAGTGCCGCATGCCCTCCAGCGCCTCCCGGGTGGACAGCCGGGCGCCGTAGAGGAAGAACAGCAGCGCGACCGCCCCCTTGGTCACCCCCTCCATGGCGTCGGCGGCCGAGCCGCGCACCGGAAGCAGTACCGCCACCAGCACGGTGCCGAGCAGGGCAGCTATGTAGGGGTCAAGGGGCAGGGCACGGAAAAGTCCTGGTCGGCGCATGCCGTCAAGCCTCCTCCGCACCAGGCTCATCGGGAACCCCGCTCAGCGAGCTGACTGTTATCACATCCAGCGATAACCTGGACGCATGTTCGATCCAGGGCAGCTGCGCACCTTTCTGACCGTCGCCCAGACATTGAGCTTCACCCAGGCCGCCCACCGCCTGGGCGTGCGCCAGTCCACGGTCAGCCAGCAGGTGCGCCGGCTGGAGGAAGCGGCCGGCCGGCCGCTGTTCTCCCGGGACACCCATAGCGTCCGGCTCACCGAGGACGGCGAGGCCATGCTGGGCTTCGCCCGCACCATCCTGGAGGCCAACGAGCGGGCGGCCCACTGGTTCACCGGCACCAGACTCCGCGGCCGGCTGCGCTTCGGCGCCTCCGAGGACTTTGTACTGACCCGGCTGCCGGAGGTGCTGGAGGACTTCCGGCGGGAGAACCCCGAGGTGGACCTGGAGCTGACCGTCGACCTCTCCGATCCCCTCCAGGAGCAGTTGGCGGCCGGCCGCTTCGACCTGGTCCTGGTCAAACGCCACCCGGGCCGGCCGCATGGCCGCCTGGTCTGGCGCGACCGCCTGGTGTGGATCGGCGCCGAACGGCTGCGCCTGGACGCCCACCGGCCACTGCCCCTGGTGGTCTTCCCACCGCCCGCGGTCACCCGGGCCCGCGCCCTGGAGGTGCTGGAACGGCACGGCCGGGACTGGCGGGTGGCCTGCACCAGCCACAGCCTCAGCGGCCTGGTGGCCGCGGCCCGCGCCGGGCTGGGCGTGATGCCCCACACCCACGGCATGATCCCGCCCGGTCTGCGGCGCGTCCCCGCCCGGGCCGGCCTGCCCGAGCTGGGGGCCATCGATGTGGTGCTGCTGCACGGCCCGGCCCGGGACGGCGCCGGGCACGGCAGCGCCGAGGCGCTCGCCCAGGCGATCCTGGCGGCCGGCGACCGCCTGCACGGCGCGGCCTGACCCGGCGCGCTCCTCCACTGGTTCACCCGGCCGCCCGGCCGGGTACGTCACGGGCGCTGTCCGGTCCGCCACGAGGAGCGAAGATTGCCGCACATCACCGTCCCGTCCCTGGCACCGTCGCCCCAACCCGGCCAGCTCGCGGACCTGGTGTTCCAGCACGCCGCCGAGCACCCGCAGCGCGTCCTCCTGGGCCGTGAGGCGGCCGGCCGGTGGCAGGAGGTGACCGCGGCCGCCTTCCGGGACCAGGTACTGGCCCTGGCCAAGGGCCTGGTGGCACAGGGCGTGGCCCCCGGCGACCGGGTGGCCCTGATGTCCCGCAACCGCTATGAGTGGACGCTCTTCGACTTCGCCCTGTGGTGCGTGGGCGCCCAGTCCGTACCGCTGTACCCCGACTGTCCCGCCGAGCAGGTCTACTGGACGCTGCACGACGCGGGCGTCACCGCCTGCCTGGTGGAGCACGAGGACCACGCCATGACCGTGGGATCCGTGATCGGCCGGCTGCCCCGCCTGACCCGGCTGTGGCAACTGGACGCGGGCGCGGTCCAGGAGCTGACCACGGCCGGCGCCGGCGTGCCGGACCAGGAGGTGCACCGCCGCCGGGCCGGGGTACGGCCCTGGACACCCGCCACCGTGGTCTACACCCCCGGCACCACCGGCCGCCCCAAGGGCTGCGTCCTCACCCACGCCAACTTCCTGGCCGCCACCGACAACCTCGTCCAGGGCTTCACCCCGGTCTTCGGCCGCCCCGGCCATCCGGCCGCCACCCTGCTCCTGCTGCCGCTCGCCCATATCCTCGGCCGGACCATGCAGATCGCCGCCATGCGCGCCGGGGTCCGGCTGGGACATCAGCAACTCCCCGCCGGCAGCGCGCTCTTCACCGAACTCCGGACCTTCGGCCCCACCTTCCTCTGCGCCACCCCCCACCTCTTCGAGCAGGTCTTCCAGACCATCCGCCGCGATTTCGAGCGCGGCGGCCGGGCAGAACTCTTCGACCGGGCCGTAGAAGTGGCGGTGCGTTGGGCCCAGGCGCGGGAGGAACGGTCCTTCGGCACCGGACCGGGCCCCGGCCCCACGCTGCGCGGCCGGCGTCGGCTGTTCGACAAGACCGTCTACAGCGCGGTCCGCCGGTCACTGGGCGGCCGGCTGCGCCATGCCATCTGCGGTGGCGCGGCCTTGGAGCGGCGCCTGGGACTGTTCTTCGCCGGAGCCGGGATCACCGTGATCGAGGGCTATGGCCTGACCGAGTCCACCGCCGCGGCGACCGCCAACCCGCCCGCCCGTCCCCGCTTCGGCACCGTGGGCCCGCCGGTGCCCGGCACCGCCGTGCGCATCGCCGCGGACGGCGAGGTCTGGCTGCGTGGCGAGCAGGTCTTCACCGGCTACCTGGACGACCCCCGGGCCACTGGCGCGGCGCTGGGCGACGGCTGGCTGGCCACCGGCGACCTGGGCGCCCTGGACGAGAACGGCTATCTGACCATCGCCGGGCGCAAGTCGGAGCTGCTGACCACCTCCGGCGGCACCCGTACCCTGCCCACCGCGCTGGAGGACCGGGTTCGGTCCCATCCGCTGGTCGACCGCTGCATGGTGGTCGGCAATGGCCGCCCTTACCTCGCCGCCCTGATCACCCTCGACCACCACGCGGTGGCGCACTGGCTGGCCATGCGCGGCAGAAGCCTGCCGCACGCGGCCGACCTGGTGCGCGACAGGGAACTGGAGGCGGAGATAGGGCAGGCGGTGGTGGCGGCCAACGCCCAGCTCCCCGGCGCCGAACCCATCCGTACCTTCCGCATCCTCACCGGCCGGTTCACCGAGCGGCACGGACTGCTGACCCCCACCATGAAACTACGGCGCAGAGCAGTGGAAAAGGCATATGCCACCGAAGTGGAGACGCTCTACCGCGGCGGCACCGGCTGAGGTCCGCGCGGACCTGCTTCAAGCCCGCGAAAATTCATCCCCGGACCCGGGAATGCCCCGGAGGCAAAGCCGGTTGACGCCTGAGCAAGCAGAGCAAACCCGCAAACCCCCGGACACAGCGAAGGATCGATTGCTTGTGAGCACGGCCCCTTCCCTCACCCTCAACAACGGCGTGCGGATGCCGCAGCTGGGCTTCGGCGTATGGCAGGTCCCGGACGAAGAGGCCCCGGCCGTCGTCACGGCCGCCCTCGAAGCCGGTTACCGCAGCATTGACACCGCCGCGGTCTACCGGAACGAGGAGGGCACCGGAAAGGCGCTGGCCGCGTCGGGTATCCCCCGTGACGAGCTGTTTGTCACCACCAAGCTGTGGAACTCCGCCTCCGAGACCTGGACGCGGGAGAACGTCCTGCGCGAGTTCGACGCCTCGCTGACCCGGCTCGGCCTGGACCACATCGACCTGTACCTGATCCACTGGCCGCGCGCCATGCGCGACGACTACCTGACCATCCTGCGCACCTTCGCGGAGATCGCCGAGAGCGGGCGGGCCAGGGCTATCGGAGTCTCCAACTTCCAGCCCGCGCACCTGGAGCGGCTGATCGCCGAGACCTCCGTGGTCCCGGCCGTCAACCAGATCGAGCTGCACCCCTACCTCCAGCAGTCCGAACTGCGCGCCCTGCACGCCCGCCACGGCATCGTCACCGAGGCCTGGTCGCCGCTCGGCCAGGGCCGGGAGCTGCTGGGCGACCCGGTGGTCAGCCGCCTGGCCGCCAAGCACGGCCGGACCCCGGCGCAGATCGTGCTGCGCTGGCACCTTCAGCTGGGCAATGCGGCCATCCCCAAGTCAGTGACCCCGTCCCGGATCCGCGAGAACCTGGATGTCTTCGGCTTCCAGCTGGACGAGGAGGACATGACGGCACTCGCCGCGCTGGACAGCGGCACCCGGCTGGGGCCCGACCCCGACGAGTTCGACCAGTCCTGATCCAAGTCCCCATCCAGGCCCCTGGAATCCAAGCCCCTGAAATCCAAGCCTCTGGACCGCCGCGCCGGCCGAACGTCATCGAACGTTCCACGGCGCCGGCCGGCCCCGTCCGTGTGCCGCGGGGGTAGCACACGGGCGGGGCCCTTGGCTCCGGTCCAGCGGGGGCTTCGCTCAGCGGGCTCCGTGGCCCGGCGCCACCGCCTCGATGCGACGGGCCAGTTCGACGTCCAGGCCGGTGACCTTGCCGCCCACACTATGCGTGTTGACCGCCAGCGCCACCGTGTTGTATCCCAGCGTCAGCTCGGCGTGGTGACCCAACTCCTCCTGGATCTGGGCGATATGAATCACCAGCGCCGCTGCGGCGAAGTGCCCGTCGAAGGAGTATTTGCGGCTGATCCGCACCCCGTCCGTACTCCAGCCGGGCAGCTCCTTCAGGCGCTCCTCCACGTCCTTCTGCGAGAGCGGTTCAACGCTCATGAGGCATCCCCTTCATCGCGGGTATCTCGCAGTATCTCGCGCTGTCCGGCGGATGTCGCGCGGACATCGGTATGGGCCATTGGCAAGGAAAGCCTGCCACGGGGCGCCTCGGTCCGCGCGCCGGAGGCAGGTTACGGTCGGCCCCATGACCACTGTTGCAGCCGCCCCAACCGTCGGTCCCATGCTGCGCGAATGGCGGGTCCGACGGCGCCTGAGCCAGCTGGACCTCGCCCTGCGCGCCGACTCCTCGGCCCGGCACATCAGTTTTATCGAGAACGGCCGCTCCCGGCCCAGCCAGGAGATGGTGCTCCGCCTGTCGGACCACCTGGACGTGCCGGTCCGGGAGCGCAACGCCCTGCTGATCGCCGCCGGTTACGCCCCGCATTACTCGGAGCGTCCCCTGAACGACCCCTCTATGCATGAACTGCGCGCGGCACTGGACCAACTGCTGCACGCCTACGAGCCGTTCCCGGCCCTGGTGGTGGACGGCACCTATCAGGTGGTGGCCGCCAACCAGGGCATCGCCATGCTGCTGGCGGGCGTCGACGAGGAACTGCTGGCCCCGCCGCTGAACGCGATGCGGGTGACCCTGCACCCCCGTGGCATGGCCCCACGCATCCGCAACTACGGCGAGTGGCGCGGCCATCTGCTGCACCAGATGGAACGCCAGCTGGCCGTGGTCCGCTCGCCCGAGCTGCGCGCCGTCTACGAAGAGGTCAGCGGCTATCCCCCGCCGGACCCCTGCGGCGAGGATCTCGCCGCCTCGGGCGGCCGTACGGCCCCCTTCGCACTGCCCCTGATGATCGAACACGACGGCCGGACCCTGTCCTTCATCTCGGCCATCGCCACCTTCAACACCCCCATGGACGTGACCGTCTCCGAACTGGCGCTGGAGACCTTCCTCCCCGCCGACCCGGAGACGGCCGCGTATCTGCATGCGGTCAGGCGCTAGGTGTTCTGTCCCGGGAGGTTGTGGACGGGTGATGCAGGTCTCGGCTGAGGGATCTTGAAACGGGTGAGGGCCTTCTGGCCTGGTGTGGATTGCGACATCTGCACCAGCGACAAGAAAGGCCCTCGTGCCTCACCGTAACGCACCCCTGACCCAGACCGGCCGTCTGCGCCTGGCCCGCTGCGTGGTCGAGGACGGATGGCCGCTGCGCAGAGCCGCCGAACGCTTCCAGGTCTCACCGACCACCGCCCAGCGGTGGGCCGACCGCTACCGCCGGCACGGCGAGGCGGGCATGGCCGACCGTTCCAGCCGCCCGCACCACAGCCCGCGCCGTACCCCGACCCGCACCGAACGACGGATCATCAAGGTCCGCGTCCTGCGCCGGTGGGGCCCGGCCCGCATCGCCCACCTGCTCGGCCTGGTCCCCTCGACCGTGCACCGCGTGCTGACCCGGTTCGGCCTGGCCCGCCTGACGCACCCGGACCGCGCCACTGGCCGCGTCATACGCCGCTACGAACGGGCACGGCCAGGGGAGTTGGTGCACGTGGACATCAAGAAACTCGGCAACATCCCCGACGGCGGCGGCCACAAGGCGCTCGGCCGGCAAGCAGGCCGCAAGACCCGCTCCGGCGCCGGGTACAGCCACATCCACACCGCCGTCGACGACCACTCCCGCCTCGCCTACAGCGAGATCCACACCGACGAGCGCAAGGAGACCGCCACCGCCTTCTGGACCCGTGCCCAGGAGTTCTTCGCCAAGGCAGGGATCACCGTCGAGCGGGTGCTGACCGACAACGGAGCCTGCTACACGTCACACCCCTGGCGCGATGTGCTGGCGGCGGCCGGGATCACACACAAGCGCACCCGGCCCTACCGGCCCCAGACCAACGGCAAGGTCGAACGCCTGAACCGCACCCTGCTCGACGAATGGGCCTACGCGAAGCCCTACCGCAACGAACAGGAACGACGCGACGCCTTCCCCCAGTGGCTGCACACCTACAATCACCACCGCGGACACACCGCGCTGGGAGGCAAACCACCCGCCAGCCGCGTCCCCAACCTCACAGGGCAATACAGCTAGGCAGCCGGTCCAGGAAGCCGAGGACGGAGCGGATGCGGCCGTCCTCGGCCAGGGTGATCACATCGGACCCGGCCACCGGCGCCGACCCGTCCACCACCGAGACCAGCTCCCAGGAGAAGCGCGCGGTGTCATGGTGGCCGTCCACGGCCCCGCTCAGCCGGAACTCAAAGCCCGGGAACTGCTGTTGGGCCCCCGCTATCACCGCCGCCAGCCCCTGGTGCCCGCTGACCTGGGCCAGCGGGTCGGTGTAGGACCCGTCCTCGGTCCAGGCCGCGGCCACCGCCTTGGCCCGGGCGGCCTCGTCACCGGCGTTCCACGCCTCGAAGTAGCGGGCGACGGCAACCTCGTACCGCGACATCTGCTGCGTCTGCGACATGGTGAACTCCCCTGTTCATAGGTCCGTTGGGGACCCCCGGGCCCGAGTGCGCGGGCCCGGCGGCCATGCCCCAACCTTGCCGCGAGCGCTCATGGTGCGCGATTACCGCCGAGGTAATGCGACGACCCGGGCGGTTGTTCACCACCCGGGTCGTCTGAGGAACCTTTTCGCTCGAGCTCAGCTGCTGACGGCCTCCGCCGCCGGCGCCGGCTCGGCGGTCTCCGCCTCGGCCTCGGCCCCCGCCTCGTCCTGCGGCTGCTGCGCCGTGCGGCGGGCAGCCATCCAGGCGTAGACGATCACGCCCACGAAGAGGAAGAGCACGCCCTGGTAGACCGCCGCGTACCCGGCGCCCGCCACCAGCCAGAAGGAGAAGGCGAACGCACCCAGGGCGAGCACCATGTCCCGGGTCAGCCGGGCCGGCTGGACCTTGTCGCGCTGGCCCTTCAGCAGGAAGTACACCTGAGCCGCGGAGGCCAGCAGATAGGGGACGGTCGCGGAGAAGGTGGTGACCAGCACCAGGATGTTGAAGACCCCGCCGGAGCCGGAGAAGTAGTTGATCACCGTCAGCCCGGTGGCCAGCACCGCCGCCGCCAGCACACCCACCGTGGGCACCCCGCGCCGCTTGCGGCCGAAGGCCGCCGGGAACAGGCCGTCCTTGGCCGCCGCGTACGGGGACTGGGCGCTCATCAGCGTCCAGCCGTTGAGCGCACCCACGATGGAGATCACCGCGGAGGCCGCGATCAGGGTGCCGCCCCAGTGGCCGCCGAACATCGCGTCCATCGAGTCCGAGAACGGCGCGGTGGACTTGGCCAGCTTGTCGTGCGGGACCG
This sequence comes from Streptomyces sp. NPDC052396, assembly GCF_044593195.1. Classification (NCBI taxonomy): domain Bacteria; kingdom Bacillati; phylum Actinomycetota; class Actinomycetes; order Kitasatosporales; family Streptomycetaceae; genus Streptomyces; species Streptomyces sp. NPDC052396. The sequence goes on from NZ_JBIUAW010000003.1 coordinate 50,470, forward strand.
TGCCGAACACCGACACCGTGCCCAGCAGGTACACCAGCGCCGCACCGATGGTGCCCAGCACGCTGGCCCGGCCGACATTGCGCTTGGGGTCGCGGACCTCGCCGGCGCTCACCGCCGCCGACTCCACACCCACATAGCTGTAGAGCAGGATCGCGGCCGAGGCGGTCAGGCCGCTGGTCCAGCTGGTGCCGCCCTCGGTGAAGTGACCCAGGTTCTTGGGGTCGAAGTAGAAGAGTCCGACCACGGCCACAAACAGCAGCGGCAGGAACTTCAGCACCGTGGAGATCATCTGCACCGCACCCACCCAGCGGGTACCCGCCAGGTTGGCCAGCGCCGGAAGCCACAGCATGGCCAGCGCGATGACCAGGTCGGCGTTCTTGGAGGGGTTGCTGCCGACCATCACATGGAAGTAGCCCACACCGGCCACGGCCAGCGCCGCGTTGCTGACCCAGGCCATGGTCCAGTACGACCAGGCGGAGAGGAACCCGGCGAAGTCGCCGAACGCCTCACGCACATAGACATACGGTCCACCGGTCCGCGGATACCGCTCGGCGAGCTTCCCGAAGACCAGAGCCAGGGCGATCGCACCGATCGTCAGCACGCCGAAGGCGAGCAGACTGACGGTGCCGAACGGGGCGACCGAGGCAGGCAGCAGAAAGATGCCGCCGCCGATGATGTTCCCCATGACCAGCGTGATCGCTGCGGGGAGGCCGAAGCGGCGCACGGGGGTGCCGTCGGTGTCTTGCATGGGGTGATGTGCCTCTCATCCTGCGGGCAGGTCGCAGATGTATGCGACCGTCCACATAGTGAGTGTTCAAGAGCGGGGCGCAAAATCGCTTCTCTTTGTCCCGCGCAGTGCCCCTTACGGCCGCAAAAGCTGCCGCGATCCGGACCACCCACCGTCATTCGTCCACCACCCGCCGATCAAACGGAATCGGGCAGTCCGCACGTTCGCGACCCGATTGGTCGGCACGAAGTGCATCAAACGCGCGAAATCCACCATACGCAGACATTGCGGTACGCACTGTGACGGCGGTCACTCAGCGGATCGCCTAATAAGCGTTGTCGACCCACCAGGACTGGTAGCCGGAGTTCTTCGACGGGTCGTTGCACGGGTAACCACGGACGCCGTACTCGGAGTCGTCCAGACAGTTCCACGGGGCGTCGATGCCGTTGCGCAGCACCTGGATGGTGGAGCCATAACTGGTATTGAAGAGCTCCAGCGCCCACTTCTGGTAGCCGTTGGCGAAGCTGGGATAGTTGCACTCGTAGGTGCGCAGACCGTAGTCGGAGGACCAGTCGAGACAGCGGCCGGTGTTGACGTTCTGGAGCTGGCCGTAGCCGGAAGACCAGTTGATGACGCGCCAACGCTGCCAGCCACCGTCGACGCTGTTCTGGTTGCACTCATAGGTGCGCAGGTTGAAGTCGTTGGAGTCGTCGAGGCAGCCGCCCGTCCAGTGCGAGCCAATGATGTAGTCGTGCCCTACCTGCCAGCTGTAGGCGATGCCGCCGTCGGCGTGGGCGGCGGTGGCACCGGAGACACTGACGCCGACGGCGACCGCGAGTGCGCCGGCTGATCCCGCGAGGCGCTTTCCGAGCTTCTTGAGCATGGTGCCCTCCCCTGTGAAGACAGGGGCCCAGGCCGACGAGCCGGGCCCCGCATCCGATCGCGCCCGAACCTTCCCACCGCCATGGACACGCCATAAGGGCATGGACATATCAACATCTGGAACCGGAGCCTCTGCCGCCGGGGCCGGGGCGCCCCGTAAGGGGCGCGGGGAACTGCGCGACCAGCCACAGACGGCCCGCACCCAAAACGTAACGAGGGCGCCGGCCGCCCCATGGGCAACACCTGCCCCCGGGGCGACGGCGCGGTCCAAGGGCCTTCGGACACGAGGGAGCCCCCCACCCATCAATGCACCTCCCGCAGATGCCGCCCCATCACCACACACCACCTCTCCGCCGCCGCGCGCCGCCCCTCCCGTACGGCCGCGTAGTACGCCGCCTTGATCCGCGCACACGCCGCACACCGCGGCACCGGCCGCTCCTCCCCGCCCTTCACCCCAGCCCGCCCCGCCGGCTCCTGGCGTTGACCGCCGCCACCTCAGCACTCAGCCGGCGCTCCGTGGCCCGGTAGGCCAGCAACGCCTCGGCAACCAGGCGCGCCTCCGCAACCCGCAACGGCCCGAACAGGCTCACATACACCTCCCCGCCCTCCGCACACGGCTCGGCAACGACCTGCACCGCATGCCCATGCACCCGGAACGCGTCATGCAACTCCCGGGCCGTACGCGCGGCCACCTCACGTGCTGTTGTAGTCATCAAACCCATGCCCCTTACCTCTGGCGTGGGGCCTTTCCCCACTTCGCCTCGACGATCTCCCCTCCGGCGGTAGCTTCAACAGCCCCTGGCTCTTGACAACCGCGAACCATAAACCGCACATGCCGGTTGACCTGGGAGGGCCGATGCCACCCAAGACCCTGGACCCGTCAACCTCCGCTGCCGCCTTCTACGGCTGGAACCTGCGCGAGGAACGGCTCCGTATGAACCTGACCCAGCGGAGGCTGGGCGCGGCCGTCCATGTCACCAACACCCGCATCGCCCAGATCGAACGCGCCACCGGCGCGCCGCCGACGCTGGACAACTCCCGTACCTTCGACCACTTCTTCAAGAAGAACAGCTTCTTCGAATCCCTCTGGCAGATGGTGCGCAGAGAGCGCTTCCCGGACAAGTACCGCCGGTTCGTGACTCCTCCATCCCGTAATCGGGGTGGCTTCTCGCTATGCCGGTTGGGCTTCGCGACGGGCCAGCCCGGCCCGTAGAACGTTCAGGGCGCCCACCGTGTCCGCGTGCGCCTTGTGGCCGCACGCCTGACAGTGGAACTTCTCCTGTGTGGGCCGGTTTTCCTTGGCGGTGTGCCCGCATTCGGGGCACCGCCGGGAAGTGTTGCGGGGGTCCACGGCCATCACTTCCCGCCCGGCACTTGCAGCCTTTGCGTTCAGGATCGCGAGGAACACCCCCCATCCGGCATCAGCGATCGAGCGGTTCAAACCGGCCTTGGCGGCACCCCCGTTGGGCAAGAAAGCGCCCGGCTTGCCGGGATCGGGCTTCGGTGCGGGGGCCTTGCTCATGTCGCGGATCCTGAGGTCTTCATACGCGATGAAATCGTGTTCCCGCACAAGGCCAAGCGCGGTCTTGTGTGCGTGGTCGAGCCGCTGGCGGCGCACCTTACGGTGCAGCCGGGCCACCTTCTCGACCGCCTTGCGGCGGCGCTTGGAACCGCGCTTGCACCGGCTCAGGGCTTGCTGGGCCTCTCCCAGTTTCGTGGCGGCCTTCCGGCCGTGCCGCGGGTTCTCGATGAACCCTCCGTTGGAGTCGGCGAGGAAGTGGGCTATGCCCATGTCGATACCGGCCACAGAGCCCGTTGCGGGCAGCGGCCCGGGCTCGGTCTGCTCGGCGGTCAGGATCACATACCAGCGCTTTCCCTCACGCTTGACCGAGATCGTCTTGACCTTGCCGGCCACGGGCCGGTGCTGGTGCACGCGGACGTGCCCGACACCTTGCAGCCGGACACGGGTCACCGGGTCGCGCGGCGTGGAGTCCCAGCGGCAGCCATCGCCGTCCTTGGGGAAGTCCACCGTGTCAAAGCGGCCGATCCCACGGTAGCGCGGGTATCCAGGTTTCTCACCGGCCTTGATCCGGCGGAAGAACGCGGCGAACGCCTTGTCCAGCCGCCGCAAGGTCGCCTGCTGGGAAGAGAAGGACCAGCGGCCCTGAGGCTCCGGGTCCCATGCCCGGATCTCCTTGAGCTGCGCGGACTGCTGCCCGTACGTGATGCTCGTCTTCGAAGGGTGCCGCCAGGCGCCGCGGCGTTCCTGCAACGCGCCGTTGTAGAGCGAGCAGTGATCCCGCAGCATCTCAGCAAGCGCGATCGTCTGGCCCACGGTAGGCCGCATGAGGAACGTGTACGCACGGATCATCCGGCCCACCCCCCCGGTTCAAGTCGGGGCGACCACCCTACACTTGGTTCATGTCACCACGCTGGGAACCAAACCCCGAGGTGCGACGTGGCCGTCACGTCCTCCACAACCTGCACGCACACTTGGTGTTCGTCACCAAGTACCGGCGGAACGCCTTCAACGACGAAATGCTGACGCGCTGCGAAGAGATCATGCGAAACGTCTGCGCGGACTTCGACGCCGTCCTGATCGAGTTCAACGGCGAAGAGGACCATGTGCACCTTCTCGTGCACTACCCGCCGAAAGTCGCCCTGTCGAACCTGGTCAACTCCCTCAAAGGCGTCTCCTCCAGGTACCTGCGCGCCGAGTTCACCAGCCGCGCGAACCAGGCCACGATGCACGGACGATTCTGGTCAGGCTCGTACTTCGCCGGGTCCTGCGGCGGGGCACCGATCCAGGTAGTGAAGGACTACATCGAAAACCAGAAGCGCCCCGCCTGAGCGGGACAGCATTCCGGAGCGATGCTGCGGCGCTCCGCGCCGCAAGGCCCAGGATCGGATTCCCTCCCCGCCCTGAAGGCGGGGATTCCCTCCGAAGAAGAGGGATGGAGTTGGAGGCGCAGGCGTCTGCGATCGCCGCATACACCGTGGCCACGGTGCCCGGCCTGCTGCAAACCGAGGCATACGCCCGCGAGGTGCTCCGCCACGGCCTGACCTCATCGGAAGAGCAGCGCGAGAACTTCCTGGCCACCCGGCTGGACCGCCAGTCCATGCTCTCCTCCGTCAACCCCCCGCTCTACTGGGTCATCCTGGACGAGGCGGCGCTGCACAGGGCTTGTGGAGGCCCTCCCGTCATGCGCGAACAGCTCAGCCACCTCCTGGCCATGGCCGCGCGCCCGACCATCACCATCCAAATGCTCTCCTTCGCCAGCGGAGCCCACCCATCCATGGGCGGATCGCTGTTCGTTCTGGAGCTGCCAACCGGCAAGCGTGCGGCCTACACAGAGGACGCGTTCTCGGGAAGGCTGACAGAGGAGAGGCCGGAAGCCGCCGCCTACGCCCTGGCCTACGATCGACTCCGCGCCATGGCCTTGTCGCCAGACGACTCAATGGCACTCATCTCACGTGTGCTGGAGGAGAGTTACCGTGATCCCCACACCCCCACCCGACCTCAGCGGCGCCGCCTGGCGCAAGTCCAGCTACAGCAATCCGGACGGGGGCGAGTGCGTCGAAGTCGCTGACGACATACCCGGCGCCGTCCCCGTCCGCGACAGCAAACGCCTCCAAGACCCCAACGCCCAACCACTGATATTCCCCACCCCTACTTGGCGCACTTTCACCACGTCCCTGACCCAGGGCACCCTGCGCAGCAAAGCGAGGAGGTTGTGACCGCTGATTTTCCGGCTCAATCTCGAGCGTGGGCGCTCACCGCTTATGGATCGGTGCGAACCGTGTTGGGCACGAGGCCACCGATGGATCGCCCGCGTCCCCCGCCTTCTCGACCCTCCTTGGGTTGACTGCAGCCGTTGGAAGACACCCCACTGCTGGGCTACAGCAAGCCTCAAGAATCTTTTCGGCGGGGCATAATGACTCACATGAGCCCACTCGCCCCAACGGACAATCAGGGCCTGTTGCGTTTTCTACGGAGATGGTACGGCGCCCCGACGTCACCTAACACAAGATTGGAAAAATCACCCGAAATCCCCAGGGAACTCGTCGAGTGGCATGAATTCTCCAGTCAGTGGAACGGAGCTATCACGTCACACAACTACGCCATCCCCCTGTCAGAACTCACAATAGAGGACGAAAAGGTTCCATTCTGGGTCGAGAATCAAGGAACCAGGCTTTGGGCATTTGACCCGAATGGCGAAGACCACTTCGTATACGAGCGAGAACCATGCGACGAGCCCACTCCATGGAAGCGGACTGATGAACAGCTCTCAGAATTTTTGATTCACGCCACAGTCGTCGAGGCAATCCTCGGTGCTCCTGCACGGAAAGTCGCAGAAGGAGTACAAATGGATTGGCTCTTGTCTCAGGAATGGAGTCACGAGTTCCCTTTTCCTGCCTGGAACTGGCCTACTCGCGACTCGCGCATCCTCTTCGGTGAGGATTGGCTTTCTCTCGTCCATCCGAGCAGTAGCTCTCCAACAGGGTACGACGTTACTCTGGCAGCGCTTACGGTGGAGGATCTAGCATGGGCAGAGAATACCTCAGGAATCAAGTGGCGCTCCTATTCCGACATTCAGGACTACACAACGAATGACCCACCCCCCTGGTAGCTAGCCAAAACATAAATCGGCGGCCGATCCACCGGACCGGCCGCCGATTTACTTTCCCAAGTCAGTCAGGAAGTCCCACGAATTTCTCGGTCCTCTGCGGCGAGACAACCCACAACTGGGCACCCTCGGGCAACATTTCAGGCAAGGTGCTTCTGCATGTTCCACACATTCCCGTCGGATAGTCGATGTAGAGCACCGCCTTTCTGATTCCTGGATTCATGCGCAAGAAGGCTGCCGCATGCGTCTCCACATGCTCTGCATTAGCCCCCGCCCGACCCGGAAGATCCTTGAGAAGCCCCGCCTGTCCTCCTGGGCCACTGATCATCGGAAGCTGATCATTCCCGACATCAAGAATTCCCACTGTGCGCCGAGGGCAGTCCTTCTGCAAGTCCTTCAGGCTAGGCCCACAATTTACATTGTGCACCAACACCGGGGTCTTACCAGCAAGCACATAGTAGGTGTGAACCCCGCTGACCGTGAGGTCATGCGTCCGCTGCCGCTTGACGAAATGCCTGGTCGCCCTGACCCGGAGGAACTCGCCCTTCTCAGTGCGCAGACGGGAGCCCGGGCGGAGCTCGCCCGCGTTGACCCACTTCCGTTCGGTCGGCTCCCAGAACGGATGGGTGTCCGTCGCGATGACGCTCGCCGCGCCCCGCTCCGTTTCCACCGTCAGGTCGGTGAAGTCCTTGTCATGCCGGGTGTCGAAGGTCGCGACGACCTCACGTGACGTCGCTTTCCCCGTATCGGGGTCCGTTGCCAGGACCTTGTCGCCCGTCTTCACGTCCTCGATGGGCTTACTGCTGCCGTCCCCAGGGCTCCCATGGTCAGCGTCAGACCTAACCCACCTGCCACGACTCCGCCCAGCACCCGTCTTCGGGCACGACAAAACATCCCCCCAGCCCTCCCCAAAGCTGAATGTGAAGACCAGATAAAGGTCGTGAGATGGGACAGTAAAGGGATGGCCTAGGTGCGGTCCAGACCTCGGAAATGCCAACATCCCCGCACCAATTAGCGCATTCACCCCACCGACTCCGGTGTCCTGTGTCACACCGACCACCAGGAGTAACAATCCACCCGCCCAAACCCACAAGTGCCCCACCCCCCGCCCCTGGGCAGGATCCCCCCATGACGATCACTCTCAACACCCCCAGGCTGACCCTGCGCCGCTGGCGCGAGGACGACATCGAGGCGATGGCGGCGATCAACTCCGACCCGGAAGTGATGCGTTGGATCGGCGATGGATCCGTACGCGACCGGGCGCAGACGGCGGCCGGGATCGCCGCCTGGGAGGAGGAGTGGGAGGAGCGCGGGATCGGGCTGTTCGCGGCGGAGTTGCGGGAGGAGAAGCAGCTGGTGGGGTTTGTCGGGCTGATGGTGCCGGCGTATCTGCCGGAGGTCATGCCCGCGGTGGAGATCGGCTGGCGGCTGGGCCGGTCCTACTGGGGGCGGGGGCTGGCTACCGAAGGGGCCCGTGCGGTACTGGACTTCGCGCTGCGTGAGCGGGACCTGGCGCGGGTGGTGAGTGTGCACCACACCGGGAACACCGCCTCCGAACGGATCATGCTCAAGCTGGGGATGCGGCGGGAACGGGAGACCGTACACCCGGAGTTTGGCATTCCGCTGCGGGTGTATGTGCTGGAGACACAGTCATAGGAGGATCCAGGCCATAAGGATCTAGGCCAGCGCCGCCGGGTAGGTCTCCGCGTCCACCGGCGGCAGGACGCGGGAGCCCCCCACCGGCAGGTCCCACAGTTCGTCCCGGGGCCGTCCGGTCGTCTCCCAGGCCAGGCGCAGCCGGCGGAGGGGTTCCAGCGGGGGCTCGGCGGAGAGCAGGAAGGTGCCCCAGTGCATGGGGGCGAGGTAGCGGGCGCCGACGTCCTGGAAGGCGCGGACGGCCTCCTCCGGGTCGGTGTGCACGGGGGCCAGCATCCAGCGCGGGTTATAGGCGCCGATGGGCAGCAGGGCGATGTCAATGCCCGGGTAGCGGGCGCCGATGCGCTGGAACCAGTGGCCGTAGCCGGTGTCCCCGGCGAAGTAGACCCGCTGGCCGCTGGGGGCGGTGAGTACCCAGCCGCCCCACAGCGAGCGGCAGGTGTCGGTGACGGTGCGCTTGCTCCAGTGGTGAGCGGGGACGAAGTCCAGGCGCACCGGCCCGGCCGGGCCGGGCAGTTCGACCGCCTCCCACCAGTCCAGCTCGGTGACATTGCTGAAGCGGCGGCGCCGGGCCCAGCGGGCCAGTCCGGCGGGCAGCAGCAGCGGGGTGTCGCGGGGCAGCCGTTTGAGGGTGGGGGCGTCCAGGTGGTCGTAGTGGTTGTGGCTGATGACCACGGCGTCGATCCGGGGCAGGTCCGCCCAGTCGACGCCGACCGGGGTGATCCGGGCCGGGGTGCCCAGGATTCTGCGGGACCATACGGGGTCGGTGAGCACGGTGAGTCCGCCGATGCTGATCACCCAACTGGCGTGTCCGGCCCAGGTGGTGGCGATGGTGGCGGCGTTGACCACGGGCAAGGGGGCGGGTTCCACCGGGAGTTCGGCGATCTCGCGCAGGGAGGCGGCGCTGGGGCGCAGCTGCCCCTCCCGGGCCAGCCGGGCCAGGGCCCGTACGCCGGGCAGGGGTGAGGTCAGCCGGTCGGTGAACGCCCGGGGCCAGATGCGGTGTTCGCCGAGGCGGCGCGGCTGGGCCAGGGGGCGCTCGGTCTGTTCGGTCATCGACAGGCTCCATTCGGCGTGGGCCGGCCGGACCGGTGCGGCGGCGGCCCGCTCATCGACGTCGGGTCAGACGGTGAGTCAGACAGCGGGTCAGGTGGCGGCGAGTTCACCGAACACCGCTCCCAGTGTGGCCAGTGCCGTGCCAACGACCGGTGACCGCAGCGGGTCGGCCGCGTCAAGGGCCTGTAGCCGCTGGTCGTCGCCGGCCCCGAGCAGTGGCAGCACCGACAGCCGTACCCGCAGCGCGTCCGGGTCGTCGCCGAAGCGGTGGCCGCCGGGCACCGGGTGGCCCAGCACCGTGCTCAGCCGTTCCTCCAGTTCCACCGAGTCGGTGATGGCCCGGGCCGCCAGGGCCTCCCGTAGTTCACCGAGGTCGGCGTAGAGGTGCGGACCGGTCTGTGGCGGCCGGGCGAGCACCCCGGCCTCGGCGGTGCGCCGGTGGACCGCGCGGGCGACGGTTCCGTACAGCCGCGCGGCGGCCGCGGCGCGGGCCGCCACGGCGGCCGGTTCGGTCAGCGCGTACTCGGCGGCGACCGCCACCGGCGGCGGCAGCTCGGCCCGCAGCGCGGTGAGCACGGCCTGGGCCCGGGTGCGCAGGGTGAGGCCGGCCGGCGAGGAGGGGAACAAGGCGACGGCGGCGGGCCAGGCGGCGGGGAGCAGCACACCGGACAGTTCGGTGAGCACCACCACCCGCTCGTGGTCCATCTCCGCCGGTCCGACGAACACGGTGGCATGGGCGTCATGCCGTATGTCGCGCCAGGTCTCGTCGCTGATCACGGTGAGTCCCTCGGCCGCGGCCGCCTCACAGACCTCGTGCAGGATCTCCGGCGGGGCGATGGTGCCGGTGGTGTCATCGGCGACCGAGAGCACCAGGAAGCGGGGTCTGCCGCCCTCGGTGCGGATCCGGCGGACGGTCTCCAGCAGCGCGAAGGGATCGGGGACGCCGCCGCACTCGGCCGGTACCGGCACGTGGTAGGCCAGCCGCCCCGCCAGCCGGGCCAGCGGCGCGTACCAGGTGGCGCAGGGCCTGGTCAGCAGGACCTCGCCGCCGGCCGAGGCGAGCAGTGCCAGCAGCAGTGCCTGGGGGCCGGGCGCGGCCAGTACATCGGCGGGACGGGCGGACAGCCCGCGCCGCGCCCAGTAACCACAGGCGGCCTCACGCAGCGCGGCTCCGCCGCCGAGCGGCTCGGGTGTGGTGCGGGACGCGGTGCGGGTCAGCCGGTCCGCCAGTTCCGGCAGCACCGGAAGGCCGCGTTCCGGTGCGGGGAACGCGGGCAGCGCCGGAGAGCCTTTCCGCATCCCTGTGCACCTCCGCGCCGCGCCCGGTTTTCCGCCACCTTCGCAGACCACGGGGGTATGTGCCGGACGGACGCGGACGTGCGGGTGAAGCCATGTCTCGTATCGCAAGACACCCCTCTCGCATGCTGAGAGCCACGCGTACGGTGAACGGGTCGGACGCTGCCGTTGCAGGTCGAACACTGCCGTTGCAGGAGGAGGGGACCACCATGCCCGAACCGTCGACGGACCCGAAAGAGCGCCCCGGCGGGGCCGTCTATGTGCACGGCCACCATGAGTCGGTGCTGCGCTCACACAGCTGGCGCACGGCCGCCAACTCGGCCGCCTATCTGCTGCCCGAACTGCGGCCCTCGATGCGGATCCTGGACATCGGCTGCGGTCCGGGCACCATCACCGCCGATCTGGCCGCCCTGGTCCCGCAGGGCCGGGTGACCGGGCTGGACCCGGCCGGGTCCGTACTGGAGCGGGCCCGTTCAATGGCCGCCCAACGCGGCCTGGACAACCTGGAGTTCACCACCGGCGATGTGCGGGCGCTGGACTTTCCGGATGGTTCCTTCGATGCCGTCCACGCCCACCAGGTGCTTCAGCACCTCGCCGACCCGGTGGGGGCGCTGCGGGAGATGCGCCGGGTGTGCCGGCCGGGCGGGCTGATCGCGGTGCGCGATGGCGACTACGCGGCCATGCACTGGTATCCGCTGTCGCCGGGCCTGGACGAGTGGCAACGGCTGTACCCACGGGTCGCCCGTGCGAGTGGCGGCGAGCCGGACGCCGGGCGGCGGCTGCTGTCCTGGGCCCGGTGCGCGGGGCTGACGGACGTCACCGCCACGGCGAGCGCCTGGTGCTATGCCACTCCCGCGGATCGCGCCTGGTGGAGCGAGCTCTGGGCGGAGCGGACCCTGGCTTCCTCCTACGCCCGGCTCGCGGTGGAGGGCGGGCATACGGACCGCGCGGGCCTGGAGCGGATCGCCGAGGCATGGCGGGAGTGGGGACGCCACCCCGACGCCTGGTTCTCGGTGCCCTCCGGTGAACTGCTGTGCCGAGTCCCCTCGGCCAACTAGCCTGGTTTCCATGAACATTCTCGGGACTTCGCTCAGGGTGTGCGTCGGCGATCTGGAAGCGGCGATCGCCGTCTACGAACGGCTGACCGGGGCGGAGGCACTGCGCTTCCAGCGCGGCGGGGTGTCGGTCGCGGCGGTCGGCTGCTTCTTCCTGATGAGCGGGCCCGAGGCGGAGTTGTCCATCCTGCGCAAGATCACGGCGACCATAGCGGTGTCCGATGTGGACGAGGCCCTGGCCGATCTGCGGGCAGTGGGCGCGGAGATCATCGCGGGGCCGGTGCCGACGCCTATCGGACGGAACCTGGTGGCGCGGCATCCGGATGGGTCGGTGTTCGAGTACGTGGACCGCAAGGGGGATTGAGGGGCGGCACTGTTCGGGTGCGGGCCGGTGGTGGCCGGCCGCGCCCACGGGGCGGAGCCGCATAACGCAGCTGCCCCGCGCCCCTTGTGCGGCACACTGTTCGTTTCCGGTTCGGGCCGTGCGTGGCCGGTCGCGCCCATGCGGCCCAGCCGCATGAGCGCCGCAGCCCCGCGGCCCTTGCGGGGCGCCCCCCGTTCGTTTCAAGTGCGGACCATGGGTGGCTTGTGGCGCGGTTCCCCGCGCCCCTTAAGGGGCGCTCCACTCCGGCGCGTCCGTCCCCCAACGGCCCGGAATCCGCACCCAGTTGTCCGGTCCGCCATCGATGCTCACCGGCGGCAACGCATGGCGCAGCACCCCCAGTTCGCCGCGCGCCTCGGCCAGGTATGCCTCCGGCCGGTAGGGCCCGGGTGCCGCCCCCTGGTCCGGGGGCACGCTGTTGACCAGCCAGTTGGCGGTCTGGGCCAGGGCCAGTACGGCGTGGTACGTGCCACCGGCCGTGCGCTGTTCGGCCAGTGCCCGCAGGACGGCGGCGGCCATCAGATAGCCGGTGCCATGGTCCAGGGCCTGGGCGGGCAGCGCGCCCGGCCGGCCTTCGGCGTCGGCCTCGATCGCCGCGATGCCGCACGGCACCTGCACCAGGCTGTCGAAGCCGCGTCGCCCGCCCCAGGGTCCGTAATCGCCCCAGGCGCTCAACTGCCCGATGACCAGGCCGGGTCGGCGCTCGGCCAGGGCCCGGGCCGACAGCCCATGGCGGTCCAGTGCCCCGGGCCGGTAGCCGGTGATCACCACATCGGCCTTGGCCAACAGGCCCTCGAAGACGGCCCGGTCGGCCCGGCGGGCCAGGTCGAGCACGGTGGAACGCTTGCCGAACCCGGTGTCGTTATGCGCGTCCTGGCTCTCCGGCAGCCCCGGCGAGTCCACCCGCAGGACGTCCGCGCCCAGCAGCCCCAGGGTCCGGGTGGCCACCGGGCCGGCGATGACCCGGGTGAGGTCCAGCACCCGCAGCCCCTCGGCGGGCGCGCCGCCGGGGCCCAGCCGGCGCACCGGTGCGTCGCCGGTCCGCCGCAGTGACAGCAGCGGTCGCCGCGCCACTTCCGCGCCCTGCGGATGCGCCGCCCATTCCTCGGGCGTACGGGCCGCGACCGCCAGCCCACCGGCCGCGAAGACCGTTTCCTCCACCTCCGCCGCCCGTCGCCCGGCCAGTTCGGCGGCCACCCGCTCGACCAAGGCCCCTTCGTCGTCCGGGGCCATGGCGGCCAGGCCCAGCGCCTCGGTCAACCGTGCCCGGTGATGCGGGTAGTTGGCATGGGTGCGCACCCAGCCGTCCGCGGTGCGCCAGAAGCGCGACAGCGGGGCGAAGTTGACCGCCGCCCGGCCGTCCAGCCGCAGTTGCCGTTCGCTGAGGAAGGCGGTGGCCACCGCCCCGTCGTCCACCCGCACCCCGGGCGGCGTCCCGCCGTTGCGGGCCGCCGCCAGCTCCGCCGCCGCCAGGCCGCACACCGCGACCGTGGCCCGCGCCAACTCCCTTACCGGAAGCCGGGACGGCAGCACATCGCTCGGTCCCTGGTACCTGATGGACGCCACCCGTGCGGGGTCACCGCCCAGGGCCGCCCATGCCTGCTCCACCGCCTCAGTCGCTCGCTTGATCATGCGCGCAGTGTGGCACTCAGTGCCACCTGCTGGGAAGAGCGGTGCCATCCCGTTCGCGCCAGCACCGGCCCGGCCACCAGTGCCCTGGTGATGCCGGCCGGGGCGTTCCCCAGCCCATTGACCAGGCATTCATCATGGAGCAGGACGTGGACGATCTGCCGGCTGTACCGCTCCACGGATTCCGTGCGGAATCCCAGCGCCGGCCAGTCCCACACCGAGGCCAGATAGACGCCGTTGCGCACCGAATGGGGCTCCCCGGGATGGGTGGCGTCCACGACCGGCTGAACCGCCGTGCGCTTGGTGACGCTGCCCCCGACCAGGTCGATGATGACGGTGCCCCGGCGCAGTACGGCCAACAGGTCGCCATTGGTGATGATGTAGTCGCCGCCCTCACAACCGGTCTCGCGTTCCACGCCGTTGATAATGAGGTCGCTGTTGCGCAGATAGCGGCGGACCGCCGGCCGGCGGGTGGCCCGCCGGGTGAGGATGTCGGCTTGGGCGATGCCATGCCGCATGCATTCGTCCAGGGCACCGAAGGCCGCTCTGCCATATCCCAGAATGCTGACCCTGATGTCCCGCACGGTCCGTACGGCCGGGGATTTCCGCAGGGCCAGTTCAATGCCGAACAGGGCGCCCGCCCGGCCGGTTTCATGCAGGCAGTGGATTTTCCGGTCACCGCGCGGCCGCACCGGATATGCGGCCCGGAACTCACCCATGGCCGCGGTGGCGATGTCCGAGGAGATCTCGTCCAGGGCGTAGTGCCCGACGGTACGGCCCTGATGGGCGAACCGGACGGATACCGGATGCACATAACCCGGCAGTCCCGGCTGGGCCATATGCAGCGACCTGGGATCGCGCCGGGCGATGTACTGCAGCGCGCCGAATGCGTCCGGGGCGAATCCGGCGAAGGAGACGTCGAGTTCACCGGCGGCCTCCAGCCCGGACGGGACGCCGTCCAGCATCCGGCGCATGGCCAGCTGGCTGCGCACATAGGAGTCGGTGAGCACCTCGGGGCGCTCGTCGATCAGTTCCATGGCGAGGAGGTTGACGCCCCGGGCATCGGCCACCGCGGCCCGCATGGGCACGGAGCGCACATGGGCCATGCACAGCAGGGTCGATCCCGGGCTCATCCGCCACAACTCCTGGTGCGCGGGCCCGTTCAGCTTGATGACCAGGTCACTGCCCCGGTAGAGCTCGTCCCGGCCCTGGATCGCCACCCCGGCGGCCCGGTAGGCGGCGTCCGGAAACCCCATGGCACGGCCCGCACCGCTCTCCACGGCCACCGAGCAGCCATGCCGCACCAGTGCCGCCACGCCGTCGGGGGTGAGGGCCACCCTGGTCTCGGTACCTTCCGGGTCCTCGGGCGAGGCGTGCTCGGCGGCCAGCCCGATGTGCTGGAAAGGACTTGAGCCCACCGTCATTCTCCGACCCCCTTCCGTGACAAAACGCTGCCGAAGGTGACGGACGACTGTGGCCATGATGACAGCGGCGCGGTGGCTACGCCCGTTGGGAGCCGAACCAGGGGCCCGATTTGCCATGAACACGAGAGCGGGTAATATTCACCTCGCATGCGCCGCTAGCTCAGTTGGTTAGAGCAGCTGACTCTTAATCAGCGGGTCCGGGGTTCGAGTCCCTGGCGGCGCACATATGGGGCGGGTATTCCCATCGGGTGACCGAGGGGAATACCCGCCCTTTTTTCTGTCCGTTCCGCTGCGAGCGGTACGCACCTGCCCGGCTATCCGCGGCCGTGGAAAGGCAAGTTGGGCAGGTTGGGCAGATTCGGCAATGTCGGCAGGGTGGGCAGGGTCGGCTGGGCGGGTGTGTTGTCCGGCAGTCCCAGTGTCGGCAGCGTGGGCACCGTCGGCAGCGTGGGGTCCGCACCCGTCCCCATCGCACCACCGTGGTCGGCGGCGCAGCTGACGCCGTCCAGGGCGGCGGCCTCGCTCCGGTGGACGCCCGTGGACCGGGCCTCCATCGCCGAGGCGCTGTCGGTGACGGTCGCCGACAGAGTGGCGGCGAGCGCGGCCGCGCCGATCAGCGCGGCTATGCGGTCCTGTGCTGAGGATTCGGACATGGTGGGGCCTCCGTCCTGTTCAGGGGCTTCTGCTCTCAAGGCTTCTGCTCTCAGGACTTCTGCTTTCCCCAGGCCACGGTAGGCGGGCGGGCCGGGGCCCGCGCGGGGAGCTGGCCTGTTCGGGTGGCGGCCCGACACCGGTGGCGCACCCAAGTTTCGTATGACAAGCGGAGCGGGTAACGGTGGCCTCACCAACCAGGCGGCGGGGGCGAGCGCGGGAGGTGACGCGATGACCGAGAGCGTCGGTGTGGTGGAGACCACTCCGGACGGAACACCATCGTCCGCCGGAAACACGGTCTCGCTGGCGACCCAGTTCTGCCGGTTCGACGATGTCCTGGGCGCCACGGTGGCCGACCGGCTGCTGGAGGAGGCGTGCCTGGCACTGATGACGGAGGTCCGGGAGCAGGGCTCCGGCACGGAGATGCTGGTGCCGCCGTCCTGGCGCTGCGCCGAACAGACGGCGCGCTTCCCGGAACTGGCCCAGGCCCTGACCCGTCTGGCTCCGATGGTGATGACCATGCTGGGCGTCTCTCCGCTGCTGGGCGTCGCCCCGGGCAATGTCCGGGTGGCCTTTGGCTTCACCATGCACAACCAGCTCAGCCGGGACCCGATGCGGCAGCAGCCGCCGAGCCGGGACGCGGCCGGCGAGGGAGACGACCGCAAGATCAGCTTCCTCTACCATCTGCACCGCCGGCCGCGGGGCTTTCTGGGCGGACAGACCCGGATCTTCGACACCACCATCCGCGACGGACATCCGCAGGTGGCCGAGTCCTTCCGGGACGTTCAGCCCGACCATGACTCGCTGGTCTTCTTCCCCTCCGACGCCTGGTACCAGGTGCGGCCCGTGACCTGCCCGTCGGCCAAGCTGCTGGACAGCCGGTTCGCCTTCCACGGCTGGCTCGCCGCGTCCTAGGGACCTCTTATGACAACGCGAACCCCCCTGGCGACCACGGCGGAACCCACCGCCGCGACCCCCGGCCGCCTGACCGTCGGCATGGCCGTCCACGACGACTACGACGGCGCCTACTTCACCGTGCTGGCACTGCGGCTCTACCACCCCGAGGTCGCCGACCGGGTGGACATCCTGCTGCTGGACAACGACCCGGGCGGACCGGCCGCCGACGCCCTGCGCGCCCTGGAGGGCACCGTGCCCGGGCTGCGCTACCTGCCGGTGGACCACCTCAAGGGCACCGGGGTACGGGACATCATCTTCCGTGAGGCCCGTACCGAGTGGGTGATGTGCGTGGACTGCCATGTGCTGCTCGTCCCCGGCGCGCTGGCCCGCTTCCTCGGCTACGCGGACGCCCATCCGCGCTCGCGCGATCTGCTCCAGGGTCCGGTGCTCAATGACGACCTGTGCACGGTCCAGACCCATATGGACCCGGTGTTCAACAACCTCTTCGGGGTGTGGGGCTGCGACCCGCGCGGCATGGACCCGGACGCGCCGCCCTTCGAGATCGGCATGCAGGGGCTGGGGCTGTTCGCCTGCCGCAAGGACGCCTGGCTGGGCTTCAACCCCCGGATGCGCGGGCACGGCGGCGAGGAGGGCTATATCCACAAGAAGTACCGGGCGGCCGGTGCCCGGGTGCTGTGCCTGCCCTTCCTGCGCTGGACCCACCGGTTCGCCCGGCCGCACGGCGTCAGTTACCCGGTGGACGCGGCGGAGCGCTGCCGCAACTACCTGCTGGCCTGGGAGGAGGTGGGGATGGCCGTCGAGCCCGTGCTGGACTACTACCGGGAGACCTGTGGCGAGGTGGTGGAGCGCTGGCTGGCCGACTATGTCGCCGAGAAGAACCACCCGCTCAGCTACTTCGACGCCCTGGTCTGCGTCAACCCGGGCGGAAGCGCCACGGGTTGGGCCTCGGCCGGCCGCCGCCTGCGCCGCCTGGGCGTCGCGGACCGGGTACGCCGCCTGGTGCCGCCCGCGTCGGAGGACCCGCGCGCGGAACGAGCCCTGGCCCACCGGCTGGCCCTCGCCCAGGCCCGCCAGCAGGGCCTGGAGCATGTGCTGGTCTTCGAGGACCAGGTGGCCTTCCGCGAGGACGCCCGGACCGTCCTGGCCGCCAACCTCGCCGAACTGGCCGAGCAACGCTGGAACATCTGCCACCTCGGCGACGCCCAGCAGCGCGAGCCGGCCCCCGGCTGCCACCACCTCCAGACCACCCAGGGCCTGACCGCCACCCACGCCCTCGCCTACCACGCCCGCGTCTACGACCGCCTGCTGGCCGAACTGCCCTCCTCGGAAACGGAGATGCGGGCCTGGCTGGACACCCACACCGACCTCGACCGGTTCTACGCCCACCACCTGCCCGAAGGGGTCTTCGCGGTCTCCCCCACGGTGGCCGTTACCGACAGTCCCGGACGGGATTTGCTTCGAACGGCGTAGCGGGTAATATTCCTGCCGCGCCGCTAGCTCAGTTGGTTAGAGCGGCTGACTCTTAATCAGCAGGTCCGGGGTTCGAGTCCCTGGTGGCGCACGCGTTGTCCAGTGCCCCCGTTACCGTTACCACGGTGACGGGGGCGCTTTTTCTGCGATGCCGATGTATTGCTGACGCACAGCGTGTACGGAGGAACCATGGCCGAACCACGACTGATCCGCGTCATGGCCGACTATGACTGCCATCCGCTGTGGGTACCGGACTTCCCCGAATACAACGTGTCCCCCGACGATCCCCGGCTGTCCCTTTCGCCAGAGCTGGCGCAACGGCTGGACCGCTGGGCGCTGGAGTACGACGGCATTCTCGTCCGGGACGATCCGGCCTCCTCCGCGTTTCCGTCGGAAGAGGCGGAACGCGCCTTCATCGCCACCGGAAAGGCACTCGCCCGGCAACTGGCCCGGGAACGCGGCCCCGCCTGGCGAGTGACCTACTTCGACGAGACGCGCGCCCACCGGGACATCACCCCGGCCTGAGCCGGCAACGACGGCCCAGGGCTTCAGCGCTGGTGAACCTCCAGACACGCCCGCACCGCGCTCTCCAACGCCCCCTCGATCCACGCAGGTTTGAGGCTGGTGTGCTCCCCGGCGAAATGAACGCGCCCCTCCACGGTCCGGGTGGCCAGATGGTGCTCATGCAGCTGGCCCGGGGTGAAGATGGCGGCCTCGCCCAGCGCATAACGGGCCCTGGCCCAGGACTGGGTGGCGCCCACCCCGGTGAACTCCTCGCGGACCTGCGGCCCGAACATCCGGGCAAGGTTATCCAGGGCGAACGCATACCGTTCACCGTTGGTCAGCGAGTCCCACCGCATCGCCTCGTCGGACCAGGTGTAGGAGGCCAGGACGACGCCACCCCGGGACCCTTCCACCACGGACGGGAAATAGGTGAAGCGGTTGGGGTTGTCCGACACACAGCCACCGCCGGTGAATCCCTGCGAACCCTTTTCCCAGAAGCGGTTCTTGAACTCCAGCAGCACCTTTGTGGCCGAGTCATAGTGAAGCTCCGCGACCGCCCGCCGCTTGGCGTAGGACAGCGCGGGCTCGAATTCACAGAACCGCACCGCGGAGAACGGCACCGTGACAATCGCGTAGTCGGCCTCGAAGGTCTCCCGGGGCTTCTCGGGAGCGCCGTCGCAGGACTCCTCGCTCCCCGACTCCGCGGTGGTCTCGACGCGCACCCCGCCATCGGTCTGCACCAGCCGGGTCATCCGGCGGTTGAACCGGATATCCCCCTTGAGCCGGGCCGCCAGGGCATCGGTCAACACCGCCGTGCCGCCCTCCAGTTCCCAGAACCTGGTGGTCGGCGTGATGATGAACCGGTCCATCAGCGTGGGGACCAGCGAATAGTGCAGCCGTGAGGTCACATTCTCCAGCGTGCCCGCCGCCTGGATGTCCGCCAGGCTCCACCCGGCCCGTTCGACCAGATACCGGTGCGTGGAGTAGTCGTCGTACTCATGGATGACCTTGGCCCAGGCGTCGATCTGGCTCTGGATGGAGCCATCCGCGGCCACCGTCACCGGCGCCAGCGCCTTGTCCAGCGCGGCGGACATGGTGGTGCCGACCGAGCTGCCGAAGGACCGGTTGACCTCGGCCGGCGACTTGGCGTACACACCCCGCGCCACCCGGGCGCCATTGACCTGGATGAAGGTGCGCCCCGTCCCCTCCGGCGGGCGGAACGCCGTCTGTTCGCCATTGGTCCAGGTCTGCCCGTTGAACGACTTGTAGACCACCGGCGGCACCTTGCCGGTGGCCTGGGCACCGGGTGCCACATCGGCGTTGTAGAACAGGTGCCGCTTCAGCTTCAGTTTGTCGGCCAGCGCCAGCACCATGGGGTGGAAGTCGGGCAGTCGCATCGCCCCCGCCTCGGCGTGCAGCGCCTTGTCGGAGAACACCCCCTTGAACGTCTTGATGCGGCCGCCGGCCCGATTGGCATTGGCCTCCAGCACGGTGACCCGGTGCCCGGCCTCCTTCAGCAGCAGCGCGGCGGCCATTCCGGCGACTCCGGCACCAACCACCAGAATGTGCTTGGGCTTTGCCGTCTTCGACACCTTCGGCAGCCCGTGATCAATCAGGATGTTCAGATAACGGAGCTTGAGGTCCTCGCCGTCCTCGCCCACCAGCAGCATCTTGCGGGCCAGGTCATGGCTGAGGTCATCCGGCGTTGCGGCGTCCCGCGGCCTGGCCAGGGCGGGGGTGTGCGTCCCCACCGTCAGCGCCCCGGCGCCCAACACGGCTGCGGAGCCAAGGAATCCACGGCGCCCAATGGGGCGCGGAGAAGAAGTCACGCGGCGAAGCTAGGGGCCGATCGCAGCCCGGACCAGTACGGCCCGCATGGCATCCGGCGTGCCGGAACCCGCAGAAGCGATTCCACTTGGCCTCCTCCGGAACGCTCCGGAATGAAGTTCGACGAGTGATCGGCCAACTTGTTGGTAGGCGGCGGAGGTTGCGCGGACCGAACGACGGTCGACGGCCGGCCGGCCCGACAGCGCTCGCCACCACGGAGGGGGAACAGTGTCACCCGGTTCCAGCGACGCAACACCGGCCCGGCCGATCGCCGACCAGTGCCGGTTCTCCCCCAACGCCGCGGTGGAGTTGACCCCGGCGATCGTCCCGGAGCTCGCGTTCCGGTACGAGTCCCCGGCGATGCACGGCGGACCGGCACCGTCCAACGTATGCGGTACACCGGACGGTTCCTGGCCGCCCCCACGCCGAGTCAGCCTGGCCCACGGTGCCTGCCCCTCCCGGCCGGATACGCCGACACTCCCCCGGCCCATGCGGGCAAGGCGTTGCCCTCGGCACCACGCCACGGCTGACCCTCCACCCGCCTCCCCCTGACGCAACACCCAACCGCACATCCACTCCAGTCGAAAGGGTGTAACCAGCATGACCCTCTTGGCCAACCACTCCACCACCGACGAACGCCTCGCCGTGGTCGTCGCGATGGCAATCGCCCGCGCCTGGCAGGACGATGACTACCGCGCCGAACTCATCGCCGGCCCCAAGTCCGTTCTCGCCGAGGAAGGCTTTGACTGCCCGGCCGGCATCGACCTGGAAATCGTCCAGGACACGGCGGAGGCCAAGTACGTCAGCCTGCCCCCGAACGCCGCGGACAGCACCACCGCCATGGCCCTGGTCGAGCAGGCCCTGCCCCTCGAACCCGGCAGAGAACTGCGGCTGGTGCAGAGCACCGACACCAAGTGGTACCTGGTATTGCCGATGCCTCCCACGAGTCTCCAGGCAACGGACACCCCGGAAATACTCCTCGACCGGGCCACCGCCATCGAGAACGGCTGGATCTTCAGCCTGACCAACGTGATCATCATTACGTCGGCGGTCTCGACGACGATCTCCGTCATCACCGCGCTCTGACCCCGCAAAGGGAACTCCGGGGGGCGGCACCGGCCGCTCCCCGGTATCCAGTCGTCTGCCAGGAGAGCGAGAAACCATGTCCCCGCAAGATGACGGCTTCCTTCCACTGCTCGGAAGCCCATCCGGAGTGCCGGCCGACTACCTACACGACGTCGCCTGGACCAAACGAGTGCTGGAGCGATGGATGGTAGACCCCTCATTTCGCCGCCAATTCGAGGAGGACGCGTCCGCAGCCCTCAAGGAGATAGGAGCCCCGCTCACCCCCCAGCAGATCACTCCCCTACTCTGCGGAGACGGCCGGCAAGACGACGCGGCCCCCGAACTCCCCCTCTCCGTAAGGCGCTACCGCGCGTTCATCCAGGAAAAGCTCAACCACCGCAGCCGCCTCCGCGCCCATGGCCAGGACACCGCCGACCGGCGTATGGCCATCTGGCGCCAACGGCAGATGAAACGCTGCAACGGCGAACTCGGCACGGAACGTTCGCAGGCCATCGTGCATGCCCCGGCCACCTTTGAACTCTCCAAGGGCTGCACCGTCGGCTGCTGGTTCTGCGGCGTCGCCGCCCCCAAGTTCGACCACACCTGGCCCTATTCGGAAGAAAACGCCGCACTGTGGCGCGACACCCTTCACACCATGCGGTCGATCGTCGGAGAGCCCATGGGCGATGCCTTCCTCTACTGGGCGACCGACCCCCTCGACAACCCCGACTATGAGCACTACCTCGCCGACTTCCACCACATCCTCGGCCAGTGCCCGCAAACCACCACGGCGATCGGCCACAAGGACGTGGCGCGCACCCGACGCCTGCTGAAGCTCTCCCGTGGTTACGGCTCCCCCGTGGACCGCTTCTCCATCATCTCCATCAGCGCCCTGAACCGCGTCCATGAGGCTTTCACCGCCGAAGAGTTGCTGCATGTCGAGTGCATCCCCCAGAACAAGGGCGCGGCCAAGCCCTATGTGAAATCCAATGCGGGCCGGGCCCGCGAGTTCGCCCACAAACGCGGTGACGAACTGGCCCCGGAGGAATCGAGCTCGACCATCGCCTGCGTCTCCGGCTTCCTCTTCAACATGGTCGACCGCAGCGTCCGGCTGATCACACCCTGCAACGCCTCCGACCGCTGGCCCCTCGGCTACTGGACCCTGGCCCAAGGCACCTTTGACACCGCTCCCGAACTCCACGAACTTATCCACACCATGATTGCCCAGCACATGAGGACCCGGCTGCGCCTCCAGGACCCCGTCCGCCTGCGCTCCGATCTCAAAGTAACGGTCGAAAACGGCGAGTTGCGAGCCACCGCGCTCGGCCAGCGCATGGCGGTGGCCCAGCAGGACCTGGACGACCTGGCCGAGTGCCTGACCCAAGGAATGGCAAGCGCCGAGGACTTCGCGCTACGCCGCCAACGTCGCGCCGGCGTCCCCCTCACCCAGACCTTCGCCTGGCTCAACCGCCTCTTCGACGAGGGCCTGCTGGACGAGGAACCCCAGCCACCCGCCGAGGACTCCCGAGTAATGCTGGGCATGCCGGCCCCGGCGGGGGCCGGGCGGCGGTGATATCGGATCCGGCCTCGCCATCCCTCAACGCCGCACAGCTGACAGCCGCCGCCCTGCTCGACCACCGCTCCTTCAGGCCGGAATGGCTGGCCGAAGGCCCCAAGAAGGCCGCACCCCTCGCCTCCCCTCAACCCGGCATAAACAGACATCTCGCACAACGCCTGGCTTCCGGCGCACGGCACACAGGCCACACATATCTGCTCGCCGCACGCCTGGCAAACGAAGACGCCGAAGCATCAGTGCTCCAGATCCACCCCGACCCGGACTCTCTCCTGACCCAACTCCCCTGCCAGAAGGGCAATTTCCTGCTCACCCTCCCCGACCTCTCCGGAGCCCTGCTGGTAACCGGCCGGCCCTATGCAGTGATCGCCGGTACCCAACAATTCCTGCTCCATGCCCTCCCCGAGGGCGTGGAGCAGGCCGTGGCCAACTTCCACCGATACGCCCGGCGCATCGGCCCGAAGGACCCGGAAGTAGCCGAGGCATCAAAGCTGTTCCGGCTCCACCAGCAGGCTTGGGCGAGCGGGAGCGAGGTCACCGCCGGCTCCGCGACAGCCGAGCAGCTATCGCTCATGGAATCCTTCGCCCACGGAACCATGAACGGCCCCGACTTCGCCACAAGTTGGCTCGCCGCCCGGCGACGCGCCCTCGCCACCAAGGAACGCTTGCGCACATCCCTGGAAAGCATCCTGAACGACGTCTTCTACGCGCTCGACAACTATGCGCCCGACCCGGCCCTCAGGCAGGCCGACGACCTGACCGACGACCAGCTCAAGTCGGTGGTGCACAACGCCCTGGCCATGCTCGACACCTTGGAGCACGGCTGAGCCAAACACCGCACCCCCTCCCGAAGGAGAACCCACATGCTCAAGAAACTAGCCGGCCTCACCCTGACCATCGCCCTCACCGGCACCCTCGGCGCGGCCACAGCGGCCCACGCCGCACCCCGCCCCGCCGAAGGCAAACGCGTCTACAACGGCCTGCAGATCACCTTCAGAACGGACACACCCGAACTCTTCTGCACCCTCGGCGCCGTCGGCACGGACGACCACCAGCGCCATATCGCCATATCCGCCGGCCACTGCCTTGAGCCGGACAAGAAATACTCCGACCGCGAGCTTCCGGACAATGTGCAACCGGTGTACGACCGCAACGACATCGGATTCGGCCCGATCGGCTACGTCCGCTACTACAAGGACCCCGAGGGCTCCCAGACGGGCCATGCCACCAAGGACTACATGGTGATCGAGCTGGTCCCCCAGGTGACCCTCTCCTCCCAGGGCCCGTACCTCAAACAGACCGGCGAGGTGAAGTCCCCCCAGGGACCGGTCAGTCCCAACGCCCTCAACCCCGCCCTCGACACCGAACGGCTGCTCACCACCGGCGACAACGAAATCATCACCTCCGGCCAGAGCGGCGTCTGGTACGGCACCGTCCTCAGCAACGACAACGGCATCTACCAGACACCGGCCCCACACATCCCCCGCGACTCCGGCGGCCCGGTCATCTGGCACGTCCCCGGCACGGATCTGCCCTCCACCGACAACAACTTCCAGGCGGCAGGCCCCTGGGCCGGAATCACCAAGGCCATCACCCTCGAGTGGCCCCCCTTCAACTACACCAGCTCGGCCAACATCCTGGCCGACCTGCGCGCCCGCGAGGCGGCGGATCCGGCGCGCAACATCTTCGGGGCGGGGTTCCAGGTGACGGGCAACCCCTGACGGGCCGCGGCGCCTGAGTGTGAGCTGTCCCCCGTGAGGGAGGCTGGGCTCTGGACCCCAACCGGCCGGACCACCGGTCCCACGCCTATGTGGTGGCCTTGCCGTAGTTGGTGGTGGCGGTGAGCGTGGTGACGACGGGCTCGGGCCAGGTCTCCGACTTGGCGAAGCGGAACTCCGGGCCGTGCTTGGGCGGCCGCCCGCCTTTCGGGTCATAGACCCGGGGCGGCTTCGGCAGCCGCATGACGCGGTCGGAGCAGATCCGGCCCACCACCTCGAGCGGCAGGTCACGCAGCACCCAGGCCAGGCGGGTAACGTCATAGCCGGCATCGGTCACGACCACGATGTCCGGGCCACCAGCCCGCCACTGGCCTGCGGCGATGAGCCGTTCCACGACGGCCCGCAGCTGATCGGCGGTGACGGCGGTCGCACCGTCAGCAGGCCCCAGACGCACCGCGTCAAGGATCGCGGTCCAGGACGTGGCGCCTAACTCCAGCACGGCGACGAATGAGTACGGCCGGCCAGGGATGAACTGCGAGGCCGACTTCGCCCGGCTGTAGACATGGCAGAACAGCCGATCCGGCGAGCATGCGGCATCCGACCGCAGCCATGGCGAAACGTCCACGGCCAGCACCAGCCGGCCATCAGGGAAACGCGGCAGTGGCATCCTCGCCAGCAGCATCCGCAACCGTTCGGTGTCGATCCGGCCGCGGTTGAGCCCGCCGTACATCGCTCCGTGCCCACGACGATGCTCGGGCAGCAACGTCAGGTCCACTGCCGACCGAACCGCCCCGCTGGTGCACAGCACCGCTCCGACAGCTCGAACAGCTCATCACCCCGGGTGGTCAGACACTCGTAGAACTCGCCCTGGAAGCCTGACGCTTGGGCGAACGCTTCCGCCAGGGCGGCTTCAGGCAGCAGACTCAACCTCACGGCCTTCGTTGTGATCAGGCGTGTCCTTGGTCGGAGCACATGATCAAGCGAAGGCCACTTCCACGACCGGCGAATGCCCGTCCGGGCGATCAAGTTCGGGACGGCGTTCGAAACCGACCCTGCAAATCGAGTTCAGAACGGTACAGCCAGCCCAGCCTCGCGCAATTTGAGCAGTGCTCTACCCATGCACTCCGCGACCGAGCCCCCATCAGCCCTCATCCCTTCAGGCAGCGGTCCGCCGCTGGCGGCGAAAGTCCACGCGGGCTGGCCTTCCCGCATACGTTCCGCGTCGACGCGGAGCATTGCCCCCACGCCCTGCTCGCCGAGCCATTCCAGGATGAGTAGCGTCGCATCCTCGACGCCACCGTCCGGGTCCAGCTTGAGCCGCCACCCCTTCACCTGATTCATGGCCACAACCCTACTCAGCATCCCGTGAGGGTCGGTCACGAGTTGTCGAGACGGGCGACCTTAAAGAACAAGCTAAGAGGGTGTCTCACGTGGTGGTGGTGCTTCAGCTACTCGACCGTGCTCGTGAGGAACGTGTGGATCTCGGCGGCGAGGTTTCGCATCTCCTCGCCGGCCGCGTGCACGGTGGTGGTCTCGAAGTGCCACTCCTCGGACGGAGGCCGGTCGTGAATGCCCCATGTCAGGTGGACGTAGCCGCCCGGGCGGTGCGCCGCCGAGATTGTCAGGTCGTGTTCGAGGGAGCGCCAGGAGCGCGCTCCTTCCCAGCCACGGAAGTCCTCGGCCAGCGATGAGAGGAAGGTGTCGAGGCCATCGCCGTCCCATGTCCGCACCAGGGTTTCGATACTCACCCATCGCCCGCGAGCTTTCACGAGGAAGTCGAGTGTGGGGTCGCCCCCGAACGGTCTTGTCGGCTCGGAGAAGAACAGGTGGACCGGTCGCGGTCCGGGGTCTCCCACGCGTACCGCAGGGCCATCTTCGATCATTCGAACAGGTTAGAAGTCGCGGGACTCGATGACCAACTGCTATTCCTTGCGCTGCTCCGGGCCCAGGTTGCAGGCGCCACTTGGGGCATGATCGTCCGCTATGGCTGTGGATCTTGCGAAGGACCTGGTCCCCGATGGGCTGTGGAGGATAGCCGCGCCGTTGATACCGCCGTTCCGACCCAGGCAGTAGGGGGCGGGAAGATGCCGGTGGCGGATCGGAAGGTGTTCACGGCAGTGGTGTACGCGCTGACCAGTGGTTGCGCCTGGCGGTACCTGCCGCCGATGTTCGGCACCTCGCCTGCCACCGCGCATCGCCGTTTCATAGCGTGGACCAAGGCCGGTCTGTGGCGTCGGCTGCACCGGGCGGTCCTGGACGAACTCGGTGCCAGGGGCGAGCTGGACTGGACCTCAGTGATCATTGACGCACGTCCAGTGATCGCCGGTACCCAACAACTCCTGCTCCACACCCTCCCCGAGGGCGTGGAGCAGGCCGTGGCCAACTTCCACCGATACGCCCGGCGCATCGGCCAGGAGATCCCGGAAGTCGTCGATGCATCAAAGCTGTTCCAGCTCCACCAGCAGGCTTGGGCGAGCGGGAGCGAGGTCACTGCCGGCACACCGCGACAGCCGAGCAGCTCTCGCTCATGGAATCCTTCGCCCACGGAACCATGAACGGCCCCGACTTCGCCACGACTTGGCTCGCCGCCCGGACGAGGCATGCTCCTCACCGTGCAGCGCGAGGGCTCTGGTGCGGGTGCGCTCCAGCCGGCTCATGACCTGGCGCAGCATGGCGGAGTCGTGGTGGTGGGTGAGGTTGGCCTCTGACGGCACCACAGGCCGGGGCTGCGTCAGTTGTTGGTCACGCCGGAGGCGACTTGGCCGAGGTTGGTCCAACCGCCGTTGCCATCGCCGCCGTTCCAGAGGTAGACGCGGGAGGCGTTGGTGGTGGGGTCGGTGACGATGTAGTCGGCCTTGCCATCGCCGTTGAAGTCGGCGAACTGGACATCGTCCTGGTCGGCGGTGGCCCCGGTTCCGACCTGGCCGAGGGCCTGCCAACCGCCGTGGCCGTCACCGCCCTTATTCACCCAGACGTTGATCGCGCCGTTGCTGCCAATGGTGGCGTAGTCGGCCTTGTGGTCGCCGTTGAAGTCGGCGAGCTTGACGCGGCTCTGGTCAGTGGCAGACCCAGTGGCGACCTTGCCGAGCGCCTGCCAACCGCCGTGGCCGTCACCGCCCTTGTTCAACCACACCGACATCGAACCGTCGGAGTTGATCACCTCATAGTCGGCCTTGCCATCACCATCGAAGTCCGCGAACCGCACCCGGCTGGGATCCGTGCTGGAGCCAGTGGCAACCTTGCCGAGCGCCTGCCAGCCACCGCGACCGTCACCACCCTTGTTCAACCACACCGACATCGAACCGTCGGAGTTGATCACCTCATAGTCAGCCTTGCCATCACCATCGAAGTCCGCGAACCGCACCCGGCTGGGATCCGTGCTGGACCCGGTGGCAACCTGACCCAGCGCCTGCCAACCACCGCGACCGTCACCACCCTTGTTCAACCAGACCTTGATCGCACCGTTGCTGCCGATGGTGACGTAGTCGGCCTTGCCATCGCCATCGAAGTCCGCGAACCGAACTGTGCTGGGGTAGGGGTTCGCGTGGTCGTCGGCCAGATCCGCGGCGTCCGAGCAACCCCACGCGCCCGGGCCCTGCCCCGCGAGTATCTTCTCGGCGACGAGGATCTGCTGACGCTCCGTCGCCTGGTTGGGGTAGGCCGCATACTGCTGCCCGCCGAAGGCGTCCCAGGTTGACTTGCTGATCTGAAGGCCGCCGTAGTAGCCGTTGCCGGTGTTGATGCTCCAGTCGCCACTGCTCTCGCACTGGGCGACCTTCTCCCATGTTCTGACAGAAGCCGCTTCGGCGCTCGGCCCGCTGAGCAGTGACACCGAAAGCACGCCCAGCCCGAGGCCGCAGATGCTCTTCCAGCGATTCTTCATCGTGCCATTCCTCCGTGGCTTCCTTCAGTTGATGGTGATGTCGGAGGCCACCTGGCCGAGGGAGTTCCAGCCCCCATGGCCGTCACCGCCGTTCCACGCGTAGACGTCGGCCGCGCTCGTGGACGGGTTCGTACGGATGTAGGCCGCGTTGCCGCTTCCGGTGAAGTCGGCGAACTGGACGCTGTTCTGGTCGGTGGTCGTGCCGGTGGCGACCTTGCCGAGCGCCTGCCAACCGCCGTTGCCGTCACCGCGCCTGTTCAGCCA
The DNA here is from genome assembly GCF_044593195.1 of Streptomyces sp. NPDC052396. NCBI lineage: Bacteria > Bacillati > Actinomycetota > Actinomycetes > Kitasatosporales > Streptomycetaceae > Streptomyces > Streptomyces sp. NPDC052396. The sequence continues at coordinate 79,078 of NZ_JBIUAW010000003.1, forward strand.
CACGGACATCGAGCCGTCGGGGTTGATGACCTCGTAGTCGGCCTTGCCGTCACCGTCGAAATCGGCGAGCTTGACGCGGCTCTGGTCAGTGGTGGCCCCAGTGGTGACCTTGCCAAGCGCCTGCCAACCGCCGTGACCATCACCGCCCTTGTTCAGCCATACCGACATCGAACCGTCGGGGTTGATGACCTCGTAGTCGGCCTTGCCATCGCCGTCGAAATCGGCGAAGCGCACCCGGCTGGGATCGGTGGTAGTCCCGGTGGCCACCTGACCGAGCGCCTGCCAACCGCCCCGGCCGTCACCGCCCTTGTTCACCCAGACGTTGATCGCGCCGTTGCTGCCGACGGTGACGTAGTCGGCCTTGCCGTCACCGTCGAAGTCCGCGAACCGAACCCGACCCGTCCCACCCGAATCACTCGCGGGGCTCAACGGAGCGGCTCCGGTCACCGCGCCGTCGGTGTACGCCTGGTCGAGCGCCGTGAAGAATGTCCGGCCCATACGGGCGTAGCCGCTGTCGTTGGGGTGGAGGCGGTTGGCCATCTCGGCGGAGGTCAGCTCAGGCGGTTCCACGTATCGGAACTTGTTCCCCGCCTGCTCTTCGGCGGACTGCAGCTGCCTGGCTTGGTCGTTGTAGACGGATGGCGGGACCTGCAAGCCCTGGGTGGTCGGGATGACGCCTTGCCTGATCACCGTGACGCCGGGGCGGTCCGTGAAGATCTGGTCGATCAGGGTCTTGAGGCGTTCGGGTGCGTGGGTCGGGTCCGTACTGCGGTCCAGGTCGTTGACGCCAATGTGCAGCAGGACGGCATCCGGCCGGGCCGCGGCCATCCACTGGTCGATGCCTGCCCTGATGCCGTCGATCATGTATCCGGAATGGCCTTCGTGGCTGAGGTCGGGCAGCTGCCCGCTCGCCTGAGAGCCCACGTAGCGAATCGTGTAGCGCGATTGGGCACCAACCAGGTTCCACAGCGGAAGCCGGTAGGACGAGCCGGTCGCACTGCCGGAGCCCGCTGTGATCGAGTCGCCGAGTGGCATCACGCGCAGGGCGGGCTTGGCGGGGCTTACGGCGTGAGCCGACGGTGCGGTCGGCAGCAAGGTCATGGCGGTTGCACCCAGCAGGGCGCTCATGCCAAGGGACAGAATACGTTTCAAAGTTCCCTCACCCTGATGTGGAAATTCATGACGAGGCGGGGGCCTCGCACCGTGCGGACGAGGCCCCCGCGTAGCGTCAGTTGTTGGTCACGCCGGAGGCGACTTGGCCGAGGTTGGTCCATCCGCCGTTGCCGTCGCCGCCGTTCCAGAGGTAGACGCGGGAGGCGTTGGTGGTGGGGTCGGTGACGATGTAGTCGGCCTTGCCATCGCCGTTGAAGTCGGCGAACTGGACATCGTCCTGGTCGGTGGTGGCCCCGGTGCCGACCTGGCCGAGGGTCTGCCAACCGCCGTGGCCGTCGCCGCCCTTGTTCACCCAGACGTTGATCGCGCCGTTGCTGCCGATGGTGGCGTAGTCGGCCTTGTGGTCGCCGTTGAAGTCGGCGAGCTTGACGCGGCTCTGGTCAGTGGTGGAGCCAGTGGCGACCTTGCCGAGCGCCTGCCAACCGCCGTTGCCGTCACCGCCCTTGTTCAACCACACCGACATCGAGCCGTCGGAGTTGATCACCTCATAGTCGGCCTTGCCATCACCATCGAAATCGGCGAGCTTGACGCGGCTCTGGTCAGTGGCAGACCCGGTGGCAACCTTGCCGAGCGCCTGCCAACCGCCGTGGCCATCACCGCCCTTGTTCAACCACACCGACATCGAGCCGTCGGAGTTGATCACCTCATAGTCGGCCTTGCCATCACCATCGAAATCGGCGAAGCGCACCCGGCTGGGATCGGTGGTCGCCCCGGTGGCAACCTGGCCCAGCGCCTGCCAACCGCCCCGGCCGTCACCGCCCTTGTTCAACCAGACCTTGATCGCACCGTTGCTGCCGACGGTAACGTAGTCGGCCTTGCCATCGCCATCGAAGTCCGCGAACCGAACCGCGGCGCTCCCGCTGACGAGGCTGTTGTTGCGGACCGGGTTGAACGTGCCATAGCCCGAAAAGTACGGGTAGGGGATCGTCCGGTGGTGGACGCCGGTTCTGGTGAACTCGTACCCGATGTAGGAACTCTGCGAAGCGTCAGCCCAGTGGTCGAAAATGACGATGTGTCCGTCGTTGCCGGCCGCGTCGTTCAGCAGTGCGTCACCGGGGAGCAAGTCTCCCTTGTCGATCCACGAGGCGACCCCGGACGGCACGAAGCTGGTCGTGTCGAGGCTGTCCTTCTTTCCCCCGTCGCTCAGCTGCCAGGCCATCGAGGCGTATCCCGAACAATCCGTCCGGTATCCCTGGTAAAAGTCGAGCTGACTATACGTAAGGCCGGCGTTGACCCACGAGTCAGCGCGCTCCAGAACCTGTGCCCGGGTCAGTCGTGGCGCGGTCACACTCGAGATGACCGCTTGAGGCGCGACTTGCTGAGCCGTCGACCCGAACTGGGTAATGGGGCCCTGGCCGGCTCCTCCGTAATCGTTGGACGCGGTGGTGCCGGGACCGGTGTTCGTCGGGGCGGCCACAGCCTCCGCGCCCACAGCCGCAGAGCTGCCTATCAATGCGGTGGTGAGCAGCGTGGCCATCGCCGCTCGTCTCAGTGTCGAATGCAGGGCAGCGCCCACGGCTGCCGCGGCAAGCTTGGGAGCACGCTTCATTTCTCGTGGTCCTCTCTTCTGGAATTGAAAAATGTCAGGTGTATTGGTTCATTGATGCGCAACACCGCGCTCGCCCTGGCGAGTTGGCTGTTCCTTGCAAGGAAGTCCCCCGACCGTGACCAGGTGCCAAGCAGGTTCACTTACTGCTTCCAGCCGACGCCGGCGGTCGCCACCTGGCGTTCCAGCTGCATGGGCGGTGTTTCCCCAGAGGCGCCGGTCGTTGTTGGCGGCCAAGGAATCTGAATAGGGGTAGCCCTTGCATTTCACACAGCCGGATCAGGCCTTGAATGTTCCCGGAGGCGGCCGGCTCCCTATTAGCCTCGTCTTGGCAGCCGCCGGGCGGCACGACCACGCCATTAACGCGTGGCCGCCCCCTTGGGCATAGCCCGTGAGCACTTGCCGTTAATCATCCATCAGTTGGGGGGATGGCGGGGTGAGTACGTGGTTGCGGTCGCCTAGTTGGTGAGCCATACCAGCGGTCCATAAACGCGCGCGATCCGGCGGAGCTGATCGCATAGTCGAGGCTAACCGCCGCAAGCACTTTCCAAATCAACTACTGCTCATCATCGTTGGGCACGACGCGGTGCGCGGCCATCAATCCGCTCTTCAGCCGTGGAAAGACCTCCTCACAGGTTTCGTAGGTTGGGTCCATTCACTCACCCTTTCCCTGCATGGCGGCATACAAGCTCTATACGGGCTCTATATCCGGAACCTGACAAGGGGGCGGCGCTGCCGAGCCCGGCACCACCTGCGGGTCGTGGCTGCTGTCGCCCGGCGACGAAATCATGCGAGCCGACTCGCACAAGAACTGGGCATCGGCAGGGCGTTGCTGCGGATCCACCTCGTAAGCGGGAAGCAGCAGGGCTTGTCTCCGCCAGGCGCGAACTCTCCGAGGGCGGCAATGCAATGACGGTCTATGAGACGGCGCCCTTCGCCTTCCATATTGTCCGGCGCCACCTAGGCCAAGTCCGACGGCCGTTCGGTGTCGATCTCGCGGTCCGGCGCCAAGCCGGTAACCGCCATAGTGGACCGGGGGGGGCGGCGGCGCCTCCGCGTCCTTCTCCGCTGTCCCCGACCAGATGAACGTGGAGTCTGGCCGAGGCGACGAAGGCCGAAGGCGGGGAGCGCGGGGTCTCCGTGAAGACCGGCCCGGGCTCCCACGCACAAGATCAAGGCCCACGCCGAGGGCGGACAGGTCAGCGTCCTGTCCGCCGGATGACCTCCCCGTAACCCCCGGCTCAGCCGCAGGCGGAGGCGGTGAGCAGCAGGAGACCGCTGTCGGCAGGGCGCGCCAGGCCGCGCTGGCGGGGGAAGCCGGTCCCGCCGGCCGGGACGCGCGGCACGACGGTACCGTCGGCACACAGCGCCTCCATGCCTTCGGCGCGCGCCTGTTCCCAGGCCATGACCCAGGTCAGAGGGTGCATGCGGTAGCAATCCGCGGCGCCGTCGTGGACTGCGAGCAAGTGGGAGTCGACGAGTTCATCGATGAGGTTCTGCGTCTCCTCGGCTGGCCTGCCGACGGCCAGGACCGCCGAGGACAGCGGGAACGGCGAGGTGCCCAGCGTCGCGAGCGCCAGCAGCGTGGCCCGCGCATCCTCGCGGCATGCCGCGTAGGTCTCCTCGAGCCGTGCCCTGACCAGGAGATCGCCCAGCTCCAGTTCATCGAGGATGCGGTGCTGGTCGGCCAGCCGGTTGGCCAGTCTGGCCAGCGACCAGTGGGCCCGGGCCGCGAGCCGGGCACCGCTGACGCGCAGGGCGAGCGGATGGCCGGCACACAGCTCGACGATGCGGGACGCGGCCTGCGGTTCGCGGGCAACACGTTGCGGGCCGACGATCCGGGTCAGCAGCTCCAAGGACTCCTCGCGGCTCAGCTCCCCGAGAACGATGCTGCGGGCACCCTCCAAGGCGGCCAGTCGGCCGCGACTGGTGACCAGCACTCCGCAGCCGGATGTGCCGGGCAGCAGTGGACGGACCTCCTCCTCGCTCCGCGCGTTACCGATAACGATCAGCAAGCGGCGCCCGGAGACACAACTACGGTAGTAACGGGCCAGTTCGCCCAGGCCCTCCGGCATCGCGGCGGCGTCGACACCGAGCGCGCAGAGCAGATCGCGCAACGCCTCGGCGGGCCCGGCCGTCCCATTGCCCGCTTGGAGGTCGATATACACCTGCCCGTCCGGGTACTGGGCCCGCAGCCGGTGTGCGGCCTGCAGAGCCAGCGCGGTCTTGCCGATGCCGGGCATGCCCAGGACCGTGCAAACCGCCGGAGCACCCTCATGGTCGTCACGGGCCGCTAACCACGCGCAGACCTCGCTCAGTTGCGTCGCGCGACCCGTGAAGTCGGCTGGGCCCGGGGGCAGTTGCGCCGGCACGATGGTCAATGTGCCGGCGCAAGGCGGGCCGGCCTCGGGAACGGGCTTTGGGGCCGCCGCCGAAGCGGTCTGGGCGAGGGAGACGGAAGGCATACCGCGCGATCCGTGTTCCTGGGTCGACGATGGCACCGAGTCGTCGGTGAGCACCATGTGGTGCACCTCCTGGAGCAGCCTGCCGGGCTCCAGTCCCAGGTCGTTCACCAGAAATCGCCGGTAGCCGTGATACACCTCCAGGGCCTCCACGAGCCGACCACAGCGGTGCAGCGCGCGCATCAACTGAGCGCGGAGCCGCTCCCGGTGCGGGTACGCGGTCACCAGCGCCATCAACTCGGCAGTCAACTTGGCGTCTCGGCCGACTTCAAGGTCCGCGTCAATGCGGTCCTCCAGGACGACCAGGCGCGCCTCCTCCAGCTGCGGCCCCTCGGCCGAGAGCAGGAACTCGCTGACACCCGCCAGCGCAGGGCCTCGCCACAGCGCCAGCGCGGCAGTGAAGTGCACGGACGCCTCATCCGGGCAACCGGATGCCATCGCGTCGCGTCCGAGCGCGGTCAACTGCTCGAAGTCGACCAGATCGAGGCTGTGCGACCTGCTACTGATGCGGTATCCAGGCCGCTGCCGCTCGATCCGCATCTCAGGCCCCAGTAAACCGCGCAGTCGAGACACATAGGTCTGTATCTGTGCCTGAGCCGTCGCAGGCGGGGCCTCACCCCATAGCAGATCTGCGAGGAGGGTGTCGGAGACGACCCGGCCCCTCGACAGCAGCAGGGCGGCCAGAACTGTCGTGATCTTCGAGCCCGGCAGCTCCACCTCGTCGGCGTCTCTCCATGCCTCAATCGGCCCCATGACATGAAATCGCATTTCGCCCCCCACGAACGATCGTTGCCCTGCGTGACCAGCAGAACTCGAAGAGCATATACCGACCGTTTGGTACGCTCCCGAGTAATTACCCTGAGGCCAGTACTGCAGCAGCGGTCTCCATTTCTGCTGGTCAGCGCGGGTGGTTTCGAGCCATTGGGCTGACGGTCCGTTATGGGCCGGTGGAGCCGCGGCGACGGATGCAGGACTATGTGCGTGGGCTGCTCGGGTGGCGCTTCCGCCGCACTCTGCTGGGTAGCGGTCTGCTCGTGGCTGTAAGGCCGTTGGGGGCGTAGGGCCTGATCTGACTCCCCGCCACCTCCGTGTGACCGTGGCCACTTTCCCCTGATGTCACAAGTCGCGGCACGCTCGCCGTCCTCAAGGTGTGAGGTCGATCCGACCACACCCCACACCGACATCGTGGAAGCGAAAGGAGCCTCGTCATGAAGGCCGTCATCGTGTGCGCCTCCGTGTCCCATGGCAACACCAAGAGGGTCGCCGACGTCATGGGCCAGGTGCTGGAGGCCCGGGTTGTCGCCCCGGAAGAAGTTGATATGGAAGAGCTCTTCACCTGCGAGCTGGTGGGGTTCGGGTCGGGGATCTTCTCGGGGAGGTTCCATCCCCGGTTGCGGCAGTTCGTCCGGGCGCTGCCGACCGGGGAGCGGCGCAGGGCGTTTGTGTTCGCCACCAGCGGGCTGCCCGAGTTGCAGTTCCGGCCCTTCACCCGCCCGCTGGTGCGGCTTCTTGAGCAGAAGGGCTTCGAGGTGAGCCACACTTTCTCATGCCGCGGCTTCGACACCTGGCTTCCGTTCAAGCTGGTCGGCGGGCTCAACAAGGAACGGCCCAACGGCACTGATCTGGCTGCGGCGCGCGCATTCGCCGAAGGGCTGCGGGCTGGGATCAGTGCGATGCCCTGAGGGCCCGGTAGGCCCACGCCGGAACTCCCCCTTCCGGCAACGAGGTGACGAGGTAGGGTCACCCGGCACATGTTCCAAAGATCAAACGGGGGCGGGGAGTCGTGAGCGGTAACGGGACAGATGACGCGAACCTACGGATAACTGCCGCCGATATGAAGGCGTCGGCGCCGACCTTCCATGAGCAGAGCGTGGCGCTGCATGATGCGGCGGCGACTCTCAGGAAGACCCTGGACGGGCTGGGTTCGCCATGGGGTGGCGATGACCCGGGCAAGAAGTTCCATGACAGCTATGGGCCGGCCAAGAAGTCGATCGACACGGCGGTGGACGTCCTGGTCAAGGGGCTGCAGAGCATTTCCGGGGCGATGACGACGATCGCCGAGGGTCATTCCGGCAATGACCACGACATCGCCGCCATCTTCAAGAAGGCGACCCAGCAGATACAGCAGGACAGCGGGAAGAAGTAAGGCAGCACGTGTTCGGTCTCCCCAGTATCAAGGACTGCTGTCACTGGCTCGCCAACCATATGGGCATGTGGTGGCCCGATGGCGATCCCGGTAAGTGCCGTCAGGCGGCCAAGGCATGGCGGGCGTTCGGCAAGGCCGTTGATGACGTCATCAAGCCGGTCAACGACAAGTCCGCCGCGCTGATTCACAACAACAAGGGCGAAGGGATTGACGCCTACGAGAAGTTCTGGCGTCAGTACCATGCCGCCGAGGGCAAGGGCTGGCTGGACGATGTGGCCGGCGCCTCCCGGAAGATGGCCGAGGCGCTGGAGAAGTACGCCGCTGCAATCGACCACGCCATTCACCAGATCGAGAAGCGGATCGCAATCGATATCGCGGTGCTGGGCGCGGCGATCGCGCTGGCCATCGCGACCGGTGGTGCGTTGAGCGGCGCCGCGGCGGGGGTTGCCGCCGAGGTGATCTCGCTGGCCGGAGGTATGGGCCTGGTGGTGTCGGAGGCGGCTGCCGAGGTGCTGGGGACCGCGATCGCCTCGGCCGTGTTCGGCGGGGTGGAGTCGGTGGCCGTGGACGCCGCCGTGGCCCAGCCCCTGCAGATCGCCACCGGTCTCCAGGACCACTTCAGCCTCGATGAGCTGAATGCCTCCGCCAAGGACGGCATGATCAGCGGCGGGCTGTTCGGCGGTGCGGGAGCGAGTGCCAAGGTGGCGGTGGAGGCGGGCGGATTCCGTGCGCTGGCGGCCGATTTTATGCCGTCGTTGTCGCGGATCTCCGGGGACCTGGGTGACCTGGGTGACCTGGGTGCGCTGAACAAGGTCAAGCTCGCGGATGTGGAGACGCCGTCGAGCCCGGCGATCCGCCCGCAGGGCGAGGACGTGCCCGCCAGCGCCCGCGACACCAAGTCGCTCACCTGCGACCGCGACCCGATCGACGTCGCGACGGGAGCGATGTTCCTGACGCAGACGGATGTCACCCTGCCCGGGCAACTCCCCCTGGTCGTCGGGCGCACCTTTCTGTCCTCGTACCGGGCGGGCGGCTGGTTCGGTCCGGCCTGGGCGTCCACGCTGGACGAACGCCTTCAACTCGACGCCAAGGGCGTGGTGTTCGCGGTCGCGGACGGCAAGCTGCTGTGTTATCCGGTGCCTTCAGCTGATGGGCCGGTGCTGCCGGAGCAGGGGGCACGGCTGCCGCTGGCCTGGGACGGCCAGGTCGGTGGCGCGATGACCGTTACCGACCCGGCGACCGGGCTGATCCGCACCTTCGCCCAGCCGGCGCGGCCGTCGGGGCAGACGATCGTCGAGCTGTTGCTGGAGTCGGTGGAAGACCGCAACGGCCACCGCATCGAGATCGAGCGCACACCGGCCGGCGTCCCGACCGCCATCCAGCACTCCGGCGGCTACCGCATAGCCATCGATACGGATGGTCCGCGCATTACCGGGCTGCGCCTGCTGCCGGGCGAGCGAAGCGCCTACGCCCCGGCCGCCGACTCCGGCGGTACGTCCCTGGTGCGCTATGGGTATGACGAGGCCGGCCACCTCACTGAGGTCATCAACTCCAGTGGCCGGCCGCTGAAGTTCGGCTATGACGCCCAGGGGCGCATCACCTCCTGGCACGATCGCAATGGCACGTCCTATGCCTATGTCTATGACGAGCGCGGGCGGGTGGTGCGCACCGAGGGCTCGGACGGGTTTCTCTCCGGCACGCTCGTCTATGACGAGGGGGACCGGACGACCACGGTCACCGACTCGCTCGGCCGGCGGACCGTCTACCAGTACAACGCGGCCCGCCAGGTGGTGGCGGAGACCGATCCGCTGGGACACACCACCCGCACCGAATGGGACCCCACCGGCCGGCACCGGCTCGCCGTCACCGACAAGCTGGGCCGCACCACGCGCTATGCCTACGACGACTCCGGCAACCTCACCAGCGTCACCCTCCCCGACGGCACCACCAGCCACGTCACTTACAACGCGCTCAACCTGCCCATCGAGGTGGCCGAGCCGGGTGGCACGGTGTGGCGCCACGCCTACGACCCGGCCGGCAACCTGCTCTCGACCACCGATCCGTCCGGGGCCGAGACCCGCTATACCTACGACGAGCGCGGCCACCTCGCCTCGATCACCGATGCGCTGGACAACACCCAGCTGCTCAGCTGCGACGCCGCGGGCCTGCCCGTCTCCCTCACCGACGCGATGGGCCATACCTCCACCATCCGCCGCGACCTCTTCGGTCGTGTCGTGGAGGTCATCAACCCGCTGGGTCACACCACCCGCATGGGCTGGACGACCGAGGGCAAGCCCAAGTGGCGCGAACTGCCGGACGGGGCACGGGAGTCCTGGACATGGGACGGAGAGGGCAACCTGCTCTCCCACACCGACCCCGCGGGCAACACCACCACCCACACCACCACGCACTTCGACCTGCCGGCCTCGCGTACCGACCCGGACGGTACGGTCTACGACTTCGCGTATGACACGGAGCGGCGGCTGACGGCCGTCACCAATCCGCAGGGGCTGACCTGGTCCTATGAGTACGATGCCGGGGGCCGCCTGGTGTCGGAGACCGACTTCAACGGCCGTACGGTGTCCTACCGGCGTGATGCGGCAGGGCAGTTGACCTCCCGTAGCAATGGCGCGGGCGAGTCGCTCGCCCTGGTCCGTGATTCTCTCGGCCGCGTCATCGCCACCCGGGCGGACGACGGCACGGAGACCGCCTTCGAGTACGACGCCGCCGGTCATCTGGTACGTGCCGCGAACCCGGACGCCGAGCTGGTCTGGCAGCGGGACGCGCTGGGCCGGGTCCTGGCCGAGTCCGTCAATGGGCGCACCATGTTGTACGCCTATGACGCGCTGGGGCGCAGAACGCGGCGCACCACCCCGAGTGGTGCGGTCTCCCACTGGACGTACGACGCCGCGGACCGCCCGGTCCGGCTGCGGGCGGACGGTGGGTCCCTGGACTTCGGCTATGACGCGGCCGGCCGCGAGGTCGAGCGGCGCCTGGGCGGGACTGTCCGGCTCACTCAGGAGTGGGATGCCAGAAACCGTCTTACGGTGCAGAGTCTTGGCGACGGAAAGGGGCTGTTGCTCCAGCACCGCGCCTACGCCTACCGTGCCGATGATGTTTTGGCCGAGATCCGTGAACTCACCTCGGGTACGCGCCACTTCACGCTTGACGCGGTAGGCCGGGTTACCGGCGTGAACGCCCATGGCTGGACCGAGTCCTATGCCTATGACTCGGTGGGCAACCTGACCCGGGCGGAGGCGCCGGGGCATGGGGCGGGCGGGGCACGGGAGTTCACCGGCAATGTGGTCCGGCGCGCGGGCCGTACCCGTTATGAACACGATGCGCAGGGCCGGCTGATCCGCAGGGTTCGCAAGCTGCTCAATGGGCAGCGGCGCACCTGGCAGTTCTCCTGGAACGCGGAGGACCGCTTGACGGAGGCGGTCACCCCCGATGGTGAGCGCTGGCGCTACGCCTATGACCCGCTGGGCCGCCGAATGGCGAAATCGCGGCTGGCGGAGGATGGTTCGACGGCCGAGGAGATCACCTTCGCCTGGGACGACACCTGCGTCGCCGAGCAGGTGGTGGCGGGTGCCGGGACGATGACCTGGGATTACGCCCCGGGTACGCATCGGCCGGTGGCCCAGACCGAGCGAGAGGGTCTCGCGGAGCCGGAGTCGCGCATCGCCCGGCTGGGGGCGCCGCCCCCTCGCTTCCAGGGCATTTTCACCGATCTTGTGGGCTCGCCCATGGAGTTGGTGACGGCGGATGGTGAGATCACCTGGCAGCGGCGTACGAGCCACTGGGGAACGCCATTGCCGACGCCGGCTGGGGAGGGCGCGGAGGCCGGGTGTCCATTGCGTTTCCCGGGGCAGTACCACGACCCGGAGACGGGGCTCAACTACAACTATTTCCGTCACTACGATCCGGAAACGGCGCGTTATGTCACGCCGGACCCGCTGGGGCTCGCGCCTGCGCCCAATCCCTTTGCGTATGTGGTCAATGCGCTGGGGTGGATGGATCCGCTGGGTCTGGCGCCGGAGTGCCTGGATCCGGTGCCGGGCAAGGCGACGGTGCATGCGTACACCGGGCCGGACGGCCCGCACTTCAGCGTGGAAATCGCCAGCGACAGCGGGAAGTACGAGCATGCGCATGCGAACGCGGTGCTGCGTACCACCGGCGAGGGCGAGGAGCAGGTGGAATTCGAGTTGCTGAAGCCGATGCGGTTCAAGAGCATCCCGGAAGGGATGACGTATGTCGGTTCCTCGACGATTGACCTGACGCATGCGGACCATGCCATCGCCTTTGCGAAGAAGTCCTTCCGGGGAAGTTCGGGGCAAGGGGTATACGACTTCAGGAACAACAGCTGCCTGGTGTACTGTGCCCGGGTTATCGAGGCGGGTGGTGGTGATGCCATGCCGAGCCCCACTGATGTCGGTGGACTCTTCAAGTGGTCGAGGAAGGAATTCCGTGGCAGGTAACCAGTTCCGGCCGATGCCCAATACCAGCGAAATCCTTCAAGCTGTGTTCGAGACATTGACGCATATGCCCACGCTGGGCTATGCGGGGAACGATTTGCTGGTACGGCTGCTCAACGCCGACATGCGCTACACCTGGTGGTACAGCCAAGGGCAGAGGCGCAGCCGCGAGGAGTTCGAGAAGGACCCGCACGCGGCATTCCTGGCCGATATCGACCTGACGATCGAGTATGCAGAGCTGATCGAGGAGTTTATGAGCTGCTGGCGTTCCTGGCGGGCGGGAGAGGCTTCTGCCGGGCAGGTCAACGAAGTGCTGAGAGCGACCGTTCTCGACATCGAAGAGAAGCTGCGGAACGTGCCGAATCCGCCTTGGGCGTGAGTGCCTGGTGCTGACGCGGCTCAAGAGTCAGCTCGCCTCGGTGAGGAATCCGAGTACCAGCGGCGTCGCGACGTCGGCGAACTCCTCGAAGTACGCGTGCCGGGCGCCGGGGATGAGGTGCATCCGTGCGTTCGGGATCCGCTCGGCGAGAAGCGGTGCGTTGGCAGTGGGGTTGAGCGTGTCGTCGGTGCCGTGGACGATGAGCGTCGGTGCGGTGATCCGGGGCAGCGCGTCCCAGGCGTTGTGGCGAGCGCTGGCGCGCAAGTGATGTCGGCGAGCGTGGGCGGGCATCGATGCGTCGCCGAGGGTGTGGAACGGTCCGTGGTGGGTGGCCAACCACCCGGGCGTATACATCAATTCGAGCAGGGCGCGGTGTGCGGCGTCGGCGTCGGGCTGGTTCAGGGCTTGCCGGACGTCCGGCCCGCGCTCGATGCCGTGCGGCCCCCCGGGTGAGGTGCAGCCCAGGACGAGTCGGTGGACGCGTTGGGGGTGCTCGGCGGCCAGCCATTGCGCGACGCGGCCGCCCATCGAGGTGCCGTAGATATGGGCTCTGTCGATGCCGGCGTCATCGAGAACGGCCGCGACGTCTCCGGCGAAGCGTGCTGTGGTGTAGGTGTCGGTTTCAGGCCGGTCGCTGTTTCCGGTACCGCGGTAGTCCATCACGACGGTGGTGAACCGCGCCTCGAATTGGGCTCGTACGGAGTCCCACCAGTGGTGGGTGTTCGCCTGTCCGCTCAGCAGGACCAGCGGCGTTCCCCTGCCGTGGATCTCGTAGTAGAGCGCGGTGTCGTCGGCCGTCTTTGCATAGGGCATGGCTAATTTTCGCAGCACCGTCCCGAAGCGGGTCTGCGGGGGTCGGCCAAGTGCGGTGGCCGCGTTGTCCACACCGCGAATCAACTGTCAAGGGTGCGGCTGGCGTTGCGACGCTTGCGGTGACGAACCCCGCGACGCCGGGTAGGCCGCCGGCGGCAGTTCAGGCACCTCCCCGCCATGGTGGCAGCGGCGACCTATGGGCGTGCCGGCTGTGCCTGGGCATTCTCGGGTACCGGGCACAGTTGGGGGCGTTGGGTATGGATTCTCTTCCCGAGTAGTCGAGTTGGTCGCTCACCGATGGTGCGGAGGGGTGCCTGCCTGGATTGCGGTGAGGAAGTGGGTCCAGGAGGGGGTGGGGATGGTGAGGGTTGGGCCTTGGGGCCTCTTACTGTCCCGGACGGGGACCCCGTTGCCGGGTATGTTGTCGGCGGCGACTTCGAGGCAGTCCCCGCCATCAGGCTTGCTGAAGCTTGACTTGCGCCAGTTCACGAGTAGCGCTCCTTCAACACGGTTTCAATGAATCGGGCCGATTCCCTGGGCGACAGCGCTCGCGCCGTCATCACGTTGAATCGGTCACGTACTAGGGCCACTTCCTTCGGCTCAGTAACCAGGGCTCCGCTCACCGGGTAGGTGTCCAGGTGAGCGACATCCTCGCCTTCGTCGAAGGACAACAAGCCCACGGGGCAGGCAAAAGGGGAGCTTTCTCGGTCAAGCTCCCGCTGGGGGATGATCTGGACCACGTGCGGTCGCGTACCCCCCAGCTCCAGCAGCCTTTCCAGCTGCCTCCTCATCACCTCGCGCCCGCCGAAAATCTGAGTGAGAGCAGCCTCCGCCAAAATGAACCACACCTGGGCGGGGTCTTCACGCGTCAGAATGCGCTGGCGCGCCATCCGCGTTGCGACCAGCTCATCCTGATTTTTGGCCGTGCCGGTAGCCATGATGGCACGTGCATACTCCTCGGTCTGAGCCAATCCCGGCATCAAGTTCGGCTGGTACCGCCGCACAAGGGTTGCGACTCCCTCCAGCTCCAGATACTTGCGGAACCCCTGCGGGATCGTGAACTTGTGCACCATGCTGAGCAGCCGCGAGAAACGTCCATACGCGTGCGGATAAACGCGGTCACATGTCTCCGCGAACTCCGGCGAAGGAACCCGAACCCCCGCCTCAATCTTCGCCACCAGCGAGTAACTGCAGCAAGCCTCCTTGCCCAGCTCCTCCCTCGACATGCCCAACCGCTCCCGCTCCAGCCGCACCTCTTGGCCGAAGTGCTCCAACGGCGAGGACGGGACGTCCGGTTGTGTTCCCATATGCGTCTACCCCCAGCTCTCCCGCTGGACCTCCGCCAGCGTCCAGTCGATCCCCCTGTTCAAGATTAAGTGCGCAGCGCGACCCTAGAGGCACAGATCGTGAACGTCGTCACCCACAAGAGGTTGCCCAACATGCCCCCTACCCCCTACGTACCCGCCGTAGGCGAGCTCGTCTGGGACGCGTCCCGGAAGTGCGTCGGTGAGGTGATGGACCACCGGTGGTCCGGTTACCAACTTCGCCCGCCCGCGGGAGGCATCGAGTGGCATGCCGCGCCGGAGGACATCCGGCCGGTGCCGTCCAGTACCGGCCGGCGCCCCGGCTGCACGGAGTGCGTGCGCATCAAGACCGCCTACTACGCGGCCAGCCGGGCCGGGAACACCGGGGAGGCGACCATGCTCACCGATGCGATGGGACGGCATCAGCGGACCGCCCACCCCTGACCGGGAATCGCGTTTTGCGTCGAACAGGGGATCCGGTAATATTTCTGCCGCGCCGCTAGCTCAGTTGGTTAGAGCGGCTGACTCTTAATCAGCAGGTCCGGGGTTCGAGTCCCTGGTGGCGCACTGAACACTTCAGGCCCGTATCAGCTCAACTGATGCGGGCCTGAAGTGATTTCACGCCATCACGCCATGGCCACCGCGACGGCCGCGGCGTGGTCCGGGCCCAGGTCCACATCGGACAGCAGCCAGCCCTTCGGCGGAACCGGCTCCGGGCCGCACCCCACATAGGTCAGGGACAACGACTCCGCCAGGCCGGCCCCCGTCCCCTTGAGGTATGCCTCCTTACGGGTCCAGCAGCGGGCGAAGGCGGTCACGCGCCCGGCGGGGTCGGTGGTGAGGGCGTCCAGTTCGGCGATCTCCCGGGGGTGCAGGGAGGGGACGATGTCGTCGACCGCCGAAGCCTCCGGGCGTTCCTCGACGTCCACGCCCACCGGCGCGTCCGCGAAGGCGTAGAGGGCCAGGTCCCCGGCGTGCGAGAGGTTGAAGTGCAGGGGCGTGCCGGATACCGCCGGGCGGCCGTGCGGGGTGGAGCACAGGGGGCAGGGCTCGCGGATCAGCTCGATTGCGGCGGGGTCCTGGCCCAGGTACGCGCCGAGCAGGCGGCGCAGCCAGAGGTGGGTGGCCAGGTAGCGGACGCGGTGGGTGGCCTGCCGGAAGGCCATGGCGCGGCCCAGTTCCCGGGCGTCGAGGGTGTGTTCATAGATTTCCGCCGGGGTCGGATCCTGGCCGGGGACGCGCAGCAGCCAGAGCTGGGGCGGGCCGCCGGGGGTCCAGGGGGCGGTCGGCAGCGGGTCGTCGCCGACGATCAGGACATGGGGCATCAGCGGACCAGTTTCAGGGTGGGCAGCCCGGGTTCGGCGGGGAAGCCGAACACCTGGGAGTAGAGGGAGAGTTCGGCTTGCAGGGCGCGCGCCACGGTCTCGGCGCGGCGGAAGCCGTGCGCCTCGTCCTCGAAGGTGAGGTAGGCGTGCGGTACGCCGCGTCCGGCGACCTCGCGGACCAGCAACTCGCTCTGCAGCGGGGGGCAGATGCGGTCGTCCAGGCCCTGGAGGAGCAGGAAGGGTGCGCTGATGCCGCTCGCGCGGTGCAGGGGGGAGCGGTTCCGGTAGCGGTCGGGGACTTCGGCGAGCGGGCCGATCAGGGACTCCAGGTACCGCGACTCCAGGTCGTGGGTGCCGCCGCGGGCCCAGGTCAGGGCGTCCAGTACGGGATAGAGGATGGTGCCGCAGGCGTAGCGGCGGGTGGTGGCGAGGCTGGCGGCCGTGGTCCAGCCGCCGGCGCTGCCGCCGCGGATGGCCAGCCGGGCGGGGTCGGCGGTGCCCTCGGCCGCCAGGGCGTCGGCGACGGCGGCGCAGTCCTGGACGTCGACCAGGCCCCACTGTTCGCGCAGCCGCTCGCGGTAGGCGCGGCCGTATCCGGTGGAGCCGCCGTAGTCGACGTCCGCGATGCCGATGCCGCGTGAGGTGAAGTAGACGGTTTCCAGGTCGAGTACGGCCTCGCAGCGGCCGGTGGGTCCGCCATGGGCGCGGATGACATAGGGCGGCGGTTCGCCCTCGGGGGCCCGGCAGTGGGGGTTGTGCGGCGGGTAGAGGTGGGCGTGGATCTCGCGGCCGCCGGGGCCGGTGAAGGTGCGGGTGTGGGGGCGGGGGTAGTAGGCGGGGTCCACGGGGTCGGTGTGCGGGGCATCGACGGCCCGGGTGCGGCCGGTGCGGGTGTCCAGCTCCACCACCTGATGGGGACGGTCCGGTCCGGCGGCGACGCCGAAGACGCGGCTGCCGTCGGCGGCCAGGGTGGCGGTCCACTCGGTCCAGGGGCCCTCGGCGTCGGCCAGGGTGCCGGTGGCGGGGTCGAGTACGGCCAGGCGCTGGCCGCCCCGGCCGTACAACACCGCGATCAGTCCGTCGGGCAGGGCGGCCAGCCAGCGGTGGCCGGTCTTCCACAGGGGTCCCGCGAACTCCTCTTGCCGTTCACAGAGGTTGACGCTGTGGCCGGTGTCGGGGTCGATGCGGTAGGGGTTCCACCAGCCGGTACGGTCGGAGAGGGCGAGCAGGGAGCCGTCCGGTGCCCATTCGGTCTGGGCCACGGACTCGTGCGGGCCGCCCATCAGGGTGCGGATGTCCGTGAAGGCGCCCTGCCGCAGCCGGGCGGTGAGCAGTTCGGTGCCGTCCCAGGGCATCCGCGGGTGGTCCCAGGCCAGCCAGGCCGCCCGGCTGCCGTCCGGGGAGAGCCGGGGGCCGGTGAGGAAGCGGTGGCGGTCGTCGGTGAGTTCGCGGACGGCGGTGCGGTCCTCGGCGGCGCTGCCGTCCAGCGGGACGGCGGCGATCACCCGGCGTACATCGGTGGGGGCGGGGCCGGTGAACTCCTCCAGGACGCACCAGACTTCGTCGTGGCCGGGCGCCGGTACCGGGTCGGCCCAGCGCAGTCCGGCGCCGTGCGGGCCCAGGGGGGTCAGCGGCCGGGGCGCGGCGCCGTCCGGCTCCCAGGCGTACAGCCGCTGGTCGGCGTAGTGCGCGAAGACCACCAGGCTGCCGCCACCGGGGCGGGTGACCGCGGTCCAGGGGCGGCCGCCGTACTCATTGAGGCGGGTGCGGACGTTCCATGGCGCGGGGAGGGCGGGGCGGACGCTGCCGTCGGGCAGCCGCCTGATGAGGGTCTGGCGCCCCGCCTCGGTGGGGCGGGGCGCGATCCACCAGATTTCCTCGCCCACCGTGCCCACATGGTCGGGCCGTCCGTCGTGGGCCGCGGCGAGTTCGGCGGTGACGGGGGACGGCCAGCTTCCGTGGGGCATCGTGGGCAGGGTCATCATTCCTCCTGTTCCTCCTTGCCGGACATGACGAAGTGGTCCAGGACCCGTACCCCGAAATGCAGTCCGTCCACCGGGATCCGTTCGTCCACGCCATGGAAGAGGGCCTGGTAGTCGAATCCGGTGGGCAGCCGGACCGGGGAGAAGCCATAGCAGTCGATGCCCAGGCGGCTGAAGTACTTGGCGTCGGTGCCGCCGGACATACAGAACGGCACCACCCTGGCTTCGGGGTCGAAGTGTTCCAGGGCCGCGCGCATCCGGCCGAACAGCGGTGAGTCGACGGGGACTTGGAGCGGGTCGTCGTGGTTCACGAACTCCCAGTCGACATCGGGACCGGTGAGCCGGTCAAGAGTGGTGAGGAACTCCTTGTCGCCCTCGGGCACAATGCGTCCGTCCACCAGGGCGGTGGCGGTGCCGGGGATGACATTCACCTTGTAACCGGCTTGCAGGACGGTGGGGTTGGCGCTGTTGCGGACCACGGCGGCCAGCAGCTTGCCCGCTGTGCCCAGCTTGTCCAGCAGGCAGTCCATATCGAAGCCGGGGGCGTCGGGTTCGGCTTCGATGCCATGGGCGGCGGCGATCTCGCGGATCGAGGCGCGTACGGTGGGGCTGAGCCGTGGCTGCCAGTCGTGCTCGGCGATCCTGGTGACGGCGGCGGTCAGCCGGGCCACCGCGTTCTGCTTGTTGACCTTGGAGCCATGGCCGGCCACCCCGTGGGCGGTGAGCCTGACCCAGCCGGAGCCGCGCTCTCCGGCGGCCACCGGATACAGGCGCAGTCCGCCGTCGGCGTGGAAGGTGTACGCCCCGGATTCACCGATGGCCTCGGTGCAGCCCTGGAACAACTCGGCGTGGGCGGTGGCCAGATGGGCGGCGCCGGGGGCGGCGTCGTCCTCCTCGTCGGCGGTGTAGGCGAGCACCACATCGTGCGGCGGCCGGACCCCGGCGCGGGCCCAGGCCCGGACCACGGCCAGCATCATGGCGTCGGTGCCCTTCATATCGATGGCGCCGCGGCCCCACACCATGCCGTCGCGGACTTCGCCGGAGAAGGGGTGCACGCTCCAGTCGGCGGGCTCGGCGGGCACCACATCCAGGTGGCCGTGCATCAGCAGGGCGGGGGCCCGGCGGTCGCGGCCGGGGATCCGGGCGACCAGGTTGGTGCGCCCGGGGTCCCGTTCCAGCAGCAGTGGCTCCAGGCCGGCCTCGGCCAGCCGCTCGGCGATGTACTCGGCGGCCGGGCGCTCGCGGCAGTCGCCGCCGCCCCGGTTGGTGGTGTCGATGCGGATCAGGTCCGAGGTGAAGCGCACCACCTCGTCCAGCGCCCGCTGGTCGATCCGCTCCCCCGTGTCCCCCGTGTCGTCAGCCATACTCTTCCTCCGTCGCGGCCGACACGATGGTCGTCACCGCCTTGAAGCAGCGAATCGCCTCGTACATGGTCGCCATGGTGTACGCGACCCGGCGTTCGCCGGTCTGCTCGACGCCGGGGACGCAGGTCGCGGCCCCGGCCAAGTGCTCGGCGTCGAATTCCAGCTCCATGGTGAACGGCCCGCCGCGCACCGGTTCATAGGTCACCGCCAGCGCGGTCCCGGCCTTGGCCGCGGCGCGGATGTCGGCGGCGGTACGGGCAGGGGTGCGGCAGACCGCCGCATACCGCGAGACATAGTCCTTGACCGCGACCGCGGGGGCCCGTGGGGCGTAGCCCTGGGCGTCCTCGCAGGTCCGGTCGTCGCCGGTGACCAGTACCACCGGCACACCGTATTCGGCCACGACCAGGGAATTGAGCAGCCCCTCGCTGGCCCGCGTGCCGCTCACCCAGACGCCGGTGAGGGAGTTGGCCAGGTAGGTGTGGGCCAGCACCCCTTCCGCGCCGGCGGCCGCGTGGTAGCCGAGGAAGGCCACCCCGTCCACGTCACCGTGCTGGACCCCCTCCACCATGCTCAGCGTCTTGTGCTTGCCGGTCAGCAGCTGCGCCCGCTCGTCGAGCTTCTCCACCAGGAGGTTGCGCATGCTCCAGTGGGCCTCGTTGACCAGGACCTCGTCCGCGCCGCCGTCGAGGAATCCGGCGATGGCCGCGTTCACATCGGAGGTGAACAGATGGCGGCAGCGCTCCCACTGCGGTGTGCCGGGCAGTACGTCGCCGGGCCAGGTGACTCCGGTGGCGCCTTCCATATCCGCGGAGATCAGGATCTTCACCATGCAGCAGTCCTACCGCAGACGCGGGGTGGTGGCACGGGTTCCGGCGGCATTCAGCCGGTGTTCGATACCTGCGCGATCGGGCTTGTTTGGCGGGTTGTGCGCGACATCGGTTAAGGTCCGGCCGGAATGATCATTGGCAAGGACAGTTCAACGGGGGAATTCGTGTCCGAACAGGCACAGGCGCCTGCCCGCAAGGGCGGGGCGGCGGCGCTCGGCTGGGTGCTGACCATCACCTTCAACATCGTGGCGCCGATCCTGACCTACAACCAGCTCCACTCGTCCGGCATGGGCGAGTCCACCGCGCTGCTGATCTCGGCGGCCTGGCCGGTCGTCGACATGGCCATCTATCTGGCCTGGCACCGGCGGATCGATGAATTCGCCGCGATCACCCTGGTGTTCATGGCGCTGACCATAGCGGTCACCCTGATCGGCCCGCACTCGGCACGGATGCTGCTGATCAAGGACTCCTTTGTGACCGGGATCTTCGGTCTGGTCTGCCTTGCCTCGCTGGCCGCGCCGCGGCCGCTGATGTTCTACTTCGGCCGCAAGTTCGCCACCGATGGCACCCCGGAGGCCGTCGCCTGGTGGAACGGGCTGTGGCAGTACCCGGGCTTCCGCCAGGTGCAGCGCAACCTCACCATCGGCTGGGGGACGGCGTATATCGCCGAGGCGCTGGTGCGGATCGGGCTGTCCTATGCGCTGAGCACGAGCGCCATGGTCACGCTCAACTCGGTGCTCTCCTATGCCGTGACCGGATTGCTGATCTTCTGGACGATCAGCTACGCCCGCCGGGCCCGGGCCAAGGGCGAGGCGGCCGGGGTGGCCGCCACCCCGCCGCAGGCGGCCTGACGGCCCGGCGGGGCGGGGCGGGCGACATCCCGCCCCGCTAGGGCAGCAGTCCCAGGTCCGGCGGCTGGGTGCCGCGGCCCTGGTCCGCGTGGCCGAGCTGGAGGTCGCGTTCGGTGCGGCCGCCGCCGGCGATATGCAGCACGGTGGCGACCGGCGGGTAGCCGGCGGCGACCACGGTGTACTCGCCGGCCGAGAGGTCGATAAAACGGAAGGTGCCCTCGGCGCCGGTGATGGTGGAGTCGACCACATTGCCGGCGGCGTCCAGCAGGGTGACCCGGGCGTCCTCGACCGGGCGGCCACCGCCGGCCCGTACCGTGCCGCGCAGCACGGCGCCGCCGGCCAGCTCGATGTCCTGCCGGGTCTCCCGGGCGGACTGGACGGTCACCGGGAGGGCCGCGGGGCGGAAGGCGGTGGCGCTGGCGGCGAGGGTGTACTCGCCGGCCACCAACTCCTCGATGACATAGAGCCCTTCATGGCCGGTGCGGGTGGAGGCGACCACCTCGCCATGCACATTGGTGAGGGTGACCAGGGCCTCGCACACCGGGGTGCCGTCGGCGGTGTGCACAGTGCCGGCCAGCCGGCCGGCGCCGCCGAGGACGACATCGATCTCCACCGGGCGCTCGCCCACCGTGACCGTCACGGCCTGCGGCTGGTGGCCGCCGGCGGCGGCGATCAGGACATAGGAGCCGGTGCCGGGGGTGCTCAGGGCGAAGCGGCCGTTCTCGCCGCTGGCACCGCGCCCGATCTGCCGGCCATGGGCGTCGATCAGGGTGAGTGCGGCGCGCGGCACGGTGGTGCCGTCATGGTGCTGGACGGCGCCGGTGACCGGGACGCCGCTGGTCACCGGCGGTGGCTCGGTGGGGGGTTCGATGCGGGCGGGCGGAATGGCGGGCGGGATGGCGGGCGCTTCGGGGGCGGGTGCGTTGTGGGACACCAGGGGTTTCTCTTTCAGCAGGAAGGCGAGCAGAAAGCCGAGGATGAGCACCGGTACCAGGTAGAGGAAGATCCTCGGCATGGCCTCGGCATAGGCGCGGATATAGCCGTCCCGCAGCGGCGCCGGAAGCGCGCGCACCAGTTGCGGGGTGATGGAGTCGGGGGCGGGCAGGCCCGCCTGGGGCGGCAGTTCGGTGGCCAGCCGGTCGGCCAGGCGGTGGGCGAAGAGGGTGCCGAAGACGGCCGCGCCGACCGAACCCCCGATCTGCCGGAAGAAGTTGTTGGCGCTGGTGGCGCTGCCCAGGTCGGCGGGGTCGACCGAGTTCTGCACGGCGAGGATCAGCACCGGCAGACACAGGCCCAGTCCCACACCGAGGATGGCCATCCAGAGGCTGTAGACCAGCCGGCTGGTGTCGGCGTCCATATGGGAGAGCAGATACATGCCCTCGGCGGACAGGGCGCCGCCGAGGATGGGCAGCAGCTTGTAGTGGCCGGTGCGGCTGATGAGTTGGCCCGATACCAGGGAGGCGACCACGATGCCGCCCATCATGGGCAGCATCAGCAGACCGGACTCGGTGGCATCGGCGCCGTCGACCATCTGCAGGAAGGTGGGCAGATAGCTGGCGGCTCCGAAGAGCCCGACCCCGACCACCGCGCCGACCAGGGCGGCCACCGTGAAGACCGGGTCGGCGAACAGATGCGGGGGGATGATGGGTTCGGCCGCGTACTGCTCGACCACGATGAACAGCAGGGCCGTTCCCAGGGTGCCGGCGCCCAGGCCGAGGATGGTGCGCGAGCTCCAGGGGTACTCGGTGCCGCCCCAACTGGTCAGCAGCACCAGGCAGGTTGCGGAGGAGGTCAGCAGCAGGGCGCCCAGTACGTCGAAGCGGCCGCGGGCGGTGGGGCGGGGCAGCTTCAGGCCCTTGGCCACCACGGCCAGGGTGACCAGGCCGAAGGGGACATTGACATAGAAGCACCAGCGCCAGGAGGCGTGGTCGGTGAAGAAGCCGCCGAGGAGCGGTCCGGCGACCGAGGCCAGGCCGTAGGCGGCGCTGATCACACCCATATAGCGGCCGCGTTCCCGGGGCGGGACGATATCGGCGATGATGGCCTGGACGCCGATCATCAGGCCGCCGGCGCCCACGCCCTGGACGGCGCGGAAGGCGATCAGCTGGTCCATGGTGCGGGACCAGCCGGCCAGCGCGGAGCCGGCCACAAAGGCGACGATGGCGAAGACGAAGACCGCCTTGCGCCCGCAGAGATCGCCCAGCTTGCCGTAGAGCGGCAGCACCACCGTGGAGGTCAGCAGATAGGCGGTGACCACCCAGGACATCCGGTCCACACCGTGGAGTTCACCGACCACCTTGGGCAGGGCGGTGGCCACGATGGTCTGGTCGAGCGCCGCCAGCAGCAGGGTGAGCATCAGACCGGCGAAGACCAGCCGGATCCGGGCCGGGCCCGGATGCTCCCGGATGCCGGGGGATACGGAGTCCGCCGCGGGCCGGCCGAGCGTCTGACTGCTCGTCACCAAGGTGGTCTCATAGGTGGACCCGCCCACTGACTGCTCCCCTCGTCGCGCCTGTCGCCGCCCATTTCTCGCATTACGCGACAACGGCGAGCAAGCGCGACGCTTTACCGGGAAGTGCTGTTCGGGTGGATTTCCGCCGGTCGGAGGCGGTTTGCGGACTTTGCCGCCAGGAGAGGAAAACCACTCGAACCGGTGAGGGCGGGGGGTTCGGCCGGCGCTGCCGGCGCTCCCCTACTGGCCCTGCTGACCCTCCACTTCGGCCGCCAGGCGGGCCAGTACGGCGTCATAGATACGCCCCAGCCCCTTGGGTGCGAAGGTGCGCTCGAAGAAGCCGCCGATGCCGCCGGCGCCGGTCCAGGTGGTGGTGACCACGACCCTGGCGTTTCCCTCGCCGGCCGGGGTGACGGTCCAGGTGGTGACCATGGAGGAGTTGCGGTCCTTCTCCACCAGTTGCCCGGAGGTGGGCTCGGAGACCTCCAGCAGGCAGTCGCGCACCCGCTTGCTGGTGGCCTGGAGCTTCCAGTGCACCACGGTGCCCTCGCCGTCGCCGCCCTCGCGGACCTCGTACTCGCTGAAGTGCTCCGGCAGGAGCTTGGCCCGGGTACCGCTGTAGTCGGCGAGGGTGTCGAACACCTCCTCCGGGTCCGCCGCGATGATCCGCTCGGTGGTGGCCTCGACCTGGCCCATGACTTGTCCTCCGGACGCTGAAAGTGCTGCTGTGCGGTGCGCTGCCGGTTACCGGCTGGCGACGACAGCCTTCCACCATCGTTGCGGCCGCCCAAATCGGGGCGGCCGCAGCGGGTTGGCACAAGGGTTCGCGATCCGCGGATCCTTGCCCCGGGCCGCGCCGGCCGTCAGCGCGGCCGGTGCCCGGCCCGCCGCAGCCGGGTCAGCGCCTCCGCCGCGGCGATCCGCAGCCGGTCGTGTTCCCGGGCGGCGACCAGGACGGGCTCGGCGCGGCGGTCCCCCAGCGCGCCCAGACCCTCGACACAGGCGCGGGCCACCGGCCAGCAGTGGTCCCGGGCGGCCAGCAGCCGCTCCAGGGTGGCGACCAGGGCGGGTACGGACTCGGGCGCCCGCAACTCGCCGAGCAGCCGCACCGGATGAAGGGCATAGGCGGTGCGCAGCGGATTGGTGGCGAGCGCGGCGGCGGCCCGGGCGGTGCGCGGGTCGCGCAGCCGGGCCAGCGCCCGGGCGGCGGTGGCGCAGCGCACCGGTTCGCGGTAGTTGAGGAGGAGTACCAGGGTCTCAAAGGCCCGCCGGTCGCCCTGGGTGCCCAGCGCGAAGGCGGCGATCTCCCGTGCCCACAGCGGCCGTTCGCGGGCCACCAGGACTTCGGCGAGGGCGTCCCGGGCGGCGCGGCTGTCGGTGCGGACCAGGGCGAGCAGCCGCTCGTACGCCTGGAACTCGGCCGGGGAGACCAGTTCGGTCCGCACCCGCTTCAGCAGTGCGCGGAATTCCTCTTCCATTCCCGCTCTCCTCCCGGAGTGGCCTGAACCACAGGGTAAGTCGGTCGGACTCCCCCTGGCGCTTGCGGTTACCGGTGAGTTAATCTCCCGGCAAGAGCAGCGAACTCCCCCAGCCACCGCTGGGGGTGCCCCAGCTCGGGCGGTCTGGTGACGCAGCCGCTCTCGCACCGACATTGTCGATGTCGGTCCGTCGGTTCGGTACTTCCAGTACGGCATGGCCCCGGGACAGGGCCGGCCGGTCGCACAACTCCCCTTCCGTGGACGCTTTTTACCCGCCCGCGGACGGACTCAAGTCGCCGCGCCCCCCGCAGGGGCGTGATCAGCCGTCTCCCCGCCGCGTTTCGGGGAACATCCTCTGGAGTCCCGCGATGGACCGACAGTCCACCCCTGAGTCAGCCCCCGAGTCACGCGACTCGCTCGAGAACATCGCCGTGGTCGGCCTCGGCACCATGGGCACCGGCATCGCCGAAGTGCTGCTGTGCGCCGGCCGCCGGGTGACCGGCGTCGACATCAGCGACGCGGCCGCCGCCCGGGCCACCGCCGCCGTGGCGGCGGCCACCGCCCGGGCCGTGGCCCGCGGCCGGATCACCGAGGAGCAACGCCGGGCCGCACTGGCCCGCTTCACCGCCTCGGCCGACCTCACCACCGTCGCCGGGGCCGACCTGGTGATCGAGGTGGTGCCGGAGAACTACGAGCTCAAGCATGAGGTGTTCACCGCGCTGGACGCCCTGGTGCGCCCGGACGCCATCCTGGCCACCGGCACCAACGCCCTGTCGGTGACCCGGCTGGCGGCCGACTCCGCCCGTCCGGAGCGCGTGCTGGGCCTGCACTTCTTCAACCCGGCGCCGGCCATGAAGCTGGTCGAGGTGGTCTCCTCGGTGCTCACCGCGCCGGCCGCGGTCACCGCCGTCACCGAACTCGCCCGCGATCTGGGCAAGGAGCCGGTGGCCGTCGGCGACCGGCCCGGATTCGTCGCGGACGGGCTGCTGTTCGGCTATCTCAACCAGGCCGCCGCGATGTACGAGTCGCGCTATGCCTCACGCGAGGACATCGACGCCGCCATGAAGCTGGGCTGCGGGCTGCCCATGGGCCCGCTGGCGCTGCTGGACCTGATCGGTGTGGACACCGCCCGTACCGTGCTGGAGGCCATGTACGCCGCCTCGCACGACCGGATGCACGCCCCCGCGCCCATTCTCGGCCAGCTGGCCGCGGCCGGGCTGACCGGCCGCAAGGCCGGACGTGGCTTCTACACCTACCAGGAGCCGGGCTCCTCGGTGGTGGTCCCGGACGCGGCCACCCCCGCCCCGGCGGCCGGCCGGGACGCCGGGCGGCCGGTGCGCGCGGTGGGCGTGGCCGGGTCGGGCACCATGGCCAGCGGCATCGCCGAGGTCTTCGCCAAGGCCGGCTACCCGGTGGTGCTGGCGGCCCGCAGTCTGGCCAAGGCGGACGCGGCCAAGGAGCGCATCGCCAAGTCCCTGGCGCGTTCGGTGGCCAAGGGCCGGCTCACCGAGCGCGAACGGCAGGCCGCGCTGGACGCCATCGCCCCGGCCGGTTCGCTGGACGCCTTCGCCGAGGTGGACCTGGCGGTGGAGGCGGTGGCCGAAGACCTGGACGTCAAGCGGCAGTTGTTCGCCGAACTGGACAAGGTGTGCCGGCCCGGCGCGGTGCTGGCCACCACCACCTCCTCGCTGCCGGTGATCGCCTGCGCCCGGGCCACCTCCCGGCCGCAGGACGTGGTGGGCATGCACTTCTTCAACCCGGCCCCGGCGATGAAGCTGGTGGAGGTGGTGCGCACGGTGCTCACCGCCGACGACGCCCACGCCACCGTGCGTTCGGTGTGCGCCGCGGTGCACAAGCACCCGGTGGAGTGCGGTGACCGCGCCGGGTTCATCGTCAACGCGCTGCTGTTCCCGTACCTCAACAACGCGATCAAGATGGTGCAGGAGCACTACGCCTCGCTGGACGACATCGACGCCGCCATGAAGCTCGGCGGCGGCTACCCGATGGGGCCCTTCGAACTGCTCGATGTGGTCGGCCTGGATGTCTCGCTGGCCATCGAGCGGGTGCTGCACCGGGAGTTCCGCGATCCGGGGCTGGCCCCCGCCCCGCTGCTGGAGCACCTGGTGGCGGCGGGCTGCCTGGGCCGCAAGACCGGCCGTGGCTTCCGCGAGTATGCGAAGGCCTGAGCAGGACCCTGCCTGGGGCGGGCTGCTGGAGCCCTCCACCGGTCCGCCCCGGCACGTCCCCATGGGAGCGTGTTACGTTCCCCACATGTCCCAGCCCGTCAAGCCCGCCCGTCCGCCCCGTGGAGCCGCCGCCCGCGGCGCCGGTGAACCCGCCGCCGAGAGCGCCGGCTCACGGCGCGCCGCCGCCCAGCGGCTGGCCATGCGCCGCAAACTGGCCGCCGCCGCCATGGAGTTGTTCGCGACCAAGGGCTACGAGGCGACCACGGTGGACGAGATCGCCGCCACCGCCGGCGTCGCCCGCCGCACCTTCTTCCGCCACTTCCGCTCCAAGGAAGAGGCGATCTTCCCGGACCACGACGACACCCTGGTGCGGGCGTCCGGAGTGCTCCAGGCCGCGCCCGCCGGCGAGAACCCGCTGGACACGGTGTGCCGGGGCATCAAGGAGGTGATGCGGATGTACGCCGCCGCGCCCTCGGTCTCGGTGGAGCGCTACCGGCTGACCCGGGAGGTCCCGGCGCTGCGCGAGCGGGAGATCGCCTCGGTGGCCCGCTATGAGCGGCTGTTCACCCGTTATCTGCTGGGGCACTTCGAGGAGGGCGTCCACCACGACGACGACCCCCTGCTGGCCGAGGTCGCCGCCTCGGCGGTCGTCACCGCGCACAACCATGTGCTGCGGCGCTGGCTGCGCGGCGGCGGCAAGGGCGATCTGGAGGCCCAGTTGGACCATGCGTTCGCGATCGTCCGCGAGACCTTCGGCAAGGGGATCGGCGCGGGACGCGAGGTGGAGACGATGCCCGTGCGGACCGAGGGGGGTGAGGTGCTGGTGACGGTGGCGCGCACGGACGCACCGCTGGGTGAGGTGATGAAGGCGATCGAGAAGGTGCTGCGGGGCTGACGGGCCGTTGTTCACCGGTATCGCACCGGTCCGGCCATTCGTCCGCCGCCACCGCTCCCCCCGTGCTACCCACGTGAGACACACCACCACGGGGGACGCATATGACCGTGAACAACCATTTCTCCGGTGGCCGGGCCGATCAGGTCTTCCAGGGGGAGAAGTTCACCTTTCTCAGCCTGGAGGACCCGCCTCCCCGCGCGCTCGACGGGCTGCCGCTCAGGCCGCCGCTGCTGGCCCGGCGCGAGACCGAGCTGAAGCGGGTGCTGGCGGGCCTCCACGGCGGCGGAGGGATGGCGATCAGCGGGCCGCCGGGGTGCGGCAAGACCGCCCTGGTGCTGGAGGCGGCGCACCGGGCGGTGGAGCGGGGCTGGTTCCCGGGCGGGGTGCTGTACGCGGACCTGGGCGGGTACAGCGGTCAACCACCCCTGGAGCCGGCCCGGTTGGCCGACACCTTTCTGCGGCGGCTGGGCGTGCGGGGCCGGCATCTGCCCCGGGACCGCGGGCACTTGGAGGCCATGCTGCGCACCCGGCTGCGCGAGCGGGCGCAGGGCCATGGGGCGGTGCTGATGGTGCTGGACGATGCCGCGTCGGCCGAGCAGTTCGCCGCCCTGCTGCCGGAGGCGCCGCACGGGGTGCTGGTCACCTCCCGGGCCCGGCTGGCCGTCGACACCCTGGACGCGCTGCCGCTGGGCACCTTCTCCGCCGAGGACTCCCGGGCCGTGCTCAACGCCCTGCTGTCGGGGGCCCGGGTGCGTGCCGGTACGGCCGAGCTGGACGAACTGGCCGCGCTCTGCGGGCATCTGGCCCTGTCCCTGTGGGTCGCGGCCGCCCGTGTGACGGAGGACGGCACGGTGGGGCCGCTGCTGGCGGCGCTGCGGGCGGAGAGCGAGCGGCTGGCCGAGCTGGAGGTGGATGAACAGCACAGTGTGCGGGCGGCGTTCGCGGCCTCGTACCGTGCCCTGCCCGCCGCCGACGCCCGGCTGCTGCGGCTGCTGGGCCTGCACCCCGGTCGCGAGATAGCCCCGGAGGCGGCGGCGGCCCTCGCCGGGGCCGAGGTGCCGGAGACCCGGCGGGCACTGCGCCGGCTGGTCAACGCCCATCTGCTGGAGCGGGCGGACGACCAGGGCCGGGTGCGCTTCCACGATCTGTGGCGGCTGTACGCACAGGAGCGGCTGGCGGCCGAGGAGCCGCGCAAGAAGCGTGAGGCGGCCTGGAAACAGCTGGTGGAGCGGTGGATCCAGCGCGCGGGCCAGGAGGACCGCGGCTGGCTGGACCGGGAGCGGGACGCGCTGCTGGCGGCGCTGGAGCGGGACTTCACGGCCGGGGCGCACCGCAGGGTGGCCGGGCTGGGGGTGCCGCTCGCCCGTCATCTGGCGCTGCGGGCCCATCCGGCCGAGGCGCTGGCCGTGCTGAACCGGCTGGTGACAGTGGCCCAGCGGCAGGGCAACCGGCGGATCGAGGCCCTGCTGTTTCTGGAAATGGCCGGGCAATACGGCCAGTTGGGCATGGCGGACACCGAGAAGCGCTGCTTCGAGTCGGCCTTTTTGATCTGCGACCAGATCGGCGCCCTGTACGAGGTGCCGGAGCTGGCCCACTGGCTCGGCGACTGGCTCCGGGAAGACGGTCAGCCGGGCGACGCCCGCTGGTGCCGCCAACAGGCCATGGAGGCCCGGGCCGAAGGGGATCTGGCCGGCCGGATCAAGGACCTCAACCAGCTGGCCCTGGACCATCTCGCCGAGGGTGCCTTCGCGCGGGCCAAGGAGCAGCTGGAGGCGGCCCGGAAGCTGGGCAAGGACTGCTCCGACCGGGCCGCCCGGGGGCTCACCCGGGCCACCTGGGCCGAACTCTGCCTGGCCCAGGGCAAACGCGGACCGGCCCTGGACCACCTGAGACGGTCGCTGGCCCACAGCAGGGCCGCCGGAGATCTGCGGCCGCTGCTCGACCGGCTGGCGCGGACCCACCGGCTGGAGCTGGCCGGGGGCGACATGGAGCGGGCCCACGCCCGGCTGACGGAGGGCCTGGGCATCTGCCGGGCCTACCGGCTTCCCGCCAGGGAGCGGGAGTTCACCGGGCTGCTGGCCGACTGGCATGAGGCGCAGGGGGATCACCGGCGGGCCGCGGCCCTGCGCGCCGCGGCCGAGGAGCCGGCCGTCGAGTCCGCCGGTCCGCCGGTGCCGGAGCCGCCCAGTCCGTCGCCTCCCCGGCTGGACGCGATCACCGTCAGCCGGTACTTCCTGTGGCCATGGGCGCTGCTGTTGTGCTGTCTCACCGGGCTGCTGGCCACCACGGTGGCGCCCGGTCTGGTGCCGGTCTCCGGGTCGGCCGTGCTGTGGGGTGCCCTGTCCGTTCTGGGCCTGGGCAAGGTGTGGACCCAGTACTACACCTGGTCCGGCGGCTCCCGGCGGCCGCTCTGGCAGCTGAACGCGACGCTGCCGCTCCAGGTGCTGCCGGCCTTCGCCTGGGCGGCCTGGCTGCTGGACGGACAGCGTCCGGTGCCGCCGACCCTGGTGTCCGAGCTGGCCTACTTCGGGTTTATGGCCGACGGCGTGCTGTCCGTGCAGTCGTATGTGTCGCGCCGCCTGCCGCCCTTGCGGGACTGAACTCCCTTACCCCACCGGCTTCGCTCATCTGTGAACCCCCGGTGACAGATGTCTCAATTTCATGGCACGCAGTGTCTTGTCGGCTGGCACGCCGTGCCATACCTTGGTCGCGTCCGGGCGGCCGGCGCGCTGACGACAGCAGTCGCGCGTCGGCTGTCCCCACAAGCACTTTGTGCGCCCGGACCGCCTGCGTCACCAGGCACCGCACGCGCTCACCCCGCGCATCGCAAGGCCCGAACCGACGGATCGCAGCACCGACAGCAGCACCACCCCCGACGTTCCCCCAAGCCCGTTCCCAGGCGCGCTTCGCCGGAGGCACACCATGAACCAGATACTCGACGCGATCCTCGCTCCCGAGAGCACCAGCGAGGACTTCGCGGCGCTCCAACTCCCCGAGTCCTACCGGGCGGTGACCGTCCACAAGGACGAGGCCGAGATGTTCGCCGGACTGACCAGCCGGGAGAAGGACCCGCGCAAGTCACTGCATGTCGAGGAGGTCCCGCTGCCCGAACTCGGGCCCGGCGAGGCACTGGTGGCGGTGATGGCCAGCTCGGTGAACTACAACTCGGTGTGGACCTCGATCTTCGAACCGGTGTCCACCTTCGGCTTCCTGGAGCGCTATGGCAGGCTCTCCCCGCTGACCAAGCGCCATGACCTGCCGTACCACGTCATCGGATCCGACCTGGCGGGCGTGGTGCTGCGCACCGGAGCGGGGGTCAACGCCTGGAAGCCGGGCGACGAGGTGGTGGCGCACTGCCTGTCGGTGGAACTGGAGTCGGCGGACGGGCACAACGACACCATGCTCGACCCCGAGCAGCGCATCTGGGGCTTTGAGACCAACTTCGGCGGCCTGGCCGAGATCGCGCTGGTGAAGTCCAACCAGCTGATGCCCAAGCCGCGCCATCTCAGCTGGGAGGAGGCGGCCGCCCCGGGCCTGGTGAACTCCACCGCCTACCGGCAACTGGTCTCCCGCAACGGCGCCGGGATGAAGCAGGGCGACAATGTGCTGATCTGGGGCGCCAGCGGCGGACTGGGCTCCTACGCCACCCAGTTCGCGCTGGCCGGCGGCGCCAACCCGATCTGTGTGGTCTCCAGCGACCAGAAGGCCGGCATCTGCCGCGCCATGGGCGCCGAGGCGATCATCGACCGCAACGCCGAGGGCTATAAGTTCTGGAAGGACGAGCAGACCCAGGACCCCAGGGAGTGGAAGCGCCTGGGCAAGCGCATCCGTGAACTCACCGGCGGCGAGGACGTGGACATCGTCTTCGAGCACCCGGGCCGGGAGACCTTCGGCGCCAGTGTGTTTGTGACCAGGAAGGGCGGCACCATCGTCACCTGTGCCTCGACCTCCGGCTACAAGCACGAGTACGACAACCGCTATCTGTGGATGTCGCTGAAGCGCATCGTCGGCTCCCACTTCGCCAACTACCGCGAGGCCTGGGAGGCCAACCGGCTGATCGCCAAGGGGAAGATCCACCCCACGCTGTCCAAGACCTACCGCCTGGCGGACACCGGGCAGGCCGCCTACGACGTGCACCGCAACCTCCACCAGGGCAAGGTCGGCGTGCTGGCGCTGGCGCCCGAGGAGGGCATGGGGGTGCGCGACGAGGAGATGCGGGCACAGCACATCGACGCCATCAACCGCTTCAGGAATGTGTGATGACGGAACGTCAGAGGGATCGCCCCTGGCTGATGCGGACGTACGCCGGCCACTCCACCGCCGAGGCGTCCAACGAGCTCTACCGGCGCAACCTGGCCAAGGGCCAGACCGGCCTCTCGGTCGCGTTCGACCTGCCGACGCAGACCGGTTACGACCCCGACCACATCCTCGCCCGCGGCGAGGTCGGCCGGGTCGGGGTCCCGGTCTCCCAACTCGGCGACATGCGGCGGCTGTTCCAGGACATCCCGCTGGAGCAGATGAACACCTCCATGACCATCAACGCCACCGCCATGTGGCTGCTGGCCATGTACCAGGTGGTCGCCGAGGAACAGGGCGCCGATATCGCCCAGTTGCAGGGCACCACCCAGAACGACATCGTCAAGGAGTACCTCTCGCGCGGGACCCATGTCTTCCCGCCGGGGCCCTCGCTGCGGCTCACCACCGACATGATCACCTACACGGTGAACAACATCCCCAAATGGAACCCGATCAACATCTGCAGCTACCACCTGCAGGAGGCCGGGGCCACCCCGGTGCAGGAGATCGCCTATGCGATGTCCACCGCGATCGCCGTGCTGGACGCGGTGTTCGCCTCCGGCCAGGTACCCGAGGAGCGCAAGGGCGATGTGGTCGCCCGGATCTCCTTCTTCGTCAACGCGGGCGTCCGGTTCATCGAGGAGATGTGCAAGATGCGGGCCTTCGGCCGCATCTGGGACCGGATCACCCGCGAGCGCTATGGCATCGACAACCCCAAGCACCGCCGCTTCCGCTATGGCGTCCAGGTCAACTCCCTGGGGCTGACCGAGGCCCAGCCGGAGAACAACGTCCAGCGCATCGTGCTGGAGATGCTGGCGGTCACCCTCTCGAAAGACGCCCGCGCCCGGGCCGTCCAGCTGCCCGCCTGGAACGAGGCGCTGGGCCTGCCCCGCCCCTGGGACCAGCAGTGGTCGCTGCGCATCCAGCAGGTGCTGGCGCATGAGAGCGACCTGCTGGAGTACGAGGACATCTTCGCCGGCTCCACGGTGATCGAGGCCAAGGTGGACAGCCTGGTCACCGAGGCCCTCGCCGAGATCGACCGGATCCAGGAGATGGGCGGCGCCATGGCGGCCGTGGAATCCGGCTACCTCAAGGCGCAGTTGGTGTCCTCGCACGCCGAGCGGCGCGGGCGGATCGAGTCCGGCGAGGAGAAGATCGTCGGGGTCAACTGCTTCGATACCACCGAGCCCAACCCGCTCACCGCCGACCTGGACACCGCCATCATGACGGTGGACCCGGCCAATGAGGCACGGGTGGTGGCCGCCCTGCACCGCTGGCGCGACAACCGGGACGAACACCGCGCCCAGGAGGCGCTGTCGGTGCTCAAGAAGACCGCGGCCGGCAGCGAGAACCTGATGCCGGCCACCCTGGAGTGCGTCCGCGCCGGGGTGACCACCGGCGAGTGGTCCTGGGCCCTGCGCGATGTCTTCGGCGAGTTCCGCGCCCCGACCGGGGTCAGCGGCGCCCCGCTGGCCGTCACCGCCGAGGCCGGCACCCCGCTGGCCGCGGTGCGCCGCAAGGTGGCCGCCACCGCCGACGAACTGGGCACCGGCAAGCTGCGCCTGCTGGTGGGCAAGCCGGGCCTGGACGGCCATTCCAACGGCGCCGAACAGATCGCGGTACGGGCCAGGGACGCCGGCTTCGAGGTGGTCTACCAGGGCATCCGGCTCACCCCCGAACAGATCGTCTCGGCGGCCGTCGCCGAGGACGTGCACTGTGTGGGGCTGTCCATCCTCTCCGGCTCCCATGCCGAACTGGTACCGGACGTGCTGACCCGGCTGCGTGCCGCCGGGGCGGCCGAGGTGCCGGTGATCGCGGGTGGCATCATCCCGTCCGCCGACGCCGACGCCCTGCTGGCCGCCGGAGTCGCGGCCGTCTTCACCCCCAAGGACTTCGACATAACCGAGATCATCGGCCGTATCGTCGATGAGATCCGCAAAGCGAACGAGCTCGACCCCATGGAGGTCTCCGCATGACCGGGCCTGTCAACCGTCTTCGTCCCCGCCGCTCCTGCCTCGCCGTCCCCGGCAGCAACCCGCGCTTCCTGGAGAAGGCCCAGGGCCTGCCGGCCGACCAGGTCTTCCTGGACCTGGAGGACGCCTGCGCGCCGCTGGCCAAGGAAGGCGCCCGGCACACGGTGGTGGACGCGCTCAACAACGGTGACTGGTCGGGCAAGACCAGGGTGGTGCGCGTCAACGACTGGACCACGCACTGGACCTACCGGGACGTGATCACCGTGGTCGAGGGCGCCGGCCCCAACCTGGACTGCATCATGCTGCCCAAGGTGCAGGACGCCCAGCAGGTGGTGGCGCTGGACCTGCTGCTCACCCAGATCGAGAAGACCATGGGCTTCGAGGTCGGCCGGATCGGCATCGAGGCGCAGATCGAGAACGCCAAGGGCCTGGTGAACGTCGACGAGATCGCCGCCGCCTCACCGCGCCTGGAGACCATCATCTTCGGCCCGGCCGACTTCATGGCCTCGATCAATATGAAGTCCCTGGTGGTCGGCGAGCAGCCGCCCGGGTACCCGGCGGACGCCTACCACTACATCCTGATGCGCATCCTGATGGCCGCCCGCGCCCATGACCTCCAGGCGATCGACGGCCCTTACCTGCAGATCCGCAATGTGGACGGCTACCGCGAGGTGGCCGGCCGGGCCGCGGCGCTGGGCTTCGACGGCAAGTGGGTGCTGCACCCCGGCCAGGTGGAAGCGGCCAACGAGGTCTTCTCCCCCTCGCAGGAGGACTACGACCACGCCGAGCTGATCCTGGACGCCTATGAGTACTGCACCTCCGAGGCGGGCGGCAAGAAGGGCTCGGCCATGCTGGGCGACGAGATGATCGACGAGGCCAGCCGGAAGATGGCGCTGGTGATCGCGGGCAAGGGGCGGGCCGCGGGCATGACGCGGACGTCGAAGTTCGAGGCTCCGGAGGCGTAAGCACCATGCAATTCGGCCGCACCTATGAGGAATTCACCGTCGGGGACGTCTACAAGCACTGGCCCGGAAAAACGGTCACCGAATACGACGACCACCTCTTCTGTCTGCTCACCATGAACCACCACCCGCTGCACATGGACAGCAACTACGCCGAGCGGACCACCGATTTCGGAAAGAACGTGGTGGTCGGCAACTACATCTACTCACTGCTGCTGGGCATGTCCGTGGCGGATGTCTCCGGAAAGGCCATCGCCAATCTGGAGGTGGAGTCGCTCAAGCACATCGCGCCCACCTTCCATGGCGACACCATCTACGGCGAGACCACGGTGCTGGACAAGACGCCGTCGAAGTCGAAGAGCGACCGGGGCATCGTCCATGTGGAGACCCGTGGTTACAAGCAGGACGGCACCGTGGTCTGCGTCTTCCGGCGCAAGGTGATGGTGCCCACCGCCGAGTACATCGACAAGCGCGGTGGGGACCAGCCGGGCCGCCCCGCACCGATCAGCCGGGAGAAGTGATTCCATGGGCCGCCTCGCACAGACCGACGGGCTCACCGACGTCCAGCGGGAAATCCTCGCCACCGTCCGGGACTTCGTCGACAAGGAGATCATCCCGGTCGCCACCGAGCTGGAACACCGGGACGAATACCCCACAAAGATAGTCGAGGGCCTCAAGGAACTCGGCCTCTTCGGACTGATGATTCCGGAGGAGTACGGCGGGCTCGGCGAGTCACTGCTCACCTACGCGCTGTGCGTGGAGGAGATCGCCCGGGGCTGGATGAGCGTCTCCGGCATCATCAACACGCATTTCATCGTCGCCTATATGCTCAAGCAGCACGGCACCCAGGAGCAGAAGGACCACTTCCTGCCGCGTATGGCGCTGGGCGAGGTGCGCGGGGCGTTTTCCATGTCGGAGCCGGGACTTGGCTCCGATGTGTCGGCCATCACATCCAAGGGCGTGCGGGACGGCGAGGATTACCTGCTGACCGGCCAGAAGATGTGGCTCACCAATGGCGGTTCGTCCACTTTGGTGGCGGTGTTGTGCCGCACCGACGAGGGCCATCCCGAGGGGACCGCTCCGCACAAGTCGATGACCACCTTCCTGATCGAGAAGGAGCCGGGCTTCGGCGAGGTCCGGCCGGGTCTCACCATTCCCGGCAAAATCGACAAAATGGGCTACAAGGGTGTGGACACCACCGAGTTGATCATGGATGGCCTGCGCATTCCGGCCGACCGGGTGCTCGGCGGGACCACCGGCCGCGGTTTTTACCAGATGATGGACGGCGTGGAGGTCGGCCGCGTCAATGTCGCGGCACGTGGCTGCGGCGTCGCACAGCGTGCCTTTGAGCTGGGTGTCGCCTACGCCCAGCAGCGGCGGACCTTTGGCAAACCCATCGCCCAGCACCAGGCGATTCAGTTCAAGCTTGCTGAAATGGGGACAAAGGTCGAGGCGGCCCATGCGATGATGGTCAATGCTGCCCGTAAGAAGGACTCGGGCCAGCGCAACGACCTCGAGGCCGGCATGGCCAAGTACCTCGCCTCGGAGTACTGCAAGGAGGTCGTGGAGGACGCCTTCCGCATCCACGGCGGCTATGGCTTCTCCAAGGAGTATGAGATCGAACGCCTCTACCGGGAGGCTCCGATGCTGCTCATCGGTGAGGGCACGGCGGAGATCCAGAAAATGATCATTGGGCGCCGACTACTCGAGGAGTATCGGATCCAGGGGTGATTGTCCAGAAAGGTGCGATTTGGGAGAGAACTAGATCACACCCTGTCATCAATGTTCGGCCACCTACTGGCCCTGGCGCTTAGCCAGTTGTCGCTCGCAACCGATAGCATCGCCGGAAAGCCGCCGTCCCCACATTGTTACGCGGCCCCCTCCGCTACGAAGGTCATCCATGCCCCACAGCTCTACCTCTGCACCACGCGATAGCCGTCTCGGCGTACGCCTCGCGCGCGGAGCATCGCCGTGGCTCCTCCCGACCGTCGCCACGGCGGCGGTCAGCCTCTCCCGCAGCCGCCGCTCCGGCCGCTGGGCGGCGCTGGCCGTGCCCTCCACCGCGCTCGCGGCGGGCATGCTGTGGTTCTTCCGTGACCCCGACCGAGAGATCGCCCAGGGCAGGGTGATCTCCCCGGCGGACGGCGTGGTGCAGAGCATCATGCCGTGGAAGGACGGACGCACCCGTGTCGCGATCTTCATGAGCCCGTTGAACGTCCACGTCAACCGTGCGCCGCTGGCCGGCACGGTGGCCTCGGTGGAGCACATCCCCGGCGGCTTCGTTCCGGCGTTCAACAAGGAGAGCGAGAACAACGAGCGCGTCGTCTGGCACTTCGACACCGAGATCGGTGACGTGGAGATGATCCAGATCGCGGGCGCCGTCGCCCGGCGCATCGTGCCGTATGTCCCCCAGGGCACCAAGGTCGAGCAGGGCGAGCGGATCGGTCTGATCCGTTTCGGTTCCCGGGTCGACGTCTACCTGCCGGAGGGCATCGAGCCCGCTGTCGAGGTCGGCCAGGTCACCAAGGCAGGAGTGACACGCCTTGACCGTGATTGATCCAGATACCCAGGCCGCCTGGGTTCCGGAAGCGGAGCCCGAGGACGATGTGGATGACATGCCGCTGTCCACTCGGCTGTCGATAGCGGACACCCTCACCCTGGGTAACGCCATCTGCGGCTTCATGGCGGTGTACTTCACCACCACCGGTGTGCTGATGCCGCACCTGACCGGCAACGACGACGGGGGCATGGCCCGCAACAGCGCCGCCACGGCGGTGATGCTGATGCTGCTCGCCTCGGTCTTCGACCTGTTCGACGGTCTGGTGGCCCGCAAGCTGCGCAGCTCGGCGATGGGTGCCGAGCTGGACAACCTCTCGGACCTGATCAGCTTCGGGCTGGCCCCCGCCTACTTCGTGGTGGTGTGGGGCGTGGTCGCCGAGGGCGCACACCAGAAGGTGTCGGCGATGGCGGCCGTGGTGCTGCTGTTGTCGGTGGTGCTGCGGCTGGCGCGGTTCTCCTGCGTTCCGATGCGGGATGGCATCTTCCAGGGGATGCCCAGTCCCTTTGGCGCGCTGACCGTGGTGTCGGTGGTGCTGCTGGAGCTGCCGTTTATCCCGACGCTGCTGGCCATCGTGGGTGTGGCCTGGCTGATGGTGAGCCGGGTCGAGTACCCCAAGCCGCGGGGCCGGCTGGCGGTGGCGATGCTCAGCTGGATCGTGCTCAGCATGGGGCTGCTGTGTGCGTGGGCTTTTGACGCGCCGGGCGGCGAGCTGCTGCTGCAGACGGGCTGTGCGCTTCAGCTGGTGCTGGGGGCGGTGATTCCGCTGTTCGCCACGGCGCGGCGGGTGAACACGTTCCGTGACAACCGCCGGGAGGCGCGGGCGGCTGCCCAGTCGTGACGCTGCGTGCCGAGGGGCCCGGGCTTTTGCCCGGGCCTCTTCGCGTTTCCGGGTGCGGCCGCATTTCCGGGTGCGGCGGGCTCGCCCCGCCCACCGGGGGTCAGCCGAGGAAGTCCGCCGCCACCCGTGCGGCGAGCCGTTCCAGCAGCGGCCCGGTTTCGGTCATGCACCGCGCCACGTCCGGCTCCAGCGAGGTCAGCGCATAGGCGGCGGCCAGCCCCAGCGCCTGCGGCGCGACCGACAGCCGCCCGCACACGGCGACCGTGGGCACCCCCAGCCGCGCGGCAGCGGCGGCAACCCCCACCGGCGCCTTGCCCCGCAGGGTCTGCTCGTCCAGCGACCCCTCCCCCGTGACCACCAGCGAAGCGCCCCGCACCGCGTCCGCGAAGCCGATGACCTCCAGCACCACCTCGATCCCGGGCCGGAACCGCGCTCCCAGGCCCACCAGCGCGCCGTAGCCGACCCCGCCCGCGGCGCCCGCGCCCGGCACCTCCGGGTGGACGCCCAGCACCCGCGCGTACCGGGCCAGCGCCGCGTCCAGCAGCCGGACATCCGCCTCACCGGCCCCCTTCTGCGGCCCGTAGACCGCGGCGGCGCCCTCCGGACCGGTCAGCGGATTGTCGACGTCACTGGCCAGCACCACCGAGGTCGCCCGCAGCCGGGGGTCCAGGCCCGACCAGTCGACCGAGGCGACCTCGGCCAGCCCGGCCCCGCCGGGCCCGGTCTCCCGGCCGTCCACGGCCAGGAAGCGCGCGCCCAGCGCGGCCAGCATCCCGGCCCTGCCGTCGGTCGAGGCGCTGCCGCCGACGCCCAGGATCACGGTCCGGGCCCCCGCGTCCAGGGCCGCCCGTACCAGTTCCCCGGTCCCGTAGGAGCTGGCCGTCAGCGGCGCGGGACGGCGGGCGCGCCGCAGCCCGGAGGCCTCGGCCAGTTCCACCACCGCCACCTCGCCGCGCAGCGCGTACGCCGCCGTCACCGGCTCTCCCAGCGGTCCGCGCACCCATGCCCGGCGGCGTTCGTACCCGGCCGCCACCGCCGCGTCCACGGTGCCGTCACCGCCGTCGGCGACCGGCAGCGCGGTCACCGCCACGCCGGGCGCCGCCCGGCGCAGCCCGGCCGTCAGATGCCGGGCGACCTCCACCGCCGTCAGCGACCCCTTGAACTTGTCGGGAGCCAGCAGTACCCGCCGGTCCACCGCCATCAGCCATCCCTTCGCTCGGGCCCTGGTCGGATGACCCTACCCAGCCGGCCGGGGTAACCCGGTTGCGGGCGCCGGCCCGTTCTGGTTGCGTGCCGGGCATGGACGAGACGGAACTGCTGCGCCGCTCCGGCGGCCCGGTCTCCCGGAGCCAACTGGTCGGCGATCTCAGGGCACTTGGGCTGGCCGAGGGCGACACCCTGATGTTCCACACCCGGCTGTCCGCGCTGGGATATGTGGCGGGCGGGGCCCGTACCGTGATCGAGGCATTGCTCGAAGTGGTGGGAGAACAGGGCACCTTGCTGGTCTACTGCGGCTGGAACGATGCCCTGCCCTATGACTTCACCGAGTGGCCCGAGCCATGGCAGGCGGCGGTACGGGCCGAACTGCCCGCCTATGACCCGCTGTTGAGCGAGTCGGACCACCACAACGGCCGGCTGCCCGAGGTCCTGCGCCGCTGGCCTGGGGCCGTGCGCAGCCGTCATCCGGATGTGAGCTTCGCGGCGCTGGGGGCGGCGGCCGGGGAGTTGACGGCCGGGCATCCCTGGGACGACCCGCATGGTCCCGGCAGCCCGCTGGCCCGTCTGGTGGCCCGTGGCGGCCGGGTGCTGCTGCTGGGGGCGCCGCTGGACACCCTCACCGTGCTGCACCATGCGGAGGCGCTGGCCCAGGCGCCGGGCAAGCGGTTCGTCGACTATGAGCTGCCGGTGGTGGAGGACGGGCGCCGGGTGTGGCGGCGCTTTCACGACATCGACACGGACGAGGGCGCCTTCGACTACTCCGGGGTGGTCCCGGCGGGAGAGTGGCCGTTCACGGTGATCGCGCGGGAGCTGCTGGCCGCCGGGGGCGGGGTGCGCGGGCTGGTGGGCGCCGCGGAGAGTCATCTCTTCGACGCCGCGGCCCTGGTGCGGTTCGGGGTGCGGTGGATCGAGGCTCACCTGGCCTGACGGATGAGCTCGAAGAACTGGTCGCCGCGCACCACGGTGAAGCGTTCGTCCAGGCCCTGGGCGATCTCCGCGACATCGCCGGGGGTGAGGGTCCAGGCCAGCACCCCGATGGTGAGGAAGAGCGGCGCGGTCCCCTTCCAGCCCTGGGCGGCCTTGGCCAGCACCTGGCGGGCGCCATGGACATCGGCGACCAGCCGGGCGGTGCTGACGGGCATCCCCGAGGACAGGGCGGTGCCGAAGTGGCTGGTCCAGTGCTGCCAGATGCCCGCCGGGCGGACATCGCGGGCATAGGCCGCCAGCGTCCCGGCGCTGAGGTTGATGTCCCGTCCGTGCGCCCGGTTGAGCGCACAGAGCGCCGGCAGCCCGGTGTCGCGCATATACGCGCCGGTCTGCCGGGTGAAGTGGGAGAGCTTGCCGGCGGGCCAGTCGTCGGGGTAGGCGTAGCCCAGGCCGGAGGGACCGGCGACCAGGAGGTCGTGCCGGGTGGCGGTGCGCTGGTAGTAGGAGAGGAACAGTGAGGCGGCGTCGGCGGCCAGCGGGCTGACCGACCAGTTGAGCGGGACCTGTCCCCGGGCGGGGTCGTCCCAGAGCTTGCGCAGCCGGTGCTGGTTGTACTGGAGGTTGTCGCCCTCGGTGAAGGTGAAGGTCACATAGATCCGCCGGCGCAGCCGGGGCGGGGCGGCAGCGGGCTGCCGGGAGGCGTAGCGGCGCTGGGCGCCGGCGAACACGGTGAGGTTGTTGATGTAGTCGGCGGCCACCACATACGCCCCGTGCCGGGAGGCCAGTTCGGTGCCGGCGTTCTCCCGGTCGTTGGGAAACCAGCCCAGGAACGGGGAGTTGTCCGGCATGCCGCGCAGCAGCGAGGTCAGCAGGGCGGCCTCCTTGGCGCGGGTGGGGTCGGCCCACAGGACGAAGGCGCGGTGGGCCACCGCGTAGTCGCGCAGGTTCTCGGCGTTGCGCTGGGGGTCGACGGCTACCAGCATCCGGTGGGTGCAGCGGGGCCACAGCTCCCTGGCCGCCCAGGCGTAGGCGGAGGTGGCGTCCTTGAACCGGCCGCGCAGGTCCTTGACCACCGGCAGCCCCAGCCGGGATGCCAGGCCCGCGGTGGCGGCCACCGCGTTCTCCAGGCCGGCCAGGGTGGTGGCCACATTGCGGGTGGCCGGCACCGCCGGGTCGGTGACGATCGCTCCCCTGATCTCGGACCGGTACCGGCGCACCAGGGTGGCCAGGCCGTTCACCGGGGCGTAGGGCACCTCCAGTTCGCGGAGCCAGGTGTGGCGGCCCTCCTCGAACGGCGCCGAGAGGTAGAGGCAGGGGCGCCGCCGGGCAGTGACCCCTTGCAGGGTGCTCAGCAGCAGCCGTTCGTCCACCGAGAGGCCGTCCACTTCGCAGACGTCCAGCCGGTAGGGCTCGGGCAGGGTGGGCAGGGCCTGGTCCTGGGGCCAGCTCGCGGCCCGGGCCGGCCGGGCGGCGGTCGCCCCGGCCTCGGTCGCCCGGGTCGCGGCCGGGGCCCCGGTCGCGGCCAGGGGCACCAGCGCCGCGCCCGCGCCCAGCGCCGCCCGGCAGAAGTGCCGTCGCGATCTTCCTACGGTCATGTTCGAGAGGGTCGCAGCAAGGGGCCCGTCCCGGGTGCGGCGACGCGCGTCCGACCGGGTGCGGGTGGCCGCGCTTGACCTTGCCCCCGGGGGCAGGCTTTAGCCTCCCTACCTGGCACAGCGGAGGTGAGCGGGATGCGGATCGGGGATGCCGCGCGGGCGGCGGGGGTGTCGGTCAAGGCGGTGCGCTACTACGAGTCGCTGGGGCTGATCGCGCCCGGCCGGCTGGCCAACGGCTACCGCGACTACGCGGAGCGGGAGGTGCGGCTGATCCGGGAGATCAGGGCGCTGAGCCGGCTGGGGATTCCGGTGGAGCGCACCCGTCCGTTCCTGGACTGCCTGGCCACCGGACAGGACAACGCCGACGACTGCCCGGCCTCGCTGGCGGGCTATCGCCGGGTGATCGATGAACTGACCGAGCGCATCGAGGAGTTGAC
This sequence comes from Streptomyces sp. NPDC052396, assembly GCF_044593195.1. Lineage (NCBI taxonomy): Bacteria > Bacillati > Actinomycetota > Actinomycetes > Kitasatosporales > Streptomycetaceae > Streptomyces > Streptomyces sp. NPDC052396. The sequence goes on from NZ_JBIUAW010000003.1 coordinate 121,542, forward strand.
CGCCCGCCGGGCGGCCGTGACGGCCCGGCTGCACCGGGCCGCCCACCGCACCATCACTCAAGGAGAAGCGATGCACGACCACTCCCGGCCGCCGGCCGGTCTTCCGGTGCCCGAGGACGACGGGGCGGCCGCCCATCTGCCCGGCGCCGTACTGCCGGGGCTGACGCTCATGGCCACCTCGGGCGAGCGGATACGGCTGGACGCCCTGGGCCCGGGACGTACGGTGCTCTACCTCTACCCGCTGACCGGGCGGCCGGACGCCGACCTGCCGGAGGGCTGGGACAGCATCCCCGGTGCCCGGGGCTGCACCCCGCAGGCCTGCGGGTTCCGTGATCACCACCAGGAGCTGCTGGCGGCCGGGGCGGGCCGGGTGTTCGGGCTGTCCGGGCAGGACACCGGCTACCAGCGGGAGGTGACGGAGCGGCTGCACCTGCCCTTCGCCATGCTCTCCGACCCGGGGCTGGAGCTGGCCCGGCGGCTGGGGCTGCCCACCTTCGAGGCGGGCGGGACGGAGCTCTACCGGCGGCTGACCCTGGTGGTGCGCGGGGGCGTGGTGGAGCATGTCTTCCATCCGGTGTTCCCGCCGGGCGAGCACGCCGGGCAGGTGCTGGACTGGCTGCGGGCCAACCCGCGCTGAACGGCCGCGCCGCACAGCCGCGCCGAATTCGCTCGCCGGGTGCCCGGAGCGCCGCATACCCTCCCCGCATGAGCAGCGAGCAGCCCGCCCCGGCCCGCAAGCCCCTGGTCGCCATTCTCAGCGGCGCCGGGATCTCCACGGACTCCGGCATCCCGGACTACCGGGGGCCCCATGGCCTGTGGCGACGCGACCCGGAGGCGGAGAAGCTGGTCACCTACGGGTTCTATATGGCGGACCCGGAGATCCGGCGCCGGTCCTGGCGGATGCGGCAGGACGCGCCCACGCTGCGCGCCCGGCCCAACGCGGCGCATGAGGCGGTGGTGCGACTGGAGCGGTCCGGCACCCCGGTGCGGGTGATCACCCAGAATGTGGACGGGCTGCACCAGCTGGCCGGGCTGCCCGGGCGCAAGGTCCTGGAACTGCACGGCACCGCACGGGCGGTGGTCTGCACGGGCTGCCGGGCGCGCTCGGGGATGGCCGAGGCGCTGGCCCGGGTGGCGGCCGGGGATCCCGATCCGGCCTGTGAGTCCTGCGGCGGGATCCTGAAGTCCGCGACGGTCATGTTCGGTGAAAGCCTGGATCCCCTGGTGCTGGGCGAGGCGGTGGCGGTGGCCAAGGCCTGCGAGGTGTTCATCGCGGTGGGCACCAGCCTCACCGTCCAGCCCGCCGCCTCGCTCGCCGGGGTGGCCGCCGACCACGGGGCCCGGCTGGTCATCGTCAACGCCGAGCCCACGCCCTATGACGGGCGGGCCGACGAGGTGATCCGGGAGCCGATCGGCACCGCGCTGCCCGCGCTGCTGGAGCGCTTCGGCGGCTAGGGCAGGCCCGGCGGGTCCATGGCTCGCGGACCCGCCGGCTCGCCATGGCGTGGGATCAGACCGGTTCGGGTTGCGGTTCCGGTTGCCGCACCGGTGCGGCCTTCGGTTCCCACAGCCTGGTGGTCTGGAGGTAGCCGTAGATGACCGAGGTCATTGCCAGAATGAGAAGTGGTCCGAACACCCAGGGGTGCCCGGCCATTTCCATCGGCAGATAGCGGTATGCCGCCAGGAGCGCGGTGAAGACCGCCGCGCCATAGGCGACCAGCTGGATTCCCGCCCGGTCCCAGCCACGGTCGAACGAGCGCAGGGCCGTCTCGATGGTGAGCGCGAACACCACACCGGCGACAAGATCCGCCCCGTAGTGGTAGCCGAACCCCAGCGTGGCGCAGAGCGTGGCGATCAGCCAGAACGTCCCCGCGTATCGCAGCACGCGAGGGCCCTTGCGGGAGTGGATGAAGATCGCGGTGGCCCACGCCGTGTGCAGGCTGGGCATGCAGTTGCGCGGGGTGATCGCGTCATAGGGCACCGGGTGCGGGGTGGTGACCGGCGGCAGCATGTCCGGCCATACATTGGTCACCGCCCAGTGCACGCCGCCGGTGCCGGAGGCGCCCGGGCCGTAGGCGAAGACCGGTCCGACCACCGGGAAGACCATGTAGATGGCCGGTCCCAGGAGGCCGATCACCAGAAAGGTGCGCACCAGATGGTGGCGCGGGAAGCGGCGCTCCACCGCCACGTTCCGCAGCTGGTACAGCGTGACGGCGACCGCGGCCACCGCGAGCTGCGCGTAGACCACATGGAGAAGGTGGTTGCCGACCGGGCCGGTGGCCTTGAGGATCCGGCCTGCCAGCCACGAGGGGTTGCCCAGTGCGTGATCGGCGGTCGCCACATAGGGGTCGAGCACCATATGGCGGGTCTTCGAGGTGATCTGCAGCCAGGTGTCGCCGGTCTTGCGGCCGGCCACCAGCAGCAGGCCCAGCCCGACGCCCTTCAGCAGCAGGGCACGTTCCCGGCCGGTACGGCGGGTGAGGGCGATGACCGCACAGCCCAGCATCACCCACAACGCGCCGTTGCCGAAGAACTGGTCGTCGGGCACCTTGGCGCCGATCGCCCACCGCACCAGCACAAAGACCAGGTCGATGCCGATCGCCGCACCGGCCGCGATAAACCGTTGCCGCCAGGTGAGCACCACCATCATCAGCGCCATACCGCCGTACAGCGGTCCCGGTTTGGGGGCGAATATCACCTCCCGCACCTGGCTGGTGATCGGCCCCCGGAGGCCGTAGTGGCGCGCGGTGATCTCCAGCGCGATGAGAAGTCCGAGGGTCGCCACACCCGCCATGGCCCACAGGATCGCCCGTGGCTGACGCCACGCGGCGGACTTATTGCTGCTGCTGGGTCGCGCTATAGGTATCAATTGCCTGGCCGATTTGTTAGGTGTTGGTTTCCGTGAGGGCGGGCGATGAGGGCGCTCGTCAAGAGTCCGATCATGCCATTGGCGTGGTGCGGGTGGTTTCGCCGGTCACGGGCGGCACGGAGGTCAGCCGATGCCGCGCTCGATGTTCCAGCATCTCAGGGATGGCATAAAGCGCCGGCCGCCGGGTGGTCCGCCGGGCACGCCTCAGAACAGCGTGGGCGGACCGGACAGCTCGCGTTCGAAGGCCAGCAGCCGGCGCTTGCGGTCCAGGCCTCCGCCATAGCCGGTGAGGCTGCCGTCGGCGCCGATGACCCGGTGGCAGGGGACGATGATGCCAATGGGGTTCTTGCCATTGGCGAGCCCGACGGCGCGGGAGGCGCCGGGTGCGCCGATGTGGTCGGCGAGTTGGCCGTAGGACAGGGTGGTCCCGTAGGGGATCTCCTGGAGGCCGGCCCAGACCTTCTGCTGGAACGGTGTTCCCTTCAGCCGGAGTTGGAGGTCGAAGCGCTTCAGCTCGCCGGCGAAGTAGGCCTCCAGCTGGCGGATCACCTCGGCGAAGCCGGAGGGGGCGGTGCGGTCACCGAAGAGCTCCGGCTGCGGGCGGTGCCGCTGCTCGGTCATATAGAGGCCGCACAGGGCGCCGTCCTCGGCGACCAGGGTGAGTGTCCCGTAGGGGCTGTCGATGACGGTGTGCACGGTGGGCATGGCGATTCCTCGGTGTTCGGGCTCAGTTGCCGGGCATGCGGGCGGCGGCATGGCCGTCAGCCGACCACAGGTATTGAACGGCATAGGCGCGCCAGGGCCGCCAGGCGGCCGCGTGCCGGGTCAGGGCGGCGGGGGTGCCGGGCAGGCCGAGGTGGGCGGCGGCCCGGCGCACCCCCAGGTCGGTGGGGAGAAAGGCATCGGGGTCGCCCAGCGCGCGCATGGCGATCAGCTCGGCGGTCCAGGGGCCGATGCCGGGCAGTCCGGCGAGCCGGGCGCGGGCCGCGGACCAGTCGCTGTCGACGCCCAGCCGCAGCTCGCCGGAGGCCAGGGCGGTCACCAGGGACCGTATGGTCTCCCGCCGGGCGGCGGGCATGGCCAGGGCGGCGGGGTCCAGCCCGGCCAGGGCCTCGGCGGTGGGGAACAGATGGGTCAGGCCGCCTTCGGCCCGCTCCAGGGGTTCGCCGTGCGCGGTGACCAGGCGGGCGGCCAGGGTGCGGGCGGCGGCGGTGGAGACCTGCTGTCCGAGGACGGCCCGGATGGCGAACTCGCCGCCGTCCACGGTGCGCGGCACCCGGCGTCCGGGCGCCCGGGTCACCAGCGGTGCCAGGCGGGCGTCGGTGCGCAGCTGGGCGTCCACCGCCTCCGGGTCGGCGTCCAGGTCCAGCAGGCGGCGGCAGCGGCTGATGGCACCGGTCAGGTCGCGCTGGTCGGTCAGGGCGAGCCGGCAGTCGATGTGCCCGGGGCGGGGGGCCAGGCTGACGGTGCCCTGACCGTAGGACAGGCGCAGGGTGCGGTGGTACGCGCCGTCACGCCACTCCTCCACGCCGGGTACGGCGGTGGCGGCCAGCATCCCGAAGAGATTGTCCGGGCACAGCGGCCGGCGGTAGGGCAGGCGGAGGGTCAGTGCGCCGGGTGCGGCCGGGAGCCTGCCGTTGCCGGCCCGGGTGCGCAGTTCGGTCGGGGAGAGCGCGAAGACCTCGCGGACGGTCTCATTGAAGGTGCGGATGGAGGAGAAGCCCGCGGCGAAGGCGATGTCCGCCATGGGCAGGGCGCTGGTCTCGATCAGGAGCCGGGCGGTCTGGGCCCGCTGGGCACGGGCCAGGGCCAGCGGTCCGGCGCCCAGCTCGGCCAGCAGCTGGCGTTCTATCTGCCGGGTGCTGTAGCCGAGGCGGGCGGCCAGTCCGGGTACGCCCTCCCGGTCGACCGCGCCATCGGCGATCAGCCGCATGGCCCGGGCCACCAGGTCGGCGCGCTCGTTCCACTGCGGTGAGCCGGGGCTGGCGTCCGGGCGGCAGCGCTTGCAGGCCCGGAAGCCGGCCTGCTGGGCGGCGGCCGCGCTCGGATAGAAGGTCATATTGCGCGGCTTGGGCGGGACCACCGGGCAACTGGGGCGGCAGTAGATGCCGGTGGTGCGCACGGCGGTGAAGAACCAGCCGTCGAAGCGGGCGTCCTTGGACTGTACGGCTCTCACACAGCGGTCGAAGTCGGCGTGCATGCCTCAAGGGTCACCCCTGGTGGTGCCCTCGGCTGGCGAGAATCCGACAGCTACCCCGGCCCCAACCCTGTCAATGATGGTTGACGCCGGAGCCCTTGTCATCCTAAGTTGACAGCATGGCCGGAACGGATGCGAAGGAAGCGGTCGGCACCACCGAGGCCGCCATGCACGCGGATCCCCGGGTGGGACTGCGCGCGGTCGCCGCGCTACGGCGGCTGGTCGAGCGCCTGGAGGCGCTCCAGGTCGGCAACGCACGGCGGCAGGGCTGGTCCTGGGAGGAGATCGGGACCGCACTGGGTGTCAGCAGGCAGGCAGTCCACAAGAAGCACGCCAGGAGGTAGGGGCATGTTCGAGCGGTTCACCAAGGAGGCCCGCACGGCGGTGGTGTGGGCGCAGGAGGAGGCGCGCGGGCTGTACGCGCACCGGGTCGGCGTGGCACACCTGCTGCTGGGCACGGCGTTCCGGGACGGCTACCCGCCCCTGAACCAGCTGGGGGTCACGGCCGGGGCGCTGCGCGAGGCGATACGGACCCAGGGCCCGCTGGGGGCGGACGACGCGGCCGCCCTGCGGTCACTGGGCATCGACCTGGACGCGGTGCGCGACCGGGCCGAGCACACCTTCGGCCCCGGGGCACTGGACTGGCCGGCCCCGCAGCCACCGCCCGGGCGCGGGCCGCGCCGGCGGCTCCCCGAGGGGATGCCCAAGGGGCACATCCCCTTCGCCTCGGAGGCCAAGCGGGCACTGGAACTCTCGCTGGGCGAGGCGCGGGCCCTCCAGCATGGCCATATCGGGGTGCCGCACCTGGTCCTGGGGCTGCTCCGCACCGAGGACCCCACGGTGACGGCGGCCCTGCGGGAGCTGGGTACCGACGGAGCGGCGGTGCGCACCGCGGTGCTGGCCGACCTGCGGCGGGCCGCCTGACACTGCGATTCCTGCCCGATTCCGGGCAGGAATCTGGAACATCGCATGACCCCCGGCCTAGGGTGACCGTTCATGATCACCCTAGGCGCACTCGGAACCTTCACCCTGATAGTCGGGCTCCTCACGCTCACCCCTGGACTGGATACCGCACTCATCCTGCGCACCGCGGCCCTCGGGCACCGGCGTCGTGCCTGGGGCGTGGTCCTCGGCATCCAGAGCGGCACGCTGATCTGGGGCGCCTTCGCGTCCCTGGGCGTCACCGCCCTGCTCACCGCCTCCCACCTGGCCTACGAGATCCTGCGCTGGGCAGGAGCCGCCTACCTGCTGTGGATGGGGGCTCGCATGCTCCTCCATACGCGGCGCGACCGGTCGGGTGAGGCCGTGCCCGACGCCTCCACGGCCGGCCCCATGGCACCCGGCGCCGCGGCGGTGGCCGGGAACACCCTGGCCGGCGGCTGGCGCCAGGGCACTCTGACCAACCTCCTCAACCCGAAGATGGGGGCGTTCTATGTCGCCCTCCTGCCCCAGTTCATCCCGCCGGGCGCCCCGCACCTCACCCTGGCCCTGCTTCTCACCAGCGTGCACATCGTGCTGGGGCTGCTCTGGTCGGCGGTCCTGATCGCCTTCACCCATATGCTCCGCGGCTGGCTCCGCAAGCCACCGGCCAAGCGGCTGCTGGACCGCGTCACCGGCACGGTCATCGTGGGCTTCGGGCTGCGTCTCGCTCTTGGCGACTAGGGCCGCGACCGGCCGTACTGGCCGCGCAGCCGCCGCCATACCGCCCGGGCCGCATGGTGACCGGACATGCCGTGCACCCCGGGCCCGGGCGGGGTGGCCGAGGAGCAGAGGAAGACCGCCGGGTGCGCGGTGGCGTACGGCACCCGTGCGAGCTTGGGACGGACCAGCAGCCGCAGGCCCGCCACCGAACCGGTGGCGATGTCGCCCCCCACGTAGTTGGCATTGCGCGCGGCGAGCTGGGGCGGCCCCTGCACCGCACGGGCCAGCACCAGGTCGCGGAAGCCGGGTGCGAAGCGTTCGATCTGACGCTCAATCACCTCGGTGGCATCACCGGTCCAGCCGTTGGGCACATGCCCGTACACCCAGAAGGTGTGCTTGCCCTCCGGCGCCCGGCTGGGGTCGATCAGCGAGGGCTGGGCGGTGATCAGGAACGGTACGGAAGGGTCACGCCCGTGCACCGCCGCGTCCAGTGCGGCGCTGATCTCCTGGTAGCTCGCTCCCACATGGACCGTGCCCGCCCGGCGGGCCGCCGCCGCGGTCCAGGGCACCGGAGCGGACAGCGCGTAGTCCACCTTGAAGACGGACGGGCCGTAGCGGTAGCCGCGGTAGGCGTCGCCCAGGCCGGCGATGCGGGCCAGCGCGGTGGGCGAGGTGTCGAAGACATAGGCCCGGGCCGGCGGCAGGTCGTCCAGCCGTTTGACCTCGAACCCGGTGTGCACCACCCCGCCCTCGGCCCGCAGACAGGAGGCCAGGGCGTCGGCGATGGCCTGGGAGCCGCCGCGCGGCACCGGCCAGCCCCGCTCATGGGCAGCCAGCGCGAAGATCATGGCCATGCCCGCGGTGCCCAGGCCGGTGAGCGGGGCGATGCCATGCGCGGAGAGCCCGGCGAACAGCGCCCGCGCTCTGGCCTCGCGGAAGCGGCGCACCAGCAGCGCCACCGGCTGCCCGGCCCACAGCCCGAAGCGGGCGTAGGTCACCGGGTCACCGGGCAGCCCGTCCCACTGGGTGCGCAGGAAGTCCCGGGCCAGCACCGGCCACTTGCCGTGGAAGGGCGCCACCAGCCGCCGGTACGAACCGGCGTCGCGCGGCCCCAGGGCGGCGGCGGTGTCACCGACCAGCCGGGAGAGCACCGCGGCCGTGCCATCGGGGAAGGGGTGCGCCAGCGGCAGCTCGGGGTGCAGCCACTCAAGGCCGTGCTCGGCCAGTGGCAGCGCCTCGAAAGCGGGCGAGCCCACCGCCAGCGGGTGCACCGCGGAGCAGGGATCGTGCCGGAAGCCGGGGAGGGTCAGCTCCTCGGTGCGGGCGCCGCCGCCGATGGCGTCGGCCGCCTCGTACACCTCCACCGCCAGCCCGCGCCGGGCCAGTTCGACGGCGGCGGTCAGACCGTTGGGCCCCGCTCCCACCACGACCGCGTCAAGCATGCTGGGCACCGATGGACTCCCCTCGCACCGCTCAGCCGGCGGACGCCAGCAGCCCCAGGATATGCCGCAGGGTGGCCTCGTCCCGGGCGGCGGCGAAGGGCAGGGCGTTGCCGCCCTCGATCCGGAACGGCTGCCCGGCGATCGTGGCACTGACCCCGCCCGCCTCGGCCACCAGCAGCAGCCCGGCGGCGTGATCCCAAGAGTTTTCCCAGGTGAAAGCCAGCGCGTCCAGCGTGCCCTGGGCTATGTGCAGATACTCCAGGCCGGCCGAGCCACAGGAGCGCGGCGCCAGGCCGTCGGTGAACAGCGGGGACAGCGTGCGCTTCTCCTCGTCGGTGGTGAAGTCATGGTGGGAGACGGCCACTTGGAGCACCCGGCCGGGCTCCGGCGAACCGGCCTGCAGCGGCGCCCCGTTGAGCCACGCTCCCCCGCCCCGGCGGGCCACCGCCATCAGCTCCAGTGCCGGGGCGTGGATCCAGGAGGCCAGCAGCTCGCCGCGGTGCGCCAGGCAGACCAGGGTGGCGAAGCCGGGGTCGCCGTGGACGAACTGCCGGGTGCCGTCGACCGGATCGACGATCCACACCGGGTCGCCGCCGTGCAGCGCCTCCAGCACGGAGGGGTCGGCGTGCACCGCCTCCTCGCCGACCACCACCGAGCCGGGCAGCAGGGTGGTCAGCGCGGTCGTGAGGTGTTCCTCGGCCAGCCGGTCGGCGACCGTCACCAGGTCGTGCGGGCCGTTCTTCTCCACGATCTCGTCCGCGGCCAGTTGCCGGAAGCGCGGCATGATCTCGGCGGCGGCCGCCTTGCGCACCGCCTCCTCGACATCGGACAGGTCACCGGAGAGAAAGTCTTCGAGCATGCGTCCATCGAACCACGGGGGTACGACAGCCGGTGAAGGGACGGTGGCCGGCCGCCGTCCCCCGGGCGAACGGGCGGGGTCACCGCCCGGTCGCATAGCCCTGCATGGCACGGGGGTTGGCGGCGGCCGACAGCAGGCCGCTGTCCGGATCACGGGCCACCGCGCAGAGCCTGCCCTCGGTCCACGGCCCGGCCACGGTCACCCGGTGCCCCCGGCGGCGCAGTTCCCCGATCACCGCATCCCCGGCCCGTGACTCCACGGTGACCGCCCCGGGGTCGGCCAGCCTCGGCTGGAAGGAGCCGGGGAAGGAGCTCTGGTGCCAGTTGGGGGCGTCGATGGCGCCCTGCAGATCCAGCCCGCCGCGCACCGGCGGGCGCAGCGCCACCGCCAGGAAGAAGTGCAGCTGCCACTGGTCCTGCTGGTCGCCGCCGGGGGTGCCGAAGGCCAGCACCGGTTCGCCGTCGCGCAGCGCCAGGGTGGGGCTGAGGGTGGTGCGCGGGCGGCGGCCGGGGGTGAGCGAGGCCGGCAGACCGGGTTCCAGCCAGGCCATCTGCAGCCGGGTGCCCAGCGGGAAGCCCAGTTCGGGGACGACCGGGTTGGACTGCAGCCAGCCACCGCTGGGGGTCGCGGAGATCATGTTGCCCCAGCGGTCCACCACATCCAGATGGCAGGTGTCGCCCCGGGTGACTCCGTCGGCGGCCACGGTGGGTTCGCCCCAGCCCGGCAGGGGCGGCGCCGTCCCTATGGCGGTACGCGCCCGGGCGGGCAGCCTGGGGGCGCGGCCGCCGGGGCTGCCGGGGCGCAGCTCGGGGCAGGCGGTGGGGCCGATCAGCTTGCGCCGCCCGGCGTTGTACTCCGCCGAGAGCAGGTCGTCCAGCGGCACCTCGGCGGCGTCCCCGTACCAGGCCTCCCGGTCGGCCATGGCCAGCTTGCTCACCTCGATCAGGGTGTGCACATACTCCGGGCTCTGGTAGGGCGCCAACTCCCCCAGCAGCGCCAGCTGTTGAAGCAGCACCGGCCCCTGTGACCAGGGTCCGGCCTTGCACAGGGTCCAGTCCCGCCAGCGGTAGGTGACCGGGTCCTCGTAGCGGGCCCGGCAGCGGGCGAGGTCCTCCCCGCTGAGGGTGGCGATATGCCGTTCTCCCGAGCTGTCCAGGGTGGGGCGGGCGGCGGTGCGCAGCAGCGCCTCGGCGACAAAGCCCTCACGCCAGGTCCGGCGGGCGGCGTCGATGCGCGCCTCGCGGTCCCCGCCGGCCGCGTCCGCCTCGGCTATCAGCCGCCGCCAGGTGGCCGCCAGCGCCGGGTTGCGGAACAGGGTGCCGCAGGCGGGCGGCCGGCCACCGGGCAGGTAGACGGCGGCCGAGCTGTGCCACTCGGTCTCGAACAGCTCCCGGACCGCGCCCACCGCCCAGCCGAGCGCCTTGACCGGCGGATGTCCGTGCTCGGCGTAGCCGATGGCGGGCTCCAGCACCTCGGCCAGCGGCCGGGTGCCGAAGTCGCGCAGCAGCAGCATCCAGGCGTCGAAGGCGCCGGGGACGGCGGCGGCCAGCGGCCCGGTGCCGGGGACCTCGGTCAGTCCCAGCGCGGTGTAGTGCGCGATGCTCGCCCCGCCCGGCGCCGGCCCCTGACCGCACAGCACCCTGACCGCCCCGCCGGCCGGTGCGATCAGCGCGGGCACCTCACCGGCCGGACCGTTGAGATGGGGTTCGACGACATGCAGGACAAAGGCCGCCGCCACGGCGGCGTCATAGGCGTTGCCGCCGCGCTCCAGGACGGACATCGCCGAGGCGGAGGCAAGCCAGTGGGTGGAGGACACCATGCCGAAGGTGCCCTGCAGGGTGGGCCGCGTGGTGAACATGCCGTACAGGAGGGCAGATGCGGGCCCGGTGGTGCAAGACCCCGGTGGGGTTACCGTGGGGTTCGTTGTCTGACAAGGCTGGAGGATGCGCCGTGCATGGCGAGTACAAGGTCCCGGGCGGCAAGCTGGTCGTGGTGGACCTGGAGGTCCATGGCGGCGTGCTGCGCGAGGTGCGGGTGGCCGGGGACTTCTTCCTGGAGCCGGATGAGGCGCTGGTGGAGATCGACCGGGCACTGGAGGGCGCCGACGCCTCACTGTCCGCCCCCGAGCTCGCCGCCCGGATCCAGGCCGCACTGCCCGAGGGCACCGTGATGTTCGGCTTCTCCGCCGAGGCGGTGGGCATCGCGGTGCGCCGGGCACTGGCCAACGCCACCGACTGGCATCACTACGACTGGCAGCTGATCCATGACGGCCCCCAGGCGCCCGAGTTGCATATGGCGCTGGACGAGGTGCTCACCGCCGAGGTGGCGGCCGGGCGGCGGCCGCCCACGCTGCGGGTGTGGGAGTGGGGCTCCCCCGCGGTGGTCATCGGCAGCTTCCAGTCGCTGCGCAATGAGGTCGATCCAGAGGGGGCGGCCCGGCATGGCATCACGGTGGTGCGCCGGATCAGTGGTGGTGGGGCCATGTTCTGTGAGCCCGGCAATACCATCACCTACTCGCTGTGCGTGCCGGACGCGCTGGTGCAGGGGCTGTCCTTCGCCGACAGCTACGCCTACCTGGACGACTGGGTGCTGGGGGCGCTGGGCGACATGGGGATCAGGGCCTGGTACCAGCCGCTGAACGACATCGCGACGGAGGCCGGGAAGATCGCCGGAGCGGCGCAGAAGCGGGTGGTGTCCGGGGGTGGGGCCGTGCTGCACCACGTGACGATGGCCTACGACATCGACGCGGACAAGATGCTGGACGTGCTCCGGATCGGGAAGGAGAAGCTTTCCGACAAGGGGACGAAGAGCGCGAAGAAGCGGGTGGATCCATTGCGGCGGCAGACGGGCTTGTCGCGGGCTGCCGTTATCGAGCGGATGATTGACTCCTTCGGGAGCCGGTACGGGCTGACGGCCGGGGCCGTCACGCCCGAAGAGATGGCTCGCGCCGAGGAGTTGGCGGCGAGCAAGTTCTCCTCCGAGGAGTGGACGGCCCGGGTGCCGTAGGTTTCATTACCGGGTGCGGTCCGGTGGGCACAACCGCAGAGCCGCGCCCCGTAAGGGGCGCGGGGAACTGCGCGACCAGCCACAAACCACCCGCACCCGACGACGAACCCTCGTTACCCCAGCGCCGGAATCACCGCGCTCCCATAGGCGTCGATCGTCGCCTCCCGCGCATCGTGCATCGCATAGACCGCGAACTGGTCCACCCCCAACTCCCGCAGCGCCCGCAGCCGTTCCCTATGCGCCTCCGCCGGTCCCAGCAGGCAGAAGCGGTCCACGATCTCGTCCGGGACAAAGTCCGTGGACGGGTTCCCGGCGCGGCCGTGGTGGGAGTAGTCGTACCCGTGCCGGTCCTTCACATAGGCGGTGAGCTCGGACGGAACCGCGCCCGCCGCCCCGTACCGGGCCACCAGGTCGGCGACATGGTTGCCGACCATGCCGCCGAACCACCGGCACTGCTCGCGGGCATGGGCCAGGTCGTCCCCGATGTAGGCGGGGGCGGCCACGCAGATGGTGATGGCGGAGGGGTCGCGGCCCGCCTCCGCCGCCGCGGTCCGTACCGACTTGACCATCCACTCGGTCAGGTACGGATCCGCGAGCTGGAGGATGAACCCGTCGGCCTCCTGCCCGGCCAGGGCGAGTGCCTTGGGGCCGTACGCCGCCATCCACACCGGCAGCCGCCCGTCCCGTACCCAGGGCAGCTTCAGCGTCGTGCCGCCGACATCCGCCTCCCGGCCCTCGGCGAGGTCGCGGATGACGCGGATGGCATCCCGCAGCACCGCCAGGGTGTTGGGCTTGCGGCCGGCCACCCGCATCGCCGAGTCGCCCCGCCCGATGCCGCACACGGTGCGGTTGCCGTACATGTCGTTGAGGGTGGCGAAGGTGGAGGCGGTGACCTCCGGGGTGCGGGTGGAGGGGTTGGTGACCATGGGGCCGACGATCAGCCGCTCGGTGTGTTCCAGGATCCGGCTGTGGATGACAAACGGTTCCTGCCACAGCACGGCCGAGTCAAAGGTCCAGCCATAGCGGAAGCCGCGCTGCTCGGCGCGGCGCATCAGCTCCACCACGGCCGAGGCGGGCGGGTCGGTCTGCAGGACGAGGCCGAAGTCCAAGGCAGGGCTCCTTCTTGCGCATGCGGGTCGCGTGGAGTTATGAGAGGGCCGTGCGGGGAACATAGCGGCCATGGCCGGCGCGTCCGGTGAAGTGCCGCCGGTCGATGACCACTTCGCCCCGGGAGAGCACCGTTTCCACCTGTCCGGTGACCCGTTTGCCCTCGTACGCCGAGTAGTCGACGTTCATATGGTGGGTGGCGGCGGAGAGGGTCTGCTCGGTGTGCGGGTCATAGACGACGATGTCGGCGTCCGCGCCGGGGGCGATGGTGCCCTTCCCGGGCAGGCCGAACATCCGGGCCGGGGCGGCGCAGGCGATCTCGATCCAGCGGCGGCGGCTGAGGTGGCCGTCCACCACCGCCTGATGGAGCAGGTCCATCCGGTTCTCCACGCCGGGCAGCCCGTTGGGGATCTTGGAGAAGTCGCCCCGGCCCAGTTCCTTCTGTCCGGAGAAGCAGAACGGGCAGTGGTCGGTGGAGACCACCTGGAGGTCACCGGTGCGCAGCGCGTGCCAGAGTGCCGCCTGGTGTTCGCGGGGCCTGAGCGGTGTGGAGCAGACGTACTTGGCGCCCTCGAAGTCCGGTTCGGCGAGGTTGTCGGTGGACAGGAACAGGTACTGCGGGCAGGTTTCGCCGTAGACCGGCAGGCCCAGGTCCCGGGCCCGGGCGAGTTCGGCGACCGCCTCCTGGGCGGAGACATGCACCACATACAGCGGGGCGCCGGCCACCCGGGCCAGCTGGATGGCGCGATGGGTGGCCTCGGCCTCCAGCAGTGCCCTGCGCACCTCGCCGTGGTAGCGGGGTTCGGTGTGGCCGGCGGCCAGCGCCTGTTCCACCAGGACATCGATGGCCAGGCCGTTCTCGGCATGCATCATGATCAACCCGCCGTTGCCGGCGGCGCGTTGCATGGCCCGCAGGATCTGGCCGTCGTCGCTGTAGAACACGCCGGGGTAGGCCATAAAGAGCTTGAAACTGGTGCAGCCCTCGGCCACCAGGAGGTCCATCTCCTTGAGGGTGCCCTCGTTGACATCGGAGAGGATCATATGGAAGCCGTAGTCGACGGCGCACTTGCCCTCGGCCTTGGCGCGCCAGGTGTCCAGCCCTTCGCGCAGCGCCCGGCCGCGGGTCTGCACCGCGAAGTCGACCACGGTGGTGGTGCCGCCCCAGGCGGCGGCGCGGGTGCCGGTGGCGAAGTCGTCCGAGGAGGAGGTGCCGCCGAAGGGGAGGTCGAAGTGGGTGTGGGCGTCAACTCCGCCCGGGATGACGTACTTTCCGGTGGCGTCGATCACGCGGTCGGCGGTCCAGCTCTGGGCGGCGGTGCTGTCCGGGGCGGCCAGTGCCGCCACCTTGCCGCCTTCGGTGAGGACGTCGGCCCGCATCTCCTCGGCCGAGGTGATCACCAGTCCGCCGCGGATCAGGGTCCTGTTCATGCCGGTTCTCCTCCGTTCACCTGGCGCAGGGTCCGTTCCAGCAGGGCGGCACCCTCCTCGGCCTCCGCGACGGTCAGCGACAGCGGCGGGGCGATGCGCAGCACTTGGCCCGCCCGGCCACCCTTGCCGATCAACAGGCCGTGTTCCCGGGCCAGTTCAAGGGCTTGACCGGCGGCCTCGGGGCCGGTCAGTTCCACGCCGATCATCAGGCCCCGGCCGCGTACCTCGCGTACCACCGCCAGGGGCGCGGCGGCGGCGCGCAGCCGCTCGGTGAGCAGGCCGCCGACGCGGCGGGCGTTGCCCTGGAGGTCGTGCTCCAGCAGATGGGTGAGGTTGGCCAGGCCGGCCGCCATGGTCACGGGGCTGCCGCCGAAGGTGGAGATGGAGTTGGCGTCCAGGCAGTTCATCACCTCGGCCCGGGCCACCACTCCGCCGACGGCCATCCCGTTGCCGATGCCCTTGGCGAAGGTGAGCAGGTCGGGCGGGCCGTTCTCGGCGTGCGCCTGCCAGCCCCAGAAGTGGTCGCCGGTACGGCCCCAGCCGGTCTGCACCTCGTCGCTGATCCATAGGATGCCGTGCTGGTCGAGGACTTGGCGGAAGGCGGCGTACAGCCCGTCCGGCGGGGCGGTGAACCCGCCCACGCCCTGCACCGGTTCGGCGATCAGCGCGGCGACATTGCCATGCGCCTGGCCGAGCATGTCTTCCAGGTCGGCCACACAGGCCTGGATGAAGTCCTGGTCGGAGAGCCGGCCGTAGCGGCCGCCGGAGCGCACCGCGCCATGGAGGTAGAGGGTCTGCAGCGGGGACAGACTGGTGGGCGACCAGGCCGAGTTGCCCGTGATGCCGACGGTCGAGAAGGAACGGCCGTGGTAGCTGTTGCGCATGGCCAGGATCTGGTTGGAGCGCCGGTAGGTGGTGGCCAGCAGCAGGGCGGTGTCATTGGCCTCGGTGCCGGAGGTGGTGAAGAAGACCCGGGCGTCGGGGATGCCGGACAGGGCGGCGATCCGCTCGGCCAGCTCGACCATATGGCGGTCGAGGTAGAGGGTGGAGGTGTGCAGGATGCGCCCGGCCTGCTCGGTGACGGCCTTGGTGACCTCGGGCAGGGCGTGTGCGGTCATGGTGGTGAGGATGCCGCCGAAGAAGTCCAGGTAGCGGCGGCCCTGAACGTCGAAGACATGGCGGCCCTCGCCATGGGTGAGCTCCAGCGGCTCGCGGTAGTAGAGGGCGAGCCACTGCGGCATGACCGCCCGGTGGCGCTGGTGCAGCGGCGCGGTCATGGGCGCACCAGCCCCTCGTAGGCGTCCGGCCTGCGGTCGCGGTAGAAGGCCCACTGCCGGCGCACCTGGTCGATCAGATCGAGGTCCAGGTCGCGCACCAGGAGTTCCTCCTTGGTGTCGCTGGCCGGCTCGCCGACGAACTGGCCGCGCGGGTCGACGAAGTAGGAGGTGCCGTAGAAGTCGTTGTCGCCGTACTCCTCCCGTCCCACCCGGTTGATGGCGGCGATGAAGTACTCATTGGCCACGGCGGCCGCGGGCTGTTCCAGCTTCCAGAGATAGCCGGACAGGCCGCGGGAGGTGGCGGAGGGGTTGTAGACCAGCTGGGCGCCGTTGAGCCCCAGTTGCCGCCACCCCTCGGGGAAGTGTCGGTCGTAGCAGATGTAGACGCCGACCCGGCCCACCGCGGTGTCGAACACCGGCCAGCCGAGGTTGCCGGGTTTGAAGTAGAACTTCTCCCAGAATCCGGTGACTTGGGGGATGTGGTGCTTGCGGTACTTGCCCAGGTAGCTGCCGTCGGCGTCGATGACGGCGGCGGTGTTGTAGTAGAAGCCGGAGGACTCGATCTCGAACACCGGCACCACGATCACCATGCCGGTCTCCCGGGCCAGTTGCCGCATCCGGGTCACGGTGGGGCCGTCCGGGACGGGCTCGGCCCAGCGGTAGTGCTCGTCGTCCTGGACCTGGCAGAAGTAGGGGGCGTTGAAGACTTCCTGGAAGCCGATCACCTTGGCGCCCTGCGCGGCGGCGGCGCGGGCGTGTTCCTCATGCTTGGCGATCATCGACTCGGTGTCGCCGGTCCAGGTGGCCTGGACCAGGGCGGCGCGGAGGACTTGGGTCACGAGCTGCTCCTTCGCCGGGGTTCAGCCGGGGTTCAGCTGGATTCAGCCGGGTTCAGCCCTGGGTTCAGCCGGGCTGACACGCGTAGACCGCGTGGGATGCCGACCGTAGATCCGGGTGATCCACCGAGGCAAGACCGCCGCACCCTCGGAAGGCGAACGCCGGGAACCCCCGGAAAATCCAACAGGGAAACTTGCAAGCCTGCCTGTCTACCTTCTACGGTGGCGGCATGCCTGTTACCACTCTGGATCCGCGGACCGCCCTTGTCCTGATCGATCTGCAGCAGGGCATCACCGCCCTGCCCACCGTCCATCCCGCCGAGGAGATCGTGGCCCGTGGCGCCCGGCTGGCCACCGCGTTCCGCGCCCATGACCTGCCCGTGGTGCTGGTGCGGGTGACCGGCCCCGGCTCGCCGGGGCGCAATGAGCTGCCGCCGCGCCAGGGCGAGCCGCCGGCCGGCTTCGCCGAGCTGCGGCCCGAACTGGGCCGCCAGGACGGTGACATCGTGGTCACCAAGCAGACCTGGGGCGCCTTCCACGCCACCGACCTGGATCTTCAGCTGCGCCGCCGGGGGGTGACACAGATCGTGCTCGCGGGCATCGCGACCAGCATCGGGGTGGAGTCCACCGCCCGCGCCGCCCACGAGCACGGCTATCACGTGACGGTCGCCGCCGACGCGGTGACCGACCTGGACCCGGAGACGCACCGGGTCAGCCTGACCCGGATCCTGCCGCGGCTGGCCGAGACCGGCACCACGGACGCGATCATCGCCTTGCTGGGCTGACCACCATGGCCGAGCCGCCGCCGCGCCGGACCTTCTCGGCGGCGGCCAGCCACCGGCCGTCCGGCAGCCGCTGGACCCCGGTGGCGGCGCCGATCTCCGGGTTCGGCTTGAACACCTGCCCCCTGGCCTCCAGTTGGCCGCGCAGCCTGCTGTTCCACAGCGCCGGCTCCAGCTCGGTGGCGGCGGTGTTGCGCTGGCTGGCGCGCGGTGCGGCGATCGCGTCCACCAGCGGCATGCCCCGGTCCACATGGTTGAGGAAGGTCTGCAACACGGTGGTGATGATGGTGGCGCCGCCGGGCGAGCCGATGGCGAAGTCGAACTTCCCGTGCTTGAGCACGATGGTCGGCGAGATGGAGGAGCGCGGCCGCTTGCCGGGGCCCGGCAGGTTGGGGTCGTGCACCCCCGGAGTGACGGGTACGAAGGAGAAGTCGGTCAGCTCGTTGTTGAGCAGGAAGCCCCGGCCGGGCACGGCGATGCCGCTGCCGCCGGTCTGCTCGATGGTGAAGGTGTAGGCGACCACATTGCCCCACTTGTCGGCCACCGTCATATGGGTGGTCTGCTGCCCTTCGTAGGGCGTGGGGGCGGCCCGGCCCAGCTGCCGGCAGGCGGCCGGGTGGTACGGGTCACCGGGCGCCAGCGGACTGGTCAGCGCCTTGTGGTCGTTGACCAGACAGGCCCGGGAGTCGGCGAACCGCTGGGAGGTCAGGGCGGCGGTGGGCACCTTCTCCTGCGCCGGGTCGCCGATCCAGCGGTTGCGGTCGGCGAAGGCGATCCGGCTGGCCTCCAAGTAGCGCTGGAGGTAGGTGACTTGGTCCACCTTGCTGAGATCGCCGCGCTTCTGCAGGATGTTGAGCGCCTCGGCGACGGCGGTGCCACCGGAGGAGGACGGCGCCATGCCGTACACATCCAGGCCCCGGTAGCCGGTGTGGGTGGGCGCGGGCCGCTTGACCGTATAGGCGCGCAGATCACGCTCGGTCAGCCCGCCCGGCCGGGCGTTGCGGCCCGACCTGGGGTCGACCGGGGGCTTGCGTACGGTCTTGACCAGGTCGCGCCCGATCTCGCCGCCGTAGACGGCACCGATGCCCTTGCGGCCCAGCAGCTGGTAAGTCCGGGCCAGATCGGGGTTCTTGAGCGTGGAGCCGACGGCCGGCGGCTTGCCGCCCGGCAGGAAGAGCCTGGCGGTGGCCGGGAAATCCTTGAAGCGCTTGGCGTTGTCGGCGGTCTGCTGCCGGAAGGTCTCGTCCACGGTGAAGCCCTTGCGGGCCAGCCGCTCGGCCGGCTCAAGCACCTTGGCCAGCGGCCTGCTGCCCCAGGACCTCAGGGCGGTGTCCCAGGTGGCGGGCGTTCCGGGGACGCCCACGCTCAGTCCGCTGGTGACCGCGTCATCGAAGGCCAGCGGCTTGCCGTGCGCCAGGAAGAGGTCCTGGCCGGCGGAGAGCGGGGCGCGCTCCCGCCCGTCGATGGTCAGGACCTTGTGCGACCTGGCGTTGTAGTAGACAAAGAATCCGCCACCGCCGATGCCGCCCGAGTACGGCTCGGTGACACCCAGCGCGGCAGCGGTGGCCACGGCCGCGTCCACGGCGTTGCCGCCCTTGCGCAGCACCTCCAGACCGGCCGCCGAGGCATCGGCGTCCACGCTGGCCACCGCGCCGCCGCTGCCGATGGCCAGGGGCGACTTGACGGGCGGACGTACGGCCGCGGAGCCCTGGGCCATGGCGGTCGGTGCGACACCGACTCCGGCCAGCAGGGCGGCCGTTACGGCCAGGACGGGCAGTTGTCGGCGTCGGGGTGGTCTGGTTCGGACCATCACAGCCTCCTGTCGGCGAACGGGTCCCGGAGCCTACTCGGCCGACACCGTTCGCCAACAGATACGGGGGTGTTGGGCGCGCCCCGCGCGCTTACCGCGCCCGCTGGGGCGCGCTCCCGTCAGTGGGCGCGGGCCTGGGAGATCACCGGCCGGCTCATGGCCTGCTCACCATCCGCGTTGGGGTGGAAGGGGGCGGCCGGACGGCTCGGCTGGGCGCCCTCTATCCAGCGGGTGGCCTCCGGCTGGCAGACATCATGGCCGACGGTGGCCCGGTAGGTGTCCGCGTAGCGGATGTGCGCCTTGCCCGCCTGCGCCTGGAGCATGGCGTTCAGCTGCTTCTCGGTGTCCCGCAGGTAGGCCACGTCACCGGCGGCCATGGGGACGGCGGGGAAGCAGCCCACCCCGTTGTCCGGCATGATCGACGGGTAACCGACCAGCACCACCTTGGCCTTGGGGGCGCGCTGGTGGATGGCGGCCAGCACCTGGGCGATCTTGGGCGCGGTGTCGTTGATCCGCTGGGTGAGCTGGTCGGTGCCGCCCGCGGTGTACTGCTTGCGGCAGGGGTCCCCGGCCGGGTCGCTGACCGACAGCTGGGCGCAGGTGCGGATGATCTCGCCAAAGCCGACGTCATTGCCGCCGATGCCCACGGTGACCAGCCGGGTGGTCCGGCCGAGCGCGTTGAGCTGGGGCCCGTTGGCGCCCTGGGCCTGCCACATGTCACCGGTCTTGGCACCGCTGCAGCTGACGTCCCGGAAGGACTTCTGGTGCAGCGCCTTGGCGGTCAGCGAGGGGTAGTTGACGCTGGAGCGGGCACAGTCACCGCCGCTCTGCTCGGGGATGCCCGGTCCGGAGGTGTAGGAGTCGCCGAGGGCGACATAACGCTCGCCGCCGGTGACGGGCGTCGCGGCCATCGTGGGTGCGGCGGCGCCGGCCGCCAGGGCCGTGGCCGCGCCGACCGCTGCCAGCGCCTTGCCGTACCGCCCGCCGTTGTGGCGTACCTCTGTCACCCATGCCTCCTGGGATCGGGGTTTATTACTGGCCAGTCAGATTCGCCGCGCACCGGCTTCCTGTCAATCTCGTCAGCCACAGACGTGTCTTCCGTTACACCCCGTCAAGGTCCCCCGCCAGCGCCCGGCGGGCCGCGCGGACGAACTCCTCACGGGCGCCCTCCAGCCCGTCGGGCGTCCCCTCGCCGCGCAGCCGGCGCTCCATCTCCCGGGCCGCGCGCACCACTTCGGAGGGTCCCTCCAACAGCACGGCGCCCAGCGCCCGCTGGAGCTCAAAGCGGTCCGAGCCCTGCCCCTCCCCCGTCCACCGGGTCAGCAACCGGACCTCCACGGCCTCCAGAAAGCGCAGATAGCTCTGCCGCCGCTGCTCCAGCCCCCGGACCCGCCGCTGGTCCAGCAGCATCATCCGGGCCGCGCTCCGGCTGAACCAGCCGGTGACCAGGCTGCCGGCCAGCGCCGAACCGGCCGCGATCAATGCGATCCCCACCTCACTCATGGGCGCATTCTGCCGGGCCCGTCCAGGGCGCGGGTACGATCTCCGGCATGCCGCCGTCCGCCCCCTGGATATGCGCTCCGATCTGCGGAAACGACCATCGGGGCGAGGCGGCCTGTCCTACCATGGAGACTGGCCCAGCGGGCAGCGGGCAGCGGGCAGCGGGCAGCGGGCAGCGGGCAGCGGGCAGCGGGCAGCGGGCAGCGGGCAGCAAGTCGGTGCTGTTCGCGGTGCGCTCGGCGGCCGCCCTGCACCGGCTGCTCGATGTGCTGCCGGTCTTCGCGGGCGACCGGCGCGTCCGGCGGCTGTTCACCCTCGTCCCGGGCTCGGACTTCGACCTCGGCGCGCTGGCCGCCCTGGAACACGCCGGGGCGCGCACGCTGCCCTGGGCGGCCGCCTGCCGCCGTTCCTTCGACCTGATCCTGGCCGCCAGCCCCAAGGGCGAACTCCACCGGCTGGACGGCCCGCTGGTCCTGCTCCCCCATGGCGCCGGCTTCAACAAGACGGTACCCAAGGAGGGTTCGGACGGTCTGGCCTCCGGGCTGGACCCGGTCCACCTGCTGGCCGGCGGCCGGGCACTGGCCGCCGTGCACGCCCTGGCCCACCCCAGCCAGGTGGCCCGGCTGGCCGAGCACTCTCCCGAGGCCGCGGCACGGGCCACCGTGACCGGTGACCCCACCCTGGACCGGCTGCTGCAGTCGGTGCCGCACCGCGACGCCTACCGGGCGGCGCTGGGCACCGGCGGGCGCCGGCTGATCGTGCTCACCTCGACCTGGGGGCCCGAGTCCCTGCTCGCCACCCGGCCGGATCTGCCGGCCCGGCTGGCCGCCGGACTCCCCTGGGACACCCACCAGCTGGCGCTGATCGTGCACCCCAATGACCACAGCAGCCTGGGCGGCTTCGACCTCGCCGAGCAGCTGGCCCCGGCACTGGCCGCCGGGATGATCCTGGCCCGGCCCTACGAGGAGTGGGCGGCGGTACTGGTGGCGGCCGACGCCGTGCTCACCGACCATGGCTCGGCCGCGCTCTACGCGGCCGCCCTGGACCGCCCGGTGATCGCGGCCGGGGGCGGCGGCGCCGAGCTGATACCGGGCAGCCCCATGGACCGTCTCCTCGGCCACAGCCCCCGTCTGACGGACCCCCGGGCCATCGACGACGTCCTGCGCGCCCACCGTCCCGGAAGCGTACGGGCCCTGACCCAGGGCGCGTTCGCCGAACAGGGGCGCGCGCTTGAGCTGTTGCGCCGGGAGGGGTACGCGCAACTGGGTTTGGCCCCGCCGCCCGGGCCGGTGACCGCGTCACCGCTGCCCCGGCCGGAACCGCCGGCCCGGCGGCCGTCCGCCTTCGCGGTACGCACCGAACGGCGGGGTCGTGAGGTGCGGGTGGAGCGCTTCCCCGCCCATCTGGCCCCGCCCGCGCGGCATTTGGCCGCCGAATACGGGGTGGCGGGTGAACGGCAGGTGCGCAGTGCCGGGTTGCTCTACCTACGGGCCGGGGCGGCGGAGGGCGCCGGGCATGGTGCGGGCTGGACGGCGGGCGGCTGGACCGGCCGGATCCTGGCCGAGCACCCCGCCTGCCGGATGGCCGCGGTGATCCTGCCCTCCGGGGAGTGTCTGGCGCGGCCGCGCGGGGGTGATCTGCTGTGGGTGCGGGCTGGTTTCTGCGCCTCGCAGGGGGGTCGGGTGGTGCTTGCCGATCCGGCGGCGGTGCTTTCTGCGGTGTACGCAGCTGTCGACTTGCTGCCCGGCGAACTCCGCTGCGTTCTGGGCGATCACGTCCACCGGGTTCGGGGGCGGGGCGCCTCGCGGCGGGAGGGGGAGCGAGTGCTTGTGCCTGCGTGACGGTCCTTGGGCGGCGCCAATGGCGGTTCGGGGTGGCCTCCGTTGCGTTTCGCGCGCGGGCCGTCGGTGGCTGGTCGCGCCCACGCGGCGGAGCCGCATGACGCAGCCGCCCCGCGCCCCTTATGGGGCGCCCGGCCCCATAAGGGCCCCGCACCGCTCGCGGACCGCCCGGGCCGTCGCGCGGTGTTCGCGGGCCGTGTCGGTGTCGCCGGTGTCCTCGGCCAGTTCGGCCAGCGCGTCCAGCACCCTGGCCTCGTCGAAGCCGGAGCCGCGTGCCCGGGCGGCCGCCAGGGCCGAGGTGCAGAGGCGGTGGGCCTCCTCGGTGCGGCCCAGTCGGCGCAGGACCAGGGCCAGTTCGAAGCCGGTGCGCGCGGTCATCCGTTCGCGTCCCAGGTCGCGCGCGGCCCGGTGGGCCCGGGTGAGCAGGTCGGCGGCGCGGGCGGGGTCGCCCAGGGCCGCGGCGGCCTGGCCCAGGCGGTGGGTCTGGAGCAGCACACCGTAGTCATTGCCCATGGCCTGGTGGGCGGCCCGGGACTCCTCGAAGTCCGTGGCGGCGCCCGCCCAGTCGCCCTGCGCCGAGCGCAGCATGCCGCGGAACTCGGTGACGGAGGCGGACAGTTTACGCTCGGCCTCCGAACTCCCCAGCGCCTGGCGGGCATTGACGGCGGCCTCCAGTTCCCGGCCGGCTTCGGCGAAGCGGCCCCGTTCCCACAGCGGCCGGGCCAGTTGACAGCGCATCCGCGCCAGGGCGGCCACCCGCCCGGCACGCTGGGCCGCGTCCCGGCCGATACGGAAGGAGTCGATGACCTCGGCATGGTGCGGATGGTCGAGGTAGTGGGTCCACAGCGGCTCGCACAACGCCCAGGCGGCATCGTCCAGTTGCCCGGCATGGGCGAGGGTGACACAGCCGTGCAGGGTGTGCCGTTCGGTCTCCAGCCAGTCATAGGCCGCCGCCGGGCCGGAGAGGGGCACATCGGGGGCGGGGAGGGCCGGTACCGGTGCGGCCAGGGTCAGGCGGCGGCCGGCCGCCAGCGCATCGGCCCGCTGGGCCTGGCGGAGATACCAGAGCACCATGGCCCGGCGCGCCTCAATATGCTCCCGTGCGCCGCCGTCGCGCCGCGCACAGCGCCCGGCGTGGGCGCGCAGCAGTTCATGCAGGCGCAGTCTGCCGTCCCTGATCTGCGCCAGGCCGACGGCCTCCAGGGCGTCCAGCGCCTCCTCGGCCGCGTCCGGCCCCAGACCGAGCAGGGCGGCCGCGCCGGGCAGCGAAAGGGACGGGCCGGGGTGTTGCGGAAGCAACCGGTAGAGCAGGGCGGCCTCCCGGCTCAGCTCGCGGTAGGCGGCGTCCCAGACCTTCTCCACCATGGGCAGGCCCTTGTCGTCCAGTTCGGCGGTGAGGGTTTCCAGCAGCCGGGCGAGCGGGCGGCGGGGGCGGGCGCGCATCAGGCGGCCGGCCACCTGAAGGGCGGCGGGCAGGCCGGAGCACAGGCGGACAAAGCCGCGTACCGCCTCCGGCTCGGCGGCCGGCCGGGGATCACCGACGAGGCGGTGCAGCAGTTCGGTGGCGTGCTCGTCGGAGAGCGGGGCCAGCGGCAGCTCCAGCGCCGCCCCGCCCTCCAGGTCGTACAGCGGGCCATGACTGGCGACGATCACCACGCCGGCGCCGGAGGCCGGTAGCAGGGGGTGCAACTCGGTGGCGTAGCGCACATTGTCGACCACCAGCAGCGGCCGCTTGTCCCTGGTCCGCTGCCAGTACTGCCGGGCGCGGGCCCTGGGCGACTGCTCCAGGCAGCGGGACTCCACGCCGAGGGCGAGCAGCAGCTGGCCCTGGGCGTCCACGGGGTCCACCGCGCCCTCGCGCCGCAGATCGTCCAGGTCGAGGCTGAGGACATGGGGACGGTCGTCGGATAACGCCCGGGCGATCCGGAAGGCCAGTTCGGTCTTCCCGGTGCCGCCCGGGCCGCTGAGCGCGATGACCAGCGGGCGGTCCGGCTCGCACCACTGGGCGGCGGCCCGCAGGGCGCGCTCCTGCTCGTCCGCCCGGTTGACGAAGTTGGCGATGCCGGGCGGCAGTTGGTACGTCATCCCCGCGCTCCCCCCTAGGTCACGGGCTCACCCTATGTCGCGGGGAGCCGGGTGTGCGCGGAGGTCGGCCAGATCACACCCGGTTAATTGGACTCTGAAAATCCAATTAGCTAGCGTGAATGTGTGCGACTGAACAAGAGCACGGACATCGCTTTGCGCATCGCCATGCGCCTGGCCATGGCCGGCCCCGAGGAGGCGCCCACCACCCGCGAGGTGGCGGAGGCCATGGCCGTGCCGTACACCCATGCCGCCAAGGTGGTCAGCCGCCTCCAGCACCTGGGAGTGGTCGAGGCCCGCCGGGGCCGTGGCGGCGGCCTGAGCCTGACCTCCGCCGGGCGCACCGGCTCCCTGGGCCGCCTGGTGCGGGAGCTGGAGGGCGTGGGCGATGTGGTGGGCTGCGAGGACGATCCGCCCTGCCCCCTGCGGGCCGGCTGCCGGCTGCGCGGCGCGCTGCGCAACGCCCAGGAGGCGTTCTTCGCCGCGCTGGACCCGCTGTCCGTCAGTGACCTGGTGGAGCCGCCCACCGGGCCGCTGCTGCTCAGCCTGGGAAGTCGCTGATCTTTTCACAAGCCGCCCGGTGAGGGCGGCTTCCCTTTGCCGATAAATACGCATCCAGGATGCATATTAAGAGGAGTCGCCGATGCTGTCCGCGAAGTCCACCGAGCTGGTCCGCGCCACCCTGCCCGCCGTCGGCGGCGCCATCGGCGAGATCACCTCGCTCTTCTACGACAAGCTCTTCGCCGCCCACCCCGAGCTGGAGCGGGACCTGTTCAACCGGGGCAACCAGGCCACCGGCAGCCAGCAGCAGGCCCTGGCCGGGGCCGTCGCCGCGTTCGCGGTGATGCTGGTCGAGAACCCGGACCAGCGCCCCGACGCCATGCTCTCCCGCATCGCCCACAAGCACGCCTCGCTGGGCATCGTCCCCGAGCAGTACCCGATCGTGCGGCAGCATCTGTTCGCCGCGATCGCCGAGGTGCTGGGCGAGGCGGTCACCCCGGAGGTGGCCGCGGCCTGGGACGAGGTCTACTGGCTGCTGGCCAATGCGCTGATCGCCCTGGAGGCACGGCTCCACCAGGAGGCGGGCACCGTGCCGGGCGAGGTCTTCGCCTCGTACGAGGTGGTGGAGCGCCGGGCGGAGACCGCCGAAGTGGCCACCTTCCTGGTCCGCCCGGTGGACGGCCGCGCGCTGCCCGCCTCGCGTCCCGGCCAGTATGTGTCCGTCCAGGTCACCCTGGCGGACGGGGCCCGGCAGATCCGCCAGTACAGCCTGTCCGGCCGGCCGGAGGGTGCCCTGCAGTTCTCGGTGAAGCGGGTCACCGACGACCCGGCCGGCGAGGTCTCCAACCACCTGCACGACCAGCTCACCGTGGGTGACACCCTGCTGCTCAGCCACCCCTTCGGCGATGTGACCCTGGAGGGGGGCGACTGCCCGGTGCTGCTGGCCTCGGCGGGCATCGGCTGCACGCCGATGATCGGCATGCTCGCCGAGCTGGCCGCCACCGGCGCCACCCGCCGGGTGATCTCGGTGCACGCCGACCGCAGCGAGGACGACCACGCCTTCCGGGCCGAGCTGGAGCAGCTCACCGGGAAGCTGGCCGACGCGGAGGCGCACATCTGGTACGAGAGCCCGGTGGGCGAGTGGCCCGCCGAGCGCACCGGGCGGGCCGACCTGTCGCGGATCACGGTCCCGCGGGGCACCGTCGCCTACCTCTGCGGCCCGCTGCCGTTCCTGCGCGCGGCCCGGGCCCAGCTGCTGGCGGCCGGAGTGGCCCCGGCGGATGTGCACTACGAGGTCTTCGGCCCCGACCTGTGGCTGGGTTCCGACAGCTGAGTCTGCTGGGTCTGCGGATGGCCGGCCGGGCCCGCGAGCAGCGTGCCCGGCTCGGCCGCGGCCACCTCCACCGCCTCCGTCTTCGGGCTGTGCCGTTCCCGCCGGGCCACCCAGGAGGCCAGCCAGGACAGCAACATGCACATGCCGATATAGACGGGCGCGATCACCATCACCACCGGGATGAACGGCAGGTCGTAGTCGAGGTTGCCGGCGATCAGCTTGCCCGCGTGCAGGAACTCCTCGTAGGTGATCAGAAAGCCCAGCGAGGTGTCCTTGAGCGCCACCACCAGCTGGCTGATGATCGTCGGCAGCATCGCCCGGACCGCCTGCGGGACCAGCACATGGGTCATCACCTGGGTCTTGCGCATGCCCAGCGCGTAGGCCGCCTCCCGCTGGCCGCGTTCCACCGAGTCCACCCCGGTGCGGAAGATCTCGGCCAGCACCGAGCCGTTGTACAGCGTCAGCCCGGTGACCAGGGCGGTCAGCGGCTGGGCCTGGAGGGCCACAAAGACAAAGAAGATCATGACCAGCACCGGCATCGCCCGGAAGAACTCCACCAGCACGGTGGCCGTCCAGCGCAGCGGGCGGTGGTCGGACAGCCGCCCGCAGGCCAGCACCGCGCCCAGCGCCAGGGCGAGCACCGCGGCGAGCGCGAATGCCTTGAGGGTGTTGCCCAGGCCGCGCAGCAACAGCTCCTGGATTCCGGTGTATTCGAAGGGCGTCCACTTGGCGGCGGTGAACTGCCCGGTGCTGAACAGCAGATGGACGATCCAGCCGGCCAGCACCAGGATGAGGGCGCCGGCCACCAGCGCGCAGAGCAGATGCCGGCGGCGGGCGCGCGGGCCGGGGACGTCATAGAGCGCGGTGCTCATCGGGCCACCCCGTAACGGCTCTCCAGCACATTGAAGACCGCGCTGATGGACAGGGTGATCACCAGATAGCCCACCGCGATCCAGACAAAGCTCCAGATGACGCTGTAGCCCAGCTCCCCCAGTGACTTATAGGTGCTGAGCAGTTCGGTGACGCTGAACGAGCCGGCGATCGCGGAGTTCTTGGCCAGGGCGATCAGGGTGGAGCCCACGGGCGGGATCACCGAGCGGAACGCCTGCGGCAGCACAATGGCGCGCAGTGTCTGGGCAAAGGTCATGCCCAGGCTGCGGGCGGCCTCGCCCTGGCCGGTGGGCACCGTGTTGATGCCGGAGCGGATGGCCTCACAGATGAAGGCCGAGGTGTAGCAGCCCAGGGCCAGCACCGCGAACAGCTGGAAGGGCAGCACCAGGCCGAACCGGGGCAGCCCCAGCAGCACCGCGAAGAACAGCAGCGTCAAAGGGGTGTTGCGCAGCACCGTCACCCATACGGTGCCCAACGCGCGCAGCGGGGCGACGGGCGCGACCCGGAAGGAGGCCATCACAAAGCCCAGCACCATGGCCAGCAGACCGGCGTAGACGGTGAGTTCGACGGTGCCCAGAAAGCCCTTGGCGTACAGGGCGAAGTTGTCGGTCAGTACGTTCACGGTGTGGCGCTCCCGGTGCCGTAGCGGTCGACGGCGGGCGGCCGCGGGGCGGGCACCCCGGACAGCCCGAGCGTGGTGTCATACGCCTTCGTCCAGTCGCCGTTGTGTTCATGGGTCTCGATGGCGTCGTCCAGGGCCAGGCGCAGCGCCGTGTCCGAGCGCGGCACGCCGATGCCGTAGGGCTCCTTGGAGAACGGCTTGCCCACCACCTTCAGCTCGTCGGGGGCCTTGGCGGCGAAGCCCAGCAGGATGGTGTCGTCGGTGGTGACGGCGGCCACCTGCAGGCTGAGCAGGTTGTCCACACAGATCGAGTAGGTGTCATAGGCCACCGCCTGGGCCTTGGGGTAGTCGCGTTCGATGCGCATCAGCGGGGTGGAGCCGGTGGCCGAGCAGACGCGTTTGCCGGCCAGGTCCTGGGGGCCGTTGATGCCCTGTTCCTTCTTGCGCACCAGCAGCGACTGTCCGGCCAGGTAGTACGGGCCGGCGAAGCCGACCTGCCGTTTGCGCAGGTCGTTGATGGTGTAGGTGCCCACGTAGTAGTCGATCTGGCCGTTCTGCAGGGCGGTTTCACGGTTGGCGGAGGCGATGGTGCGAAAGGCGATGGCCGCCGGGTCGAAGCCCAGTGAGGCGGACATCATCCTGGCGATCTCGATGTCGAAGCCGGAGTAGGTGCCGGTGGCCGGGTCCTTCTCGCCCAGGTAGGGCTGGTCCTCCTTGGCGCCGACCACCAGGTGGCCGCGGGCGCGGGCCCGGCGCCAGGTGGGCGAGGCGGTCAGGTCCACCCCGGTGGCCACCCGGTAGACGGGCAGGCTGCCGGGCTTGGGGCCCTTGACCGGGGGGCTGCCCGGTTTGCCGCAGGCGCCGCCGAGCAGGGCGAGGACGGCCAGGGCGAGGGCGGTGAGGCGGCAGCGCTTCATCAAGGTGGGCATCGGCGTGGGCACCCCGCTCAGTGCTTGAGGATCTTGGAGAGGAAGTCCCTGGCCCGGTCGCTCTCCGGCGCGGTGAAGAACTCCTCGGGGGCCCGGTCCTCGACGATCCGGCCGTCCGCCATGAACACCACGCGGTTGGCGGCCGAGCGGGCGAAGCCCATCTCATGGGTGACCACCACCATCGTCATGCCGTCCCGGGCGAGTTGCCGCATCACCTCCAGCACCTCGTTGATCATCTCCGGGTCCAGCGCCGAGGTCGGCTCGTCGAACAGCAGCGCCTGGGGCGACATGGCCAGGGCGCGGGCGATGGCCACCCGCTGCTGCTGGCCGCCGGAGAGCTGGGCCGGGTACTTCTCGGCGTGCGCCAGCAGCCCCACCCGTTCCAGCAGTTCACGGGAGCGCCGGTCGGCCTCCTCCTTGCCGCGGCCGCGCACCTTGATCTGGGCCAGCGAGACATTGGCCAGCACGGTCTTATGGGCGAAGAGGTTGAAGGACTGGAAGACCATGCCCACCTCGGCCCGCAGCCGGGCCAGTTCCCGGCCCTCCTCGGGCAGCGGCTGCCCGGCCAGGGTGATGGTGCCCGAATCCACCGGCTCCAGCCGGTTGATGGTGCGGCACAGGGTGGACTTCCCGGAGCCCGAGGGCCCGATGACCACCACCACCTCGCCCCGGCCGACGGTCAGGTTGATGTCCTTGAGCACATGGACGGGCCCGTAGTGCTTGTTGACGTCCCGCAGTTCGATCAGTGGCTCGACGGCCATGCTCAGCCCCACTCACTCTCGGCGCTCGCCCTCTCGCGGCCGGAGCAAACTATCCACCCGATTACGGGACTTCACCGATTTCACCGATGACACGCCTGAAAGAGATACAAATCGCCATTTGTTCCGGGCAGGCCCTAGGTACACAGACCAAGCCTGGGTACCTAGCCTGTGGGGACCGGTTGGGGGCACATGGGGGAAGGGAGCCCTGGGTGGGCGACAGCAGGCCCGTATATCTGCGCATCGCGGACGACCTGCGGCGGCGCATCGACGAGGGCTCGCTGGCGGTGGGCGCCCGCATCCCCTCCCGGTCCGAGCTCAAACGCGCCTACGCGGCCAGCGACCAGACCGTGGACCGGGCGGTGCGGGTGCTCAAGGCCGCCGGTTACGCGGAGGGCCAGTTCGGGCGCGGGGTGTTTGTCGCCGACCGGGCTCCGCTGGGCACCCTGCTGCGCTCCACCGGCGCGGTGGACTCCCCCTTCGCGGCGGAGATCCTGGCCTACCAGCCCTGGGAACGCCCGGTTCCGCACCGGGAGACCGTGCTGACCTGGGAGGCGTCCTCGGGCGAGACGCCCGCGCCGGAGCCGGTGGCCCGCCGGCTGGGCATCGCACCGGGCGAGCCGGTGCTGCGTACCGACTATGAGTACCTGGCCGACCGGCATCCGGTGCAGCTGGCCACCAGCTGGGAGCCGCTGACCGTGACCGAGGGCACCGATGTGTGTCATCCGGAGCGCGGGCCGTACGCCCGGCGTGGAGTGCGCGGCCGGCTGGCCGCCATCGGCATCCGGGTGGTACGGGCCAGGGAGCTGGTCGGCTCCCGGCCGGCCACCACCCCGGAGGCGGAGGCACTGGGCTGTGCGGCGGGCCAGTGCGTCACGGTGGTGGAGCGCACCCACTTCGACGGCGACGACCGGGCGGTGGAGACCTCGGACCTGGTGATCCGCGCGGACCGCTGGCGGCTGGAGTACGCCATCGCTTTCACGAGTTGAGCGCCCCGCAAGGGGCGCGGGGCGGCTGTGCCATGCGGCTCCGCCGCGTCGGCGTGATCAGCCACGGACGGTCCGGCCCCGCTCAGCTCTCCGCGATCTCCGCATACCGCTGGGACAGTTGCGGCGCACCGTCCTCGGCCCACTGGTGGCCGGCCTCCACCACATCGATCTCCCGGCCGTTGACCAGGCGGACGAACGGCTGCCCGTCCGGCCACATCCGCCAGGCCGCGCCCGCGACCCGGTGGACCACCACCGTGCCCAGGTAGAGGCCGGCGTCATTGCCGAGCCAGGACTGCAGCTCCTCGTCCTCGCGCCAGCGCGGCTGCAACTGGTCCAGCGCCTCCAGGGACGACGGCGAGTCATCGAGCACCACCCCGGCCGACTGCGCCTGCGCACGCAGCAGTTCGCACTCCGACAGCAGCTCGGCCAGACCCTGCGGGTCCCACTCGCCGGTGCCGGCGCCCACCCCGTGCGCCGCCACCGCATGCCGCCTGCGCCAGCCGTCCAAAAAGGGAATGTTCATACCGGCAAGGATCGCACTCGCGCAGATGGCCTCACCACCGGCACGCGGCGGAGTGTGTGCCCGATCGGCCTCCTTGACGTTGCCCGGATGTCTCCTTAGCTTCATCCCGCCACTGTCCGAGCGGAGAACGCGGGAGGCATGACCGGCATGCTCAAGGCATTGACGCAGGGGGCGGGACGGCACAGACGGTGGCCGGCCAGGACGGTGGTCGCGGCGTTCGCCGCCTGCGCCGCCGCCCTGGCGAACGTCCCCGCACTCGCCGCCTCCGGTGAACTCCGCCCAGAGCCGCTCCCCTTGGAGCGGCTCTTCGACAATGTGGCGGTCAGCGAGGACGCCCGGCCGGGTGCCGCCGACTTCGACGGGGCGGGCAACTCCTTCTCAGCCCAGGACCTCCGGGCCGCCGGCTGGACCCCCGGCCGGCTGCTGCACCTGGACGGCTCGGCACTGCGCTGGCCGCGCCCCGGTGCCGGACGGCCGGACAATGTACGCGCCGACGGGCAGGCGGTGCGGCTGACCGGGCGCGGTACGGCGCTGACCTTCCTGGTGGCCGGCAGCACCAGAACGGCGGGCGGCACCGGAACGGTGCGCTACCGGGACGGCTCGCATGGCTCCTACCGGCTGACCGTGCCCGACTGGCGGCACGGCACCCTGGCCACCAAGGCCGTCGCCCTCCCGCACCTCAACTCCCGTGCCGGGCAACGCCGGGAGACCGTGCGGCTGTACGCGGTGACGGTGCCCTTGGCCCCCGGCCGGGAGACCGAGTCGGTGGTGCTGCCCCGCTCCGCCGGGCTGCATGTCTTCGCCATGGCGCTGCGCGTTCCCACGAACGGGTGGACCGGCAGCTGGGCGGCGCCCATCTCCGGCTACACCGCGGTGGGCCCCTGGCGGGACCGGACCCTGCGGCTGGTGGTGCACAGCAGCACCGGCGGGCCACGGACCCGGATCCGGCTGGAGAACACCTTCGCCGGGCGCCCGGTGCGGATCGGGCGGGCCACGGTGGCCCTGCAGGACCGGGGCGCGACGGCGGACGCCCGTCCCAGGGCACTGACCTTCGGCGGCCGCGCCCAGGCCGAACTGCCCGCCGGTGCCCAGCAGTTGAGCGATCCGGTGGGGCTGCGGGTGCCGCCGGACACCAATCTGCTGGTGAGCCTGTATCTGCCCGGCACGGTGCGGGCACTGCCGCTGCACAGCTACACCAGCGGCCAGCGCTCGTACCTCACCGCCGACGGTGGCGGCGACCGGACCGGGGACACGGCGGGCGGCGCCTTCACCGGCGGCCTGTCCACCTGGCCGCTGCTGACCGGGGTGGATGTGGCCGGCGGCCCCGGCTCGGTGGTGGCGCTGGGCGACTCCATCACCGACGGCGAACGGTCCACGCCGGAGGCCAATGTCCGCTGGCCGGACCTGCTGGCCCGCAGGCTCCGCGACCAGGACGATGTGCCCGAGCTGGGCGTGCTCAACAGCGGGATCTCCGGGAACCAGGTGGCCAACGACCGCTACCCCGGCGACGGGACCGGCGGCTCACTCGCCGGAGTGAGTGCCGAGCACCGGCTGGAGCGGGATGTCCTGGCCCAGACCTCGGCCCGGAGCGTGATCGTCTTCGAGGGCGTCAATGACATCCGGACCGACACCACCGCGGCCCAGGTGATCGCCGGACTGCATGCCATCGCGGCCCGGGCGCACGCCCACGGCCTACGGGTGATCATGGCGACCATCGCGCCCTGCGGCGGCTTCCATGACTGCACCCGGCAGGCCGAGGCCAAACGCATCGCCATCAACCGGGACATCCGGGCCCGCAACGGGGCCTGGGACGCGGTCTTCGACTTCGACGCCGCCATCCGGGACCCCGACCGGCCGGACCGGATGCTGCCGCGCTATGACGGCGGCGACCACCTGCATCCCAATGACGCCGGAATGCGGGTGTTCACCGGCGCCGTGGATCCCCGCGAACTGCTCTAGACCTCCAGGTCCACCACCACCGGGGCATGGTCGGAAGCGCCCTTGCCCTTGCGCTCCTCACGGTCGACATAGGCATCCTTGACCGCGCCCGCGAAGGGGGCGTTGCCATAGACCAGGTCGATGCGCATGCCCCGGTTCTTGGGGAAGCACAGCTGGCGGTAGTCCCAGTAGGTGTACGGGCGGTCGTACTTCAGCGGGCGGGGCAGCACATCCGCCAGGCCCGCGTCGCGCAGCGCCGCCAGGGCGGCGCGCTCGGCGGGTGTGACATGGGTGGCGCCCTCGAAGACGGCCGGGTCGTGGACGTCCTCGTCGGTGGGGGCGATATTGAAGTCACCCAGCACCGCGAACGGGCGCTGACCCGCGGCGTCCGGCGCCACGGCGTTGCGCAGCGCCTCCAGCCAGTGCAGCTTGTAGCCGTAGTGGTCATGGCCGACCTCGCGGCCGTTGGGCACATACACCGACCACAGGCGCACCCCGCCGCAGTCCGCGGAGACGGCCCGGGGCTCCTGCACCCCTTCGTACTCCGGGCCGTCGGGCAGTCCGGTGACCACATTCTCCAGCCCGACCCGGGAGACCAGCGCCACGCCGTTCCACCGTCCGGTGGCGTGGACGGCGGACTCATAGCCCAGCTCGCGCAGCTCCTCGACGGGGAACTGCTCGGCGGCGCACTTGGTCTCCTGTATGCACAGCACATCCGTGCCGCTGCTTTCCAGCCAGGCCAGCAGCCGGGGCAGGCGGGCGGTGATCGAGTTCACGTTCCAGGTGGCGATGCGCATAACCGCCACCCTAACGGTGGGGTCGGACAGTCACAGATCCATGCTGTCCCCGGGGGCCAGCCGCAGGTGCTCCGCGCCCGAGGTGCCGCCCGGTCCGTCCGGGCCCAGCATCCGGTCGTAGACCGGGCGGGCCAGGTCGGTCAGCAGCCCGTCGTGGATGTCGACGGCCAGGCGCGGCTTCAACTCCCGTACATAGTCGATGACTTCGGACACCTTGTTCCAAGGGGCCATCACCGGCACCATCAGGGTGTCCACCGGCTGCCCGGGCACGGTCAGCGCGTCCCCGGGGTGGAACAGCGAACCGTCCACGAGATAGCCGACGTTGGTGATCCTCGGCAGGTCCGGGTGAATCACGGCGTGCAATTGACCATGCACCTGTACCTCAAACCCGGCGGCGGTGAAGGCGTCGCCCTCGCCGACGATGTGCACCCGGCCGGGGAAGCCCGCCGAGATCTGCTCGGCGACACTGCGCAGGGTCCACAGCTCGGCGGCCGGATTGGCGTCCAGCGCGGCCCGCAGCCGGTCCTCGCTGAAGTGGTCCGGGTGCTCATGGGTGATGAGGATGGCGTCGGCGCCCACGGCGGCGTCCGCCTCGCTGAAGGCACCGGGGTCGATGACGAGGGTGCGGCCGTCCTTCTGCAGGCGCACACAGGCGTGGCTGTGCTTGGTCAGCTTCATGCCTCCCATCCTGCTACCCGGGGGGCCGCGGCGCCGCGCCGTCGCCTCCGGTCTCCGCCTCGATCACCCGCCGCGCGATGCCGAAGGCCGCCGAGGCGGCGGGCAGCCCGCAGTACAGGGCCGTATGCCGCAGGGTCTCCGCTATCTCCGCCACCGTGGCACCGGCACGCAGCGCGACCCGGGTGTACGGGGCCAGCTCCGCGAGGTGCCCGCCGACGGTCAGCGCGGTGAGGGTGAGCAGAGCGCGGGTGCGGGTGTCCAGGCCAGGGCCGGCCCAGGTCTCGCCCCAGGCGGTGCGGGTGACGAAGTCGTCGAAGTCCGCGCCGAACCTGTCCCGGTCCGGCTCCGGAGTCTCGCCGAGCAGCTCATGGCGCAGCCGGGCGCCACGGGCGAGGGCGTCCTCGCCCTCGCCACCGGCGGCGGCGGGCATGGGCCGGGCCGGGTGCCCGGCCGCTCCGTACCCGACGGGCCCCTCCACCGCTTCCGGCAGCGAGCCGTAGGCGGGCAGCACGGTGGTGGGGGCCGCCGAGTCATGCCCGTGCTCCTCGCCCACCATCGGCGGCGGACCGAACGCCCCCGGCGGCACGGCCGCCGCCCCGGGCTGCGGCCAGCCCGCCGCCTCGGCGGACGGCATACCGAACCCGCCGGGTGCGCCGGGTGCGTTGGCCGCGCCGGCGGAGGGCGCGGCCCCCGGGACGCTGCCGGCACCCGCCGGGGCACCGGCGGCACCGGGCCCGCCATGCGCGGCAGCGCCGGCTGGAGCGGCCGCCCCGGCCATCACATGTGCGGGCGCCCCCATCGGGCCGACCGGGTCAACCGAGGGCGCGGGCGCATCGGCACCGACCGGCCCCGTCACTCCGGGCACCGCGGCCGCGGGCGCTCCACCAGGACCAGGAACCCCGGGTCCAAGGGATCCTCCCATCGAGCCGGACGAGTCACCGGGCGGCGCCATATCGCCGCCGGCCGGACCCGCCGCCCCGGACAGCGACGGCGACGGCGAATCGGCTGCGGCCATGCCCGCCAAGCCGGGCAGCTGCCCCGCCGCGCCGGCGGCACCGGGAACCGCCGAATCCGCGCCGCCCGCCCCCGTTGCCCCAGGCATCGCACCCGGCATCCCATGCCCGGCGGACCCCATGGACCCCACGGACCCCGTCGACCCCGACGAGTCACCGGGAGGCGAAGCCATGCCGACGCCGCGCGGCCCGGCCACCCCGGACACCGCAGGCCCCTGCATCCCCTGCCCGATGGAGGCCATCGAGCCGGATGACTCCCCCGTCGGCGAAGTACGGCCGTCGCCGGCCGGACCCGGGGGCATGGGCGACGTTCCCGGCCCGCCCTGCGGGCCGGGCGGAACGGCCGCCGGGGCACCGGTCATGGCGGGCGCGCCCAACGGCCCCGCGGGCGAAGGTCCCGGCGGCGGGTTCAGCAGGGACGGCGGGACGGTGGAAGCCGGCTTGGGAGCGCCAGGGCGGGCCGGCGGGGCCGGGTGGTGCTGCCAGGCAGTGGTGAAGTGGCGGACCAGCAGGTCGGTGACGGCGGCGGGCTGTTCCACCGGCGCCAGGTGGCGGGTGTTGGGCACCACGGCCAGCCGGGAGTCGGGGATGCCCGCGACCAGCACCCGGGCATCCGCGGGCGGGGTGACCTGGTCCTCGGCACCCACCAGGACCAGGGTGGGCACCTGGACGCGGTCCAGCCCGGGGCGTATGTCGAAGACGGCGAGCGCCTCGCAGGCGGCGGCGTAGCTCGGCATATCAGTGGTGCGAACCATCTGGACGGCCCAGTCCACTATGGCCGGCTGGGCACCCGCGAAGGCCGGGGTGAACCAGCGCTCGGGGGCCGCGCGGGCGGCCGGGTCGAGTCCGTGCGAGCGGGCCTCCGAGGAGCGGACGCCCCAGGTGTCGGCCGTACCGAAGCGAGCGGAGGAGCCGACCAGGGCCAGCGAGGCCAGCCGCTCCGGGCGGCGCAACGCGAGGTCGGCGCCGATCGCGCC
Organism: Streptomyces sp. NPDC052396; assembly: GCF_044593195.1. Classification (NCBI taxonomy): domain Bacteria; kingdom Bacillati; phylum Actinomycetota; class Actinomycetes; order Kitasatosporales; family Streptomycetaceae; genus Streptomyces; species Streptomyces sp. NPDC052396. The sequence goes on from NZ_JBIUAW010000003.1 coordinate 158,168, forward strand.
GCCGATGCAGCAGCCGGCGTAGCCGAAGCGGTCGATCCCCAGCGCGTCCAGGGTGGCGGCCAGCCAGTCGGCCAGCTCCGCCACGGTCGCCGCGGGCCGGGCGGGCGCTCCGCCGTGGCCGGGCAGGTCATAGCGCAGGACGCGCCAGTGGCGGGTCAGCTCCGGAATCTGCCGATCCCACATGTGCCAGGTGGTACCCAGCGCAGGGCCCAGGACCAGGACCGGAGCGTCTTCTGGCCCGTCAGAGCGGTATTGCAGGGTGTTCGCCGGTGTCTCACTCACCCGCCAGACCCTCTCACGTATCACGACTGCCCCTATAGCGGGGTTCATGACTGTGCGGGTCCGACCAGGTGGAAGACCTCTCGGGCAACGTAGCGTTTGAGGCACCGGACGACCTCGTTGCGGGTCTTGCCCTCCTTGATACGGCGTTCGTAGTAGTCCTTGGTGCGCGGGTCGCAGGGCAGCCGGCTCTGCACGATCCGGTGCAGGGCGGCATTCGCCTGCCGGTCGCCGCCGCGGTTGAGGCGACGGTACTGCCGACTCCCGGAGGAACGCTCCACGGGGCTTACTCCGCACAGCGCGGCAAACGACGCCTCGCTCGCCAGACGTTCCGGGTTGTCCCCCACCGTGGTCAGCAGGGTGACGGCCGTGTCCGGACCGATGCCCACCACGTCCGGCAACTGCGGGGCGTGCCGCTCCACGAGCCGGGCCGGACGACAGCTCCTGGATCTGCGGAATGTCGATCGGGTTCGAAGACGTCACGGCGGTTGACACCCGCATAGGCAGGGCGCCGCTCGACGAGATGGTCACGTTCGTCGAGGGACTCTGACGCCGCCCTTCCTTGGTCGGCCGACAAATTTGGTCGACCAGCGAACTCGGTCGATCAGCGAGCCGTTCATACCCCGCCCACATAACGCTGTATATGCCCTATTGCGCAGTAATCCCGATGAAAGGCACGTCATGAAGATCGCAGTCATCGGCGGTACCGGACTGATCGGTTCGCAGGTCGTCAAGAACCTGAACGCCGCCGGACACGAGGCCGTACCGCACTCGAAGTCCACCGGAGTCGACGTCATCGGCGGCCAGGGGCTGGACGAGGCGGTGGCGGGAGCCGACGCCGTCGTCAACCTGACCAACTCCCCGACCTTCGACGAAGCCTCGCTCGCATTCTTCCAGACCTCGATGGACAACCTCCTGACCGCAGCCCGGAAGGGCGGCGTCGGCCACTTCGTCATCCTCTCGATCGTCGGCGCGGACCAGGTGCCGGAACTGGACTACTACCGCGCCAAGGTGCTCCAGGAGAAGATCCTCGCGGCCGGGCCGATCCCCTACTCGATCGTGCGGGCCACGCAGTTCATGGACTTCATGGACGCGGTTCTGTCCTGGACCGCCGACGCCGACACCGTCCGGCTGCCCGCCACGCCCATCCAGCCCATCGCTTCCAAGGACGTGGCCCACGCGGTGGCGGAGGTCGCCGCCGGGGCTCCGCTGAACGGCATCCGCAACATCGCAGGACCCGAGGTCTTCCCCCTGGACGAGCTGGGCCGGATCACCCTGTCCCACAAGGGCGACAGCCGTACCGTCGTCACCGACCCCACCGCCGGCATGTTCGCCGTCGTCAAGGGCGATGTCCTCACCGACAAGAACGCCCGCCTCGCCCCCACCCGCTACACCGACTGGCTCTCCTGACAGTCCCGCCTCCTGCATCTCCATGGAGCAGTTGAGAGCGGTAGATGATCGAGGGAGGTAGCTGATCGTGGATGTCTATGAGGCGGTCACGAGCCGAAGGGCGGTGCGCGGGTTCACCGACCGGCCCGTCCCGCGACGGGTGCTGGAGCGGGTGCTGTCGGCCGCGGCCTGGGCGCCGTCCGGATCGAATCTCCAGCCGTGGCGCTCCTACGTGGTGACCGGTCGGCCGCTGGCCGAGCTCAAGAAGCGCGCCGGCGAGCGGGTGGCCGCATGTGACCCCTGGGACGAGCGGGAGTACGAGATGTACCCGCCCGCACTGAAGTCCCCGTACCACGAGCGCCGATCCGCCTTCGGTCATGAGCGCTACAGCGCACTCGGCATCGAGCGCGAGGACTGGGAGGCGCGCCAGCGGGCCGCCGCGGCGAACTGGGACTGTTTTGGTGCGCCCGCCGCCCTGTTCTGCTATATCGACCGCGACATGGGCCGCCCTCAGTGGTCCGACGTCGGCATGTATCTGCAGACGGCCATGCTGCTGCTGCGCGCCGAAGGGCTGCACAGTTGCCCGCAGATGGCGTGGTCGGTGTACCGCAGGACTGTCGCGGAGATCCTGTCACCCCCGGACGAACTCATCCTCTTCTGCGGCATGTCGATCGGCTTCGAGGACCGCACGGTGGGCTACGTCCGTACGGGCCGGGCGCTGCTCGACGAGACCGTCACATTCGTCGGGGGATAGATCCGGGTGGATCCGCGACCGCGCGACGATCACGGCCGACCGGGCGGCCGGGACAGAAGAGCTTCGCCGCGGATGTCCCACCTGTCCAGGACATGCCGATCTTCAGCACGGCCTTCGAGTTCGCCCACACGGTGATGGGTGATTACCTCCCCACCCTGGAGGAGTGGAGGCCCGTCCGTTGGCGTAGACCGCGGCGGCGATGCCTGTGGGCGCCGCGATCGAGGCGACGAGGAAAATCTGGTACGGAAGCCGGCGCCAGGCACCGGACGCCCAGGAGGAGTGGACGGCCTTCACCCAGGCCCTGCGCTCAGCCTCACCCGAGCGCTACCCGAACCTGGCAGCGGCGACTGACGACCTGTTCACCGGAACCCCGGGCGAACGACGCATCTAGATCTTCCAGGTCCTCCTCAACGGCATCCTCACCGCACCCGCACCCGGCGCCCGTCCTGCGTGAAGCCCCAGGTCGCTGTCGAGCCGCGAGGACCACACCGGCGCCGGGAAGGCCGGGGCACCACTGACGACGGGCCCCTGCCGATCTTCGTGCACTTCGTGCCCCGGTCATGTACGGGCCCATCGGTCGGCTGGTCAGCCCCTGCCGCCTCCTGGGCGCGCGTGCAGGTAGTTCAGGAGATCGGCGAGGCGTTCGGGCATGGAGAGGAACGGGGAGTGGCCGCTGGGCAAACGGTGCACGCTCTGCGCTCGGGCTGCCAGGCGCTCCTGGTCCTGTGGTGCGAAAGCGCGGTCGCGGTCACACAGGACGTACGTGGAAGGAACGTCCCGCCATCCCGCCGCCGTCACCGGTTCGCAGAAGCTCCGCAGGCTCTGGCGCGTCAGGCGCCGCACGGCACGCTCGGCCTCTTCCTCGGGCACGTCGGAGTAGAAGGACTCCCGGGGGTTGTCCAGCGGTGGGACCGTGCCCTGGGCGGGGTCGGGTGCGGGCCTGCCGTGAAAGCCCAGCAGGCTTTCGCCAGCGTCGAGTTGATACGCCGCCAGATAGACGAGATGAGCAATGCGCCGGTCGCCGACGGCGGCCATGGTGGCGGGTATGCCTGCGTAGGAATGGGCGACGACAGTGGCAGGGCCGTCGATACGGTCCAGCGCGGCGCGCAAGGTCTGTGTGTCTTCCCGCAGACCTGTTCCGAGGTTCCCGTCCGGTGACGCGCTGGGCAGGTCGACCGTCACGGCGGACAGGCCGCGTCCGTTCAGGGCCGGCAGGAGCCGTTCCCAGCACCAGGAGCCGTGCCAGGCTCCGTGGACGAGCAGGAGGGTATTTTCGGCATTCTGCATGTGCGCTTCCTTCATCTCGCCCGGGTGGGTCGTGGCGCGCTTCCGTTTGCCCTGGGGTGGTGGGTCCAGGGATTGGGCCGGCTGCTTGTGGCGGTGCCTGCCCGGCGGGCTGTGCCGGTGGCTACGACAAGGCCCGCATAGGCCAGAAACAAAGCGGTGACGAGGGAAACGAGCGAGCGTAATCGCCGGCTTCTCCCCGACTTTGGGGCGTCGGCGCCATTGCGCCGGACAAGACTATGAGCGTGCATCAACCTACCTTTCTACAGGGGTAATTGAGGCGTAGGGGTTCCCCGCATGCCGACGTGAGGCCCCGCACACCCCGGCCCATGTCAGCCGCCCCCAGGCGACCTGCGAGCACTGAGACCGAGGAGGCACCAGGGCGACGTCCCGCGCTCCGGGCGATCACTCATGCCCGGTAGCCGGACCTGGCGATTGCACCGTGTGAGGACGATGCCGTGGTCACGGCGCAGGTGTCTGCCACCGGGCCAGATTAGGGCGGTGCGGTCGGCTCGGGACATGCGCGGGGTTGCCCGCCTGTCGATGAAATCTTGCGGCAGGCCGACGGCCGGACACCGACGTGGGCCAGGAAGGCTGTGGACAGGCTGCCGGGGCTGGAGAAGCCGCAGCGTTCGGCGGTCTGTCCGATGGTGAGGCCGGTGCCGTCGAGCAGTCGTCACGCCTGTCACTCCGGCCGAGTCTTGAACTGTCACGTGACCGCGCAACAAGCCTAGGATTGTGGGGTGTTCGACACATCTGACTTCGATCTGGCGCCGTACGCCGGTTTCGACATGGACAGGTTCGTTCGGCGCTCCTTCTGCAGTTGGCAGGACGCCGGCTGGCGGTCGTTGCTGGTGCAGCGCTTCACCCACGCGCGGGAGGCGGAGGATCTTCCGCTGCCGGCGGTGTCCGACCTGCATCTCGTGCTCTGCACGAGCGGGGATACGGAGATGCGGGTCCACGCCGGTGGGAAGGCGACCCGGCGACGTTGGGTCGCCGGCCGCCTGGAACTCATGATCCCCGACCACTCGACCATGCGCAGCTACCGCGCGACGTCGACGATGCACACCGTCCAGGTGCACATTCCGCGGGCGACCGTGGAGCGGGCCGCAGCCGAACTGGGTGGGCCCGGACCGGACTTCGAAGCACTGTCCGCGGGCCTGGGCGCGGGCGACGCCCTTGTCGAACACGTTGTACGCGCGCTGCCGGCCGTCAAGGACACGAACGACGTGTACGCGGAAGCAGCCGCGGCCTTCCTCACGACACATCTGCTGTCCCAAGGCCGGGACCAGCGCATACCGGGCCCCGAGCGCACGGCCGTCCGCCAGAGCATCGCGGTCATGCGAGAGCGCCTGGCCCATCCGCTGACGCTCGCCGACCTCGCCGCCGAAGTGCACTTGAGCGTGTACCACTTCATCCGCGTGTTCCGCGAAGCCACCGGCCAGACGCCGCACCGGTTCCTCACCCGGCTACGGATCGAGCAGGCACGGCGGCTGCTCGACGGCACCGGTCTCACCATCGGACAGATCGCCGATCGCTGCGGCTTCTCCAGCCCCGGCAGCCTGTCCTCGGCTTTCCTGGCCCACGTCGGTGTCCGGCCGTCGGCGTACCGCAAGATTTCATCGACCGGCGGGCAATCCCGCGCATGTCCCGGGCCAACCGCACCGTCCTAGCGTGGCGGAATGACCTACGCCTATGCCGTGACCTCACATTCGCCGGCGAACCCCGACGCCGTCTTCACGGTTCTCGTCCATGCGGCCACCTGGTCGACGTGGGCACCGATCGACACCGTTGAGATCGAGGGCGGCGATCCCAAAGGCCCTCAGCAGGTCGGCGACACACGAGTCTTCCGTACCGGCCGGGCGACCTCCCATGAACGCATCGTCGAACTGGTCACCGACCGGCGGTTCGGATACGAGAATGCGAGCGGTCCGTTCCGGTCCTATCGAGGCACCGTCGAACTCGCCGAGGCGCCGCAGGGCGGCACCGACATCACCTGGTCGGCAGCCTTCGAGCCGAAGCTGCGTCTGTCGGGGCCGTTCTGGCGGTGGTACCTGACCCGCTTCATGCAGAAGATGGCCGATGGCCTGGCCGCCTACGCCGAGCGCTCACAGAACGTCACCACAGCCCGAACGACCACCCCCTCGATCACCGGGGTGCCATCCCAGACCAATGAGGAGTGACCATGGACGGGAACCGGTTCGCCGACAAGGTCGTGGTCGTCACCGGTGCCGGGTCCGGCATCGGGCACAGGCGCCCTGTGGCGGGAAGCGACGCGATGGAGGCGAAGAATGTCCAGCCATACCTCAACTTTCAGTCCTGTCGGGTGGGTTGCGGCGAACCACGGCGGCGAGCAGATGCCGGGGGTCTGGAGGAAGGAGCTGCTGAACTCCTCCTCCCAGGGCGACTCGTTCTCGCTGCTGCGGCTCGCGGCAGGCGGCGAAGGCACTATCGCGGGGGCCGCGGACGACCGGATTCTTGTGTTGGACGGCCGGCTCTCGATCGCGGCGGCCGACGCCGGGGTCGTCGCGGACCACCGCACCGGAGCCTACGCCGCGCTGCCCGGGGACGCCCTCGTGTCCAGTACAGACGGCGCCCTGGCCCTGTTACTGACCGGAAAGCGGCTGGGAAGCCCGGCCGACGACGTGTTCAGCCCGCAGGGGTGGCAGCAGTCGGGGCCGGGCCAGTGGTTCCGGCTGCTCCTCGACGTCGCCTTCGACGAGGACTTCGACGAACGTGTCGTCGGGCTGTCCTATTTCGAGCCGGGCTCCGCCTCGCCCCGCCACCCGCACCGCACGGCGCACCGCTTCCTGTTCCTCGACGGCGAGGCCGACGACGAGCTGGTCTTCCCCGACGGGACCCGGCACACGGCACACCGGGCCAAGGGCGACTTCATCGACTACCCGCACCCCGTCGAGCACCAGACCTTCAGCAGGACGGGCTGCACGATCCTCTTCCTGCACGAACCCATCCCGCCCATCCCGGCCGAAGAAAGGTGACCAGCTCCAGGCCAGGATCACCACGTTGTGAAGTGGTACGCGTGCTGCGGGCGGACGGACACTCGCGCGGGTGATCTCAGTCGGTCTTCGCCGTCGTGGGGGTTGGTACCTCGGCGGCGAGGCGCGCGGCTCGCTCCACGACGGCCCGTTGGTGCGGTTGCAGCTGCTGGCCCCCGAAGCCGTCGACGAGTTCGAGGTAGGGGTCTTCGAGCAGGTGCCGGCCGGCCATCTCCTCGATCACCGCGTGCCCGCAGAACGGCACATAGACCTCGCTGTACCCGCCTTCGTGGATCATGCTGACCCGTCCGGAGCACAGCCGGTCCGCAGCGTCAAGGACATGGCGCGCCATGGCGCGGAAGCCACTGGAGCTGACCAGCTGGCGCGCGAGTGGGTCCATGGCCCCGGCGTCGAAGCCGGACGCGACGATGATCAGTTCCGGATGGAAACGGTCCAGTGCCGGCACGACCACCTCGGTGAAGGCGAAGTCGTATCCGCCGTTGCCGGTTCCCGGGGGCAGCGGCACGTTGACGGCGCTGCCGTATCCCGGTCCGACACCTCGCTCGGATATGTCACCGCTGCCCGGCGGGAAGCAGTTCTCCTGGTGCAGCGAGATGGTGAGCACGCCGGGGTCCTGCTCGAAGGCGTGCTGGGTACCGTTGCCGTGGTGGGCATCCCAGTCGACGATCGCCATGCGCTCGATCCCGAGTGCCTTCGCGTGGTGTGCGGCGATGGCAACGTTGCCCAGGTAGGCCATTCCCATGCCGTGATCGGGCAGCGCATGGTGGCCGGACGGCCTCACCAAGGCGTAGCTGTTGCGCACCGTGGCGTCGACCACCGCTTCCACCGCGCTGATCGCTCCGCCCGCAGCGCGCCGCAGGATGTCCAACCCGCCTGCGCCGAACGGTGAGATGCCGTCCCCGGCATCACCGCCGGCGCCATCGCTCTGTGCCGAAAGCCGTTGCAGGTAGTCCTCGGTGTGCACGGTGAGCAGTTGCTCGTCGGATGCCACGGCAGGCTGTAACCGCACCAGATGGTCGAGCAGACCGGACACGGCGACCAACTCGTGTAGCCGGCGCTTCGTGTCGGGCGTGTCAAGGTGGTGCAACGGCTGAAGTCCGCGGCGCGGGTCGGCCGGCAGCAGGCCGGTCACCGAGCCGGATTCGTGCCAGGAGTAGATCTCGTGGTAGACGTACCCGCTGCTCATCTCAAACTCCTCACTGGGCTGGCGCGTTGGGCGCTCCGCCGGGGTTACCCGGGGGCATTATGTCCGCCTGTGGACTCGTCCATGGGCGTCAAGCTGCTGCTCGGCCTCGACGTCAACAAGCCGGCGGGCAACTCTGTGTGCGGCCTGCTGCCTTGGCAGACCCACCGATCAGACAGTCCCGTCGTGGGACCGCGTCGAATCCCCGAACGCCGAAGCCCCCGCCGGCCGACAGGGGGCGTGGCTGTGGCATCCCCCGCACCATTCGAGCCGAGCGGGGCCCGCGCCGGACTCCGCGTGCCGTCGTGGGCCGCTGCGCGCCGGGGCCCAGCACCAAGCCCATTCACCGGTGGGGCGCCAAAGGCACCTGTTCACCCGCCTCGACAGAGGCACGGCCATTTCTCGCCACCCATGAGGAGGATTGCCGGTAGGATTGGTGGCATGAGTGAGCCTACCGGCAAGTACTCGATCACCATGCCGCGCGACATCGCGGAGGCAGCCCGGACCCGCAGCGGCCCGTCCGGCCTGTCCGCGTACGTGACTGCCGCCGTCGCCCGCCAGATCGAACGCGACAATCTCAACGAACTCATCACCGTCGCCGAGGCCGATCACGGCCCCATCACCGACGACGAGGTCCAGGCGCTGCGTGACCAGCTCCACCAGGCCCGGCAGGAACAGGCCCACGGCGGGGCGGACGCCGCGTGAACCGCTCGCCGGCCGCCCCCGGCGGCACCCTCGTCCTCGACAGCGAGGGACTGGCAAAGGCTGTCCTGCGCGACCGCACGGTCACCGCATGGCTCGCCCTTGCCCGCGCCGACGATCTCCGTGTCATCACCTCCGCGGCCACCCTCGTCGAGGTGGTCCACCCTCGCATCAACCGGCCGGCCCTGGAGTGGACCTTGTCCCGCCTCGTCGTCGAACCGGTCACCGAACCGATCGCCCGCCATGCTGCCGCGCTCCTGGCCGACGCCGGACTGCACGGACACAAGTACGCCATCGACGCCATGCTCAGCGCCACCGCCCTCGCCGCTCCCGGCCCTGTCACGGTCCTCACCTCCGACCCCGAGGACCTCACCACCCTGTGCGGCGCACGCGTCACCGTCATCAAGGTCTGAGCCGGACCGCCGTGGCGCGTGCCCGGTTTACACGAACAGCGCACGCTTGCCCCGTGACAACCGCCGGATCAGTCCCCTCCGGCGAGTTTGTGCGGCCAACTGCCGGGCCGAGGAAGGCAGTCCACGTAACTGGCTCGCCGTCCGGGGGGTGGGCCTGGTCCAGGGCGGGGACCAGGCTGGGGGCGCGCTCGGCGGGTGCGCGTTGCAGGACGGTAGTGCCGGTCTCGGCCCATGTGAGCCCTCACCCCGTTACCGCCTCGCCCCCTCCGCCGCGTCAACGGTGAGCCGGAGCACAGCAAGATCGCGCCGAACACCGCGAACCAGGCAGCCCCCGAACGCAGGGACCCCCGTCGGCACCTCCCGACGGGGCTCCCTCATCTGTCACTTGCTCTCACATGCGTCTCGCCAACACCGTCGACGCGCTTGGACCACAAGGCCCCCACCTGCACAAACAGCCCTGACCTAGACCACGTGGACGCCAGAAGACGCTTTCGCCTACCTATGCCATGTGGTACCCAGCGCGGCCCCAGGACCAGGACGGGAGCGTCTTCTGGCCCGTCAGAGCGGTATTGGAGGGTGTTCGCCGGTGTCTCACTCACCCGCCAGACCCTCTCACGTATCACCTGCAGTCCTACCGCCAGGGCCAGAAGGTGTGGGGAGAGGCGGGCATGGACGCCATGTGGTCCGCCTCCACCATCAAGGTCATCGGCTCCGGCATCGACGACCCCGACTTCGCCGACAAGCTCTCCCGCCTGATCGGCGACCACGACGTGGAGACCAAGTCCACCTCCACCTCGGACTCCGGCACCTCCACCAGCATCAGCATGCGCCAGGAACGGATCATGCCGGCCGATGCCATCCGCGCCCTGCCCAAGGGCACCGCGCTGTGCTTCGCCACCGGCATGCGCGCGGCCATGCTCAACCTGCGCCCCCGGTACCTCGAGCCCGACGCCGACGAACTTGCCGCCGCTTCCGGCCGTGCTTCCAAGGCCATCACCGCCCGTGCGGTGGCCAAGGCAGCGCCGAAGCAGGGGCGACTTCGGCACCGCCGCGTAGGGCCTTCCCCCTGGCCATCCTGCCCAATTCGCCTAGGGAGGAGCCCCATTCACACCTACGAGCCCGCCGATCTGGAGGGCATGGAGCCGCTCGAAGCACTGAACGCCGTCATCGCCGACATGCGCGAGCACCACATCACCGGTGACGGCAGCGGTCTGTTCACCGCCATTCGCCGCGTCGACCTGCTCTGTCATCTCGCCGCCCGCATGGCCGCCGACACCGGATACCGGCTCGTTCCCGGCCGCCCTGGTGCCCGTGCCCGGCATTCGGCCGACACCCTTGGCCAGGCGACGGGGCACATCGGACGCGCCGTCGCCCACTACACCCAGGCCCTCGCCCCGCTCGTCGCCCTCGCCAAGCCCGACGCGCAGACCACGATCCAACAGCAGTTCCACGCGATCGACCACCACAGCCGACTCCGCATGCACCTCGACGACGCCGGCCAGGCCATGGCAGCGGCCCACGCCTCCCTGGCCGGGTATCACCGCCCCGCCTCTGCGCGCAAGCCCGCACTACCCCTCGTGATCACCCCGGCCCCGCGGCCCCGTTGACGTTCACATCCGCGCGCCGTTCGCCATCCGCCGCCCAGCTCACCTCCAGGGAAGACCTGCCATTGCCATGACGACACCGCCCTCCGATGCCCTCCTGTTCGAGGTGCCCGCGCCGCTCACTCCCATCGAACGGCTACTGGTCCTCGCCGACCAGTACACCCGGCACAACGACGCGATCGACTACCCCAACCTCAGTTCTCCTCGGGCCCCTATCCGGGCGCGCACGCCGACTCCGCGCAGCGCCTGGCCCACGAGGCCCTAGCCGAGGCTGCCCGCCACCTCACCGACGCGCAAGAAGCCCTCACCATCCCGCCCGCCACGGCAGGCGACCGGAGCGTGGCCGTCCTGACGTTCTGGAGAACGTCGGCCGCCAGGCGCGGCCGGCTTGTGACCTGACCGCACTCGCTCCTGAAGCGGCCGTTGAGCCTGCCGGTCGCATCGCCCGGGAAATGCGCCGACGGCGGCCCTCGGCCGCCGCCGCGGCACAGGAGTTGACCGCCGCCGAGCACTGCGATCTGCAGGAAGTCGCCCGCGGCCACATCCGGGTGTCCGAGAGTCTCGACCGGCAGTACGTCCACAGCCGCAAGGCCCGTGTACTGATCAGCACGCTGCGATCCCTGGAAGCCAAGGGCCTCATCGCACGTCGGACGGGTACGCCGGCACCCTCACCGTGGCGGCCAAGGCCGAGGCCGCCCAGCACACCAACACCGCACAGCACAGCGCCGGTTCGGTGACCACCACGGTCACCGCGCTGATTCGCGCACGACAGTGCCAGGTGCCCCGGCAGGGCATCCGGTGATCCCTCGATTCCGCCCAGAGCATCACCGCATGTGGAGACGGGGCAGCCCGGGAAGACGGAACGGCCCTTGCTCACCAGCTCCCCCTGTGAAGAAGCGCAGTGTTGTGTATGTGACGGCAGAGGGGCTCGCGCCATGCCTTGGGAAACGGGTGGGTTCAGGGGGGTGTGAGGGTGTCGAGCCGGGCGGCGAGGTCGGGGTGGGCGGTGGCCAGGTGGGGGCGGATGGCGGTCAGGGGGGCGATGAGGTCGGCGGGGTCGTCGTGGGCGAGGGCCGCGTGGAGCTTGTCGAGCGGGCGGCGGGCGGCGGCGGGGAGGTCGGTGAGTGCGGTGATCTGGCCGGCGAGGCGGCGCAGGACGGCGGCGTTGGTGCGGGCCCAGGTGGCGGTGTTGCGTTCGGCGGCCCGAGCCTGGCGGGTGGCCGTCACACGCTGCTCGCCGGTGGTCCCGGCCGGACCGGGACGGCCGCGCAGATAGCGGCGTTCGGCTGCCTGGCGGCTGGCGACGCCGAGGGGATGAGCGAGGTCCGCCCAGCTGGCTCCCGCGTCGCGGGCGGTTTCGATCAGCCCGGTCTCCCATCCGGCGAGCTGCTCGCGCACCTGCCGCAGCAGCAGCAGGGAGGCCAGCGCCTGCTCCGGCCCGGGACCGGGACCTTCGGGCGCGTCCGGAGAGTCGCACCGGGCGTCGCGCAGGGCGTCTTCTATGGCGTTGAGAGCCGCCGCTGCGGCGAGGAACGACGCCGGGCTGTGGGCGTTCGCGCCGGTCGCGGGTGGTTGGTCGGCTGCGGTCACGGGCACCTCCCTCGGGTTGTCATCACATCGACGACATTTTGTTTGTCATCCATTGGATGACATGTTACAACAGTGTCAGTGAGGCGCATTGGCAGCAACTGCCCGAACCTGCTGGAGGTGTTTTCACGATGTTGATGCGCACTGACCCCTTCCGTGAGCTGGACCGGCTGGCGCAGCAGCTGATGGGCCCGGGCACCTGGTCCCGCCCGTCGGCGATGCCGATGGACGCCTACCGCGAGGGCGACGAGTACGTGGTGGCCTTCGACCTGCCCGGCGTCAGCACCGACGCGATCGACATCGACGTCGAGCGGAACATGCTCACCGTCAAGGCCGAGCGCCGGCCGGCGGCGAAGACCGACGCCGTGCAGATGGAGCTGTCCGAGCGGCCGCTGGGCGTCTTCTCCCGCCAGATCGTGCTCGCCGACACCCTCGACACCGAGCACATCAAGGCCGACTACGACGCGGGTGTGCTCACCCTGCGCATCCCGATCGCCGAGCGCGCCAAGCCCCGCAAGATCTCCATCGGCGTCGGCTCCGGCCACAAGGAGATCTCCGGCTGACACCGGCCGGACGGGTGCGGAGAGCGGGCGCCTGATCTCCCCCCTCGCCCCGCTTTCCGCACTCCCTTCGGCGGTCCGAAGAAGCGGTCCGAAGAAGAAGAGGGATGGCGGCCGAGATGACTCTGCGACGTGAAGCGTTCCTCGGTCATGTGAAGGAACGCGGGAAATACGGCACTGCGGAGGAAGCCGAGCGCGCGGCCCGCGTGGTGCTCGCCCTGCTCGGCGCGCATCTGGTCGGCGACGTCCGCGCCCAGCTTGCGGCGCGCCTTCCTGAGGCGTTCGCCCTGATCCTGCTCAACCCGCTGCAGAGCGCCGAACCGCTGTCTCCGGAGCGGTTCATCCGGGCCACCGCCGCCTGGATCGAGGGCGCCACCGAACGGACCGCGGCCTGGGACGTCAGCGCCGTGCTGTCCACCGTCGCCGACGCAGCCGGCGATGACCTGCTGGGGCAGATCCTGCTCCAGCTCCCGGCCGGCTACGACCTGCTCTTCGGCCGCCCCCAGCCCACCTGACCATCCCGCACGCCGGTGCACGGACACCGGCCACAGCAAGAAAGGCAACCACCCCAGTGATCTCCGACCGGCATGCACCGCTCCAGCAGCCGTACGGGACGGCATACGAGCAGATGCTGGAGAAGGTCCGCTACGAGGGCGCCTACCCCACCCGCGAGCGAGCCGACGAAGCCGTCCGCCTGGTTCTTGCCGGACTGGGGCGCCAGCTGACCGGCGACGAACGCGTCGACCTGGCCGGCTGCCTGCCCTTGGAAGCCGCACGCGTGCTGACCGCGCAGATCCCCGACCCCCAGCCGCTGACCGGCTGGGCCTTCGTCAAGGACCTCGCCGCCCGCACCGGCGCCTCCTTGGCCACCACTCGCTGGGACACCGGATCCGTCTTCTCCGCCATCGCCGCCTACGCCGGCCCCGACCTGATCACCCGTATCCTCCACCAACTCCCCACCGGCTACGCCCTGCTGTTCGGCCGCGCCGAACTCACCCCCGCCGCGTAGACGGCGACGTGCGTGCTCGGGGCGGGCGCGGCCACCGCCGCGTCGCCGGCCGGGCGCCGGCACGTCCTCCGAGGGCGAGCGCGACCTGCCGCAGCAGGTCGCGCAGCGGCACACTGCGGCGTCCGTACCGGACCGTCAGCCCGTCGATCCGCTCGGCGAACATCCGGCGCCCGCACTCATCGTCGTCGCCGAAGTACCGGTGGACGCGCAGGTCGATGCCTACTTCCCACCCGCCCACCGCAGCGGTCGGCGAGGCGCCGGGGGTATCCGCTGTGCCGCCGGTGCGAGGCGGTCCCGCACCCCGGGCACCGGGCTTCCACCGCCCGGCTCCGGGCCCGTATCCGCACGGACCGGCCGCTGCGGAACACCAACTCGACCACCACCGAGCCGAGATGCGGGAACAGGACACTCAGCAGGCCGGACCTGCGACCAAGGCTCTGCGGGCCGCCCAAGCTCTGACCGATGCCCGCTGCTGACGACCGCAGAACGGCCCTCGCTCACCGTAGGGACCTTGTGGTGCCGGTGCACATGATGTTGGTGCCGGTGCACGTGATGTCGTCCGACGTGCAGAAGAGTCGGCGCACGTCCACCCGCTCGAGGAAGGCGACCTGCCCCGCCGCCTGTGGCGCGTCCCCCAGAGGCTGCCTTGATGAGCCACGCCCCGATACTCGACCCGCACCACACCGTTGAGTCTTTGCCCTGGTTCGGCGGCGATGGGCAGGAGCGTCGCGGTCGTCGGAACGCCGGTCCGATGTGGTGTCGCGCCGGCCGGCGTGGGAACGTCGCCCAGCCGTTCCAGTAAGTCGACCAGCCGTTCCAGTGGTTGGCCGAGCGCGGCCTGGTCGTCGCCGGCGGCGGCGCGCTCTTCGTCGTTGAGCGGACGTTCACCAGCATGCGCGTCGGCGCGGTCCGGGCCTCGTGCACTCGCACCTCGGGTGCCGGCGTCATGATTCCGTGAATGGGCCGGTGGCGACAGAGCGGTGGAGTTGGCGGGCGAAGCTCTGCGCCTCCTCGGGTAGCCAGGAGGCGAGGGACGCTTCGATGATCGTGGCGAGGCGCTGCCGGGTGGTCCGGACCGTCTGCTGTCCGGTTTCGGTCAGGGTGAGCAGGGTGGCGCGGCGGTCGTCGGGGTGGGGTTCGCGGCGCAGCAGGCCGGCTTCCTCCAGGCGGGTGGCGCGGCGGGTGACGCCGGAGCGGTCGAGGCCGATCTCGCCCGCGAGGTCGGCAGCGCTGCACGCGCCGGTCCGGGCGAGCCCACTGAGGACGGGGTAGGTGGTTTCGTCCACCGCCTCACCCAGGCCGCCCGTCAGGCGGGCGTACAGCTGTGCCCGGGCGCCTCGCCTGAGCAGGGCTCCAAGAGTGTCGGCGATCTCGTGTCCCACATCGTCAGGCATGACCCAAGGATAGCGTGCGCGGCGCACGCAATCTGTAGTACGGTGCATATGCGTGCTCAGCGCACGCACTTCTGCCGAAACGCGAACTCCAAGGGGACCGTCATGACCACCGTCAGCACCCACACCGACGCCCGCGCCGCCCTCACCGACCTGCTCCTCACCCCGGGCCTCGACCTCGACGAGGCCGCCGACCGGCACTTCGCCCCCGACTACCGTCAGCGCACCGACGGAAGCTGGGCGGACCGCACCGAGTTCCTCGCCCACATCGCCCACCTGCGCACGGTCGTCGCCGGCGGCTCGGTCGAGGTGCACGACGAACTCGCCTCCGGCGACCGCTACGCCGACCGCCACACGATGGAGGTCATCAAGACCGACGGCTCCACCGTCCGCATGGAGGTCTACCTCTTCGCCGAGTTCGCCCCCGACGGCCGCTTCCGCCGCATCGAGGAGACCACCCTCATGCTCGAAGGCGCCGACGCCGACCGGAATCTCGGCAGCGCCCGCTGAGCCGCATTGCCCACCTGACGCCATGACGGCGGCGCCCCTGTGCCGGCGCACCGGGGCGCCGCCGTCATGGCGCATCGTCCCCAAGTGAGAGGAAGTGCTTGTCATGCTCGACGTGCTCATTGCCGGGGCCGGCCCGGTGGGGCTCTGGCTCGCCGCGGAGTTGCGCCTGCACGGGGTGGAGGTGACCGTCGTGGAACGCCGGGCGGCGCCGGACGGACGGTCGCGCGCGGTCGGCATGCAGGCCGGCACGCTGGACACCTTCGCCACCCGCGGCCTGGCGGAGCGGTTCATCGAACGCGGCATCCCGGTGCCGACCGGCCACTTCGGCGCGTCGACCACCCGGCTGGACTTCTCCACAGTCGGGGCGGCGCACCCGTTCATGCTGGCCCTCGGCCAGTCCGTCACCGAACAGCTCCTGGAGGAGCACGCACTCGCCGTGGGCGCCCGGGTCCTGCGCGGGGAGGAGGTCGTCTCGCTCACCCAGGCACCGGACGCCGTCGAGGTGGTGATCCGGGCCGGCACCACCCACCGGACCGTGCACGCCCGCTGGGTGGTGGGCTGCGACGGCACCCGCAGCGCGGTACGCCAGGCGGCCGGCATCGACTTCCCCGGCCAGGACACCACGCTGACCGGGTGGCTCGCCGACGTCGAACTCGACGATCCGCCCAGCGCGCCGCTCGCCGCCACCGGGCCGGCCGGTTCGTTTCTGGCGGCCCCGATCGGCGACGGCGTCCACCGGCTGGCGGGCCTGTCCACGGCCACCATGCACCTCGGCACCGGCGAACCACTGACGCTGGAGGAGGTGCGCGAGCAGACCCGGGCGCTCCTGGGACGGGACCTCGGCATCCATAACCCCCGGTGGCTGTCGCGCTACGGCAACGCCACCCGCCAGGCCGCGCGGTACCGGGCCGGACGGGTGCTGGTGGCCGGGGACGCGGCGCATATGTTCTTCCCGGCCGGTGGGCAGGGCATGAACCTCGGCATCCAGGACGCCGCCAACCTGGGCTGGAAGCTGGCCGCCACCCTCCAGGGCCGGGCACCCGACGGACTGCTCGACAGCTACGACACGGAGCGCCGCCCGGCCGCCCGCGCCGTCATCGACAACACCCGCGCGCAGCTCGCCCTGTTCGCGGCGGTGAGCCCGGAGCAGATCGCATTGCGCGAGGTCTGGTCCGCCGCGCTCAACGAACCGCGGACCAACCGGCAGTGGGCCCGCCGGATCGCCGGCTTCGACGACCCGCGCCCCGCCGGCACCGCACCCGGCGCGCACCCGCTCAACGGCACCCGACTGGCCGGCCTCGCTCTGGACATGGCCGGCGTACCCACCGCCCACCCGCTGATGCACCATGGCCGGCCACTGCTGCTGGACCTCGGCGGGACACCCACACCGTGTACCGCGGACGGCCTGGAACAGCGGGCGGCCACCGTCAACGCCCAAACGTCAGAACCGATCTGGCGGGACGTCACCGCAGTGCTCATCAGGCCGGACGCCCGGATCGCCTGGGCCAGCACCGACACCGACCCGCAGCGCCGGGCCGCGGACTGCCTCACCACCCTGCGCACCCAGTACCGCTGAACGCCGCCCGGTGAGCCACCCCCATCTCCGCCGGCAGATGGGACGACGCCGAAGCGCCGGTGCGCGCCTTCCGGCTCGCCCACGAGGCGCGCCGCACCCGGCCCGACGCCCCCTGGCGCATCGAGCATTGCGCAGCACTCGTCCCGGCCGGCGGTGAAGGGGCGGCAACTCCGGCCATGCGGTGTCGATCGTTCGGTGATGGGCGCCGAGGTGCCGCCTGACGCCGGCACTCGCAGCACGGAATCGCAGGCGTCGTAAGCGACCACCCCTCCCTATTGGTAACGGTTCCCGTTTTCAGATAGCGTGGCGGCACGCATCCCGACGATGGAGGTCTTCGTTCCCATGGCCGTGCCCAAGCGGAAGATGTCCCGCTCGAATACCCGCCACCGCCGTGCCCAGTGGAAGGCGAGCACGCCCCAGCTGGTGCCGGTCACCGTCGACGGCTCCGTGTACCTGGTGCCGCAGCGGCTGGTGAAGGCGTACGAGCGCGGGCTGCTGCACCCGGAAGGCTGACGGTCCATGGCTGATCGACGACTGCCGGTGACCGTTCTCTCCGGCTTCCTCGGCGCGGGCAAGACGACCCTGCTCAACCACATCCTCGCCAACCGTGACGGGTTGCGCGTCGCCGTGATCGTCAACGATATGAGCGAGATCAACATCGACGCCGCGCTGGTGCGGGGCGGCGAAGGCGCACTGTCCCGGACCGAGGAACGCCTGGTCGAGATGACCAACGGCTGCATCTGCTGCACCCTGCGGGACGATCTCCTCGAGGAAGTGGACCGGCTGGCCCGCGAAGGCCGCTTCGACTACCTGCTCATCGAGTCCAGCGGGATCTCCGAACCGATGCCCGTCGCCGCCACCTTCGCCTTCCCCCGGGACGACGGCGCGACCCTCGGCGACCTGGCCCGGCTCGACACCATGGTCACCGTCGTCGACTCCGCGAACTTCCTCCCCGAGCTCGCGGGCGGCGACGGCCTGGCGGAGCGCGGCCTCGACCAGTACGAGGACGACGAGCGGACGGTGAGCGACCTCCTCATGGACCAGGTCGAGTTCGCCGACGTCATCGTCCTCAACAAGCTCGATCTGGTGGACGCGGCGGATGCCGGCCGGCTCCGGGCGGCGCTCGCCCGTCTCAACCCGGCCGCCCGCATCGTGCCCGCCGAGCACGGCCGGGTGGACCCGTCGACGATCCTCGGCACCGGCCTCTTCGACCTGGAGCGTGCCCAGCAGGCGCCCGGGTGGGTCAGGGAGCTCAACGGCGACCACACCCCCGAGACCGAGGAGTACGGCATCTCCTCAATGGTCTTCCGCGCCGATCGGGCCTTCCACCCGCAGCGCCTGTGGACGTTCGTCACCGAGGAACTCGATTCCGCGGCCTATGGCCAAGTGCTGCGTTCCAAGGGGTTCTTCTGGCTGGCCGGGCGCGACCGGGTGACCGGGCTGTGGTCACAGGCCGGAGCCGTGGCCCGCTTCGAGCCCGCCGGTGCCCGCGAGCCGGGCGGACAAGGACAGGAACTCGTCTTCATCGGCACGGAGTTGCGCCCGGAAGCGTTGCAACAGGCGCTCTCCGCCTGCCTCGTGCGGCCGGACGAGGCAGGCATGTCATGGTCCGATCCCTTCCCCGCCTGGGACGTCCGCGGCCTGGACGACGCCATCTGCGAGCACGACCATGAGCCGGAGGCAGTCCGCGCATGAGTACCCCGGCATAAGACCCGGACGTCAGCCGTCCCGCCAGGGTGGCCCCGGCGGGACGGCAGTCGGCGAAACGACGCCGGCAGCTGTCTCGTTGTAGCCCCTCGGCACAGTGGGCGGTGTTCGGCTAGCCGCCGCACTGGCACGGGCCGCCGGACTGGCATCCACAGCTGCAGCCCGGACCACAGGTGCAGCCTGAACTGCATGTCGGGGACGGCGTGTTAACGGTCATGGCCAGCGCTCCTTCTTCGCTGATGCGGTTGTCCATTCGAGCGAACACCCAGCCGCTTCTTGGTCACAAGAGGTTGGGCGCGGGTAGCGGCTACGCGCCGCAGGGTTCACGTCGGCGGGCTGCGCTGTGGCGGTGGCCTGGCCATGTGATGCCCGAGTCACCCTCTGCCGCATGGCGTGTTTTCAGCCGACTTCTGGCAACTTTTGTGAATTCCTGGCGCGGTTAACACGGGAAGGGCAGGCTCTCCCGTCGGAACAGATCCGATCATGCGGGGGAGAAAAGAAGGCTTTGCCATGTTGACCAGTACGCACACTTCTCACGCGAACCACACCCACCAGCACGGTGCGGGATGCGGTCATGTCGCTGTACCGCACAGCGACCACATCGACTACGTCCACGACGGGCACCTGCACCGCATACACGAGGACCACACCGACGAGTGCGAGCCCACCGGCCACACCGTCCACCAGGAGCACGCGCACCAGCACGGTGCGGGGTGCGGTCATGTCGCCGTGCCGCACGGCGACCATATGGACTACGTCCACGACGGGCACCGTCACGCCCAGCACGACGGGCACTGGGACGACCACTGACCTTCAGGATGTCTGTGCCTGATCTGTCTGTGCCTGATCTGTCTTCCGGCCGCAGTCCGGGCACACGCCGGAGAGTTCGACGGCGTGCCGAACGTCGGCGAACCCTGAGGTCCGGGCGATCCGGTCGGCCCATTTCTCCACCGGGCCGGATTCGACGGGCAGACTGAGGCCGCACTGGGTGCAGATCAGGTAGTGGCCGTGGTCGGGGCCGGGGCGGTGGCGGAAGAGCCGCTCGCCATTGGTGTCGCGGAAGACGTCCGCCCGGCCGGCCTCGGCCAGCGCGGTGAGGGTGCGATAGACGGTGGAGAGGCCGACGGGCGAGCCGTCGGCCACCAGCCGCTTGTGCAGGGCCTGGGCGCTGATGAAACCTTCCACCACGACCAGGGCTCCCAGCACCACGGCACGCTGCTGGGTGATGCGGCCGAGCAGCGCCATATCGCGGGCGGTTGCCCGCGGTCGTTTGTCTGCCATCTGGTGCTCCTCCGCTCAGCCTTCAGCCTTCAGCCGGTACGCGGGACAGGGCGCCGTATGAGGAAGGTGGCCGCGTAGACGGCGGTGGCGGTGGCCATGATGGCGAAGCTCGGCGGCATTCGCGGCACCGCGTACGAGGTGAACAGGCCCGTCCACATCTCCGTCACCGCAAGACCCACAGAGAGAGCGAGCGCCCGGTACGGCCGGTCGGTCAGCCGGATCGCGGCTCCGGCCGGAGCGGCGAGCAGGCCGAGCAGCAGCAGCGAGCCGACCGCCTGGGTGGCCTCGGCGGCACTGGCCCCGGCCACGGCGAGGAAGCCATAGCCGAGCAGCCGGACCGGAACACCACGGGCCGCGGCCACCGCTTCGTCCACCGTGGCGAACAGCAGCGGGCGGGCGGCGATCAGCAGCACCAGGCAGACGCCCGCGCCGAGCAGGGCGGCAGTTGCCGCATGAGCCGCGGAAATACCGAAGATCGAGCCGAACAGGACGCTGACGCCCGCGGTGCCGTCGGCCGTGCTGCGGGAGGTGGTGTAGAGGGTGACAAAGAACGCGCCCAGGCCGAGGACCCAGGAGAAGACGCTCCCTATGACCACGTCATCCGGGCGGGCCCGGCGGCCCAGCGCGCCGAAGAGCAGCGCGATGCCGATCGTGGCGGCGAACAGTCCCAGCCGCAGGTCATAGCCGATGGCGAGGGCGGCCATGGCGCCGGTGAAGGCGACATGGCTCAGCGCGTCGGCGGTGAAGACCTGGGCGCGCAGCACCAGGAAGTAGCCGACCATGCCACATGCGGCCGCGATCAACGTTCCGGCGAGCAGGGCGTGTTGGAAGAACGGCTGGGACAATGCGGTCATCCGGCAACCTCCCTGACCGGCCGGCCCGGCAGGGCCTTGCGCACCACACGCACCCCCAGGGCGAGGACATATCCGGCGAAGGCGAACGAGGTCACAAAGAACCCCAGTGGATAGGGCGAGTAGTAGGCGGCGACCAGCCCCGCCCAGGTGGCCGCGAGCGCCAGCACCACGGCCAGCAGCAGACTCGTCATCGGACGGGCGGTGAGGGTCTGTGCGGTGGCGGCGGGGATCACCATCAGGGCGAACACCAGCAAGGTGCCCGTGATCTGGCTGGCCTCGGCGGTCGCCGCCCCGAGCAGGACGAGGAACGCGATGGACAGCGCCCGCACCGGGACCCCGCGCCCGGCGGCGACCCGCGGGTCGACGGAGGCGAACAGCAGCGGCCGGCCGATCAGCGCCAGCACCGCGAGCACCGCGATACCCACCCAGAACAGGACGGTCACCTGGCTGCTGGTGATGCCGAGGAAGGTGCCGAAGAGGATGGTCTGCGGCCCCTCCAGCAGTCCCTTGTAGAGGGCGGTGAAGAGGTATCCGCAGGCAAGGAGGAAGGCCTGGACGGTTCCGGTCAGCGCGGATTCCTCACGGTCGCCGGTGCCGCGCAGGGCCGCGATGACCAGGGCCGCGGCGAGGCAGACCGTGAAGTAGCCGGAGACCGCGCCGACTCCGAGGAACACGGCCCCGGCGGCGCCGGGGAACGCGACGGCGGAGACGGTGTGCGCGGCGAAGGTCTGCCGCCGCAGCACCACAAACCACCCGACGGCGGCGGAGACCACGGCCACGATCGCGCCCGCGCGGAAGGCGTTGACCATAAACGGGTACGACCACATCTGCCGGACGTCACCCACCAGGTTCCACGACCAGAGCGGATCAGCCGACACCATGACCGCCCCCGGTGGACTCGGGCCGCCCGACCACAACCAGCCGCCCGTCGGAGGCCCGCAGCACCTCGACCGGCGTGCCATACAGCCCCGTCAGGGTCTCGGACGTGATCACGTCCTGCGGAGCACCGCTGACAGAGCCGCCCCCGGCGAGATACACAACCCGGTCGAGGTGGTGCAGTATCGGGTTCACATCGTGCGCCACCATCACCACGGCCACGCCCTCCTGGTGACAGATACGCCCGATCAACGCGGCGATCCCGCCTTGGTGGGAGAGATCGAGACTGTCCAACGGCTCGTCCAGCAACAGCAGTTGCGGTCGCCGGACAAGCGCCTGCGCGATGAGGAGCCGCTGCTGTTCGCCGCCGGAGCACTCTCCGACCGGCCGGTGAGCATAGGCGGTCGCGCCCACCAACTCGATGACCTCGGCCACGCGTTGGCGGGCTGCGCGCCGACGCGGTCCCGGGATCGGCAGCGGCACGCCCCAGCGGTCACCGTCCAGCCCCAGGCGGACCACATCGATGCCACGGATCCGCATCGAGGCGTCGAAGCTGCGGCGCTGCGGCAGATAGCCGATGCGCCGGCTGGCCTGACCGGGACGGGTCCCCAGGACCCGCACCTCGCCCGCCGCGATCGGCATCGCACCGAGCACCACCTTGACCAGGGTGGACTTGCCGACGCCGTTCGGGCCGAGGACGGCAGTGAACTCCCCTGCCCCCACAGCGAGATTCACCCCCGACCACAGGGTGCGGCCGCCCACCCGCACGGCGGCCTCACGCAGCTCAAGCACCGGTTCGGCCACCTGCCGGGAAGCAGGGAGCCGGCCCCCAGCGGCCCGTACCGCCGACTCCATGGCCTCGATCATCGCCCGGTGGCCTTGGCCAGGGCCTCTTCGATGCCCTGGAGCTGGCTGGTCTGCCACTGCTGGAAGGTGGCGTTGGCCGGGGCGAGGGTCTCGGTCACCGTGGCCACGGGGATGCCCGCGTCCTTGGCCTCCTTGACCTGGGCCTGCACATCCGGGGTGGAGTTCTGGGAGTTGTAGACGTAGACCTTGATCTTCTTGTTCTTGATCTGGTCGTCGATGGTGGCCTTGTCCTTGGCCGTGGGGTCGGTGCCCTCGCTCATCGCGTCGAGGAAGGTCTCCGGGGTCAGCATCTTCAGCCCGAGCCCCTCCGAGAGCGGGGTGACGATGGACTCCGAGGCACCGATCGGAGTGCCCGCGTACTTGCTCTTTATCTCCGATATCAGCTTGGTGTACGGGGCCAGGTCCTTGGTCTCGTAGGCGGTCTTCCGCTGGTCGAAGTAGGCGGCGTCGGCGGGGTCGGCCTTCTTGTAGTCGTCAGTGATCTTCTCGATGACCTTGTGGACGTCGTCCGGCGAGTACCAGCGGTGCGGGTTGCCGCCCTTCTTGACGCCGACGAGGTCACCGACCTTCAACTCGGTACGCCCGCCTGCCGGGTTGGCGGCGAGGAGCTTGTCGGCCCAGGCGTCGTAGCCGATGCCATTGACGATCGCGTACCGAGCACCGGCCACGTTGCGGGCGTCGGCGGCCTTGGGCTCGTAGTCGTGCGGGTCGGTGTCGGGGTTGGTGATGATGCTGGTGACATGGACGTGGTCGCCGCCGAGCTGGGTGGCGATGCTGCCCCAGAAGTTCTCCGCCGCCACCACCTCGATCTTCTTGCCCGAACCGGAGCGGCCCGTGGCCGACGTGCTGCCGCCTGCCTTCGCATCGGAGGAGGACGAGGTCGAACAGGCGGTGGCGGTCACGGCCGTCAGGGCTGCCACGGCGGTGACAAGGGCGGTCCGTGCGGATGGTCGCGGAAATCGGGACGTGACGGCGGTGGGCATGAGGGGCTCCTTCGGGCGGTGCCGGTGGCGCGGTGGCCCACTCCGGCGTGCGTGGCTCACCCTCAACATAGATGAAAACGATTTTCATATCAACGCAAGATGAAAACCATTGCCACCTTTTGACTGGAGTACAACCATCCGGGCCAGACCAATGTGCCGGCCGGGATCACCGCGGTGCGGTGCGGTTTCGC
The DNA here is from genome assembly GCF_044593195.1 of Streptomyces sp. NPDC052396. NCBI lineage: Bacteria > Bacillati > Actinomycetota > Actinomycetes > Kitasatosporales > Streptomycetaceae > Streptomyces > Streptomyces sp. NPDC052396. The sequence continues at coordinate 182,185 of NZ_JBIUAW010000003.1, forward strand.
AAGCGGGCCGGCACGCAGGTCCTACCGCAGATCGCGCACCCGGGGTTCGCGTGCCAGTTGGACGACCAGCCGTTCCAGGGCCGCGGACGCCTGACCGTCCGAGGCGAGGGTCACCTGGATCACTACGTTGATGCCGTCGTCCGGTTCGAAAGTGGGGAAAGCGGCGCGACAGACGTTTCACAGGGAGCTCCCCATTGAGCTGACGAGTTGACCGGTGCCGTCGCCGCCGACGGCCGAGGCGTCGAGGTGCCAGTGGAGTTCGTGAACTGCGCGCTCCAGTCCGACGAGGGCAACAAGTCGGCCCAGCGGTGCGGCAACCGGTCCGTCGGTGGTGAAGTGCGCTTCCAGGAACGCGGCATGCGACTGAACCACCCGGACGCGGGAATCGCCGGCCTGGACATCTTCCGCGGCGGGCGCCTCGGCGAGCCGGGCCCGAATGCGAGGCAAGCGGTGAACGGGCGAGCGGGCAGGCAAGGTGGACGTACCGGTTCCTCAACGGACCTGCCGGATCACCGACTTCGGCAGCACGCGGAGGCAGGCGCGTTCGGTTTCACTGCCGAGCGGACCGTGGGCGGGGCGAGAGGCATATGAGGGTGCCCGCCCCTGTTTTCGGTTGAGGAGTCGATGGAGGGCCGGTGGAGCATCCCCAGGCGACGGGAGGGGAGGAAAACCGCCGCCCGGGGACGGTCAGTTGCCGTGGCCGGTCGCGAGCTGGACGACGTGGATGATCACCAGGACCATGGCGATCACCAGGTACACCCGCAGCGCACCCATGCCGACCTTGCGCCCGCTGGACATCACGGGCTTGGGCAGTTCCTCCAGCGGCGGCATCCGCCAGTTCTCCTTGCCCGTACGGTCGATGGGCGCGGCCGGTGCCCAGCCCTTGCGGCGGCGTACCTCGGCGTAGCCGATGGCGAGGATGCCGGCGACGCCGCAGACGGCCATGATGTCCAGGATCGCGCCGGAGGTGATGTCGGGGAAGGCCACCGAGGCGGTCAGGATGATGGACAGGGTGACCAGGACGCCGACGACCAGCGAGGTGAAGGCGTTGGTCCAGCGGCCGTTGGCCCAGGACGGCCTTGTCGTTGCAGAGCAGGGGTGCGCGCCGGTCCCGGCCGTGGCCGGCTACAACGCCTGCTGGGCACCGGGCTCCAGGGTCAACTTGCCGTCATCACGGTCGTAGTCGTACAGCTCGGCGTAGCGGCCCCAGTCGATCGCGGTCTCCAGCTGGTTGCGCGCTTCTTCCGCGGAGAACCCGCGCCGGAGCAGGTCCAGGAAGAAGTCTTCGCGCAGGGTGTGGCCCTCGGTCGCGGCCAGGGCCTGGACGATCGCGCGCACCAGCGGGGCACGGGCGGCGGCGTGCCGGGCGAAGAGCCTCTTGCTGGTGAGGATGTCGGCGGCGGAGAATTCGCGGCCGGTGTCGGTGATGGTGATGCGTGGACCGTCGAGGCGCGCGAGGCCGAGCATGACGGCGGCGTCGACCAGAGGCAGGAGATCATCGACCTCGAAGTTGAGCTCATCGGCGATCTCGGCCAGTCCGTCCTCGCCCCCGCGCGCGATGAGGATCTCCAGCAGGCCCGCCAGGCCGCCGACCCTGACGTCCGGCAGCGGGGCGCTGATGGGGGTCGGCGCGGGCGCCGGACGGGCCGGGCCACCCGGCGGCGCCGGAGCTTCGGCAGCGGCGGCGGCCGCCGCCTCCCGGCCGGTGAGGATGGCATAGACCGTATCGACCAGGGCTTCGAAGCGGGGGTGCTGCCGGTTGCGGGGGCGGGGCAGGTCCACGGTGAGTTCGGCCTGGATGCGGCCGGGGTTGGAGGAGAGCACCAGGATCCGGTCGGCCAGCAGCACGGCTTCCTCGATGTTGTGGGTGACGATCAGGATCGACTTCACCGGTGCCTCATGGCCTTCCCACAGGCCGACGAGCTCCGTGCGGAGGTTCTCCGCCGTCAGCACGTCCAGGGCGGAGAAGGGTTCGTCCATCAAGAGCGCGTCGGGTTCGACCACGATGCCGCGGGCGAAGCCCACGCGCTGACGCATGCCGCCGGACAGTTCCTTGGGATAGGCCGACTCGAAGCCGTCCAGGCCGATCAGGTCGATCGCCTTCAAGGCCCGTCGGCGGCGCTCCTCCTCGCCCACACCCAGTGCCGCCAGGCCGAGTTCGACGTTCTGCTGCACCGTCAGCCAGGGCAGCAGCGCGAAGGACTGGAAGACCATCGACACCCCAGGATTGGCGCCGGTCAGCGGCGTACCCCGGTAGAAGACCGAGCCGGACGAGGGGGCGATCAGGCCGGCCACGCAGCGCAGCAACGTCGACTTGCCGGACCCGGACTTGCCCAGCAGGGCGACGATCTCGCCCTCGGCCAGGTCGAAACTGATGCCGTCCAGTACCGGCAGGGCACCGCCGTCCGGTGTGGTGAACGTCTTGGTCACCGAGTCGGCCCGGACGATCGTCTCCCCCGGCGGACGCGCTCCGGTCATGAGGGCTTCGCTGCTGTTCACGGATCCTGCCTCGGGAACTGGAAGGGGTGTGGGTGGACGGGCGGGCGGACAGGGGACGGGGTCAGAGCGCGTACCGGGTCTCGGCCAGCCGGTAAAGGCGGCGCCAGAACAGCCGGTTCGCGGCGACGACGTACAGGCTCATGGCGAAGATGCCCACCAGGATCTTGGGGAAGTTTCCGGTGGCGGTGGCTTCGGTGATGTAGGCGCCCAGTCCGGTCGCGGTCAGATGGTGCTGCCCGTAGTCGACCACCTCGGCGACGATCGAGGCGTTCCATGCCCCGCCCGCCGCCGTGATGCCTCCGGTGACGTAGGACGGGAAGACGGCGGGCAGGATGAATTCCCGCCAGCGCAGCCACCCGCTCACCCGGAATGTCGTCATCGCCTCCCGCAGATCGGACGGGATGGCCGAGGCGCCCGCGATGACGTTGAAGAGGATGTACCACTGTGCCCCCAGCGCCATCAGCAGGATCGCCCCGAAGTTCAGCGAGATGCCCAGTGCGACAAAGACAGCGGTGGCGAAGGGGAACAGGAAGTTCGCGGGGAAGCTGGCCAGGATCTGGACCACCGGCTGGGCGAACCGGGTCACCCGGGGATTCATCCCGATCCACACCCCGACCGGCACCCACACCAGCGTCGCGACGACGATAAGCACCACCACGCGGGCGAAGGTGGCCGCGCCCAGCGCCAGCGCGGAGCCGAACGCGCCGAAACCGACGCTCGAGTTCACATAGGTGCACGCCTTCCAGGCTCCATAGGCGACGATCGCGCTGACCACTCCGGCGAAGAACACATCACCGGTCCGCTCCCGCGCCGGCGAGACGCCGATGGCGTGCTCGGCCAGTCCGAACGGCCGCATCAGCCGGTCGAGCGCCGGCCAGAGCGGCTTCAGCGGCCGTCCCATCAGCCGCGGCACCTGCGAGCGCCGCAGGAAGTCCAGTACGAGGCTGCGGGGGTGCTCGGCGGCCCGGGACTCTTCCACCCGGAAGCGCTCCGACCAGGCGGTCACCGGCCGCCAGAACAGCACATTGACCCCGATCACCAGGACGACCATCACCGCGATGGCGTTGCCCACCTTGCCCAGGTCTCCCTGGGCGATCGCGGCGGCGGCATAGGACCCCATGCCGGGCAGCGCGTACTGGTGGTTGAGGACGGAGATGGACTCCGAGGCGGCCAGGAAGAACCAGGCCCCGCCGAAGCTCATCATCCCGTTCCACACCAGTGGAATCACCCCGCTGGGCACGTCCAGCTGCCAGAACCGCTGCCACTTCGTCAGCCGCATCACCCGGGCCGCTTCATCGAGTTTCCGCGGCTGGGAGACCAGCGAAGCGTAGAAGGCGAACGTCATGTTCCATGCCATCGCCGTGAAGATCGCAAAGATCGAGGCGCACTCCAGACCGAGCTCGGAACCCGGGAAGAGGCTGATGAACGCAGTGACGGTCACCGACAGGAAACCCAGGACGGGCACCGACTGCAGGATGTCCAGCACCGGCAGCAGGACTTTGTCCGCCCTGCGCAGCCGCGCTGCCGCGGTGGCGTACGCAAAGGTGAACAGGACCGAGGCGAGGAGAGCGACAAACATGCGCAGCAGCGACCGCACCGCGTAGAAAGGCAGATTCGACGGATCCGTCGACACCGCCTTGGGCGCCGTATTCGGCAGGAACGGTGCGTTGAGCGACGGAGCCAGCCGCAACAGCCCGTACAACAGTGCGATCAAAGCCGCCGCGACCACCAGATCGACCCACCGCGACGGCGGCCGCCGCCACACTCTCCGGGAAGGGAATCCGCTCGTATCCACCATCAGTCGCCTCCGTGCTCTCCTGGCACGCCCATCCCGGCCAGGAGATCACGCCCGACAGAGTTCCTGCCGCACCTCGGCTGCCAACACGTCCACGGGCCCACTGCCGGCGGGGTGACCCCTGCTGGACCCCTGGGCCAACACCCGGACACAGAAGATCACCGCCGCCTGCCTGACCTGCCTGCTGGTCGCCGCCGCATGCACCGGCGCCCGGGACCGGGTACCAGGGGACCAGGAGGCCCTGGGTGGTCCAGCTGAGGCGAGATGGTCAAGGCCCTGTCGATCGCCCGGAACCACGCTCGCGCCGCCCTGCGTGCGGCAGGCCGTCCGGCGCCGTGACCGGGCAGCCGCCGACTACCCTCCTGACACGGCGAGTTGCGCCGGACGCCGGGAGGTGTCCGGCCTTTTTTCCCGCGTCAAGTTTGGGTCAAGTGTTTGCATGCAGACATGATCAGGACGCTACGCTGGCGGCATGTGAGGCACCTCGTTCGGTGAGGCGTCTGTACGGACACAGGCCACTGACCCCACGACGTCGAGAGACGCCCAGGTTCAGGACAGGTCTCCCCGGCCCAAGGGGTGACCCCAAGTGGCTTCCCCGGCAAGGGGATTACGCCGTGCAGTGCCAAAGCTCTGACGAGTTGGGGTGAGCCGGTCGTCTGCGGGCCGGTCCGCTCCTTGCCGCGCCCATCACGGCGCCCGCGCGCGCCCCGGCCGGGAGGAGGCGAGAGATATGGATTGCGGTCCAAGCAGTCCGGGCCACAGTAGGCCCCATTCCCGCCTGTCCCCGCTCCGTCCTGGCATGCGGTAATCACCTTTCCTGCGCACACATGGCACCGCCCTGGCGTCCGTACGGCCTGAATGCCGTTCCGGGACGATGTTCTGCGCGCTCACGGGGGTGAATGGCCGCCTCATGCCCGAAATCGCCCCCACCGGGGGAACGGGAGGTCCGTGATGGCCGGGACGACGATCACCAGTCCGGCTGGGCAGTCTCGCGTCTTCGGCAAGCGCACCACCCCCTGTTCCACGCGCTGTTGCGAGAAGACCGGCATGCGGCTCCACACCGCCATCGCGGTCCGGCGATCGTGCGCGTCTCGCGGTTGGTGACAGATGACCGACCACCCCTTCCCCGCAATGGCGACGGAACGCACCACCACCCACCGCCACCCGACCCGTCCAACGACTTCCCATGAAGGGAGGGCACCGTGCGCCTTCTCACACACCGCGCCAGGCTCTCCGCACCAACCCGTCAGTGCCCGCCCGCCGCCGACTGCAAGCGTTGCCCTGAATACGCCTGCCCACACGTGAACTTGGTGCTGGGTGACGGACCGGAGCGGACCTACCGGCTGGACGACCCCAGCACCTGCCCCCGGCCCTATGCCGCACACGCCGCGTACGACCCGCGGGTACACCTCACTTACATCCTCGCCCAGCAGGGGCACGACGCCCACTGGCTCTCCCGCTTCACCGGCCTGCCCCTGCCCGCCGCGCGCCGCATCGCCGGAGCCGCCGTGCTGTCCCACGCCTGACAGCTTCCGCACCGAACTCGCCTTACGGAGGTGACTCCTGCATGCGTCCGTTCTCACCGCCATGCGCACCAAGACGCACACCCACCGCGAACGCCCGTAAACCCACCGGCCGTTTGCCGTCATCCGCGATGGACGGCCCCGCCGTGAGGCCGCCTCGCGTCCGGCCCCTTGACCACCAGCTCTCCTGGAATCAGAGAGGAGACTCCGACATGTTCCTTCCGGCCGGCCTCCTGCAGGAAACCGTCGAACGCCTCATTGCCAGTGCCCCGTATGCGACCGTCAACGCCCCCCTGTACGGCGTCGCACACGTCATGTGCGACATGACCGACGAACCTCGGGTACGGGCCCGGCTCGCCCGGGCCCTGACCGGCCCCGATGTGTGCCTGACGGAGATGTCCAGCCGGAGTGAAACGCCCGGCTCAGCGCTTCTGGAAGCCGGCTTCGCCACCCAGGGCCCCATCACCGCTGTCCTGTCACAACTGCTCTCCCTCGTCTGGCTGGAGCCTGCGGTCAGTGACCTGCACTGGCACCTCGATCACCGGCCGTCGGCGATTGCCGACGACGGGAAGGCTCCGCATGCACCGGTACACCGAGTGGGCGGTCTTGTCCTTGATCTTGAACACCGCACGGTCTCGGCGGACAGCCGGCCAGTCAAGCTGACCTGCATGGAGTTCGAACTCCTCGCCCACCTCGCCACGCATCCCCAACGTCCCCAGCAGCACCGCAAGTTGATGGAACTGGTGTGGCAGCGGTCCGCCGTCGACGAGACACACACGGTCGACACGCACATCGCACGCCTGCGGCGCAAGCTCGGCTCCCGATACGGGGCCGTCATCACGGACGCCGGGCAGGCCGGGTACGCGTTCGAACCGTCGAAGGCGGCATCGTGAAGTCCATGAGCCCACTCGAACACGCCCCGGGGGCTTGCTCGTTGTCCGGCACGGCGCGCTGATTCCACTGCGCGCCGCGCCGGAACCATGGGCCGGCGGTCACCAGGTGATCTGCACAACTGGCCACAGACTGCCCACCAGTTGCTGAGCCAGACGCCGGCCGGCAAGAACACCCACCGTGCGGGCGAGCCGACCATGACCACCAGGAGCACGGATCGCGAAGTTCGACATCCTGTTCAGCCTTTGGGATTCACCAACGGCGCCGGCGAACGGCGAATGGTCCTGGTCCCGGCTACCGGACCGGGATCAGCGCGCGCCCGAGCATGTGATCGGGAATCCGCGGCTATCAGGGCAGCGGCTCTCAGCCGCCGCGCCGCACCCGGGCCGCCTTGCGGGCCTCGGCGAGTTTGCGGGCCTCGCCGGCCTTACGGGACTTGCCGCCGGTGCCGCGGGAGGCGTCCTTGCTGGTGCCCAGGCCGCGGAAGGGGGCGTTGGTGTTCTTGGCTCGGGGTGCGGCGGGCCCGCCGTCGAGCGGGATGCCGGAGGGGGCCTTGGCCCCGGTGATCCGGCTCAGCTCCGCCTCACCCGAGCGCACCTTGGTGACCGTCGGCTCGATGCCGGCCTCGGCCATCAGCCGACTCAACTCGCGGCGCTGGGCCGACAGAGCCAGCGTGACGACAATGCCGGACCGGCCGGCCCGGGCGGTGCGGCCCGCGCGGTGCAGATAGTCCTTGGGGTCGGTGGGCGGGTCGACGTTGACCACCAGATCGAGGTCGTCCACGTGCAGACCACGGGCCGCGACATTGGTCGCCACCAGGACGGTGACCTGGCCGTTCTTGAACTGCGCGAGGGTCCGGGTGCGCTGCGGCTGGGACTTGCCGCTGTGCAGGGCCGCGGCGTGCACTCCGCTGGCCCGCAGATGCCGGGTGAGCAGGTCGACCGCGTGCTTGGTGTCCAGGAACAGCAGCACGCGGCCGTCGCGGGCGGCTATCTCGGTGGTGACGGCGTACCGGTCGGGGCCGTGGACGACCAGCACATGGTGGGCCATCGTGGTGACCGCGCCCGCGGACGGGTCGACCGAGTGGACGACCGGGTCGTGGAGGTAGCGGCGGACCAGCTGGTCGACATCGCGGTCCAGGGTGGCCGAGAACAGCATCCGCTGGCCGTCGGCGTGCACCTGGTCCAGCACCTCGGTGACCTGCGGCAGGAAGCCCATGTCGCACATCTGGTCGGCCTCGTCGAGGACGGTGATCCGTACCCGTCCCAGGCTGCAGGCCCTGCGCTCGATGAGGTCATGCAGGCGGCCGGGGGTGGCGACGACGACCTCGGCGCCATCGCGCAGCGCGGCGGCCTGCCGGCCGATCGACATGCCGCCGACGACCGTGGCCACCCTCAGCCGCAGCGCGTCGGCATACGGCGCGAGCGCCTCGGTCACCTGCTGGGCCAGCTCCCGGGTGGGCACCAGGATCAGCGCAAGGGGCTGCTTCGGCTCCGCACGCCGCCCGGCCGTCCGTGCGAGCAGCGGCAGGCCGAAGGCGAGCGTCTTGCCCGACCCCGTGCGCCCGCGCCCCAGGACGTCCCGTCCCGCGAGGGCGCTGGGCAGCGTGGCCGCCTGGATCGGGAAGGGCTCGCGCACGCCGAGTTCGGTGAGCGTTCGCAGAACCTCGGCCGGCAGTCCCATATCGGCGAAAGCAGCCGGGGGCACCGTCGGGGCGAGGGTCACCGGCCGGGCGAGGTCGCCGTGCGAGGTGCCGAGGCGGTCCGGGTGGTTCATAAAAGAGCCTTCCGCATGGGGAACATACCGAGGAAGGCCCGGCAGCAATGAGCAGCCGACGAACAAGGGGAACCGCACGGACGGAGTCGCCGGCCACCACAGCCGTCCAAACGTTTGAGGCTAACACAAAGTGATATTTCGACCCGGCACTGTGGTGCTGATCGCTCCGCCTGCCTCGGTGACGCGACACAGGCCGAGATCCATTTCCGACGTGCCTGGTCCCCCCGGGCCGCATTCCGGGCACCGAACGGGCCTACTTAGGTTAGCTTTACCTTCATGAATTTTGCGCACCTCGCAGCTGCCGCGCCCTACACCACCCCTCCCCTCTGGAGGATTCTGACCAAATCCAGCTATTTCGCCGGGTTGTGCGGGGCCATCGGCTTCACCGTGACATACGCGGCAGTGGCACTCCCCGCCCTGCGCGCGCCGGAGAACGAGCGCGGCGACGTCGCGGTCCTGCGGCGGCGGGCGGCGCGGTCCCTGGCGTGGGCCGGGGTGGTGCTGCTGGTGGTGGGCTACTTCCAGCTCGCGGCCCGGGTGGCCCGCGCCGGCAAGGGCATGCCGTTCGGGGACGCGCTCGCGCCGGGACGGATCCGGGACTTCCTGAGCGCACCCGCGGCCAAGGGCGCGTGGGTCGCGCAGGGCACGATCTACCTGGTCCAGAACATCGTGCTCGTGCTGGCATCCGCCTCGCTGATCGCGCTGTTCAGCCCGGTCGCGCGCCGTCACCTCAACGCCCTGGCGCTGACCGCTCTGCCGCTGTCGCTCGCGGTGACGCTCATCCCGGCGATACCCGCCACCGCCCCGGCGGACACGGATCGCGTGCTCGACCTCGTCTTCGGCCAGGTCCACATCATCAGCGGCACGGTCTGGATCGGCGGACTGGCCCTGCTCGTCACCCTCGCCGGAGCCCGCCGTCATCTGAGCGAGAACGCCGGCCTGCTGTGGGCGGACATCTGGCGGCGGTTCAGCCTCGTCGCCCTGGTCTGCGTCGGGGCAGTGCTGACATCCGGTCTGTGGATGTCCTGGAAGCACGTGGGCGGCATCGGGCAGCTGTGGACAACGGCCTACGGCCTCTTCCTGCTCGTCAAGACCCTGCTGGTGCTCGGCATGGTCGCGGCCGGCGCCTTCAACCAGTTCTGGCTGATGCCCCGCATCGCCCGCGCCCGCCGCGCCGACGCGACGGCCTCCCTGCTGCACCTGACGCTGCGGCACTTCCCCAAGGTCGTCTGGACCGAAGTCGCCCTCGGGATCGGTGTCCTGGCCATCGTCCCCTTCCTCAGCGGCTCCGCCCGCCCCGCCGGCAGCCCCGCGCCCGTCGCCACCGGCAGCATCTTCGCCGTCGGCGCCGCCCTCGTCCTCACCCTGGCCGCTTCCCTCTGCATCACGGCCAAGACCTCCGACGCCCTCTCCCGGCGGCAGGTCGCGGCCGCGTCCTGACCGCACGCCGTGCCGGCGGCGGGCACGAGATCGGCGTCGGTCGCGGCCGGCGCCGCGGCAGGCGCTCCCATGGGGTGGGATCCGCCGAGCCATCTGCCGCCGGTCGCGGCCAGGGCGTCGTCGTCGAGGACACCTGCGCTCAACAGGACTGTACCGTCGGCCCGTTGCGCGACCACGGTCGGCTCCGGCCGGGACCGGTCCCGCCCGTCGGCCGCCCACAGCCCCGTAGGATGTCTACAGATGCGTAGTCAATGGTGCAGTCGATTTCTGCCCGGGTGCCTTGGCGCGTGGACGGCGTTCGGCGTGCTGGCCACGCTCGTCGCCGTCGGCGCCGGTGGGCCGCTCCGGCCGGACAGCGCTCTCCTGTCGTGGTCGGTCGCCCATCGCCCGGCGACGGCAGTAGCCCTGGCCCGCGGGGTGACCGACACCGGAACGGGCATCGTCCCCTACCTCCTCGCCGTGCCGGCCGGCCTGATCGCGGGACGGACCGCACGCCAGAGGCTGCTCGCCACCGTGCTCAGCGCCGCCTGCCTCGGTGCCGGGCAGGCGCTCCGGTACGGCGCGATGGAGCTCGTCCACCGGGCCCGTCCACCGCGCGAGGACTGGGCGGCCCAGGCGAGCGGCTGGTCGTTCCCCTCGGGGCACACCACAACGGCGGCCCTGGCCGCCGGGCTGCTGATCGTCGCGCTGACCCCGCGCGCCCCGCGCGGCGCGACACCGCTGCGACTGGTCGTCGGCTGCTGGGGCGTGCTGGTCGGACTGACCCGCGTCTATCTCGGGGTGCACTGGTTCACCGATGTGGTCGGCGGCTGGCTGTTCGCCGCCGGCTGGCTGGGCGTATGTCTGTGGGCCATACACAGGTGGCTGCCCGAATCGCTCACCTCGTGCGCACACCGCACCCCCGACGGGCCGGCAGAGGACAATGCGCCGCAAGATCCTGGTCGTTGAGGACGACCACGGCCTGTACGACGAGGACTTCGACCCCGTCCCGGCCCCCGACGGTGCCACCGCCCTGCGGCCGGCCACCACCGGCGTCTCCGCGGCCGTGCTGGACATCGGGCCGCCCGACGCGGACGGAGGGGACGTGTGCCAGGCCATGCGCGCCAATGGCTTCCTGGCCCCGGTCATCTCCCTGACCGCCCACCACCCCGTCCTGCGTCAACCGGCCCAGCACCACTGCCGCGCGGCGTGAGCGCCCGGCAGCGGAACGGGGGGCCGAGGTCGCGTCAGGGCGAGGTGGTGGAGACCACAAAGACCCGCGGATAGTCCGGGTTGTCCAGGTTCGCTGTGATCTCCAGGGTGGGGCGGGGCTTGTCCTGCTCCTGGACCGTGCCCGCCCAGTGGTGCTTGCCGCCGAAGTTCCAGCCGACCAGGCCGGCCTCGTCCTGGTCGATGGTCACATCGCCGTTCTCCAGCTCCGAGAGGTGCATCCCCCGGTCGTTCAGCCACTGCTCGAACTTGTCGTGGGTGGTGGTGAATTGCAGGAACAGCGAGCTGGACTTCCAGGAGTTGGTCTCGAAGTGCGCGACATCCTCCGCGTACGGCGGCACCGTCACCTCATAGAGCCGGCGCTGCAGCCGGGAGGGCCAGCCGTCCTCCAGGCCGTCGACGGAGGCCTGCTCCTGCGCGTCGCCGTTGCCGGCGCGGCTCTGCATCGCGGAGATATAGAGGTAGCCCGCCGGGATGGCGATCAGCAGGAAGACGGCCAGCGCCTTGATCCAGCGGCGCTCGCGCGGCCGGGGCGCCTGGCCGGATGACTCCGGCGCATCCGGCAGCTCCGCCGGCTCCGGCCGTTCCGGCCGGGTCTCGGGCTCGATGTCCGTCATGGTGCTCACCCGCGGCCCGCCTGGGCGTACCGCTCATAGCGCTCGACCCGCCGCCGGTTGGCCCGGCGGAAGCGGCGGGCGACCAGGCGGGCCAGGTCGGCCGCGCCCACCATGCCCGCCTCCGGGCCGAGCTGGGCCTTGACGATCCGGGCCTCCGGCCGGTAGCCGCGCCCGGTCAGATGGCGCCTAAAGGCGTCCCGGGCCGGGCCGATCAGCAGGTCATCGGCGGCGCTGACGCCGCCGCCGATGACAAAGCAGGACGGGTCCAGCGCGGCGGCCAGGTTGGCGATGCCCACGCCCAGCCACTGGCCGATGTCCTGCAGCAGCTCCACGCACATGGCGTCGCCGCCACGGGCCAGCTCGGTGATCAGCGGACCGGTGATCTCGGGGATGTTGCCGCCGACCCGGTCGATGATCCCGTAGGCCACCGGGGACTCGGCGGCGGCCAGCTCCCGGGCCTCGCGCACCAGGGCGTTGCCCGAGCTGTACTGCTCCCAGCAGCCCCGGTTGCCACAGGGGCAGCGGTGCCCGCCGGGCACCACCTGCATATGGCCGAACTCCCCGGCCACCCCGAACTTGCCCCGCTTGACCTGGCCGTCCTCCAGGATGGCGCCGCCGATGCCGGTGCCCAGCGTGATCATCACCAGGTGGTCCTCGCCCCGGCCGGCACCGAAGCGCCACTCCGCCCAGGCGGCGGTGTTGGCGTCGTTGTCGACCATGACCGGGACCGCCAGACGGCCGGCGAGGCGGTCGCGCAGCGGCTCATTGCGCCAGGACAGATGGGGGGCGAACAGCACCCGGTTGCGGTCGGCGTCCACCCAGCCGGCCGCGCCGATGCCCACCGCGTGCACATCGTGCCGGTCGGAGAGGTCCAGGACCAGCTCGACGATGGTGTCCTCGACGACCTTGGGGCTCTTGGACTTGTCCGGGGTCTCGGTGCGCAGTTTCTCCAGGATGTTGCCGTCGGCGTCCACCACACCGGCCATCACCTTGGTGCCGCCGATGTCGATGCCGACGGTGGGCACCCGGGGGGCGGTCAGGTGCGAGCGCCGCTCGCGCGTGCCCGCCGTGCGCAGCATGGTGGCCCTGGCCGAGCCCCGGTAGACCCGCTCGCGGTACATGCTCATCGTGCGGCCTCCACGGGGTGGGGGGTGGCCGGGATACGGGGGCGTGCTCGCACGGAGGTCGTCGTCCCTGGGGTGGTCTCGGGAGGCCGGAGCCTCGTGGTCTGCGTTCCACGGGGAGCTACCCCGCCTGGCCGATTGTGCCTCACCGGCCGTGTGCCCCGCATAATGCCGGTCCCGGCGAGGGGCTACTCCTCGCCGGGAGCGCCGGGAGCGGCGGACGCGCCGGAGGTGCCGGAGGTGCCGGGCGCGCCGGGCTCGTCCGGAACGTCCATCCGCCGGCCGCCGATGACATCGGGCACCGGCGCCCGCTCCAGCTCATGGCTGAGCTGTTCCAGCTCGCTGCCGCCCGCCATCTGGCGGGTGAGCTCCTCCAGGGCGATCTCCGACTTGGCATGGCTGCCGGCCATGGCACCCCGCTTGAGCAGGACGAACCGGTCGCCGACCAGATAGGCGTGGTGCGGGTTGTGGGTGATCAGCACCACACCCAGGCCCGCGTCCCGGGCGGCGGCCACATACTTGAGCACCACCCCGGACTGCTTGACGCCCAGCGCCGCGGTGGGCTCGTCCAGCACCAGCACCTTGGCGCCGAAGTACACGGCGCGGGCGATGGCCACGCACTGGCGCTGGCCGCCGGAGAGGGTGCCGATGGGCTGGTTCACATCGTGCAGTTCGATGCCCATCCGGGCCAGCTCATTGCGGGTGGTCTCGCGCATGGCGGCCACGTCCAGCCGCTTGAACGGTCCGCGGCCCCTGGTCGGCTCGGAACCCAGGAAGAAGTTCCGCCACACCGGCATCAGCGGGACCACCGCCAGGTCCTGGTAGACGGTGGCGATGCCGCGGTTGAGGGCCTCGCGGGGCGAGCCCAGCGAAGCCTGCTCGCCCTCGATCTCGAAGTCGCCCCCGTCGTGCTGGTGCAGCCCCGCGATGATCTTGATCAGGGTCGACTTGCCCGCGCCGTTGTCGCCCAGCACACAGGTGATCTCACCGGCGTGGACCTCCAGCGAGACCTCGTCCAGCGCCTTGTTGTTGCCATAGGACTTGCTCACCCCGGTGAGCTTGACCAGAGGAGTCACTTGCTCGCCTCCGCCCTCTTGCGTACCCAGGCGTTCAGCAGGGTGGCCAGCAGCAGCATGGCGCCCAGGAAGAACTTGAACCAGTCCGGGTTCCACTGGGCGTAGACGATGCCCTTGCTGGTCATGCCGAAGATAAAGGCACCGACCGCGGAGCCCACGGCCGAGCCGTAGCCACCGGTCATCAGACAGCCGCCGATGACGGCCGCGATGATGTAGAGGAACTCATTGCCCACGCCCTCGCCGGACTGCACCACGTCATAGGACATCAGCAGGTGCTGGCCGGAGATCCAGGCGCAGAAGGCGACCGCCATATACAGGCCGATCTTGGTGCGGTTGACCGGCACACCGACCGCGCGGGCCGCGTCCGCGCCGCCGCCCACCGCGAAGATCCAGTTGCCCGCGCGGGTGCGCAGCAGCACCCAGGTGGCCAGGGCGACCAGGGCGAACCACCACAGGATGGTCACCTGGAGGTCCACCCCGCCCACCGTCAGATGCGAGGCGAACACCGCCCGGGCGGAGTCAAAGCCCTCCATGTCACCGATGGTCTTGGTGGAGACGGTGCCGCTGATGAGCTTGGTGAAGCCCAGATTGAGGCCGGTGAGCATCAGGAAGGTGCCGAGCGTGATGATGAAGCTGGGCAGCTTGGTGCGGGTGAGCATAAAGCCATTGAAGAAGCCGATGGCCAGGGTGGTCAGCAGCGAGACCCCGACGCCCACCCAGACATTGGCCGTCATCTGGTAGCTGAACATCGAGGAGATCAGCGAGGAGCTGGTCACCATCACACCGGCCGAGAGATCGAACTCCCCGCCGATCATCAGCAGGGCCACCGGCACGGCCATGATGCCGATGGTGGAGGAGGCGTAGAGCACCGTCGACAGGCTGGATGCCTGCAGGAAGCTTTCGGCGACCATCGAGAAGAACAGGAAGACGGCGGCCGCGCCGACCACCGCGCCCAGCTCGGGCCGGCCGGCCAGGCGGCGCAGATAGGTACGGCCGCCGGTGCGCTCCCCGGCGGATGCCGTGCTGGGAGCGCTCATCGGGTCCCCCGCTTGATGTACTCGGCCAGGGCCTTGGTGTCGTCCTTGGTGACGATCTGCGGGCCGGTGAGCACCGGGCGGCCGCCGCCGAGGGCGTCCGCGTTGTACTTGTACAGCCACAGCAGGTCCACGGCCTCATAGCCCTGGAGGTACGGCTGCTGGTCGACCGCGAAGCCCAGCGAGTCGTCCTTGAGCCCCTCGGCCACCTTCTCGTTGAGGTCGAAGGTGTCCACCTCGGCCTTGCTGCCCGCCTGCTGGGCCGCCTTGACCGCAGTGGACGCGAACGGGGCGCCGAGGGTGACCACCGCGTCGATGTCCTTGTCGGACTGGAGCTTGGCCTCGATGGAGGACTGCACCGAGGGCATGTTGGTGCCCTCGACATAGAGGTTCTGCAGGTCGCCCTTGAAGGTCTTCTTCACTCCCGCGCAGCGCTGTTCATGGCCGACGTTGCCCTGCTCGTGCAGCACACAGACGGCCTTCTTCTTCCCGCGCTTGTTGAGCTCCTCGCCGACCGCCTCGCCGGCGATGGACTCGTCCTGGCCGATGTGCGAGAGCGCACCGAACTGCTTGGACTCCTCGGAACCCGAGTTCACCGTGATCACCGGGATGCCGGCCTTGACGGCCTTCGCCACGACGTCCTTCATGGCGTCGGGCTTGGCCAGCGAGACGATCAGTCCGTCGACCTTCTGGTCGATCATGGCCTGGACGTCCTGGGCCTGTTTGTTGCCCTCGGGGTCGTGGGCGTACAGGAACTTGATGTTGTCCTTGACCGCCGCCTGCTTGGCGCCCTTCTGGACGATGTCCCAGAAGGTGTCGCCGTCTCCCGAGTGGGTGACCATCGCGAAGGTCCACCGCGGGGTGTCGACCGCGGCGTGCCCCTCGGCGGCTGCCCGGGCGGCCCGGTCCTCGGCGCGCTTGCCGCCCGTGCTGCTGCATCCGGCCAGTGCGGCACCGAGCACCGCCACCAGCACGGCGCTCACCGCGCGTACGCCTGTCCCAACCCTTGCCACGAGGAGTTGCCCTTCCCACTGTCTGTCACGGTGCGTCCGGACCCCGGTCCTGCGGGCCCAACCGCCCAAGTATCCGTCACCAACCGTCACCGCGTTCAGCGGGGCCGGGCCATACGCCTGGTTCTAGTGGTGTACGCCACACCGAGTCAAGATCTTTGTCCGAACATTCTGACGACCGCGGGGTCAGGAACGGGCCAGCAACTGGAAGTCGAAGGAGTAGCGGGAGGCGCGGTAGAGGTGCGCGCCGAATTCCACCACCCGCCCGGTGTCGTCGAAGGTGGTCCGCTCCATGGTCAGCAGCGGCGCCCCAGCCGGCTCGGCCAGCCGCTCGCCCTCCTCGGCGGTGGCGGCCCGGGCGCCGATGGTCTGCCGGGCACTGTGCAGGGTGACGCCCGTCATCCGCAGCAGCCGGTAGAGGCCGGTCTCCTCCAGTACGCCGCCCGCCAGGTCCAGCAGCCCGGCCGGCAGATGGTTGCGCAGATAGGCCACCGGCTCGCCGTGCGCCAGCCGCAGCCGCTCCAGGCGCACCACCTCGGTGCCCTCCGGGACGCCCAGGGCGGCGGCCACCGCTCCGGCGGCCGGCTCGGTGGTGTGGCACAGCACCCGGGTGGCCGGGCGCTGGCCGGCCGCCTCCAGGTCGTCATAGAGGCTGCTCAGCTCCAGCGGGCGGCGGACCCGGGTGTGCACCACCTGGGTGCCCACACCCCGGCGCCGCACCAGCAGTCCCTTGTCCACCAGTGACTGGATGGCCTGCCGGACGGTGGGCCGGGACAGCCCCAGCCGCCCGGCCAGCTCGATCTCATTGCCGAGCAGGCTGCCCGGGGCGAACCGGCCCTGCTCGATGGCCGCCTCCAGCTGCTGGGAGAGCTGGTAGTAGAGCGGTACGGGGCTGCCGCGGTCGAGGGTGAAGCGGAGGTGCTGGTGCGTGGCCACGCCCGGAGCGTAGTCGGATGGCGTGTTGACGGGAAGTCCGGTTGTCCGGACATGGATCCCGGTACGGTCCGGATTCCCGCTAGCCGGCCGCCTCCTCCAGCCGCGCCAGCAGCAGCCCCACCCGCTTGGCCACCGCGTCCCGGTCGCCCTCGGCCAGCGCCGTGCCCAGGCCGCAGGCCGCCGCCCCGGCGGCGATCCACTCCGGGGCGCTGTCGAGCTCGATGTCGCCGCTGGGCACCACGGCCGCCTGGGGCAGCTCCGCGCGGATCTCCCGCAGCCCGCCCGGCCGGTGCGAGGAGGCCGGGAAGAGCTTGACCGCGTCCGCCCCCAGCTCCAGGGCCCGGACGATCTCGGTGGGCGTGCCCACGCCGGGGAAGACCGGCACGCCATAGCGGTGCCCGGTGCGCATCACCTCGGCGTCCACCGAGGGCGAGGCCAGGAACCGGGCCCCGGCGTCCACCGCCATCCGCGCGGACGGCCCGTCCAGCACCGCGCCCGCACCGATCAGCGCCTCGTCGCCGACCTCCCGGGAGAGGGTGGCGACCGCCTCCAGGGCGAACGGGGTGGTGAGCGCTATCTCCACGCTGGTGATCCCGGCGGAGACCAGAGTGCCCGCGATCTCGGCGGCCTGGTCATAGCTCTCGCCGTGCACCACGGCGAGGACTCGCTGTGCCAGCGCGGCCCGGGTGAGCTCCCAGCGGTACACGGCAGTTCGCCGCCCTTCTCCTGACGTGGGTGGCCAGTTGACCTGAGTGGTCCTCCTGCCACCACACGCTAACCGCACCCACCGGCAATCGACCCCGGTCCGACCACACCGCCCGCGCGACAGCGCATCAACCGGCGCGAGGGCGCGCGGCCCAGCGCCACAAGGCAGTTGACGCTCCGCCATACAAAAACGCCCCGCCCCGAAGGCGGGGCGGGGGACGTACTCAGTATCCGATCGCGGTCAACTGCCCACTCAGCAGCTGAAGTCCACCAGGCTGAAGGTCCGGTAGTGGTCACCGGTGTAGTAGTCCTCGTGGTCCTGCTCCCCGGTGATGATGCGCCGGGTGCCACGGGTAGGCGCACCCGGGGTGATCACCGTGTACTCGTGGTAGTAGCCGCTGTGCTGCCTGGGCAGCGCGCCCTCGCGGTTGGTGAAGACGATCCCGTCCCGGGGGTACGGGAAGGGGCCGCCCTGGTCGATCAGGTCGATCGTGTCATGGGCCTCGGAGGGCAGGTCGCCGTAGCAGATGCTGCCGACGGACTGCACGGCGACCACGGAGGTCACGCTGGGTGCCGCGGTGGCGGCGACAGCCGGGGTACCGAGCAGCAGGGTGGAAGCCAGGGCGGCACCGAGGGTGCTGGTCCGCACGATGTGGGGGATTCTCATGTGAGCAGCATGACGCGCGTAGCGCATGTCATGTCAACGACAAGTGCTTAATGTTTCCTTAACGTTCACCGCACCATGACTCTTCGATGATCTTTGCCTCTGGGGCAAAAGTTTTGCCTCTCAGGCATGGAGGGTCTTCTACTGGGACCATGAGCCAGTCCCCCGCCACGGCCGGCGAGCCATCGGCCGAACTGCCCGATGTGGCCCCGCGGCTGCGCGCCCTGCGCTCCCGCAGCGGGCTGACCCTGGAGGCCGCGGCGGCCCGCATCGGGCTGTCCCCGGCCCACCTGTCCCGGCTGGAGACCGGCCGGCGCACCCCCTCGCTGCCGATGCTGCTCACCCTTGCCCGCACCTATGGAACGACGGTATCCGAACTCCTGGGCGAAGTGGGCGAGGAGCGGGAACCCATCATCCGGGCGGACCGGATGGCGCCACAGCTGTCGGGCGGCTGGAGCTATTGGCGGGCCGGCGGCTCCGGCCGCGCCATGCAGGCGCTGCGGCTGCATGTACCGCCGGGCACCCAGCAGGAGCTGGTGCGGGTGCACCCGGGCGAGGAGTGGCTCTATGTCACCCGGGGGCGGCTGCGGCTGTCGCTGGGCGGCACCACCCATCTGCTGGAGACCGGGGACGCGGCCCACTTCGACTCGCTCACCCCGCACCGCATCGCCGCCGCCTCACCGGGCGGGGTGGACCTGCTGTTCGTACACACCCTGCTGCAGAGCGGCGCGGCCGAGCTGTGCCTGGGCGAGGACCGACCGACCCATAGGAGGACACCGTGAGCGACACCGCCGACAGCACCCCCCGGCAGCGGGTGGAGGAGGACCGGGCCCCGATGGGCATGGCGGTCCGGGTGTTCATCTATCTGGTGGCCGTCCACTTCATCGCCGCCTTCTTCTTCCTCATCTTCTATCTGGGCGGCGCGGCCTGACGCCCGCCGATACCCTGGCGCCATGGCACCCACCGCCAGGGACGTACTCGCCGAAGCGGTACGCCGGCTCGCCCCGGACACCGGGGCCAACCGGCTGGTCCCGCTGATCGCGGCCGGCCGCGCGCCACTGGAGACCATCGCCGCGCTCGCCCTGGAGCAGCACCACATCATCCCCGCCGACCGGACCGGCTACCGGCTGCTGCGCGACCGCTGCGCCCAACGGCCCGCCGAGGCGGCCTACTTCGCCGCTCTCGTCCAGGGCGAGGACCTCGCCCTGGAACGGCTGCCCGCGCTGCTGGCCGCCTGTGGGCAGGACGAGGCCACCATCGCCGCCCATGAGCCCCGGGCCGGCTGCCAGGCGTACCCGGCCTATACCGCCTGGCTGGCGCTCAACGCCGACCCGGTGGACGTGGTGGTGGCCGTCACCGCCAACTTCGCGGCCTGGAGCGGCTATTGCGCCACCGTGGCCGGGGCGCTGCGCACCCACTACGGCTTCACCGATGAAGCCTGCGGCTTCTTCGGCCTGTTCGCCGCTCCCGACCCGGAGGGCGAGCGGCGGGCCGTGGCGGCGGTGACCGCC
Source organism: Streptomyces sp. NPDC052396 (assembly GCF_044593195.1). Classification (NCBI taxonomy): domain Bacteria; kingdom Bacillati; phylum Actinomycetota; class Actinomycetes; order Kitasatosporales; family Streptomycetaceae; genus Streptomyces; species Streptomyces sp. NPDC052396. The sequence goes on from NZ_JBIUAW010000003.1 coordinate 201,995, forward strand.
GGGCTGGAGGCGGGCCGGTTCACGCCCGTCCTCGCGCATCGCTACGGGCGGCTGCTGCAGAGCTATGAGTTGATGTTCTGGAACGCGCTGGCCGGGGACAGCGCCCCGTAAGCGGGGCGATCACTGCGCCGCTCACCCCCCGGCCGGCGAGCCATACACCCGCAACCGCGCTATCCCCCCGTCGGGATGGATGTCGATCCGCAGATGGGTGGCCACCTGATCACCGGGCAGGACGAAGCGGTGCACCGTGTCCGGCTGCAGCCGGGTACGGGGCAGCAACTCGGCCCAGCCCCTGGCGTGATCGGCCGGGTCCGCGCCGGTCGCGGCGTCCAGCGCGAACAGGGCCGCCCAGCCGGCCGCGTTGCCCGAGTACTGGCCGGTGTCTATCTCCACCGCGCGGGGCACCGACCGGGCGGCCAGCCGGTAGCGCACCCAGTCATGTCCCCGGTCGCGGCGGCGGCGGGTCTCCCAGCCCTCGTCCATCCGCCGGGAGCCGCCCGGCCGGATGGTGTTCAGCGGCGGAGAGTAGAAACGGTCCGAGGCGTCCTCGACGGTGCCTCCGTTCTCCAGCGCGGCCAGGTCGAAGGTGCCCAGGGCGGCCAGCCAGGCCGGGTCCGGCACCGGCCGGCCGTGCACCCGCAGCCGGGCGATGCCGCCGTCGGGGTACTGGCTCAGCCGCAGATGGGTGCAGCGCGGCCGGCCGGCCACCGCGAAGCCATTGGCCGCGTGCCCGCCGACCGGTGTACGGGGCACCAGCGCCGTCCACCTGATCTCCGGCGCCAGCAGTTCCCCGGGCGAGGGCGTGCCGGGCAGTTCGGTGCCCTCGATGCCCACCGCCCGCGGGTGGTTGCCGCGGAAGTGGGCGGTGTCGACCACGATGCCATGCACCTCCCCGGGCACCCCCAGGCGGATCAGCGCCCAGTCGTGCTCATGGTCGGTGGGGTGCGGATGATCCGCCGAGGCACCGCGCCGGCGGCGGGTCTCCCAGCCGTCCATCACCTTGCCCTTGTGGCCGAAGCGCTCCGGGTCGAAGCGGGCGGGGCCGGGGAGGAGCAGGTTCTCGCGCTCGGCGAAAAACTCGTCGCTGGCGGCCAGCACGGCCCCGCCCAGCCGCCGGTCGGCCAGATCGGGCAGCTCGGTGAAGGGGAGGTCGGCCGCGCGGTAGTCGGCGTAGGGGTCGCCGCCCGGGTAGGGAGCCGCGTCACCGGTGAAGCGGGGTATGCCACTGCTGCTCATGGGGTGGGCTGCCTCTCCAGGAGCCGGCCGGAGGGCCGGGCGAAGGTGCCGTGGTGATAAATCCGGCGGCCGCGCAGAAAGGTGGACCGTACGACGCCGTACAGGGTGCGGCCCGCATAGGCGGTGACCGGGTTGCGGTGCTGCAGGGCGGCGGCGTCCACGGTGAACGCCTCCTCGGGGGCGAACACCGCGAAGTCGGCGTCCCGGCCCGCCTCGATGGCGCCCTTGCCGGTGAGCCCGGCCAGGGCCGCCGGGGCGGTGGCCATCCAGTGCGCCACCCGGTCCAGGGGGTGGCCGCGCCGCCGGGCCTCGGTCCACACCACGGACAGGCCCAGCTGCAACGAGGAGATACCGCCCCAGGCCCGGCCGAAGTCGGGCACCTTGAGGTCGGCGGTGCACGGCGAGTGGTCGGACACCACACAGTCCACGGTCCCGTCGGCGAGCCCGGCCCACAGCGCGTCCCGGTTGGCGGCCTCCCGGATGGGCGGGCAGCACTTGAACTCCGTTGCCCCGTCCGGGACCTCCTCGGCGGTCAGGGCCAGGAAGTGCGGACAGGTCTCGGCGCTGACCCGCACCCCCGCCGCCCGCGCCCGGGCCAGCGGCCCCAGCGCCTCGGCCGAGGACAGGTGCAGGATGTGCACCCGGGTGCCATGCCGCCGGGCCACCTCCACCAGGCGGTCCACCGCCCGGTTCTCGGCGGCGCGCGGACGGGAGGCCAGAAAGCCGGCATAGCGCGGGCCGGCCGGATCCGGTGCCCGCTCCAGCTGCGCCGGATCCTCCGCGTGCACCATCAACAGCCCGTCCAGGGCGGCCACTTGGGCGGCCACCCGCTCCAGGCCGGCGGCCGTCAGGGGCGGGAACTCCTCGACCCCCGAGGGAGAGAGGAAGGACTTGAAGCCCAGCACCCCGGCCCGGTGCAGCGGGGCGAGGTCCGCCCCGTTGTCCGGCAGCGCCCCGCCCCAGAAGCCCACGTCCACCCGCACGGAGTCTTCCGCCGCCCGCCGCTTGACCCGCAGGCCGGCCACCGTGGTGGTGGGCGGGAGGCTGTTGAGCGGCATATCCACCAGGGTGGTGATGCCGCCCGCGGCGGCGGCCCGGGTGGCCGTGCCAAACCCCTCCCATGTGCTGCGGCCGGGATCGTTGATATGGACATGGGTGTCCACCAGCCCCGGCAGCAGGGCGTCCGTGCCCAGGTCCCCGACCGCCGCGCCGGGCGGGGGCACCGCCTCATACGGCCGCACGGCCGTGATCCGGCCGTCCGCCACGGCCACCGAGGCGGGGCGTACGCCCTGTGGCGTCACCACCCTGGTCGAGCGCAGCCATAACTCGGTTCCGGACACCCGCGGTCCTCCCCAACAGCCCGATTTCAACGTTCTGTTGAACAGCGATGCCCCGCAGTCTCCAGACGCCACCCGGGCCCGTCAACCCCCGGCGGGCGATCACCCGCCCTATGCCCCATTTCCGTAAAGCGAAAGCGGTACTTCACTCTCACCAACCGAGCGTGAGCCATCGGCCACGGCCCGGTAGGCTGCTCCCACCCCCCATCCCGGAAGGACCCCGCACGTGCCCTCGTCCGCCGAGCCCCGCACCGCCCCAGCCACCGGAGGCGTCCAGTCCCTAGAGCGTGCCTTCGATTTGCTCGAGCGGATGGCCGATGCCGGTGGCGAGGTCGGGCTGAGTGAGCTCGCCATCAGCAGCGGCCTGCCGCTGCCGACCATCCACCGGCTGATGCGCACCCTGGTGGCCTGCGGTTATGTCCGCCAGCAGCCCAACCGGCGGTATGCCCTGGGCCCCCGGCTGATCCGGCTCGGCGAGAGCTCGGCCCGGCTGCTGGGCACCTGGGCGCGCCCCTACCTGGCGCGGGTGATGGAGGAGACCGGCGAGACGGCCAATATGGCGCTGCTCGACGGTGACGAGGTGGTCTATGTGGCGCAGGTCCCCTCGCGGCACTCGGTGCGGATGTTCACCGAGGTCGGCCGGCGGGTCCTGCCGCACACCACGGGCGTCGGCAAGGCGCTGCTGGCCCAGGAGCCGGACGAGGAGGTGCGCGCCATCCTGGGCCGCACCGGGATGCCGGCGGCCACCGACAAGACCATCACCACCCCGGACGACTTCCTCCAGGCCCTGGCCCGGGTCCGGGAGACCGGCTACGCGGTGGACGACAACGAGCAGGAGATCGGCGTCCGCTGCTTCGCGGTGCCGGTACCGGACGCCCCCACCTCGGCGGCGATCTCCATCTCGGGACCGGCCGGACGGGTCACCGAGGAGGCCGCCGAGAAGATCGTGCCGCTGCTGAAGCAGGTGGCGGCGGAGCTGTCGGTGGCGCTGGCCAGCACGGGCACCAACGCCTAACCGGGTTCCCCGCGCCCCTGGGGCGCACCCTCCCGGGGGCGGGGCAGCGCCGGCTCGGCGAGGTCCTCGACCGCCCCGCGCAGCTCCCCCAGCGCGGGCGCCAGCGCGCTGACCGAGCCGACCGCGCCCGCCACCAGCAGCAGTGACCGGCGCAGCCGGGACACCTCCGGGCTGCCGGCCCGCGCCATCGCGTCCAGCGCGGCCAGTTCGTCCTCGGCGGCGTCCCGGTCGGGTAACGGCGCGGGGTGCGCGGCCAGCGCCCGGCGCAGCCGGGACACGGCCCGGCACAGGGCGTCCACCCGTGGATCCGGGCTCCCGGTTCCGTTCATCCGCTGCTGGTCCACCGCTACCGCGCCTTCCGCCACGACTCTCCCCCTCCCACGCGCTCGCGCCGATCAGTTAACGCCACCTTCCGTGTGCCGCGCCACACGCACAGCGAAATTGAGGCCCTCTGTTCTCGGTGTGGGTGACGAACTGGCATGCCCCGCACTGACTGCCGTGATTGCGGTAAGCAGGGGGTCATGGCGTTGACGACGGACACAGAAACGGAACAGCGTCCGGTGGCGGGCCTGGTACTCGCCGCGGGCGGCGGGCGACGGCTGGGCGGACGCCCCAAGGCGCTGCTTCCGCACCGGGGCCGGACCCTGCTGGACCACGCCGCCGAGGCACTGCGCGCGGCGGGCTGCACACCCGTCCACGCGGTGCTGGGCGCGGCGGCGGACAAGGTACGGGCCGGGTTGAGCGGGGTGGTGCCGGTCGTCAACCCCGACTGGGGCCAGGGCATGGGCTCCTCCCTGCGCGCGGGGCTGAACTCCCTTGCCCCGGTGGAGGCTTCGGCGGTGGCCGTACTCCTGGTCGATCAACCGCGCATTGGCGCACCGGCGGTGGTGCGGGTACTGGCCGCGCACCGGGCCGGCGCGGATCTGGTGGCCGCCGCCTACGCCGGGCGGCGCGGCCACCCCGTACTGTTCGCCCGCCGGCACTGGCCGGGCATCACCGAACTCGCCACCGGCGATCAGGGTGCTCGGGCCTATCTGCGGGCTCACGCCGCCGAGTTGACGCTGGTCGAGTGCGGCGACATCGCGGCTCCGGACGACATCGACTCGCCGGCCGACCTCGCGCTCCTGGAGCCCTGACCCAAGCCCGCTACGGTCCGACCCCGTTGAACTTCCGCAATAAGGAAACTAATATCCACAGAAATCCCGGCGGCCCACGCCGGTGCCACCCACCCGCGCCGAAGGAGCAGCCATGCCCGGACCGGCCACGGTCATCCCCGACACTCCCCCCGTCCCCCGCCAGGGCGAGGTACTCACCGAGGGCGCGCTGGAGTTCATCGCCGCCCTGCACCGCCGTTTCACCGGCCGCCGGGACGAGCTGCTGGCGCTGCGGGCCCGGCGGCGGCAGGAGATCGCGCGGAGCGGGACCCTGGACTTCCTCCCGGAGACCGCGCATATCCGCGCCGACCCCGGCTGGCGGGTAGCCCCGGCACCCGCCGCGCTGGAGGACCGCCGGGTGGAGATCACCGGGCCCACCGACCGCAAGATGACGGTCAACGCGCTCAACTCCGGCGCCCGCGTCTGGCTGGCCGACTTCGAGGACGCCCTCGCCCCCACCTGGCACAACGTCATCTCCGGGCAGCTCAGCCTGCTCGACGCCCGGGAACGCCGGATCGACTTCACCAGCCCGGAGGGCAAGCACTACGCCCTGCGCCCGGAGCCGGAGCTGGCCACCGTGGTGGTCCGGCCGCGCGGCTGGCATCTGGACGAGCGCCACCTCACCGTGGACGGCCGCCAAGTCCCCGGCGTCCTGGTGGACTTCGGCCTCTACTTCTTCCACCACGCCCGGCCGCTGGCCGAGCGCGACCGGGGCCCGTACTTCTACCTCCCCAAGACCGAGTCGCACCTGGAGGCCCGGCTCTGGAACGAAGTGTTCCGCTTCGCCCAGGACCAACTCGGCCTGCCCCATGGCACCGTACGCGCCACCGTCCTCATCGAGACCATCACCGCCGCCTTCGAGATGGAGGAGATCCTCTACGAACTGCGCGAGCACGCCTCGGGGCTCAACGCGGGACGCTGGGACTACCTCTTCTCCCTCATCAAGAACTTCCGTGACGCCGGCCCCCGGTTCGTCCTCCCCGACCGCAACGCGGTCACCATGACCGCGCCCTTTATGCGCGCCTACACCGAACTGCTGGTCCGCACCTGCCATAAGCGCGGCGCGCATGCCATCGGCGGGATGGCCGCCTTCATCCCCTCCCGCAAGGACCCCGAGGCCGGCCGGATCGCCCTGGAGAAGGTACGGGCCGACAAGGACCGTGAGGCGGGCGATGGCTTCGACGGCTCCTGGGTGGCCCACCCCGACCTGGTCCCGGTGGCCGCGGCCCGGTTCGACGCGGTGCTGGGCGAGCGCCCGCACCAGAAGCACCGGCTGCGCGAGGAGGTGGCGGTGACCGCCGCCCAACTCCTCGCCGTGGACGCCCTGGAGGCCCGGCCCACCCTGGCCGGACTGCGCAACGCCGTCCAGGTGGGCCTGCGTTATCTGGCGGCATGGCTGGGCGGCCAGGGCGCGGTGGCCATCTTCCATCTCATGGAGGACGCGGCCACCGCGGAGATCTCCCGGTCCCAGATCTGGCAGTGGGTGCACACCGGCGTGGTCTTCGAGGGCGGCGAGAAGGCCACGACCGAGCTGGTGCGCGCCCTCGCGGCGGATGAACTGGCCGCGGTGCGCCGGGAGACCGGGGACCGGGCGTTCGCCGCGGGCCGCTGGCAGCAGGCGCACGACCTGCTGCTGAAGATCGCGCTCGACGAGGAGTATGTGGAGTTCCTGACGCTCCCGGCGTACGAACTGCTGGACTGACGAGAACCTTCTGCGGCCGTTCGGCCACCCCGGCGCCCCGTGGGGGTCTACCGTTTCCGGGCAGGTCCACTGGGCGTTGGAGGGCTGATGAGTCAGTTGGGCAACGATGGGCTGCCACCCGAGGCCGCCTGCCCGGAGTGCGAGGGGCGGGGCAGGGTGGAGTGGGAGACCCCGGGCGGGCAGCGGACACAGACCGCGTGCAGCCACTGCATGGGGACGGGCCGGGTGATGGCGTGACCCTGCTCCCGGAGCCCTTCCCCGCCCGGCTGCAGCCGGAGGAGGTGCCCCTGGGCACCGCGCTGTGCCCCCGATGCCATGAGCGGCCCATCAAACTGGCCGGCCTGGATGTATGGCTGTGCATCGCCTGCTACGCCCTGGAGCAGCAGCACGGCCCCCGGCCGGCCACCCAGTCCCGCAGCTACCTCCCGGCCAACTTCGCCACCCCCGAGTGCCTGGCCTGCGGCAGCCGGGAGGTGGACGCCGACGGCCGGCTGTGGTGGTGCACCTCCTGCCGGCTGTGCACCAGGGTGCGCGGCGAAGGGCAGTAGGCGGCGCCCCGGAGCCGCCGGCCGCCTCAGGACGAGGCCATGGCGCCCAGCGCGACAAAGCAGCAGATGAGCACCGCCAGCACGGCCAACAGCGGCCAGACGAACCGCAGGTAGCGGTCGTACCCCACCTTCGCCAGGGACACCCCGCCCATGATGACGGCGGTGGTGGGCACCCAGAGGTTCATCCAGCCGCTGGCCGACTGCCAGGCGGTGACCGCCAGCGCCCGGGAGACCCCGGCGAAGTCGGCCAGCGGGGCCAGCACCGGCATGGCCAGCGTGGCATGCCCGGAGGTGGAGGGGATGAGGAAGGCCAGCGGCAGGTTGACGACATAGACCAGGATGCCGAACACCGCCGCCGAGGCGCCGGTGACCGCCGCCTCGATGGAGTGCAGCACGGTGTCGGTGATCAGGGCGTTGTTCATGATGACCGTGACACCCCGGGCCAGCACAATGGTCAGCCCGGGCGCGATGAAGTCGCCCGCGCCCTGCACCACCAGGGCGCTCAGCCGCTGCTCGCCGAGCCGGGCCACCAGCCCGACCAGCAGGGCGGCCAGGATGAACAGCGCGGCCAACTGCGCGAAGGACCAGTCCAGTTCCCAGACATAGGGCATGGCGTCGGCGTTGCCGGTCAGGGCGCTGGACCAGGGAATCACCGAGAAGATCATAAAGATGAAGACCAGGGCGACGGTGGCCAGCACCGTCCACTGCAGCCGGGTGAGCTCGGGCGGCTCCTCGGCGGCCGCCGCCAGCTCCCGGTCGCCGGGCAGGAAGCCGACCAGGGAGCGCTCCGGGTCGGTGCGCACCCGGTGCGCGTACCAGAGCACATAGCCGATGGTGACGGCGGTGAGCACCACCCACATGGTGAAGCGCAGCCCGATCCCGTCACCCAGGGAGATCCCGGCCGCCGAGGAGGCGACGCCGGTGGAGAAGGGGTTGACGGTGGAGGCCAGCACCCCGATGCCGGCGCCCAGGATGATGGTGCCGGTGGCCACCATCCGGTCGTAGCCCAGGGCCAGCATCAGCGGCACCAGCAGCCCATAGAAGCCCAGGGTCTCCTCGGCGAAGCCCTCCACCGTGCCCAGCAGGGAGAAGACCGTCATCACCCCGGCGATCAGCAGCGCGCCACGGGCCTTGAGCCGGTGGGCCAGGCGCTCCACGCCCCGGTCCAGGGCTCCGGTGGCGAAGACCACGGTGATGAAGGCACCGATGGCCAGGACGAAGAGGAAGACGGCGGCGCTGCCGTAGAGGACGCCGGTGGCGTCCGGCCCCACCTGGCCGGTGGCCTGGTCGCGGATGCCGTAGAGGCCGTTGACGGGGGCCAGGAAGAGGTCACCCAGGCGGTGTACGAAGTCGCCGGGGGCCGGGGCGTGGTGGTAGGTGCCCTGGATCGGCTTGCCCTGGGCGGTGCGCCGGTAGACCCCGGAGGGGACGGCGAAGGCGACGGCCCACACCACGATGGTCACGGCCGCCAGCACGGTCAGCGCGCTGGGGAAGACAAAGTGGCGCTTGCGGTCGCCTTCGGGTGCGTCTTGGGGTACGTCCACGGTGGAGCCTCTCCGCACATCCAGGCAGCATTGTGCGGAGATTGTTGCCTAATACGGCTTTTCTCCCCAGCCGCCACGCGCGGCCCGGCCGAAGACCAGGTTGAGGACGACCGCGGTCAGACACCCGGCACTCACCCCGGAGTTGAGGATGATCTTCAGCGTCCGGGGGATGGCCGGGTCGGCATAGAAGTCGCCGGAGACCACCGGTATCAGGCCCACGCCCAGCGAAACCGCGGCGGTCAGCAGGTTGTCGCCCTGGTCCAGGCCCGCCTTGAGCAGCACCCCGACCCCGCTGGCGGCGACCGTGCCGAACAGCACGATGCCCGCCCCGCCCAGCACCGGCCGGGGCACCAGGGCGATCAGCGAGGCAAAGGCCGGGCTGAGGCCCAGCAGCACAAACATCAGCCCACAGGCCGCCACGGTGAAGCGGCTGCGCACCCGGGTGAGCGCGACCAGGCCGATGTTCTGGGCGAAGGCGCTGTTGGCGAAGCCGTTGAAGAACGGGCTGAGGGCGCTGCCCAGGGTGTCCGCGCGCAGTCCGGCGGCGATCACCCGCCGGTCGGCCTCACGGCCCACGATCTCACCGAGCGCCAGCATGTCGGCGGTGCTCTCGGTCATACACACCAGCATCAGGACGCACATGCTGAGCACTGCCGGGAGCTGGAGGACCGGGTGCCCGAAGTGGAAGGGCTCCGGGAAGCCCAGCAGGGCGGCGTGCCGGGTGACGCCGGTGTCCACCGCCCCGGCCGGCACGGCCAGCAGGGTGCCCGCCACCAGCCCCAGCAGAATGGCGATCTGGCGGGCGAAACCACGCAGCACCCGCCGCAGCACCAGCACGATGACCAGGGTCGCGCCCGCCAGGCCCAGACCGGTGGGCGAGGCCGGACGCTCGGGATGCCCGTCCTGGATCCAGCCGAAGGCGACCGGGAGCAGGCTGAGGCCGATCAGGGTGATGACGGTGCCGCTGACCACGGGCGGGAAGAAGCGGACCAGTCGGCAGAAGTAGGGGGCCAGCAGGAAGCCGAGCGCTCCCGCGACGATCACCGCGCCATAGATCACCGGTAACGCCTGGCTGCGGTCCGGCTGTTGGCCGGCGATGGCCAGCATGGGCGCCACCCCGGCGAAGGAGACGCCGTTGACAAACGGCAGCCGGGCGCCGACCTGCCAGAAGCCGATGGCTTGCAGCAGGGTGGCGATCCCCGCGGTGAACAGGCTGGCTCCCACCAGGAAGGTGATCTGTGCCGGGGGCAGGCCCAGGGCGGCGCCCATGACCAGTGGGGGTGCGACTACGCCGGCGTAGCTGGCGGCTACGTGCTGGAGGCCGGTGGCCAACAGGCGGCCGGGGGGCGGGATCTGATCGACCGGGTGGACGGGCATGACGGCACCTGCCTCCTGTTGTCCGGTGGTTGACGGTCCGTCGCCAGATGGGTCGGCCCCCGTTGTGCTTCAAGTGCAGGCTGTCCATGGCTGGTCGCGCCCACGCGGCGGAGCCGCATGTTGAAACCGTCCCCCACCCATGAGGGCCCTGTCGCGTTTCGAGTGCGAGTGATCGGTGGCTGATCGCGCCCACGCGGCGGAGCCGCACGACGTAGCCGCCCCGCGCCCCTTAGGGGGCGCCCAGGCGCCGGCCCTCGTCTCGGGCTGCCCGGGCGATCTCGTCCTCGTCGGCGGTGAGCAGCCGGCCGTCGGCCACCACCGGGCGGCCGTTCACCAGGGACAGGGTGACCGGCGCGGGCGCGCCCAGTACCAGGGCGGCCACCGGGTCGGCGATGGTCGAGTGGCCCAGCCCGTCCAGCCGCCAGAGCACCAGGTCGGCCAGCTTGCCGGGCTCCAGGGAGCCCAACTCATCGGCCCGGCCCAGGACTTGGGCGCCACCCCGGGTGGCCAGGCGCAGTGCCTGGCGTACGGTGAGGGCCCGTTCGCCGCCCGCCAGCCGGTGGATCAGCAGGGCGTTGCGCAACTCGGTGTGCAGCTCGCCCGATTCATTGGAGGCGGTGCCGTCCACCCCCAGGCCGACCGGGATTCCGGCCGCCAGCATCGCCGGGACCGGGGCGGTGCCCGCGCCCAGCCGGGCGTTGGAGGACGGGCAGTGCGCCACCCCCGTGCCGGTGCGGGCGAAGGCCGCCAGATCGGAGTCGTTCATATGGACGCAGTGCGCCATCCACACATCCCCGCCCAGCCACCCGGTGGACTCCAGATAGTCCGTGGGGCCCATCCCGAACCGCTCCTTGCAGAAGCGCTCCTCCTCCACCGTCTCCGAGCCATGGGTGTGCAGCCGTACACCCATGCGCCGGGCCAGCACCGCGGATTCCCGCAGCAGTGCGGTGCTGACCGAGAACGGGGAGCAGGGAGCGACCCCGATCCGCAGCATCGAGCCCGGGGACGCGTCATGGTGGACGTCGATGGCCCGCTCGGTGGCGGCCAGCGCCTCGTCCAGCGTCTCCACCGCGAAGTCCGGCGGCAGCCCGCCGTCCGACTCGCCGAGGTCCATCGAGCCCCGGGTGGGGTGGAAGCGCACGCCCAGTTCCCCGGCGGCCCGGATCTCCGCGCCCAGCAGGTCCCCGGCGCCGCGCGGGAAGACATAGTGGTGGTCGGCGGCGGTGGTGACGCCGCCGCGCATCATCATGGCCAGCGAGCCGCGCGCCGCCTGGTACACCATGGGCTCGTCGATCCGGGCCCAGACGGGATAGAGCGCCTTCAGCCAGTCGAACAGGTTGGCGTTCTGGGCCAGGCCCCGGGTGAGCCACTGGTAGAAGTGGTGGTGGGTGTTGACCAGTCCGGGCGTGGCCAGATGGCCGCGCCCGTCCACCCGCCGGGTCACCTCCGGCAGCCCGTCCGGCGCCGGGCCCGGCCCCAGGGACTCGATCCGGTTGCCGGCCAGCACGATATGGCCGTCGGCGTACTCGGTGTCGCGGGCGTCGACGGTGGCGATGGCGCAGTGCTCGATGACGGTGCGTGCCATGGGTGCTTCCGTGGGTGCTGCCATGCGGGGTCCTTAGAGGTTGGTCAGGTCCACCGGGATGCCCGGCTCGGCGCCCTCCCGCAGGACGGTCGCCTCGATCAGACCGTAGGGGCGGTCGGCGGCGTAGTAGACCTCGTTGTCGTTGTCCAGCCCGAAAGGGGTCAGATCCACCGGGAAGTGGTGCTTGTTGGGCAGGGAGAGGCGGATCTCCTCGATCTCGGGCCGCTGTTCGATGACCCGGGAGCCCATGGCGTAGAGGGTCTGCTGCAGCGAGTAGGAGTAGGTCCCGGCGAAGGCGTGCAGCAGCAGTTCCCGGGTCCGGCGGTAGCTGTCGTCCCAGTCGGACTCGTAACCACCGTGCCGCCAGCGGGCGTTGACCTGGGTGGCCAGGATCCGGTCGGTGGTCTCCTGGAGGGTGGTGTAGCGGTCCTTGACATAGCCATGGAACTCCGAGCCGGTGGAGTTGAGCACCACCAGGTCCTTCAGCCCCGAGAGGATCTGCCACCGCTCCCCGTCGAAGGTGATCTGCGCGGTGCGGGTCTCCCGGCCGGAGCGGACGAAGGAGTGTCCCCTGTCCCCCTCGGCGGTGCGCACCCGATCCCAGGCGTACTCCTCGATACGGATGCGGGCGGTGGTGATGGCGGGCTGGCTGGTGACAAAGTGCCGGGCCAGCCGGATGCCGAACTCCTCGGCGGAGGCGATGCCATATTCCTTAGCGAAGGCATAGACGGTGTTCTTGGTGGTGTCCGTGGTCAGCACCCGGGCGTTGGAGCCCTGCAGATGGACGTCCTCCATCCGCCCGGACAGGGCGACGGAGACACTGAGGTCCTTGAGATGGTGGACGGCCCCGTCGCGGGTGACCCGCAGCACCCGGGTCTCGGCCTTGCCGTACTGGTTCTGGCCGAGCACCGCCGGCCGGGCAGAGTCGCTCATCCGCTCTAGCTCCCTCGGTATACGGAGTAGCCGAAGGGGCTGAGCAGCAGCGGCACATGGTAGTGCTCGCCCGCTTCGACGGCGAAGGTCACGGTGATCTCGGGGAAGAACGGCGCCTTCTTCCCGGACGGGTAGGGCCCGGTCTCGAACACCAGCCGGGCCCGGGTGGTGCCCTGGGGCGGCAGCGGCAGTCGGGCGCAGCGGCCGTCGACGTCGGTACGGGCGGTGCCCAGTACGGTCCAGGTCCCGTTCTCCCCTTCGCCGGCGGCCAGTTGGACGCCGACCCCGGCGGCGGGGCGGCCGGCCGCGGTGTCCAGCACATGGGTGGACACCGACGCCCGCGCCATCAGCCCGGCCAGCCGCAGCCGGTTGATCTTCGCCAACTCGGCTTTGACCACGACCCGTTCCCGCTCGGGAGTATTGCCCAACCGCTCCCGCGCGGCGTCCCGCAGCCGTTCGGCACCCAGCCCACCGGCGCAGATCAGGAAGACCTGGCCGAACCTCTCCTGATAGGCCAGGTTGAGCTCCAGCATCTCGGCCTTAAGGGCGTCGGGCGCGCCGGCCATCCCGCGCTGCTCCCGCGCCGAGACCGGATCCGACGGCCGGGGCCGCCCGATGGGCGGATGACCGGCCAGCGCCTGGGCCAGCCCGGACTCATCCAGCCGGGCCACGGCCGCGTCGGAAGCGGCCAGCAGCGCCTCCGCATCGGGATAGGGCCGCCCGCAGAGCAGTTCATCCACCCAGGCGGCGCTGGTACAGATCTCCTTGAGGACCGCCCGGGCCTCACTCTCGGCGGCCGCATTGAACCGGGCCGGACCCGGCGTCGAACTCGCAGACACGGGAACCTCCGTGGCGCTTGTCACTGCGCTCGGACGAGCTGCGCATAGCCAACCGCCTGGGTTCCCCGGCGTCAACAGTTTGTTGAATTAAATGCCCGTTACCGTTCTTGGCCGAGGCAACGAAGAAGCCCCGGCCCGATGGTGGCAGGTCGGGGCTCTGGTCGCCCGATCGGTGGGCCGCTCCCAAGGGGAGTGGAGCGGCGGGAGCCGTAACGTGCTTCGGGTAGTCAGGAGTGGTCAGACGGTGCAGAGCTCTCCGGTCTTGACGCCTGCCACGAAGGAAGAGAACGCGCCTATGGGGAAGCCCAGAGTGGGCCTGCGCGGTGTCTTGCTGTCACGGACGGGGACGACGCCGCTTGCGACGACAAGGTTGGCGGCGACCTCAACGCAATCGCCGCCGTTGCTGCTGTAGGAGGACTTGAACCAGCGGGGGGAATCGGTAGTCACGAGATGCCCTTTCGTACCTGCTCGATCACGGCCACGGATGCCGCCTGCGACAACGCTTCGGCCTGCAACTGATGGTAGGCCGTCAACAGGGGCAACACGACTGCCGTCTCCCGCTCCACGTGCCCGCGCAACTGGGATTCCGCGTACGCGATCACGGACAGGTCCGGCATCGTCAGCAAGTTCATTGGCAGGTTGAATGACCGCCGTGCTCCTATCTCAAAGGGAGACACCTGGATTACCCAGTTCGGGAGGGAGGCAACTTCGACAAGTCGCTGGAGCTGCCGTTCCATGACCTCCGCGCCGCCGACCGCATGACGAAGACAGCTCTCGTCCATCACCACAAGCATCATCGGCGCCCTGGGGCGCACCAGCGCGGCTTGCCTCTGCGCCAGGAAGGCAACGCGTTCCTCTGCTTGTTCGGGCGTGATGGCCCCGCGCTGTACATCACCATCCGCCACCGTCCGCGCATACTCCGGCGTCTGCAACAGGCCGGGGACGATCCCCATGTTGAACAGCCGGATCTCTACGGCCCGCCCCTCGTACTTGACGTACTCCGGGAACCCCTCCAGCAGTGCACCGTGCTTGATCTCGCGGTACTCACGTTCAAACGCGTCTGCCGTGCCCGCAAGGCCGAGCGCCATGTCTGCGCTACGCGAGAAACGCAGAGTTGGAGGCTTCCGACCAGTTTCAACCGCCGAAATATGCACGCTGGAATATTCCATGCGTGCGGCAAGGTCGTCCTGGGTCCAGCCGCGCGACTCTCGCAAGCTGCGCAGACGCGCCCCGTAGGCTGCATGAGGCGAGGCGTCCGGGTTCAACTCCTTGCGGTTCAAGGGCTGCTCACCAACCTTTCGTTCGCTTCCAACAGCTTGAAGGGTGCCCAGGCGTGGGCCACGCTGAACCTCCCCAGTAGTAGGAGCACTACAGAGAGGAGCAGGTGTGAGCCTGAAATCGCCTGGCTGTAAAGGCAGTTGGCGTAACACCCCGAACGTTGCCAGCGGTGTGCCCGATCGGATGCATGTCGTCCTCTACGCCTGCATCCACGACGGCAGCGACCCGGTGCGCGATGTGACCGGCCTCGTTGTCCGGACGGAGGACGAGCCGGCACTCACCCCCCTCGGAAAGAAGGCGCTTGGGGAGCGGCTGTTGGCCCTCCGGGCCTTCGTCAAGCGCACCCAGGGGGCAAGCATCTGATGTCGAGCGACACCACCTACCGCGTGGGCGCCTGGCTGGTTGACACCCACCGCAACGCGGTGGGACAGCTCATGGCAGAGGACAGACGCGAAGGCGCGCTCTTCCTCCTACACCTTCGGCCGCCTGGCGGTGGCCGGGAGTGGTCCACCAAACCGGAGTCGGTTCGTCTGGCCACGGATCAGGACCTTAAGGAGAGGGGCTTGGTCCGCCGGCACATGCGCAGCTGGCTCAACGGCCCCACGGCGGTGGAGCAGGTCATTCCGCGCAGGACGCCATGATGATGCGGAACTTGCAACAGCGTGGTCTGCCAGCGGTTCAGTGCGGATGACCGGCCAGCGCCTGGGCCAGCCCGGACTCATCCAGCCGGGCCACGGCCGCGTCGGAAGCGGCCAGCAGCGCCTCCGCATCGGGATAGGGCCGCCCGCAGAGCAGTTCATCCACCCAGGCGGCGCTGGTACAGATCTCCTTGAGGACCGCCCGGGCCTCGCTCTCGGCGGCCGCATTGAACCGGGACGGACCCGGCGTCGAACTCGCAGACACGGGAACCTCCGTGGCGCTTGTCGCTGCGCTCGGACGAGCTGCGCATAGCCAACCGCCTGGGTTCCCCGGCGTCAACAGTTTGTTGAATTAAATGCCCGTTACCGTTCTTGGCCGAGGCAACGAAGAAGCCCCGGCCCGATGATGGCAGGTCGGGGCTCCCGCCTCGAGTGGCTACCGGGCCGACTGCGCCCGGTCCTTGACGCCCGTCACGAACGCCGACCAGGAGGACGCCGGGAAGGCCAGCATGGGCCCACCGGGCGTCTTACTGTCCCGTACGGGGACGACGCCAGAGGCGAACGCGGGGGCCCACTCGACGCAGGTTCCGCCGTTGCCCTCGCTGTAGCTGGACTTCACCCATATCGCGCGGGCGAGGTCGGGGATGGTTCTCATGGTCGTACGCCTCCATAACGTGCCGGATAAGGGAGAGAGAATCAGACAGGGACAGTGCGTTGGCGCGCAGCCGCTCATAGGTCGCGCGCGCTTCGTCGACCGCCTCCGGTGAATCATGCACTTGCCCCTGCAAATAGCTCTCTGCGTACAGGACTTCCGTCCCGCCCTGCTGTTTTAGCAAGATAAACGGCGTTTTCCTTGCCGCGGTGCCACCGAGGGGGAGCACCTGAACCGTGATGCACGGGTGCTCGGACACCGCTACCAGGTGCCGGAGTTGGCCCCGCATGACATCAGCGCCGCCCACGCCGGACCAGAGCACGGCCTCGTGCAAGATGACCCAGAACGATGGGGGGTTCGACCCGTCGAACACCTCCCGGCGCCGCATGCGATCCTCTACCCGCTGCTTGATCTCGGACGCAGGGTCACCCGGCCGAGCCGCCCGGTACACGGCTTCGGCGTACTCGGGCGTTTGCAGGATGCCGGTAACCACGGCGGGCGAGTAGTCGCAAATGGTCACCGACTGGCGTTCCAGCTGGAGATATGGGATCAGCCACGCCGGATTACCCGCATCCGCCGCACGCTGGCGCATACGCGCGTACACACCCGGCGTACCGAACACCCTGTCGCACTGTTCGGCGAACTGCGCACTGGCGAGCTGCACCCCTCGCTCCACCTTGCTGACGTACGGCTGTTGGCAGCACAGTTTGTCGGCAAGCTGCACCTGTGACCATCCGCGCGCTTCACGGGCGTACTTGACCTCCAGGCCGAACGTCACCGCAGGCGGCTCCGGGTCGCTCATATGTTCAACTCCCCCCATTCCAAATGCAGTTGGACTACAAAATAGCCTGGTCCGCACATAGGGAACGGTGAAACCTGAGTCTCACGACTGATGCCCGGCCCCCATGGTCGGGACACACGGAGGCTCGAACAAATGGCATCCTCGATCACCTACCGCTGTGGTGCGTGGCTGATGGACACGGAGCGCGGCAAGGTCGGTCAGCTCATGGACGAGGACAAGCGCGACGGCGTGGTCTATCTGCGGCCGCCGGGTGGCGGCCGGGAGTGGACCGTCGAACCGTCGTCGGTACGTCTCGCCACGGACCAGGACTTCAAGGACGCGAACCTGGTCCGCCGCCGCAGGATCAGCTGGGTCGGCGGCCGCATCGTCGACGAGGTCCTCCCCCGGGCGGCGACATAAAAAAGCCCCGCCCCTACGCGCCGGGCTCCGTCCTGTTGAGGTAGTTGTAGATGGTGAAGCGGCTGACCCCCAGGGCCTCCGCCACCGTCTCCACCCCGTGCCGCAGCCGGAACGCGCCGCGCTGTTCCAGGCTGCGCACCACCGACTGCTTGGCCTTGCGGTCGAGTTGGGCCAGCGGCATGCCGTGCCGCCGCTCCAGCTCGGCCAGCAGGTGTTCCAACGACTCGGCCAGATGCGGCAGCCGTACCGCCACCACCTCGCGGCCCTCCCAGCGGAGCACCACATCGTCGTGGCCCGCCTCGGCGGGTTCGATCAGCCGGCCGCCCATGGCATCCACCAGCGGCTGGACCGCCGCCCGGAACCGCCGGTCGGAGGACTCGGTCATGGCCCGTCCCCCTCGATCACATTGAGCTGGAGCGAGACCCTGGTGGCCCCGGCGTCCACCGCCTCCGTCAACAACCGCCGCACCACGGCCAGTACGGCCTCCCGGCCGCCTTCGGCGGTGTTGCCGAAGGGGCCGACCTCCACGGCGTCCAACCCCGCCCCCTCCACGACCCGCCGGGCCGCCACCGCGTGCGGCGGCGGCCGGTCCAGATCGAAGGGCTCGGTGGTGAACTCCACTCTCCATCGCGCCATGCCGCCACCGTAGTGCCCGACCCGCCGGGCGGCACCGAACCGTAAGATTCCGGCCACGGAGCGGCATTGAGCTTCCCTCGCGTGCGGTACCGGACGCCTTCCGCCGGGGGTATTCCTGTATCGGAGAGGGATTTCCGGACAACCTCCGGCCGCTTCTTGCCAGTCAGAAGCCGCCATTGTTTGAATCGAACACGCAGACGCCGCCCCTCCGGCGAGGACCGGCGCGGCACCGCATCCGCCAACCCCCCACCCCTCGCCGACGCCTGACGCGCGGCCTCGGCTGCTCAACGCCACCTCAGGAGCACACAAGTGAAGCCTTACCTGGAGAACTCCGCCGCGTCCGGTGCGCACACCACCCCCACGGACCGGCCGGCCAGCCCGGTGAGTTCGTACACCGAGTGGGACCCGCTGGAGGAAGTGATCGTCGGGATCGTGGACGGCGCCAGCTTCCCGGGCTGGCATATGGCCCTGCCGCCGGTGCTGCCCGCCGGTATGCACGAGACCTTCCGCACCAGGGCCGGACAGCCCTTCCCGGCCGAGCAAGTGGCCGCCGCCAGCGCGGAACTGGAGGAGTTCGCGCACATCCTGGAGGCCGAGGGCGTCAAGGTCCGCCGCCCGGAGCCGATTCCGCAGCGCCGCGAGTACTCCACCCTGGACTGGAGCAGCACCGGGATGTACGCGGCGATGCCGCGCGACGCCCTGCTGGTAATCGGCGAGGACATCATCGAGTGCCCGATGGCCTGGCGCTCGCGCTACTACGAGTCGCTGGCCTACCGGCCGTTGCTCAAGGAGTACTTCCACGGCGGCGCCAAGTGGAGCGCCGGCCCCAAGCCGGAGCTGACCGACGCGCAGTTCGACCAGGAGTGGACGGACCCGGGCGAGGACGGCCCGCAGCGGTTGGTGGTGACCGAGTTCGAGCCGACCTTCGACGCAGCCGACTTCACCCGCTGCGGACGCGACATCATCGCCCAGAAGAGCCATGTCACCAATGACTTCGGCATCGAGTGGCTGCGCCGTCACCTGGGCGACGACTACCGCGTCCATGTCTTTGAGTTCAATGACCAGCACCCGATGCATATCGACGCCACCCTGGTACCGATGGCGCCCGGCAAACTGCTGATCCACCCGGAGCGGGTGCCCGAGGTGCCCGCGCTGTTCAAGGGCTGGGATGTGATGGCCGCCCCGGCGCCGGTGATCCCGGACTCGCACCCGCTCTATATGACCAGCAAGTCGATCAACATGAACATCCTGATGCTGGACGAGCAGCGGGTGATAGTGGAGCGGCAGGACCAGCCGATGATCGACGCCATGAAGAAGTTCGGCTTCACCCCGATCCCCTGCAACTTCCGCAACTTCAACAGCTTTGGCGGCTCCTTCCACTGCGCCACGCTGGATGTGCGGCGGCGGGGCACCCTGCAGTCCTACTTCTAAAGCGCGCCCGCGAGTCGCGGGCGCGCCAGGGTGACTCAGGCCGAGTACCCCTTGGGCGGGATCAGTGAGGCGAGTTGGTCGAAGGAGAGCCAGTAGATCTGGTTGCCGCCGAAGCTGGCGGGGTCGGCTATCAGCACGCCGCGGTCGTCGTTGTAGCCGATCACCGTGAAGTAGTGGTAGATCGTCTCGTTGGGATAGCCGGGCGGGTGGTTGTTGGCGGGGGCGACGATATTGGCCACCAGGGCGTAGCCACGGTCGATGTCAAAGACGATGTCGTTCCACAGCAGGTCCCGCTGGGCCTGGGTGGGCGGGTCGTTGGGCATCGCCTTGGTCTCGTACCAGCCGCCGCCGAGGTTGTTGTTGAGCACCCGGGTCACCTGGCCGATCCAGCCGGTGCCATCGGTGGTGGTGCCCAGTTGCCCGGCCAGGTCGCCCTGGCTGGGCGCGGCCATCCGGGCGGAGAGCGCGATCCGGGTGGCGGCGGGGCCGCACCAGTAACCGGTCTGCTGGACCTGGTAGTCGACCCGCAGGGTGTGGTCACCGGCGGTACGCGCGGGAGCCAGCCGGACCGTGGTACCCGGCTTGACCGTCCCGTCGATGACGGAGGTACCGGACTTGGTGCCATGGGCCAGCACATCGACCACCGCCGGCCGTGCGGTGGGCGCCGCCTGGGCGATGCCGGGTGACACCAGGGCGCCCACGGCGGCGGCTGCGATCGCGGTGGACACAAGTCTCTTGCGCATAAGGCCTCCTGGGTGTGACAGCGAGGCAAGCGTGGTTCCGGGGCCGCTCCCGGCTCAAGCGATGAAAGGCCAGGCTTACGGCCCCGTCCCCAGCAGAGCCCGTCCCTCGGCGGTGGCGACATGGAAGGAGCGGCCGGCCGCGCGCACGGTGGTGACCAGCCCCGCCGCGCGCAGCACCCTCAGGTGCTGACTGACGGCGGGGTGGGTGACATCCAGCAGCCGGGCGAGCTCCACGGTGGAGCAGCCGGCGCCGGCCGCCCGCAGCACCGCGGCCCGGGTATGCCCGAGCAGTGGCCCCAACGCCCCGTCCGCCGCCCGTCCTTCGGGCGGCGGCGTCGCCCAGCCGGTGTCATGCCGGATCGGATGGACCAGCACCGGCGGCAGCTCCGGGTCGGCCGGCATCACCGGTGCCGGCCAGCAGAAGAACGAGGGCTGGAGCACCAGCCCCCGTCCCCGCAGATGGAGTTGCTGCTCCACCGGGTAGGCCACCTCCAGCACCGGCGGCCGCCAGCGGAACTGCGGGCCCAGCCCGGTGAGCAGCCCCTCGGTGCCGCCCTCCAGCAGGCTGTGCAGCCGGTGCGCCCTGTCCGCCTCGATGCGGTCCTGGAGCAGTCGCCAGAGCGGGGCCAGCGCCTCCTGATGGTAGGTGTGCACGGCCCGGCCCAGCAGCCGCAGCGTCCCGGGGTCGCCGTCGGCCAGCGCGGCGGCCCAGGACGGTAGTTGCCGTGTTCCGGCCAGCCGCGCCAGGTCGGCGCGGAGCCGGGCGCGGGGCGTGCTCAGCAGGGTGTCCACCGCGGCCGGCAGGGTGCTCCGGTCACCGGTGGCGGGGGTGAGAAAGTCCGGCGAGTAGCCCCGGGGCGGCAGCAGTTGGGCCAAGGTGCGGGCGCCGCCCGACAGCCGGGGCGCGGCCCAGCGGCGCCACTCGCCGAACACCCGGCCGCCGTCCCGGCGTTGCAGGGTCTGCACACTGTTGCCGATCTCCCAGAGGAAATCCGGCCCCGGGGCCACCCGAACCCGGACCAGGTCCTCGGAGGTGAAGTGCACCCTTAGCATGGTCGCTCCGTTGAGAGGTGAGGTCCTGCCGCACCCGGAGTACCACCCGCCGCCGGCCACTGCCATCCGTCCCCTTCCGGGGTGGGCGCCCGGCCGACCACCGGGCGCCCACCCCCCCCGTTCACCCGGACCCGCGCACCTCGGCCACCCCCAGCGCCAGCACCGCCCCCAGCAGCAGCACGGCGCCCGTCACGGTGGCGGCGGTCAGCCGCTCGCCCAGCACGGTCACCGCCAGCACCGTGGCGCTCACCGGCTCGATCAGCATCACCACCGAGGTGGTGGCGGCCCGCAGCACGGCGGCTCCGGCGAAGTACAGCGGATAGGCCAGGGCCGTGGTGACCAGGCCGACATAGGACATCAGCAGCAGCACCCGCCCCGGGTGGGCGGTGTGTGGCAGCAGCCCCTCGGCCCAGGCGAAGGGCAGCAGCAGCCCCGCGCCCATGCCAAAGGCCCATACGGTCAGGGCGTACGGCTCCTCGCCCGTACCCCGCCGCCCGGCCCAGCGGGCCAGCACGGTGGCCGCCGCATATCCGGCGGCGGACACCAACGCCCAGGCCAGGCCCAGCGGATGGACCGCGCCGGGCCGGTTGCCCAGCATCAGCACCGCCAGGCCGGTCAGCGCCCCGGCCACCGCCGGCAGGCCGCCGCGCCCCAGCCGCTCACCGAGCAGCAGCCGCCCGCCGGCGGCGGTGAACACCGGGCCCGCGCCCAGGGTGACCATGGTGCCCACGGCCAGCCCGGTCTCCCGCACCGCCGCGAAGTAGGCGGTCTGGAACACGGCCAGGCCCAGACCGGTGCCCAGCAGCACCAGCGGCCGCCGGGGCCCGGTCCGGGCCCGCGCCGGGCGCAGCCCCCGGGCGGCCAGCAGCAGCACCAGGCCGCTGAGCTGACGCCAGAACGAGACGGCCACCGGCCCCAGTTGGCTGGAGCGGTAGACCAGGTCGACGGCCGCCCCGGTGGTTCCCCAGGCGGCAGCGGCCAGGGCCAGACAGGCCAGGCCGCGGAATATGACGTTACTGCGCATGGTGCGTTCTCCGCATGCGTCTCAAGAGTGGTCGCGGTCTCCTGCGTGCGGGCACAACCAGCGGGCGCACCGGGCCTGTTGACCCCGGCGCGCCGGTGACGGTGGCGTCCCGCCCTAGACGGCGGGAGGCGCGAGCACGGTCGGACGCATGGGCCCGAGCCTACCCGCTTGTCCTATCCGGGGGCACTCGGTCCGCCGGGCCCCTACCACTCCCCCCGGCCGAAACCACGCCTTCCGCCATTCACTCCCCAACGGCCGTCCATTTCCTGGACGATGGATTGCCCCTGAACCCCGCGACCCCGTCCGCTGGAGCGACGATGGCCAAGCGCGTGCCGGTGCACTGCCCGATGTGCCACCGGGAGCACTCCTACACCCCGCCCACCTTCCCCTGCGCCTGTGGCACCCCCGTGACCCTGCCCGTGCCCGCCGACGCCAGTCCCGGCGTCCTTGGCTCCCGTAGCTGGCGCGAGTCCTGGGTCACCGTCAGCTGCCCCGCCTGCGGCACCCAGGGCCAGTGGCCCAGGCCCGAGATCGGCTGCTCCTGCGGCGCGGTGGTCCAGCTGCCGCTGGACCCCGAACCCCACGCCGAGAGCCCGGCCTCGCACACCAGGACCCGCCCCGCCTTCCACCCGGTCACCATCCGCACCGAGCGGGACGCGGTGCCGGCCGCCCAGCGCTATCTGCGCTGGCTGGGCTTCGACCGGGTACGCCGTTCACAGCACTGCGTCGCCCATGCCGGATCCACCATGGTGGACCTGCGGGCCGAGAACCTGGTGGTCCGGGTGGACCCCACCACCCTGCCCACCACCGTCCGCGACATCGAGTGCCTATGGCTGTACGGGCTCGCCGAGGACGCCACCGCCCTGTGCTTCTCGCTCGCCGGCTACACCTATGACGCCCGCTGCCGCGCCGACGCCCTGGGCCTGCCCCTGTTCGTCCTGGACCTCAATGGCACCCCGCGCCCGCTCAACGACCCGGCCGAGCGGCTGACCCGGAACAGAGAAGACTGAGGCCTAACCCCGGTCGAGTTCCACCCGCACGGTCAGCAGATCGTCACCGAAGGCGCGCACCGCGGCGCTGTTGAACGTCGGGAGGGTACGCAGCCGGGCCCGGGCGTCGTCCTCCGGCATCAGATACGCGGTACCGGAATACCACCTGCCCCGGATGCGGACCCGGACCCGGGGATCCGCCTGGATATTGCGCACATACTGCGACTTCTCGCCGAACTCCGAGACCAGCCAGAACACTTCCCCGACCCGGCGCCCGCCGACCGGGGTCCGGCGGGGCAAACCGGAATTGCGCCCGGTGGTCTCCAGCAGAATCTGGCTCGGCATCCGGCGGGTGAGGGGATTGGCCAGCCGCCGCTGAAAGGCGGTGACCAGACGGAACTTGGTGCCGCCGGACTCCGGCCGGGCCGCGTGCGCACTGCTCATGGGACGGCTCCTTCGGCAAACGCCTGATGTGGCTGGTGCGTTGATCCGCATACACGGTACGTGGCCGCTCAGGCGGAGGCGTAGCCGACCCGCTTGAGCCAGAGCCGCACACAAGTGCGCGTAAACACCAAAGAGTTGAGCTTCTTTTCGCGAAGTGCGCTCGACCGCCTACTCCGTGTAGCGTTCTTCTCAGCGCTTCCGGCGCCCCCTCCTAAGGAGGCCCCCGATAGGTCGGGCCCTCCCGCTGGGGGTCCGAAATACGGGCTCCCCCGGCGTCGTCACTGGCATTGGCGACATCGAGGTAAGGAGGGGGTGCCCATGGGGCGCCACCGAAAGAAGCCACTGATCGAGCGGATCGCAGCGGTGATCCGGGAACTTGGGAGGTGGCTGATCGGCAAGTAGCCGGCAGTCCTCAGAAGGCTTGAGGGCTCCCGGCTACAAACTGCCGAACTTTTCGGTAGGCCCTCGTCCATAGTCCCAGCTATGGGCGGGGGCACTTCTGTTGTGCTGTTGCGCCACCCAGGCGAGTTGCCAGCCCCGCCGAGGCGAGTGTCATCAGGAGGGGGACACCGCCTCCACCATAGCCAATCCCCCACCCCATCGCGACCGAACACCCGGGAAAATCACCCCTACCGAACGACCGCCAACTCCTCCACCAGCGCCGCCCCCTCCTCCCGCAGCTCCACCTTCCGTACCTTCCCGCTCACCGTCATCGGGAAGGACTCCATGATCCGCAGATAGCGCGGCACCTTGAAGTGGGCCAGCCGCCCCCGGCAGTAGCGGGCCAGCTCGTCACGGCTGAGTACATCGGCCGAGTTGCGCAGGATCACACAGGCCATGACCTCCTCGCCGTACTGGCCGTCCGGCACCCCGACCACCTGCACATCGGCGATCTTGGGGTGAGTGTGCAGGAACTCCTCGATCTCCCGGGGATAGACGTTCTCCCCGCCCCGGATGATCATGTCCTTGCTGCGGCCGACGATGCGCAGATAGTCCTCCTCGTCCATGACCCCCAGGTCACCGGTGTGCATCCAGCCGGCCTCGTCCACCACCTCGGCGGTGCGCTCCGGCGCGTTCCAGTAGCCGGCCATCACCGAATAGCCCCGGGTGCACACCTCGCCCGGCTCGCCGCGCGGCACCGTCTCACCGGTATCCGGGTCGATGAGCTTGATCTCCAGGTGAGGCAGCGGCCGGCCCACCGTGCCGGTGCGGCGGTCCAGGTCGTCATCGCGGCGGGTCTGGGTGGAGACCGGGGAGGTCTCCGTCATCCCGTAGCAGATGGTCACCTCGTCCATATGCATCTCGGCGACCACCCGCTTCATCACCTCCGTCGGGCAGGGTGACCCGGACATGATCCCGGTACGCAGGGAGGTCAGGTCATAAGTGGCGAAGTCGGGCAGGTTGAGCTCGGCGATAAACATGGTGGGCACCCCGTAGAGCGAGGTGCAGCGTTCGCGTTCCACGGCGTGCAGGGTGGCGGTGGCATCGAAGACCGGGGCCGGGATGACCGTGCAGGCGCCGTGCGAGGTGGCCGCCAGATTGCCCATCACCATGCCGAAGCAGTGGTAGTACGGCACCGGCAGGCAGACCCGGTCCTCCTCGGTATAGCCCAGCAACTCGCCCACCCAGTAACCATTGTTGAGGATATTGCGGTGGGAGAGGGTGGCACCCTTGGGGAAGCCGGTGGTGCCGGAGGTGTACTGGATGTTGACCGGGTCGTCGCAGCGCAGTTTGGCCGCCCGCTCGGCCAGCCGCTCCCGGGCCACCCCGGCGCCCAGCCGGACCAGCCCGGTCCAGGTGGAGTCGCCGATATAGACCACATCGCGCAGCGCCGGACAGCCGGAGCGCACCTGCTCCACCATGCGCCGGTAGTCGCTGGTCTTGTACTCGGTGAAGGCGATCAGTACCGAGATCTCCGCCTGCCGCAGCACATAGGCGAGTTCATGGACGCGATAGGCCGGGTTGATGGTGACCATCACGGCACCGATGCGCGCGGTGGCGTACTGGACCAGTACCCACTCCGGGCAGTTGACGGCCCAGATGCCCACCCGGTCGCCCTTGGCCACGCCCTTGGCGAGCAGCCCCAGCGCCACCTCGTCCACCGCTCGTGCGAACGCCGCATATGTCCAGCGGCGCCCGCCCTGCACATCCACCAGGGCCTCGCGTTCACCGAACTCCTCGGCGATACGGGCCAGATTGGCGCCGATGGTCTCATCGAGCAGGGGGGCATCGGCGGGGCCTGCCGCGTACGAGGGTGTGCTCACCGGTGGTCTTCCTCTCTGTACTCGGTGCCACCGCCCTGCGCGGTGTGGTCTCGCAGGACGTTGCGGCGGATCTTTCCGGACACGGTCTTGGGCAGCGGGCCGAACTCCAGCCGGCGGACCCGCTTGTAGGGGGCGAGGGTGGCGCGGGAGTGCGCGAAGAGGACCTTGGCGGTCTCGGGGCCCGGCTCCCAGCCGGCGGCCAGCACCACATAGGCCTTGGGCACCGACAGCCGCACCGGGTCGGGGGCCGGGACCACTCCGGCCTCGGCGACCGCCTCGTGCTCCAGCAGCGCGCTCTCCAGCTCAAAGGGCGAGATCTTGTAGTCGCTGGATTTGAAGACATCATCGGTGCGGCCGATATAGGTGAGATAGCCCTCGGCGTCCCGGGAGGCGATGTCACCGGTGCGGTAGTAGCCGCCGGCCATGGCCTCGGCGGTGCGCCCGGGTTCGCCCGCGTAGCCGGTCATCAGGCCGGCCGGGCGGGCGCCCAGGTCCAGGCAGATCTCGCCCTCCTCGCCGGGGCGGCCGGTGACCGGGTCCAGCAGCACCACCTCGAAGCCGGGGACCGGACGGCCCATGGAGCCCGTCTTCAGCGGCTGGCCGGGCGAGTTGGCGATCTGCACCGAGGTCTCGGTCTGCCCGAAGCCGTCCCGGATGGTGACGCCCCAGGCGCGCCGCACCGTCTCGATCACCTCGGGGTTGAGCGGCTCCCCGGCGGCCACCACCTCGCGCGGCGGGGTGCGCAGGCCGGTGAGGTCGGCCTGGATGAGCATCCGCCAGACGGTGGGCGGGGCGCAGAAGCTGCTCACTCCGGCCCGGTCCATCTCGGCCATCAGCCGGGCGGCGTCAAAGCGGGTGTAGTTGTACACAAACACGGTGGCTTCGGCGTTCCACGGGGCGAACAGGCTGGACCAGGCGTGCTTGGCCCAGCCCGGCGAGGAGATGTTGAGGTGGACGTCGCCGGGGCGCAGGCCGATCCAGTACATGGTCGACAAGTGCCCCACCGGATAGGAGACATGGGTGTGCTCCACCAGTTTGGGGCGGTCGGTGGTGCCGGAGGTGAAGTAGAGCAGCAGGGTGTCCTCGGCGCGCGTGGGGCCGTCCGGGGTGAACTCCTCGGCCGCTCCCGCGCTGTCCGCATAGCTCAGCCAGGGCGCGGACGGTGTGCCGCCGACGGCGATCCGGGTGTAGTCGCCGGGCACCTCGGTGAACTTGCCGGTGTCCTCGGCCCGTACCAGCACATGCCGGGCCCCGCCACGGGTGATGCGATCGGCCAGGTCCAGCGGGCCGAGCAGCGGGGTGGCCGGGATGACCACCGCGCGCAGCTTCATCGCGGCGAGCATGGTCTCCCACAACTCGGCCTGGTTGCCCAGCATCACCACGATGCGGTCACCGGCCCTCACCCCCTGGGCACGCAGCCAGTTGGCGACCTGGCCGGAGCGGCGGCGCAGGGCGTCGAAGGACAGCCTGGTCTCGGTGCCGTCCTCCTCGACGATCCACAGGGCGGTGCGGTCATTGCCCAGAGCCAGCGGGTCGAACCAGTCCAGCGCCCAGTTGAACTCCGCGGGGCGCGGCCAGGCGAAGCCTTCACGGGCCTTGGCATAGTCCTCGCGGTGGGCGAGCAGGAAGTCTCTCGCCGCGCGGAATCCCTCGGCCGCACCGGCCGGTTGCGCTGCCGTCACTTGTCCTCCAGGTTGCCGGGCGAGTCGGCGACCCGCTGCTGAGCATCGTGCGACGTTGATCCCGGGACCCGCCAGCCCCTGGAGCTCGCTGTCCGCGCCCCGCGAACACGGCATGGCCCGCCATGCCGCGATTCTTTCAAATTCTTTAACTGCCCAGCGCATCGCGGTAGTGGGATCCGGCGCGCAGCTGGGGCGCACACCCGGCGCACGGATGCATCAATGACGCGTCAACGTGCCGTCAAGGGACCCGGAGCCGGGGTCAACACCCTGTCAAGGAAACGGTCGTCCACCGATGGAGCGGGCATAGCGTGACCGACGCACGCTCCCTCCCACCTCCGAGGACCGTCATGCACGTGAGCCGAACCCCCGCGGAAGCAGCCGCCGTGGCAGCCGTCAACAGCCCGCAGGCCGAGGCCGGGGAACCGGCCGGAGAGCCCTCCCATCCCGTCCGGCACCCCTCGGGCCCGGCACCGGCGCTCTTCGTCCCGGTACGCCACTGCCCCAGCGGCTTCGCCCTCCGCGCCTTCCGCAGCTCCCTCGGCGAACGCACCGCGGTCGCCTTCACCAGCGCCCGGCTGCTCACCGACTGCCTGGGCCCCCGGCAGGCGGCCGTCCGCCTCTCCCTGCCCGCGCTACGGGCGCTGGCCGCCCCGCTGGGCATCACCGAGGTCCGTGTCGACCCCCAGCTGACCGCGCCCCCCGTACAGCCCCCGGCCGCGGACTCCCCCGCCGCGCTGCTGCCGACCTTCCCCGGCTGACTCCTCACCCCGTACCACGCCTTGAGAAGGAGTCCTTCCATGTCCCTTCCGCTTGCCCCCGCCGGCCTGCCGCCGCTGCCCCCGGAGCCCGCCCGGGCACCGGTCTGGCCCGCCTCCGCCCGGACCCTGCCCTCCGGCGACCTGGCAGTGGGCGGGGTGGCGCTGGCCGAACTCGCCGACCGCTTCGGCACCCCCTGCTACCTCATCGACGAGGACGAGGTACGGGCCAGGGCACGCGCCTGGCGCACCGCCCTGCCGCAGGCCGACATCGCCTACGCGGGCAAGGCCTTCCTCTCCCGCGCCATGATCCGCTGGGTCGAGGAGGAGGGCCTGCACCTTGATGTCTGCTCGCTCGGCGAACTGGACCTGGCGGTGCACGCCGGCTTCCCCGCCGAACGGATCGTGCTGCACGGCAACGCCAAGAGCCCCGCCGACCTGGGCACCGCCCTGCGGCTGGGCGTGGGCCGGGTGGTCATCGACAGCACCGGGGAGATCGCCCGGCTGGCCGCCCTGGTGCCGCCCGGGAGCCGGCAGAAGGTACTGATACGCGTGGTGCCGGGCGTGACGGCCGGGGCGCACGCGGCGGTACGCACCGGTATGGCGGGCCAGAAGTTCGGCCTGCCGGTGACCGGCGGCGAGGCCGGGGAGGCCGTCGCCCGCGTGCTGGGCCAGCCCCGCCTGGAACTCACCGGCCTGCACTGCCACTTGGGCTCCCAGATCGCCTCGCTCTCCCCCTATGTCACCGCGGTACGCCGGATGGTGGCCCTGCTGGCCCGGCTCCGGGACACCCATGGCGTCACCTTCCCCGAACTCGGCCTGGGCGGCGGCTTCGCCATCGCCTACCGGGACGGCGAACCGGCCGTCGACCCGGCGGCCTACGCCGAGCGCGTCACCACCGAACTGGCCGCCCGCTGCGCCGAGTCCGGCCTCCCGGTGCCCCGGCTGTCGGTCGAACCCGGCCGCTGGATCGCGGGCCCGTCCGGGGTGGCCCTCTACCGCGTGCTGGCCGTCAAGAAGAGCGGGGCCCGCACCTTCGTCGCCGTCGACGGCGGCATGAGCGACAACCCCCGCCCCGCGCTCTACGGCGCCCGCTACACCGTCCGGCTGGCGGGCCGCTCCTCCACGGCGCCGGACCGGACCGTGACGGTGGTCGGACGGCACTGCGAGGCCGGCGACATACTGGCCGAGGAGGTCCCGCTGCCCGGCGATGTCCGCCCGGGCGACCTGCTGGCCGTACCGGCCTGTGGCGCCTACCAGTTGTCCATGGCCGCCCCCTACAACCTGGTCGGCCGCCCGCCACTGGCCGCGGTCTCGGACGGCCGGGCCCGGCTGCTGCTGCGCCGGGAGACCGCCGAGGATCTGCGCGGCCGGGACGTGGGGGCCTAGGTACCTGTCCGATGACCGGGGGCGCCCCGTAAGGGGCGCGGGGAACTGCGCGACCAGCCACGGACGGCCCGCACATCAAACGCACCCCCAGGCCGGCGCCCTATGCCGATCGGGGGATCCGGCGGCCCGTGGCGGTCCGCCGGATCCCCCGGTCTCCGGATGGGCCAGGACCATTGCGGCGCGAAATCCTTTACCCGGCACGGCGACCGGCGTCGTGCGGCACGGTGGAGGAGAGAACGGGCCGATGACGAAGACGGTCGAGACGGATTTCCGGCCGGGCACGACACCCTTGCGGCAGCGGTGGTGGTCCGGCTGGCCCCACTGGTCCGCATATGCGGCGGCCGTCTGGTCGCTGCTCTATGGAATGGCCGGACTCTACTGGTCGTTCGGCGGTGCCGGTTATCCCTTCGCCCGGGTCGCGGAGAACCGCTCCTCCGGGTCGCTCCTCGAACCCAGCCAAGCCGGGGTGGTGGCCCCGCTGATCGCCGCGGTCGGCCTGCTGGGCGTGGTCTGCGGCGTACTGATGGCCCAAGGGCGCGGCAGGCGCGGCCTGTTGCTGGCGGCCGGCTGGTGCCAGGCAGCCGTCTTCGCCCTGCTCGTCCCCGACTACACGCTGATAGCCCTGGTGGCCTTCGCACCGCTGTTCCTGGTCTTCGCCTTCACCGGCCTGCCCGGGCAGCAGGGCGGCCTGGGCGAGGTCCTCTTCTGGCATCGCGACAACCTGGTGATCGTCTTCGTCGGCGGTGCGCTCTGGGCGCTGGCCACCCTCGCCTACCAGCGCCGCTCCCGGGGCCTGTGCGTGCACTGCGGCCGGGGCAGCAGGACGGCCCCCTGGACCACCCCGGAGGCGGCGGCGCGCTGGGGCCGCCGGGCCGTGTGGACGGCCCTGCTGTCCACCATGCCCTATGAGGCCACCCGGCTGGCCTGGTACCTGGGCTACCCGCTGGGCATCACCGATGCCTTCCTGAAGGACATGCAGGACACCCCGTACATGCTGGACATCGGGCTGGGTCTGGGCGTCGCCTCGCTGCTGGGCGGGGTGCTCACCCACGGCCTGACGGCCCGCTGGGGCGAGGTCTGGCCGCGCTGGGTGTGGCGCAAGGCGGGCCGGCCGGTCGCCCCCGCGGTGGCCATAGTGCCGGCGGCACTGGTCTCGGCGGTTCTGATCCCCGGCGGCATCATGATGATCCGGGGCGGCATCCAGCCGGAGGGCTGGGGAACCAATGTTCCCGCCATGTTCTGGATCGTCTGGGGCGCCGCCCTGGGAGCCGCCACCCTGGCGTACTACCTGCGACGGCGCGGAACTTGCGGCTACTGCGGAGGCGGCCGGGCGCCGGAGGAGCTTCCGGCACCCGGCGTCCCGGTCAGCAGTTCTTGATGAACCAGACCGGCCGCCAGTCCCCGTGCGGGTCCCCGAAGGGAGCCGGCGGGGTGGTGTACACCTTCTGCATGTGCTTGCCGTACATCACCGCGCGGGTGCCCCGCGACTGGTTGTTGAACCAGGAGCCGCCGCGGCCCCAGCCGTCACCGGGCAGTTCCCACACCTTGCAGGCCCACATGGTGAACTCATAGCCGGTGTAGTTCCGGCCCTGGTAGGCGCAGAAGTTCTTGTCCCCGCAGTTGCCCGGGGTGAACTTGGCGGTCTTGGTACCGGCCAGGTCCCGTACCCGGCTCTCACCGGGCGCCGTCAGGGTCACGGCCGAATGCCCGGACAGGGACACTCTGTTGAGCGCGACCTGCTTGCCGCCCGAGGTCTTGATGAACGCGTCCACCTCCTTCTGCAGCCCGGATATCTGGGCAGGGGTGAGTCCGGCGTGCCGCCCCTGGGCCGCGAAGGGACTCCGCGGCTCGGCGGAGCCGGTGCCGGCACCGGCGACCACCCCGGTCAGCCCGATCACCGCCGAAGCCAGGACGAGGCCGCTCTTGCGCAAGGTACGCATCGTTCAGGTTCCTCCCCTAGGGATCTGAGGTGCGATCGGGTAGGAGACTATGCCCGGCGGCAATGGACCGCATCCAGCGGTCGATTGACGCTCCATCAACCCGCCACCGGAGGTCCGGGGTAAACCCTGGCAGTATCCGGGAGCCTCGTCCGCCGGGCACGGCAGCGCGGTTCCCGTCTGCCAAAGGTTCACGCCATCGGGGGAATCGAAGCCCTAACGGTGCTGATTCCACGGCGGGTTGAGCAGTCTGTCTCTTTGTGAGGGGATGGCTGAGAGCCGGGTATGCGGTGACGTTGGGGACGAGCGCCGTGCTGGCGTTCACGGGCGTGGCGGCCGCGGACGACGTGGACGCGCATGCCGCGCTTCCGGGGAGCACGGTGAACGCGACCCTGCACCGGGTGCCGAGGCTGCTGCCCGACCACCCGCCTTCGCATGTGACCGCCGGTCTGGCGGGCGGCGCGGTGCGGGCGAGTGTGATCGACACGGGTACCGGCAGTGTGTGCGTCAACGCTCACGCGGTGCTGGTGGATGTGGCGTTGGGCATCAACAGCGCCGGCTGCGCCCCGGCACCACCACCGGCACCCGCACCACCGGCGCCGGCGCCCCCGGCTCCAGCACCGCCCGCACCCGCGCCCCCGGCTCCAGCGCCCCCTGCTCCGGCACCACCCGCGCCCGCGCCGCCCGCCCCGGCTCCTCCGGCGCCCGCACCGCCTGCTCCCGCACCACCGGCACCGGCACCACCCGCCCCGGCTCCCCCGGCCCCGGCACCGCCTGCCCCGGCACCACCGGCACCACCCGCGCCTGCCCCGCCCGCACCACCGGCACCAGCCCCACCCGCTCCCGCGCCCCCGGCACCCGCGCCACCCGCCCCCGGGCCGGCCGCACCCGGCCCCGCCGCACCCGGGCCGGCCGTCCCACCCGGGCCGGCCTTCCCACCCGGTGCAGCCGCACCACCCGCCAACACCCCACCCCCCGCGGCGACTTCACCCCACCCAGCCACCACCCCCACTCCCTCTCCCACGCCCACCCCGCCCAGCACCCCACCGCGCCCACCCTCGCACCGGTTCAACTACCGGGCCGCCCTGCCCACCGAGCGCAAGCCTGGCTCCAACGGCACCAGGCTGGTCACCTTCACCCTGCTGCTCACCGCCCCCGCCGTGCTGGCCGCGGCACTGCTGCGCCCCCGCTCTTCGCGGGGACGCCGGCAATGAGAAGGGTGAGAGGGGATGGTGATCGTGCTCAGGAGGGCAACTCCGCGCACAGCTCCAGGGTGAGCGCGACCACCGTCTCGGGATCCCGTAGCGAGGGGAAGTGGTCCCAGTCCTTCATCCGCACCAGGCGGCAGCCGGGGATGCGGGCCGCCATCTCCTCGTTGCAGCGCACCACTTCGGGCTGGTCCAGTTCGCCCAGCGCCAGCAGGCAGGGCACGGCAAGCTCACCCAGCCGCCCAAAGGCGGGCTCGTCCTGCTCCTGGTGGGGGTAGGTGGTGAACCAGGCCGGGACGACCGCCCGCAGCGTGGCGGCGATCTCCTCGTCCGGACCGGCCGCGGCCCAGATGCGCAGGCACAGGGCGACGATGCCCTCATGGTCCCCGGCCTCGGCCAGTGCCGTCAGCTCGGCGAGGAACTCCGGTGTGGCCAGGCCGTCATAGCCGGTCACTCCGGGGCAGAACAGCGCCAATCCGGCAACCCGGGCCGGGTGGCGCAGCGCCAGGCCGAGCGCGGTGGCCCCGCCCAGGCTGCTGCCCAGCAGCACGGCCCGGTCCAGCCGGAAGTGGTCGAGGACCGCGGCCAGGTCCTCGATCTGTGAGTAGCGGCTGGTGGGCGCCGGGGAGCGCCCATATCCCCGGGCGTCATAGCGGATCACCCGGTGGTGCTCGCTGAGCCGGGGCACGACCCGGTCCCAGATGGTGGAGCTGCCGACTCCGGGATGCAGCAGCACCAGCGGAAGGCCCGCGCCCCCGGTGTCGTCCGCCCATACCTCGCCGTCCCGGACCCGCACCATGTCGTCCATGCCCCGAGTGTGCCCGGTCCGGCGGAGTACGGCGATGGGTCAGCCCGCGTGGTTTCCGGCCACCTCGCAGTTCTCCAGGATGCCGATGGCATCGGGTACCAGCACCGCGGCCGAGTAGTAGGTGCTCACCAGATAGGAGATGACGGCCTTTTCGTTGATGCCCATAAAGCGCACGCTCAGGCCGGGTTCGTACTCGTCAGGGATACCGGTCTGGTGCAGGCCGACCACGCCCTGGTCCTGTTCGCCGGTGCGCATGGCGATGATGGAGGAGATGCCTCCGCCGCCATTGACCGGGATCTTGTTGCAGGGGAACAGTGGCACGCCGCGCCAGGCGGGCAGCTGGTGGTCGCCCACCTCCACCGGTTCGGCGTAGACGCCGCGCTTGTTGCACTGCCGGCCGAAGGCCGCGATGGTCTTGGGGTGGGCCAGCAGCACCCGGGTGCCGCGCCGCATGCTCAGCAGTTCGTCCAGGTCGTCGGGGGTGGGCGGGCCGGTCCGGGTGGAGATGCGCTGCTCGTAGTCGGCGTTGTGCAGCAGTCCGAAGTCCCGGTTGTTGACCATCTCGTGCTCCTGGCGCTCGCGCAGCGCCTCGATGGTCAGCCGGAGTTGCTGCTGCACCTGGTTCATCGGCTCGTTGTAGAGGTCGGCCACCCTGGTGTGCACCCGCAGCACCGTCTGGGCCACGCTCAACCCGTACTCGCGCGGGGCCAGTTCATAGTTCACAAAGGTGCCGGGCAGGACGGGCTCGCCCTCGTGGCCGGAGGCCAGTGCCACATCGGCCTCGCCCTTGCGGTTGACCGAGCGCTTGGTGGTGGCCAGATACCGGTCGAGGTGGGCGCGCAACTCGGGGGACCGGTCCAGGAATTCCTGGACGACGCTCCAGTTCACCGCCAGCACGGTGCCGGCCGTGGCGGCGGTGACGGTCTCATGCCAGACCGGCTCCGCCTGGCGCAGCGCCTCGTCTCCCAGGTGGTCGCCATCGGCGAGCACCCCGGTCTTCTGGGCCTCGCCGTACTTGCCGGTGGCGATCCGGTCCAGCTTGCCGTGCGCGACCAGGTACACCTCCTCAATCGGCTGGCCCTCCTGCACCAGCACATGCCCCGCGTCGAAGTCCCGCTGGACGAACCGGGTGGCCAGTTCCCGCAGCAGGGCCTGGTCCGGGAAGCCGCGCAGCGGCGGGACCTCGGTCAGGGTCTCGGGCACCACCTTGACCTCGGCGCCGGTCTTGAGAAAGCTCACCCGGCCCCGTCCGACCGCGAGGGACAGCCGGCGGTTGACCCGGTAGGTGCCGCCACGCGCCTGCACCCAGGGCAGGGTGCGCAGCAGCCAGCGGGAGGTGATGCCCTGCATCTGCGGTTCGGACTTGGTGGTGGTCGCAAGGTTCCGCGCTGCCGCGGTACTCAGGCTGAGCTGCGGGTCGTCGGCCGGCTGGTCCCGTTCCACTGCGGTCGCCATGGAGAATTCCCTCCCGGTTGTCCGGTAGGCGCATGTGTTCGGCGCGTATATGAGGACGTACTGCGGTCGGAATCCAACGCGATACCGAGGGTCTCCTCAACGGCGTGCCGCAGTGCCCCGCACCTCCGAAAGCCCCAACCAAGCTGTTTTGGCGGGCAGTTGCCGGGCATGTCGCGGGCACCGCCCGAGTTACCGCTGCCCCAGCGGACCATGGGGCCCCACCCGCCGCATATTCGCGGATTCTTTCGGCGAGTGGCTCCGGCCGGTGCTCCCGAACGGGAATTCCCAGGAAATCGGAACTCAGTTCCCGCTGTCCTGGCTCCGTCCGCCGAAGAAGTCACGCACCCGGCGCCGGGACCGCTGCTCGTCCTCGGGCTCGTCATCGCCCTCCGGTTCATGCAGCACCGTCCAGCTGACCGCGGAGACGGCCGGCTCCAGGGACAGCCGGCTGACCGCCTCCTCCAGCAGGCTGTCGTCCCGCCGGTCGGTGGTCAGCTCGGCCGACACCCTCACCTTGCCCGCCGCCTCCGCGTCCTGGCTGTGCACCGACCGCAGCCGGAAGCCGGGCCGGATCAGCGCCTGGACCACCAGGGTGCGGACATGGGCCTCCTCCGGCTCGGTGCACACCACCTCGAAGTGGTAGTCGGTGGCCACCTCGGCCCCGCCGCGCGGCTCCCGGTCCAGCCGGCGGGCCAGCGGCCGCAGCAGGGTGTTGGCGGCCACCACACCCACCGTGCCCAGCACGGCGATCACATAGAGCCCGGTACCGGCCAGCGCGCCCACGGCCGCCGAACACCACAGGGTGGCCGCCGTGTTGAGGCCGCGCACCCGCAGCCCGTCCCGCATGATCACACCGGCGCCCAGAAAACCGATACCGGAGACGATCTGCGCGGCCACCCGCGATCCGTCGTAGCCAGTGGTGCTGGTGGCGCTGGAGAAGCCATAGGTGGACAGCAGGACGAAGAGCGCGGAGCCGGCCGCCACCAGTGCGTTGGTCCGCAGCCCCGCCATCCGGGCCCGCCACTGGCGCTCCAGCCCGATGACCGCGCCCAGCCCCAGACCGGCCCCGATGTTGGCCGCCAGATGCCACTCGTTGACCATGGTCCACCTCTCTCTGTCCAGTGTCCTGCGGTCGATCTCTATCGGCACCCGGCCATCCCGGCCCGGCGGCGCGCCAGCGCGCGAAAAGGAGGGGGCGGCTCATGAGCCGCCCCCCTTCTGCTGCCCCCCGGTGGTCTCAGGAGACCAGGGGACCCCAGTCCCCGAGCCCGCTCAGCCCGGGACGGTCGTAGTGCGAGGTCTCACCGTCGCGCCAGCGCACAAGGAGACCGTCGGACCCGCCGCCGGGAGCGAAGCCGCCGAGCACCATGGCGGTGCCGGTGTACGAGGCGTTCCCGCCCTGCACCACCCGGGCGGAGCCCAGCCCGCTTGTCCCGGTACCCGGGTATGCCTTCAGCTGACCGTTGGCCAGCCGCATCAGCAGGTCGGTGCCCGAGGACCCGGAGAATCGACCGGCGGCAAGGGCGTCCGCACCGGTGAACTCGGCGTTGGCCGCGCGGAGTTGCTTCTCCTTGCCCTTGCCGGTGGCGGTGACGCCGCTGTAGAGGCTGAGTTCGCCGTCCTTCCACAGCACCACCAGGTCTCCGGACCCGGTGATCGCGATCTTGCGGGCGTTCTTCCACTCCCCATAGGAGCCGATCATGGTCTCCTTGCGGAGGCCGGCGGAGCTGACGTCCCCGAACAGGCTGAGCTTGCCACTGGCCCACAGCACCGCCAGCTTGGCCCGGCCGCCGCCGACGGGGCCGCCGGCGATGGCGCGCACATTGTCGCCCTTCCAGTAGCGGTTGTTCTCCTTGACAAGGGTGCTGTCCTTGCCGAAGCCGCCGTTGCCGTCATTGGGGTAGAGGCTGACCTGTCCGTCGTCGAAGGCGACCAGCAGGTCGTCCCGCCCGTTCCCGCCGAAGTCCCCGGCGGCCAGCTGCTTGGCGTGCCGCCACACACCCGAGGTCTCCCGCAGCACCGGCTGCGGGCTGGGGCTGACGGTCAGCCCGTCGGCAGGCTCCCGGCCCGCCGTCGCCGCCTGGTACAGGGCCTGTATCTCACCGTCGAAGACCGGCGAGTAGCTGATCCAGTCGTCCTCGGCCCGGTTCCCGCCGCCGTTGAACCCGCCGACGATGCCTATCACATCACCGGTGTTGCGCTTGGCGTTCCAGTTGGCTATCCACGGGCCGCCGGAGACTCCGCCGTAGTACCCGCCGCACAGCATCTGGAGCTGCTTCCAGCCCTTGTACTGGGCGGTGGGCACGGTGCAACTGATGGCCTTCTGCCCGGGGTTGCTGGATCCCCCGGGGTAACCCAGCACCGTGACGGTGTTGACCGGCCCCGGCGTATTCGTCAGCCGCAGGCTGCCCGTCCTGTCCTCGATCTTCGCTTTCCGGTCGTTGACACCGACCCGGATAAACGCGAAGTCCAGATTGGACTCGGGCCCGAACTTGGCGTCCGACGCCTTGAGCCACCGCTTGTCGATATAGACGCTCTGCACCGGGAAGGCGCCGAACTTCTGCTTGTTGGCGTCCAGTCCCTTGCGGTACTGCGGGACGAAGATCCGGTCGGTGGCCTGCTGCATGGAGCGGGCGCAGTGCGCGGCGGTGAGCACCAGGTCGTGTCCGGCGCTGTGGACCACACTTCCGGTGCAGGAGGTGCTGCCGGCCACCTTGCTGTGCGAGAAGAACGTCCCGACCATGGATATGCCATCGCCGAGCGTCCCCTTGGGCGTCCCGGCCGGCGCCGCGGCGCTGGGGGCCGCCGCGATACCCGCTCCGGCTCCGCCCTTGACCTCGACCGGCTTGGCCGCGGCCATGCGCGCGGCCGTCCAGTAACCGGCGGCTTCCGGGCCGTCCTTGGGCGCGGCTTGCGCGGCCTGGGCGGCCTGGGCGGCCTGGGCGGCCGACACGGTGGCGGTGGTGCCGCAGGCCGCCATGGCGACGACTACGGCGAGGCTCCGGGACCATCTGGAAGGCGTCAAGGCGAACGACTCTCCAAACCTTATTTAGACATGTGTTCGCCAGATTTTTCCATGGGCCTACGGGTGGTCGATCATGGGGTCCGCCCCGTCACGGGCGCCCCGCCTCCCCCACACCGGCCGCGGCACCTCCTCCACCCCGTGCCCGCTCAGCTCCCTTAGGTTCCGCGGTTCGCAGAGGTCCGCTTCCCCACCCGGCGGCGTCAGCAGCCAGTACGACCCGGGCGGCTCGGCCCGGTACGGCCCCGGCACCCCGAGGTAGCAGCCCTCCCCCAGCGCCTCACACCCCTCCTCCCGCCACCCGGCGGCCGTCCCCGGCGGCACCAGCGCGTAGTACCACCGCCCCGAGTGATCGACGATCACCGCCCCCTCGATCCCGGCCCGCCGGAACGCCGCCTCAACCACCTCCCGCCCGGCCCCGCCCGCGGCCCGGTGCACCACCGAGGCGGGCAGCCGCACCGCATCGAAGTGCACTCCGATGCGGAGCATCGCGGGCGCGTCCCGCATCCAGGCTTCGCGGGCCTCGCGGGGGTGGGGTTCGCGGGAGACGAGCCACAGCCCCGCGTCGGCGCCCAGGTGGAAGTGAGCCAGCCTCTTCTCAACATGCGTCATGGCAGCAGCACATCGTGGTGCGACGGCGAAGGCCAGGTCAGACAGGAGGACGGTCAAGAGGACGTTTTCGAGGACATTCCTCCGAGCCAAGGCAGAGCACCGGGATACGGTATTTGGGTACGCCACACTCGGAGGCAGCCCATGTCAGAACCCGCCCCTCCGGGCAACTCCCTCTTCGTACAAGCCCGCCTGGACAGGGGCATCCACACCCAAGAGGAGCTCGCGGAAGCGTTCCAGGCCACGGCATATGAACTGGGTCTGGCACTCAGCGTCTCGGTCAGACAGGTCAGGCGCTGGGAGTCAAGGTCCCCTGGCTGGCCTCACCCACCAGCACGGCTGGTCCTTCAATCCCTCCTGCAACGCCCCGTTGAACAACTGGGTTTCACGCGTCCCACCAAGGCGGTCAATGCGGCACCAACCCTCGCGAAGCCGCAAGATGATTCCGTGAAACGACGCGAGTTCATGACCGGATCTCTGGCCGTCGCGGCTTTCACCAGCCTGCCCACCACCCCGGATGAACTACTGCATCACGCCCCTGTTGATCCAATGGACCGGCTCCGAGACGCACTCGTCGAGGCTGGGCCCGCATGTGGCGAACCCGCCCCTATCGATCACCTAAGAAGGGCAACGGCGGCTGCCAAACGACTTGTTCAGGCTTGCCACTACACCCCGCTCGCCCGCACTTTGCCCGCCCTGCTCACCGAGCTGACTGTCCAGCGCGCATCGGCCGGGGAACGGTGCCAGAGCGACTTGCTCTCAGTCGACGCATACCACGTGGCCGCCTCGCTACTACTGAAAGCCGACGATCCCGCTTCGGCTTGGGTGGCCGCAGAGAAGGCCATGATGGCTGCCCGCAGGTCCGGGAACGCCACCGCATTTGCCACGGCTGCTCGCATCCTCACCCATGCTGTGGCCGCAGTCGGTCATCATCGCCAGGCGGTCAGAGTGGCTGTACAGGCCGTCGGGCAGCTCCAGGGGGGCGTCAAGCGCAGCGACCCCGACCGCATTGCCGTGTTCGGATCTCTGTTACTGAGAGCGGCTTGGGCCGCTGCGAAGGCGGACGACCGCGACACCGCCGAACTCTTGTTGGCGGATGCAGGCCGAGCCGCCCAACTCATGGACAAATCCCCTAACCGTCGCTGGACCGCCTTCGAGCCTAACAATGTTGATCTGCACAGAGTTTCGATCGCCCTCACCTTCGGGGATGCCGGGCGTGCGCTCGACGAAGCAAGGAGAGTCAATGTCGGCACCTTGGCTGTAGCAGAACGTCGAGCGGTCTTCTGGACGGACGCGGCACGAGCGCTCTTCAGCTGCGGACGTCTGGAGAAGGCAGCTGTCGCCCTGCTCACAGCTGAACGGGAGGCGCCCGAGGAGGTACGGTCTCGTCCTGTCGTTCGGCACCTGATCGGAGAGCTGTTGATGCGCGACCAAGGCGGCAAGGTTCCGCTTCTGCGTTCACTGGCGTCCCGAGCGCAGGTAGCCGTATGAATACCGGCAAGGTGCTCTACCACGTCATCTGCGCCGCAGGCCCGGCCGCAGACGCCATCCGCCTGGTACAAGGCGCAGTTGAGCGCGGGTGGCAGGTATGCGTGATCGCCACCCCCAGCGCAGCAAGCGGCGGCTTCATCGATGCCGACGCCCTGGAGTCGGCCTCAGGACGCCCCGTCCGCTACGACTGGCGCCGCGTCGGCGAGGACAAACGCAACCCCCCGGCCGACGCCCTCATCGTGGCCCCCATGACCATGAACACCGCCAACAAATGGGCGGCCGGCTTCGCGGACACCTATGCGCTGGGCCTGCTGTGCGAGGCCACCGGCCTGGGCCTTCCCACCGTGGCGCTCCCCTTCTGGTCCACCACCCTCCAGAACCATCCGGCGACGCAGCGCTCCATCAACACACTGCGCTCGGCGGGGGTGCGGATTCTGCACGGCCCCGGCGAGTGGACACCCCACGCGCCCGGCACGGGAGGACAGCAGGTTCCCCATTACCCCTGGAGTATGGCGCTTGACGCGATGGAGTCCCTGACGCCGCAGACCTGAACGGAGGAACGGCAGTGATCGAGGCAGAGCTCAAGGCCCGCGTTGAGGATCCCGCAGCCGTAAGGCAGCGCCTCGAGCAACGAGTGGACGGCCGGAACGAGCTGTACCGGGACACCTACTACGACACCCCCGCCGGGACGCTGGCCGGCGAGGACA
Organism: Streptomyces sp. NPDC052396; assembly: GCF_044593195.1. Lineage (NCBI taxonomy): Bacteria > Bacillati > Actinomycetota > Actinomycetes > Kitasatosporales > Streptomycetaceae > Streptomyces > Streptomyces sp. NPDC052396. The sequence continues at coordinate 242,681 of NZ_JBIUAW010000003.1, forward strand.
GAGAGCTGCGGGTAAGGACAGTGCAAGGCGCCAACGGGGCTCGCAATACGCTGACTTACAAGGAAGCTCGCGTGGCTGGGGCCTCCGGCTCCAAGCCAGAACATGAAACCGCCGTGGACAACCCGACAGCGATGCACGCCACGCTGCGTGGCCTCGGGTACGTACCCACCATTTCCTTTGAGAAGCACTGCCGGAACTACAGCTTCGCCGCGTATGGCCGTCAGATGCTGGCAACACTGGTACGTGTTCCCGAGATCTCCGGCACCTTCATCGAGCTGGAGACCATGGCCGAGGAGCCGGAATTGCAGGCTGCTCTGGCCGACGTCAGCACAGTACTGAGCGAACTCGGCGTCGCCGATGACTGCTTGACCACCGAGCTGTACACAGAAACGGTAGCCGCCGCTCGGGAGCAGGGCCGTGGTCATCATCCGCGACCACCAGGTCAGTAGCGTCCCAACTCCCCTGCGGACCAGAGCACTTCTCCTACCGAGGTCTGACACACGAGTACCCCTGGCGGCTGACGCGACCGGCTGGGCGCGCCACCTAGCGTTCCCTGGTATGACAAGACTCCGTCGCACCGCGACAGCCACCGCCGTGCTCGCGCTCGTCCTGCCGCTGCCGATCGCCGGGGTGGCATCCGCCGCGCCCCGGCCCGCCCCCGTCGCGTCCACGTCCACCGCCACACACCTGGCGCTCCCCCGGCCCACCGGAACACACGCCGTCGGCCGTGAGGTGCTGCACCTGGTGGACCGGAACCGCCAGGACCCCTGGGTGCCGTCGGCCGGGCCCCGGCAGCTCATGGTGTCCATGTACTACCCCGCCAGGCCGCACAGCGGCACGTCCGCTCGCTATATGACCATGGAAGAGGCCCGGGACCTGCTGAAGAAGGTGCCGCAAACGCCGGTCTCGCCCGAGGTGTTGAGCCACACCCGCACCTGGGCGCAGGCCGGCGCCCGCCCGGAGCGCGGGCGGTTCCCGCTGGTCGTGCTGTCGCCCGGCTTCGGCATGCAGCGGGCCACCCTCACCGGGCTCGCCACGGAGCTCACCAGCCACGGGTACATCGTCGCGCTCATCGACCACACCTATGAGAACGCCGGTGAGACCCTCCCCGATGGGAAGACCCTGACCTGCGACCTCTGTGGCCATATGCCGGCCGACCCGGGGGATGTCGCCCGGAGCAGGGCCAAGGATGTCTCCTTTGTCCTCGATGAGTTGACCGGCCGTCATCCGGCCTGGCGGTACGCCGGCCTCATCGACAAGAAGCGGATCGGCATGGCCGGCCACTCCATAGGCGGCGCCGCCAGTGCCTCCACGATGGCGGCCGACAAACGGGTACGGGCCGGAGCCGACCTGGACGGCACCTTTGTCGACCCGGTTCCCGAGAACGGGCTCGACGGGCGCCCGTTCCTCATGGTGGGCCACCCCCTGCCGGGTGGCCACGAGGACAACACCTGGACGGAGGGCTGGTCCCGGCTCAATGGCTGGAAGCGCTGGATCACCGTGGCCGGTACGGTCCATATGAGCTTTACCGACATCGGCGTGCTCGCCGAGCAGGCGGGCGTCCCCGCCCCCGGCGGCGGCCTCTCCGGGCTGCGCGGCGAGCAGATCACCCGGGCCTATGTGGCGGCCTTCTTCGACCAGCATCTGAAGGGCGAGCGGCAACGGCTGCTGGACGGCCCGTCCCCGGCCTACCCGGAGGTGACGTTCCACGGCCGCTGAGCCACCAACGGCCGGGATCGCGTCATGCGGCCGCTACCGGCCCAGCCCAAGCCGAACCGCCCGCTCAACCGGCGAGTACGCCCCGTCCGCCCGCTCGAGGTCGAGCAACCCGGTCGGCAGCAGCGGTGGTTGGGCCATGAACTTGGGGGCGCCGCCACGGTGTGGCTGGGCGGAGTGGATCAGGAAGGGGTGGCACAGGTAGACATCACCGGCCCGGCCCGTGGCCAGGGCAAGGGGGCGGTCGGGGGAATCGAGCGCGCCCTCGGCGTCCATGGCCTTGCAGAGCTCGAAGCCGTCGATGCCCCGCTCCCCCAGCGGCTCCAGGTACCTCGGAACGTCCAGGTGCGAGCCGACCTTGATCCGGGTGGGGGCCTGGTCCTCGTCCACGTCCGAGAAGAGGAACAGCATCAGCAGGGCGCGGCCACGGGAGCGGAGGTTGAGCCAGTAGCCCTGCTCGCCCTCGGGCGTATAGCTGGCGTCCATGTGCCAGCCGGCGTCACCGGGATCGTCGGGGTGCGGGAACCGGATGGGGAAGGTGCCCAGGCCGGTGCGCGGCTGCCAGCGGCCCTCGCCGAGCAGTTGGTCGAAGGCGGCATGGAGGCGCGGCGTGGTCGCCGCCCGCTGGAACGGCTCGTCGGCGTAGCCCCAGAGCCGGATGACCGGTTCCTTCCAGGTCGAGGGGTCGTCCGGATCACACCCGGTCTCGCGCCAGAGGAACGCCCGGCACTCCTCGGCCAGTGAGCGCGGGAACGCCTCCGGGAGATGGACGAAACCGTCGGTGACGAAGCGCTCTATCTGCTCGTCGGTGAGAACATTTTGCACAAGCGGCATGCTGCGGGAAGCCGTCATGCGGGGCAAATGAATTACCGCGCGCGGCTCGTTCGCGATGGCGGGGCGGCCCGGTCCGGGTAATGCTGGAGATCTCCGGATCACACCGGCCAGGCCAGGACGGAGCATCGCGTGGGCGCCAGAATCGCCATGGTCACCAGCACCGACGGCATCGATATGGATATCGATCTTCCCCTGATCGTGGACGCGCTGTGCGCCGAGGGCTGCGCCGCCCAGGCCGTGGCCTGGGACACCGGCTCCCCGGCCTGGGGCGACTTCGACCTGGCCGTCATCCGGTCGACCTGGGACTACACCGAACGGCTCGGCGAATTCCTGGCCTGGGCCGGGGAGACGGCCCGGGTCACCCTGCTGTGCAACCCGGCGCCGCTGGTGCGCTGGAACAGCGACAAGCGCTATCTGCTGGCACTCGCCGAGCGCCAAGTGCCCGTCGTACCCACGCGGTTCATCGAACCGGGTGAGCGGTGCGATGAAGCGGAGTTCGGCATGGCCGGGGAGGTGGTGGTCAAGCCCGCGGTGTCCGCGAGCGCCCGGGACACCGCGCGCTATGAGCGCGACGGGCACCCGGACGCCCTGCACCACGCCCGGAGGCTGCTGGCACAGGGCCGCATGGTGATGCTCCAGCCGTATCTGCGCCTGGTGGCGGAGGGGGAACGGTCGCTGGTGTTCTTCTCCGGCGTCTTCAGCCACGCGGTCCGCAGACAACCCGTGCTGACCGAGCCCGGGTTGACCGACCATGGCCGGGTACCCCACCCGGGCGTCACCGGGTACCGGCCCACCCCGGCGGAGATGCGCACCGCTCTGGCCGCGCTGGCGGCGGTCCCGTCGGCTGAGGCGCCGCTGTTCGCCAGGGTGGACCTGGCACTGGACGAGGCCAGGAATCCGGTGGTCATGGAGCTGGAGCTGATCGAGCCCAATCTCTTCCTGCACCTCGATCCGCAGGGGTTGCGGCGGTTTGTCGAGGCGGTGGCGGGCCGGGCGCGAAGGACCGCTTGCTAGCAGGTCAGTTGCCGAACTCCTCGATCAGCGCGCGGTACACCTCGAAGGCCGGATTGGCGCGGTCCGCGTCCCGCAGCGAGAAATGGGGGTAACCGCTGTTCCCTTCATCCGGCGGCCGTCGGCCATGCCAGGGAGCCCGTGCGGATCTCCTCGATGACCGACTCCACCCAAGTGATCTCGGAGCGCACGCAGTTGATGGCGTACTCGGCTTCGATCACAAACAGCCGGGGCACCCCGCCCGCCAGCGCCTGCGCCAGGTTTCGTTCATGGGCCGCCACCCGTTCCTGCAGCCGCCCCGCCCGCTCGGTCAGGGCGTCCGCCGCACGGTCCGGCCCCAGGGCGCCCAGATGGCTGACCGCACCGAGGAACTCGGTCAACTCGCGGGCGGGAATGCGGATTTGGGCGTCCAGTCGGCGTACCAGTTCCTCACGTCCGGCGGTGGTGAGGGCGTAGATGGTGCGCTCGGGGCGGTTTCCCTCGCGTTGGCGGTCGTGTACGGCGACCCAGCCGGCCGCCACCAGCGCCTCCACGATGTTGTAGAGCGAGCCGCGGTTGACCGCGGCCGCCCGGTCCTCACCGCGGCTCCGCAGTTCGGCGAGCATCTGGTAGGGGTGCATGGGCTGTTCCAGCAGCAGGCCCAGGACGGCGAGGACATGCGGGTTCTCCAGCGCGTTTCGTGGCATGGTCGAACTCTACCAGTCTATTTCGACTAATTGGCAAGGCGCGGCCGCGGGGAAATCCCCTCGCCGGTGCCTCAACCGGCCTATAGGGTCCGGCTGGTGTTCGACATCGACTTCCCGCTCGTCACCGACCGCCTGCGTCTGAGGCCCTTCGTCCCGGAGGACACCGATGACGTATGGGCCTATCAGCGCCGCCCCGAAGTGGCCCGCTTTATGCGGTGGGAGCCACGGGGCCGGGAGCGGAGCCGGGCCTCGGTGGAGCAGATGGCCCGGGAGAACCGGCTGGCCAAGGAGGGCGACTGCCTGACCCTGGCGGTGGTCACGCCGGAGACCGGGCGGGTGGTGGGCCAGGTGGAACTGGTGTGGCTGAGCCGGGCGGACCGGCAGGGCGAGATCGGGTATGTCCTCAACCCCGACCATCAGGGCCGGGGGCTGGCGACCGAGGCCGTCCGGGCCGTACTTGGCCTGGGGTTCGGAGAGTTGGACCTGTACCGGATCATTGGCCGCTGCCACGCCCGCAATGAGTCCTCGGCCAGGCTGCTGGAGCGGCTGGGCATGCGCCGGGAGGCGCACTTCATCGGCGCCGGGCTGTTCAAGGGCGGCTGGCGCGAGGAGTTGGTATACGCCATGCTGCGGCAGGAGTGGTTCCGCCGCCCGGCGGAGGTTGATCGTTCCACCGGTTGACAGTGTGGCCGGGCACCGGTTGTGAGAGTGCGGGCATGACCACTTCTCACCACCGCCCGGCCGCGCACTGGGCCGCCCCGGCGGCCGTCGGCTGGGCCCTGCTCTTCGGCGGCTTCGCGCTCGGCTGCACCCTGTGGCACAAGGCGGTGTTCAACCCGGCCGACAAGTCCGGCCCGGTCGCCCTGAACTGGCTGGTCGTGGTCACCTCGGTGGTGGCGCTGACCGCGGTGCTGGACGCCCGGCGCCATGGCGCCCGGCGGTTCAACCAGGCGCTGCTCTGGATCGGTTGCGCGCTGTCCGCCGTCTCCGGGTTCACCCTGCTGATGGATGTGATCGAGCTGATCTTCAACCAGCGGGTGGACAACAATGTGGCCGCCGTACACCATCTGCTCGGCCTGCTCGGGGTGGTGCTGCTGGCCGCCACGGCCCGGTCGCTCCGGCCGGCTGGCTGCGCCCGGTGTGGGCGGGAACACCGGTCCGGGGTGCGGCCGGAGCCGTCCCCGGCTCCCCGGCCGGCCCAAGTCGCCGCCTGGGTGGGGGCCGTGGCTTTCGCTCCCTATGCGGCCATGAAGGTGATCTGGGCGACGGGCGGCCGGTTCGCGGGGGTCAGCGGCGCGGACACGCTCGACGAATCGCGGCGCAATGGCGCGTCCGGGCTCTGGCTGAAACTGGAGTCCTGGGGGATCGACGGCACGGTTCTGCTCGCCGCGCTGGGGGTGTTCCTGCTGTTCGGCCTGGTCCGGCCGTGGGGCCAGGTCTTCCCCCGCTGGACGCTGGTACTGCACGGCCGGCCGGTGCCGCGCTGGCTGCCGCTGACACCGGCACTCATCGGCGCCACCACCCTGGTTCCGTACGGGCTGTTGGGCACCGGCTATACGGCTCTGGGCAGTGCCGGGCTGGTGTCGTTTCCCCGGGGCGACTTTCCGACTGTGGCGGACTGCATCGAGGTGAGCTGGATAGGCCATGGCGCCTTCACCATGTACGGCACGGCGCTGGCGCTGGCCACGCGCTCGTACTGGGTGCGCACCCGGCCGCGCTGCCCGGGCGGGGCCGTTCCGCGTCAGGATGTGGTGCGGCTGCGCGAGCGGTAGCCGGCGACCTTGGCCAGGTTGCCACAGCGGTCCATGGAGCACCAACGGCGGCGGCGGGCCTGGGAGTCGTCCAGGAAGAGCAGCGAACAGTCCGGGTTGCCGCACTCCTTGACCCTGTCCAGCAGCGGCCCGCCGACCAGCAGCACGGCGTCCCGGGCGACGGTGGACAGCACCGCGCGCACCGGCTGCCCGGACGGGGTGTGCAGCTCCGGACGGCCGTCGCGCAGAGCGAGTTGGGGTACCAGGTCAGGGCGGCGGGCCGCCTGGTTGACCTGGTCGGCATCGGCCGGATCGGGTGCCCGGCCGGCCATGGCGGCGGTCAGCAGCCGGTGTGTCGCCTCGCGCAGGGTACGGGCGGCGGCCAGGTCCCCGGTGGTGACACGGGCCTCGTCCGCCGGGCCGCCCAGCCGCGCCTGCTCGATCCAGCGGGCCAGGGCGGCGGGGTCGGGCAGCCGTTCCACCGGGGTGGCGTGGCGCCTGCCGAGTGTGGCGACGAAGTCCAGGCAGGGCCGCCCTCCGAAGAAAGGGAAGGCGAGCATCGGATCGGCGGGTGCGGCGGGGGGAACCATGCGCACACCCTACCTCTTGACACCTGTTCAAGAGGTGTCGATATTCTGACACCTGTTCAACCGGTGTCAGAGGAGTGGTGAGGGCATGCGCGCGATACGGATCGAGGAGTTCGGAGGACCCGAGGTGCTGGTCCCGGTGGAGGTGCCCGATCCGGTGCCGCAGCCGGGCCAGGTGCTGGTGCGGATCGCCGCCGCGGGCGTCAACCGGGCTGATGCGCTGGTGCGTTCCGGGTCCTACCACCGTGCGGGCCGGCCGCCGCTGACCCCGGGGCTGGAGGCCGCCGGAACCGTGGTGTCGGCCGGGGACGGCGTGCGGGGTCTGGCGCCGGGGCAGCGGGTCATGGTGATCGGCGGCGGCACCGGGATGCCCGGTCTCTATGCGGAGCTGGCGGCCGTCCCCGAGCACCGGGTGGTCCCGCTGCCCGAGGGCATCGCCCTGACCGAGGCGGCCGCACTGCCCTCGGCCTGGTTCACCGCCTGGTACTGCCTGCACCGGCTGGCCGGGGTGGCCAGGGGTGAGACGGTGGTGGTGCAGGCCGCGGCAAGTGGCGTGGGCAGTGCGGCGGTTCAGATCGCGGTGGAGGCGGGCGCCCGGGTCATCGCCGTGGCCGGTTCACCGGAGAAGGCCGACTGGGCGGCCGGCCTGGGCGCCCAGGCCACCATCGACACCTCGGCCCACCCGGGGGAGGCGTCGGTGGCGGAGGTGCTGCGGCTGACCGGGGGACGCGGCGCCGAGGTGGTGCTGGACACGGTGGGCGGACGGGTCTTCGCACAGAGCCTGCGCCAGACCGGGTACGCCGGACGCGTCATCGCGCTCGCCAATGTGGCCCTGGAGACCAGCACCATCGACACCCGCGACTTCTACCCCAAGAACGCCTCGATCCAGGGGTTCCAGCTCACCAACCTGCTGGAGCACGGATACGACTCCCGGCCGGATCTCCAGGAGATCGCCGCCCGGGTGGCCTCCGGCACGTACCGCGTCCCGGTGGAGTCGGTCTTCCCGCTGGAGCGGGCCGCCGACGCGCACCACCGTCTGGAACGGCGGGACAACCGGGGCAAGGTCGTGCTCACGGTGTGACGCCATGCGCACGCCGCCCCCGAACCTGTCGCCCTCAGCGGGGCGAGGGCGCCAGCAGCCGGTCCAGCGCGCGGCGGGTGCGCTCCGGGGCCGAGGTGTCGCCGAAGAGCTGGACGGCCTGATTGAGCCCCATATAGAGGCCGATCAGCTCGAAGGCGAGCTGCTCGGGGTCGGCGTCCGGCGGCAGTTCGCCCACCGCGACGGCGGTACGCGCCTCGGCGGCCAGGCGTCGCCGCCAGAGCAGCATCAGCCCGGCCACCGCGTCCCGCACCGGGCCGCCGCGGGCGTCGAACTCGACGGCGGTGGTGACAAAGAAGCAGCCGCCGGGGAAGGTGGTGCGCTCCCGCTCCAGATAGCCGGTCCACGCCTCGCAGATGGCGCGCAGCCGCACCAGCCCGGGCGCCGCGCCGGCCGCCGGCTCCCACACCGCGCGGGTGAAAACCTGTGACGCCCGTTCCAGGGCGGCGAGTTGGAGCGCCTCCTTGGTGCCGAAGTGGCCCAGCACGCCCGCCTTGCTCATGCCGATGTCGGCCGCCAGCCGGCCGATGGTCAGCCCTTCCAGTCCCTCCACCGAGGCGATGGCGACTCCGCGCTCGATGATGCGCTCCCGCGTTCTGCGGGCTTCGGCACGGGAGTTGCGTGGACTCATGCGGCCCATGGTAGCCGCCACCCTACCTTTTAACTTCCGACCGATCGGTTGCTATATTCCCGGCACTGCCGAACCCCCCGCCGAGCCCACCCAAGGAGCTGAGCCGAATGCCGGGTTCCCGCATCACCGCACTGGGCCACTACCAGCCGTCCCGTGTGCTGACCAATGACGACCTGGCGGGCATGGTGGACACCAGTGACGACTGGATCCGCCGGCGCACCGGGATCGTCACCCGCCGCATCGCCGACACCGAGTCGGTCACCGACCTGGCCGCCGCCGCGGCGGACAAGGCGCTGGCCGCGGCCGGACTGTCGCCCGCCGACATCGGGCTGATCACCGTGGCCACCTGCTCCGCCATCGACCGATGCCCGTCCACCGCCGCCCAGGTCGCCGCCCGGCTGGGCCTGCCCTCCCCGGTGGCCTTCGATCTCAACAACGGCTGCGCCGGCTTCTGCACCGCGCTGGCCACCGCCGACCACGCCATCCGGGCCGGGGCCGCCCGGCACGCCCTGGTCATCGGCGCCGAGAAGATGTCCGATGTGACGGACTGGACCGACCGCGGCACCTGCGTCCTGCTCGGCGACGGCGCCGGGGCCGCGGTGCTCTCCGCCACGGAGCGGGACGACGCCATCGGCCCCGTGGTCTGGGGCGCGGACCCCACCCGCGCCAACGCGGTGCGGCTGGCGGGCGACTGGCATCCGCACTTCGCCCAGGAGGGCCAGACCGTCTTCCGCTGGGTCACCACCGAACTCCCCGCCCTGGCCGAGGAGGCATGCCGACGTGCCGGCCTGACCCCGGACGGCCTGGCGGGCGTGGTCACCCACCAGGCCAATCTGCGCATCATCGAGGCCGTGGTGCGCCAACTGGGGCTGCCCGCCGGGACGGTGGTCGCCCGCGATGTCACCGACTCCGGCAACACCTCGGCGGCCTCCGTCCCGCTCGCCCTGTCCAAGCTGGTCGAGCGCGGCGAACTGCCGTCGGGCGGACGGGTGTTGCTGCTGGCCTTCGGCGGCGGACTGTCCTGGGCGGGGCAGGTGGTGGCCTGCCCCTGAGGCCGCCCCGCGCTAGCGCACCGGGTCAGAGGATCTCGCCGGTCGTCCGGCGATAGGTCGACAGGCGGTTGTCGATCTCGGCCCAGCGTGCGCCATAGACGTTCTCGGTGATCCCCGGCTCACGCAGGAACTCATGCGGAAAACCGAGGGACACCGCGCTCACCGCGTTCAGCCGCTTGACGGCGTCCGCGTCCAGGGTGATCTCCACCGAAGCCAGGTTGTCGGCGAGCTGGCTCTCCTTGGTGGCGCCGATGATCGGGATGACGTTCCCGGGCTGGGCACGCAGCCAGGCCAGTGCCACCTGGGCGGGGGTCCAGCCGCCCTGCTCGGCGACGGACAGCAGGGTGCCGATCACCTCGTCCTCGTTGTGGTCCTTGCGGTCCTGCCAGGTGTCGGAGTTCAGCCTGCCCGCCTCGCCCCGGCGGTACTTCCCGCTGAGCTTGCCGCCCGCCAGCGGGCTCCAGGCCAGCACGGCCTGGTCGAAGGCGCGCGCCTGCGGCAGCAGTTCCCGCTCCGGGGTCCGCTCCAGCAGGCTGTAACGCAGCTGCGAACCCGCGAACGCGGTCCAGCCGCGCAGCTCGGCCAGGGTATTGGCCTGGGCGATCTCCCAGGCGGGCCAGTCCGACACCCCGAGGCAGAGCACCTTGCCGGCGCGCACCAGGTCGTCCAGCGCGCGCATGGTCTCCTCGACCGGGGTGAAGTTGTCCCGGGCGTGCACCCAGAGAATGTCCAGGTAGTCGGTGCGCAGCCGCTTGAGGCTGGCCTCCACGGACTGCACCAGGTTCTTGCGGTGGTTGCCCGCGGCGTTGACATCGTTCCGGTCGGTGGCGCAGCTGTACTTGCTGGCCAGTACGAAGCGTTCCCGGCGGCCGGTGAGCAGCTCACCCAGGATGCGCTCGGAGCTGCCCTCGGTGTAGATGTCCGCCGTGTCCAGGAAGTTGCCGCCCGCCTCGGCATAGGCGTTGAGGATCCGGGCGCTGGTGTCCTGGTCCGTGCCCCAGCCCCACTCCTCTCCAAAGGTCATGGTGCCCAGGCACAACTCGCTCACCCGGAGGCCGGTCTTGCCGAACAGCGTGTAGCGCAGCACGATGTGAGGTCCTTTCGGTTGGGTGGTGTGCGGGACGCTAGTCGCTGGAGTGCGCTCCAGGGCAAGACCGGGCCGTCCCTTCCCCTCCCGGATGTAAGCCCCCGGGCGGACGCCCGGCGGCGGAAGGGCTGGATACCCTCGCCCAGTGGATCAAGCACTGCCACGCGCTCCGTGGCTCAGACGGTTGCCCTCGGGCACCTGGACGGCCATGTCCTGGTGCGCCGCCGCCGCGTTCGCGCTGTTGTTGTTCGGGTCGACGACCTACGGGATCGCCCCGGCGGGACAGCGGCCGGTGCTGCTGGAGCTATGGCTGCGGGGGGCGTTGGCCGTGCTGCTGGCGCTGGTGGTCGGGTGGGTGCGGCGGTGGCCGGTGGCGGTGTTCGGGGTGCTCGGGGGCGAGTCGGTGCTGGTGCTGGCGTTCGGGGCGAAGACCTGGCCGCTGTTTCTGGCCATGAACTGTCTGATCGGATATCTGGCGGCGGTGCGGCCGCGCCGGACGTCCCTGGCCGCGGCCGGCGCCGAGCTGGCCCTCGGGTTCGGGCAGTGGGTGGCCGGCGGCGGTCATACGGGCGAGAGGCTCAGCGATACCGCCAGCATGGGGCTGGGGCTGGCGGCGTCCATCGCCCTGCCCTGGGCGGTCGGCAACTCCGTGCGGCAGCAGCGGCAGTACGGGGAGGCGCTGCGCGGCCACGCCGCTGCCCAGGCCGTGGTGGCCGAACGGCTGCGGATCGCGCGGGAGTTGCATGACATGGTGGCGCACAGCATCGGGGTGATCGCCATTCAGGCGGGGGCCGCCGGACTGGTGCTGGACAGCCGGCCCGAGGGGGTGCGCGAGGCGCTCGGCGTCATTGAGAGCACCAGCCGGGAGACGCTGACCGGACTGCGGCGGATGCTGGTCTCGCTGCGCCAGGCCGAGGCCGGGACCCCGGCGGAGGGACTGGACGGCGTGGAGCGGCTGGCCGAGCGGGCCCGGGCGGCGGGGCTGGCGGTCCGGGTGGAGTGGCGGGGGCGGCGGCCGCTGCCCGCGGAGGTCGATCTGGCCGCCTTCCGGATCGTCCAGGAGTCGGTCACCAACGCGGTACGCCACTCCGGCGGCCACAACTGCCGGGTGCGGCTGGCCTGTCGGACCGGGGCCCTGGACATCGAGGTGGTGGACGACGGGCGGGGCGGGCCGGACGGCGGTACGGCGGACGGTTTCGGGATCGCCGGGATGCGGGAGCGGGTCGCCCTGCTGAACGGGCGGTTCAGCGCGGGGCCCCGGACCGGGGGCGGGTTCCGGGTGGCGGCGGTGATACCGGTATGAACGTCCGGGTACTGCTGGCGGACGACCAGCCGCTGATCCGCGCCGGGCTGACCATGGCCATCGCCGGGATGCCCGGCCTGGAGATCGTGGCCGAGGCCGGAAGCGGCACCGAGGCGGTCCAGCTGGCCCAGGAGGCACGCCCCGATGTGGTGGTGATGGACATCCGGATGCCCGGCATGGACGGCATCGAGGCCACCCGGCGGATCACCTCCGCCGCCGAGACACCACGGGTGCTCATCCTGACCACCTTCGATGACGACGACAATGTCCATGCCGCGCTGCGGGCCGGGGCCAGCGGGTTCCTGGTCAAGGACATGGCACTAACGGAGATCATCGCGGCGATCCGGGTGGTGGCCGCCGGGGACGCCCTGATCGCGCCCGGTGTCACCCGCCGGCTGATCGAGGAGTTCGCCGGGCGGCCCGAACCGGCCCCGCCCAGAAGGGAGTTGCCCGGGGTCACGGAGCGGGAGCGGGAGGTGCTGACCCTGGTCGGGCGGGGTCTGTCCAACGGGGAGATCGCCGCCCGGCTGTACATCGGCCACGCCACGGTGAAGACCCATGTGGCCCGGCTGCTCAGCAAGCTGGCCGCCCGCGACCGGGTGCAGCTGGTCATCGCCGCGTATCAGGCGGGTCTGGTGGCATAGCCGTCGGAAGTGTGGGACGGCCGGGACCGTACCCGGGAACGGCCCCCGGTTCCTCCGCCGCGTGCCATCGCTCGTTCTGCCCCGTCAGCGCGGCCCAGAGCAGGTTGAGCGGATGGTCGTCGGCACGGCACCGCCGCTCCCCACGGCGGGCGAACGCCCCCACCAGCACCTCCAGTTCGGGCCCGGACTGATGGACCACCTCGATCACGCGCAGCCCCTTCGCACCGGGCATCCTGCCGTCCAGGGCCGCCTCGGCGATTCCCTGGGTGATGAGCATGCAGCCGGCCAGCAGACCCGAACCGAGTAATTCCAGACCGTAGTTCACGGCATCGATTTCGGCGACGATGTTCAACTTGCCGCGGAACTCGGCTCCGAACCAGCCGCGCAGGAAGTCCGCCATCAGACCGCTGCCCGACACCACCAGCGGCAGCCCGCGCAACTCACCGTTTCCTATGGACGGGCCGGGCAGCCGGGCAATGGGAAGGTTGGTGAGCACGGCAATCCCGCTGCGGCGCCATTCCATGACCTCGAAGTCGTCAAGTGCCGGATCGCTGCCCGGTGTCGTCATCACACTGCCGCACACCAGGTCCGTCTCCTTGGTCCGCAGCTTGCCCAGGAGATCCCTGGTGCGGGTGTGTTCGATCCTGAGCTCCACACCGCGCCGCCGGAACTCCTCGGCCACCAGCTCGACCCCATGGGTCAGATAACCCAGGGTGTATCGGGTGGTGCCGACCACCAGTGACCCGCCGAGTCGCCGGCGGGATTCACGGATACCGTCCAGCCAGTTGGCGAGTGTGGCGCGTGCCAGCTCCACAACGGCCGTACCCGTGCTGGTGAACAGCACATCCTTGCCCCGCCCCTGTTTGAGCACCAGCTCCTCGCCGCACAGCCTATAGAAGTTCCGGTTCAGTGTGTCAAGTTGCTTCTGGACGCTCGACTGCTCGCGGCCCAGGAGGCGGGCGGCCCCCAGGGCGGTACCCACCTCATGCACCACGATCAGTGTGCGGAGCTGGTCCATGGTGGTCTCCAGCAGCGCCTGAGGACTCCCCACCGGAATCATTCGCGCACCTCCCCCTCGCCCTCCCTGGCGGGCAGAAAGTTTAGCCGCGGTTAGCCGCACGGAAACTGATCCGGAGCGCACTTGGAATGATCTGCGGATCATCAATGACAAGTATGGATTTACCTGCCCACCCTGTGGAAGGCTCTCCGTCGCTCAAAGGATTCCGAATGGGAGAAGCACACAGGTGAACTATCCACGGACCGCCCCGCCGACCGGTGGACCAATTCAGGAACCGGTCAACCACCGCCGGAGCGCTCCCCCGTCCAAGAGGCCCGCCCCGCTGCTCTGCCTGCTGCTGGCGGCCGTTCTCTCGGCGCTTGCCGGCGTCGTGGGATCGGTCATCGTCTACAACGGCGGCAAGGACCTCGCGAACAGCAATGTGAAGGATGTCATCAATGAACATCCTGCCGAACTGGGTGTTCCGTCGAATCTCAGCGCATCATCCCTGAAGCAATTCAGCGGTCCGATGTGGGATTCGCTGATCGACGACAGGTACGACACACTGACCGCCCGCGCGGGATTCGCGGTGTTTACCGCGGTGCTGCTGCTGGTGTCCGTTCTTTTCGCGCGAAACGCGGCCGTCTGGGCGCGTGTTCTGCTGACCCTGTCGGCGATCGTGGCACTGATAACGCATTCTCTGGTCGTCAGGGATTATGAGCCCGCGTCCGTGACCGGCCTCAGCTGGATTTCCATAGTGAGCGCGCTGGCCGTTCTGGTGCTGTGCTGGCTGCCGGCGAACAACCGCTTTGCGCGGGCACGCAAGGCCGCTCGCTGAGCCGGGGATTCCACCACGGCGCCCGGAGGAGGACTCCTCCGGGCGCCGTTCGCGGCATGGGCGGGGTGTGAATCAGGGGTGCTGGACGGTGACTTCGGGGTTCGCGGCCGACGGTCCGTCCAGCAGCCGCTGATGACGGCCCTTGAGCTGCTGGTCGAAGTAGGCGGTGAGGTAGGTGCGGGTGATCTGTTCTTCCCGCAGACCGGTGGTGTCTCCCGGGGATGTGGGCTTGCCCAGCTCCGAGTAGAGCAGATCCAGGTCGGTGAAGCCGGTGTGGTGCGCGCCGGCCACGGTCAGCCAGCGCTTCCAGCCGTCCAGGCGTGGCCAGTCGGCGTCCCAGCTGCCCGGCATGCCGGGGCTCATCTGCGCCTGGTTGCCGAGCAGCAGGAACGGTCGGTGCCGGAGGGCGCCGGCCGGGACATGGACGAAGAAGGTGCCGTCCAGGTTGGCGCCGGCCCGCACCCGGTGATCGGCCGCCATGGTCAGTGCGGTGGCGTCACCGCCCAGGGAGTGCCCCGCCATCCCGATCCGCCGGGGGTCGATCAGTCCGGCATGGCGCCAGGCAGGGTGCCGGCCGGTCAACTGGTCCAGGGCAAGGGAGATATCGCTGACCCTGGCCCGGACGACCGGCTTGGGACCGGCGCGTTCGACGACCTCACAGGCGCAGGGCAGCGTACGGCCGTCGGGAAGGGTGACGCCGAACGCCTCATAGGTGTGGTCGACCAGCGCGACCACATAGCCATGGCTGGTCAGTTCCTCGGCCAGCCCGCTGAGGGTGGCGCGGGGCAGGTTGTGCCCCGGCGACAGAACCACCAGCGGGAATCTGCCCCGCACCGGACGGGCACCGTCGCGTGCCCAGGTACGGGTGGAGCTGACCACCTTCGCCGGGATGGCGTGGCCCGGCATCTGGCCCTTCACCAGCAACCGGGCCTCCTCCTCGGACATATAGGGCGCGGGGCCGCCGGTCCCGGCCTGGGCCGGGTAGTACATGGACACCATCAGCTGACGGGCGCCCGCGCCGGGCACCCAGGGATCCTTGCGGTGCTGGTCGACCAGGTGCAGCACATCACGGCCCACGGCATAGTGCCCGGTGGGGCGGGGCAGCGACAGCTGCGCCCAGGTGGCCTGGGCGGCGGCCTGGGGCGGCGCGGCAACGGCCGTCACGGCGAGGGGAAGCGGCGCGAGCAGCGCCAGGGCGGCGGCCACGACCGCGCGTCGGATTCCGTTCATGCCCAGGACGCTAGATCGCGGACCGCAGGCCGGGCATCAGCTCTGGAGCGGACCCGGCCGTCCCCTCCAGGGCGGACGGCGGGACCTGGTGGTGGATCGGCACCGCCGCCCCCGTCAACGGCACCCCGGACCCGCCGCGCCGCACCGCGATGATCTCGGCGGCGATGGACAGGGCGGTCTCCTCCGGGGTCCGCGCCCCCAGATCCAGCCCGATCGGGGAGTGCAGGCGCGCCAATTCCCGCTCGGGGACACCGGCTTCGCGCAGCCGGGCCAGCCGGTCGCGGTGGGTGCTCCGGGAGCCCATCGCCCCGACATAGGCGACCGGCAGCCGCAGGGCCCGTGCCAGCAGCGGGACATCGAACTTGGCGTCATGGGTGAGAACGCACAACACGGCCCGGCCGTCGAGTCGTTGGGTGTCCAGGTAGCGGTGCGGCCAGTCGACGATCACCTCGTCCGCCTCCGGGAAGCGGGCCGGGGTGGCGAAGACGGGGCGGGCGTCGCAGACGGTGACCCGGTAGCCGAGGAACTTTCCGGCCCGGACCAGGGCCGCCGCGAAGTCGATGGCGCCGAAGACCATCATCCGGGGGGCGGGGGCGCCGGCTTCGACGAACACCCGGATGCGCCGGCCACAGCGGGAGCCCAGTTCGGCCACTCCGGTGCGGCCCGCGTCCCGGAGGGCGGCCGCATCGAGTGCGGCGGCGCGGTCGAGGCCGGGGGTACGGGCCAGGGTGCCGGCGGCGCTGCCGTCGGCGCGTACCAGCAGGGCGCCGGAGGGGGCGTCCAGGGTGCGCGCCAAGGTCACCGGCTCGCCGTCCGCCGCGGCGGTCAACGCTTCGGTGTAGAGGGGGCGTTGGGCGGCGGTGACCGGAGTGATCAGGATGTCGATGACGCCGCCGCAGGTCAGGCCGGCCGCGAAGGCGTCCTGATCGGAGTAGCCGAACCGTTCCAGGATGCTCTCACCGCTGTCCAGCGCGGCCCGGCACAGTTCATAGACCGCGGCCTCCACACAGCCGCCGGACACCGAGCCGATGGCGGTGCCCGCCCGGTCCACCGCCAGGGCGGCGCCGGGCAGGCGGGGTGCGCTGCCATGTACCGCGACCACCGTGGCCACCGCGAAGTCCCGGCCCGCCCGGCACCATGGGCGCAGCTGCGCCGCCAGCTCCAGCATTGTGCTCAACTCCCCTTGACGACCAGCCAGTTCTCGATGGGGTGCAGGGCGAAGTAGATGCCGAAGACGGCCGTCAGCGCCCACATCAGGGCGCCGGGTTCGCGCCATCGGCCTTCCGCCGCCCTGATGGCGGTGTAGGCGATCACTCCGGCACCGACCCCGGCGGTGATGGAGTAGGTGAAGGGCATCAGCACCACGGTGAGGAACACCGGGATGGCCACCGACCGGTCGTTCCAGTCGATATGGCGGGCGCTGCCCATCATCATGGCGCCGATCACCACCAGCGCCGCGGCCGCGACCTCGCCGGGCACGATGCGGGTGAGCGGGGTGAGGAAGAGGGCGGCCGCGAAGAGCAGGCCGGTGACGGTGGCGGACAGGCCGGTACGGGCGCCCTCGCCGACCCCGGTGGCGGACTCGATGAAGACGGTCTGCCCGGAGGCGCCGCTCAGCCCGCCGATGGCGCCGCCCGCGCCGTCCACCAGCAGGGCCCGGCTCAGCCCGGGCATCCGGCCCTGGGCGTCGGTGAGTTGGGCCTCGGTGCCCACGCCGATGATGGTGGCCATGGCGTCGAAGAAGCCGGCCAGCACCAGGGTGAAGGTGATCACGGTGACGCTCATGATGCCAATGGATCCCCAGCCGCCGAACTCGGCCTTGCCGAAGAGTGAGAAGTCGGGCAGGGAGACGGCGCTGCCATGGAGTTCCGGCGGGCCGTTGCGCCAGGCCCCGGGGCCGGGGCGGGCGAGGTGGTTGACCAGGACGGCGAGCAGGGTGCCGGCGATGATGCCGATGAGGAGGGCGCCGGGGACGGCCCGGGCGTGCAGCATCAGCACGGTCAGCAGGGTGAGGCAGAAGACCAGTACCGGCCAGCCGGCCAGCTCGCCGGCCGGCCCCAGGGTGACCGGCCCGCCGCCGGTGGAGGCATGTACAAAGCCGGCCTTCACCAGTCCGATGAGGGCGATAAACATGCCGATGCCCATGGTGATGGCGTGTTTGAGCGCCAAGGGGATGGCGTTCATGATGAGTTCGCGGAGCCCGGTGAGGACCAGCAGCATGATCACGACGCCGTAGATGACGCACATGCCCATCGCCTGGGGCCAGGTCATATGGGGGGCGACCTGGGTGGAGAGCACTCCGGAGACGCCCAGACCGGCGGCCAGGGCGAGCGGGACCTTGCCGATCAGGCCCATCAGGAGAGTGGAGACGGCGGCGGCCAGCGCGGTCGCGGTGATCAGTGCGGCATGGTCCAGGGTCCGGCCGTGGGCGTCCTTGCCGGACAGGATCAGCGGGTTGAGCAGCAGGATGTAGCACATCGCCATAAAGGTGGTGATGCCGCCGCGGATCTCCCGGGCGTAGCCGGAGCCGCGTTCGGTGATGTGGAAGTAGCGGTCCAGCCAGGGTTTTTGGGGCACGCCGGGCGGGAGGCCGTCCTCGGCGGTGGCGGCCCCCGGTTGCACGGAGGGGTGCGTCATGTCCTGCTCCTTGCGGTCTGCTGCCCGGCGGCGCAATGACGTTGGCGACAGTCGGCGATCAGGTACCGGTGAGATGCTCCGGCCGAACTGGCACCCGGTTCAGCGGCAGGCCCGTGGCCTGGCGGATGGCCGCCACCACGGCAGGGGTGGAGGAGAGCGTCGGCGCCTCACCAACCCCCCGCAGCCCGTACGGCGCATGCTCATCCGCGAGTTCAAGGACATCCACCGGAATGGCCGGAGTGTCCAGAATGGTGGGGATGAGATAGTCCGTGAAGGAGGGATTGCGCACCTTGGCCGTGGCCGGGTCGACCACGATCTCCTCCATCACCGCCAGGCCCAGCCCCTGTGTGGTGCCGCCCTGGATCTGTCCGGCCACCGACAGCGGATTGAGCGCCTTGCCCACATCCTGCGCACAGGCCAGCTCGACCACCTTGACCAGGCCGAGTTCGGTGTCCACCTCCACCACGGCGCGATGGGCGGCGAAGGAGTACTGGACATGGCCGAAGCCCTGCCCGGTGTGCGGGTCGAAGGGCCGGGTGGGCCGGTGCCGCCACTCCAGCTCCAGCTCCACGGCCTCGCTGCCCAGCACTTCGGCCAGCGGGGCCAGCACCTCGCCGCCGTCGGTGACCACCTTGCCGTCCTCCAGCAGGAGTTCGGCATGGGCCCAGGCGGGATGGAAGGTGCCGAACCGGGCCCGGCCCAGGGCCAGTACCCGTTCGCGCACCGCCTCGCAGGCGTGCTTGACGGCGCCGCCGGTGACATAGGTCTGCCGGGAGGCGGAGGTGGAGCCGGCCGAGCCCACCCGGGTGTCGGCGGGGTGGATGGTGACTTGCTGGACGCCCAGTTCGGTACGGGCGATCTGGGCGTGCACCGTCACTCCGCCCTGGCCCACCTCGGCCATCGCGGTATGCACGGTGACCACCGGCTCGCCGCCGATGACCTCCATCCGGACCCGGGCGGTGGAGTAGTCGTCGAAGCCCTCGGAGAAGCCCACGTTCTTGATGCCCACCGCATAGCCGACGCCCCGCACCACGCCCTCGCCATGGGTGGTGTTGGACAGCCCGCCGGGCAGCGCCCGGATGTCGGGGGCGCCACCGGCGTTCTCCCACTGGCGGGGCGGCGGCAGCGGCATCGCCTTGACCCTGCGCAGCAGTTCGGCGACCGGTGCCGGGGAGTCCACCACCTGCCCGGTGGGCATCACCGAGCCCTGGGACATGGCATTGCGGCGCCGGAACTCCACCGGGTCCAGGCCCAGTCGGTCGGCCAGCTTGTCCATCTGGGCCTCATAGGCGAAGCACGCCTGCACCGCGCCGAAGCCGCGCATGGCACCACAGGGCGGGTTGTTGGTGTAGAGGGCCAGCGTCTCCATGTCCACATGGGCCACCTCATAGGGGCCGATGCCCAGGGAGGCGGCATTGCCGACCACGGCCGGGGAGGAGGAGGCATAGGCGCCGCCGTCCAGCACAATGCGGGCCTGAACATAGAGCAGTTTGCCGTCGCGGTCGGCGCCATGCTCGTAGTGCAGCCGGGCCGGGTGCCGGTGGACATGGCCGAAGAACGACTCGAAGCGGTTGTAGACCATCTTCACCGGTTTGCCGGTGCGCAGGGCCAGCAGGCAGGCGTGGGCCTGCATGGAGAGGTCCTCGCGGCCGCCGAAGGCGCCGCCGACGCCGGAGAGGGTCATCCGCACCTTGTGCTCGGGCAGTCCCAGCACCGGGGCGATCTGCCGCAGGTCGGCGTGCAGCCACTGGGTGGCGATATAGAGGTCCACCCCGCCGTCCCCGGCGGGCACGGCCAGTCCGGACTCGGGGCCGAGGAATGCCTGGTCCTGCATGCCGACCTGGTAGTCGCCACTGACCACCGCGTATGCCCGGGCCCGGGCCGCGGCCACATCGCCCCGGATCACCGGCTGGCGGTGGACCACATTGGGGTGGGGGACATGCGCGGCATGTGCGTCGGTACGGTCCGGGTGGAGGACGGGCGCGTCCGGTGCCAGGGCGCTGGACTCATCGGTGACGACCGGGAGTTGTTCGTAGTCGACCCGGATCTTCGCGGCGGCGCGGCGGGCGGTCTCCGGGTGGTCGGCGGCCACCAGGGCGATGGGTTCGCCATGGTGGCGCACCACACCGTCGGCGAGTACCGGGGTGTCCTGGATCTCCAGGCCGTAGCGGGTGGCGGCCGGCAGGTCGGCATGGGTGAGGACGGTGTGCACGCCCGCCGTGGCCAGGGCCTCGGAGAGGTCGATGGCGCGGATCCGGGCGTGGGCGTGCGGGCTGCGCAGGGTGCAGCCCCAGAGCATGTCCTCGTGCCAGAGATCGGAGGCGTAGGCGAACTCGCCGGTCACCTTGAGGGTGCCGTCGGGGCGCAGGGTGGACTCGCCGATGCGGCCGCCTTGTTGGGTGAGGCCGGTGGACTTCATCTCAGCCCGCCTCTCCCCGGCGGGCGGCCGCCAGCCGTACCGCGTCCAGGATCTTCTCGTAGCCGGTGCAGCGGCACAGGTTGCCGGAGAGCGCCTCGCGGATGTCCGCGTCCGAGGGCTGGGGGTTGTGCTCCAGCAGATCGTCGGCGGCGACCAGCAGTCCGGGGGTGCAGAAGCCGCACTGCACGGCGCCCGCGTCGATGAACGCCCGCTGTACGGCGTTGAGCTGACCGTCGCTCAGCCCTTCGACGGTGACCACCTCGCGGCCCTCGGCCTGGCCCGCCGCCACCAGGCAGGCGCATACCGGGATGCCGTCCAGGCGGACGGTGCAGGAGCCGCACTCCCCTTGCTCACAGGCGTTCTTGGAGCCCGGCAGGCCCAGCCGTTCCCGCAGGACATACAGCAGGCTCTCGCCCTCCCAGACGTCATCGGCCTGCTGTGGGCGGCCGTTGACGGTGAGGCTTACGCGCATCGGGTCCTCCCCTCCCCCGTGGTGTGTTCCGCCCAGACCCACTGAAGGGTGCGCCGGGCCAGCACGCCGACGGCGTGCCTGCGGTAGGCGGCGCTGCCGCGTACATCGTCGATCGGGTTGCAGGCCCCGGCGGCCAGCCGGCCGAACTCAGCCACCAGGGAGGTCTTCAGGGGCCGTCCCGACTCCCAGTGGCCGCCGTCCGCCAGCTCGGCCGTCAGGAAGTCCTCGGCGGCGCGGGCCCTTACCGGGGTGGGCGCCGCGGAGCCGATGCCGGTGCGCACGGTGCGCTCCTCGGGGTGCAGGGCGATGGCGAAGGCGCAGACCGCGATGACCATGGCGTTGCGGGTGCCGACCTTGGCGAACTGCTGTGGCCCGGTGGCCTTTTTGATGCGCACCGCCCGGATCAGTTCGTCCGGCGCCAGGGCGTTGCGTTTGACGCCGGTGTAGAAGTCCTCGACGGGGATCAGCCGGGTGCCGCGCACCGACTCGGCCTCCACGGTGGCGCCGGCGGCCAGCAGGGCGGGGTGGGAGTCGCCGGCCGGGGAGGCGGCGCCGAGGTTGCCGCCCACGCTGCCCCGGTTGCGGATCTGTGGCGAGCCCACGGTGTGCGCGGCCAGCGCCAGGCCCGGCAGTTCGGCCCGCAGTCGCTCCATGATCCGGGCGTAGGGTACGGCGGCGCCGAGCCGTACCTCGTGCTCGCCCGTCTCCCAGGTGTACAGCCCTTCGATGCGGTTCAGGTCCAGCAGACGGTCCGGCCTGCGGTGATCGAAGTTGATCTCGACCATCACATCGGTGCCGCCCGCGATGGGCACGGCCGTGGGGTGCTCGGCCCTGGCGGCCAGAGCCTCCTCCCAGCCGGCGGGGCGCAGGAAGTCCATGGCTGGTTCTCTTCTCAGCGGGGGGTTGCGCGGCGTGGGCCCAGTACAGGGGAGCTTTGGCAGGGGGGTGCAGTCACCGAAAACATGAAGCGGTTGGCTGGCCAGGGGCAGGGTCTTGTAGATTCGAACGAAAGAAGGGGTGCGGAAACCCCTCGGCATTCCACCGGCATCCCACCGGTAACACGAGAGAGATCGGCGGCGACCCACGATGCGGCTGCGCGCACTGCTGGAGACGGACGCGCTGGGCCTTCGGCTGCTCGGCGGCGAGGAGGAACTCGACCGCACCGTACGCGGCGTGATGACCACCGATCTGCGCGATCCCAGCCGCTATCTGTCCGGCGGCGAGCTGGTGCTCACCGGCCTGGCCTGGCGGCGGGAACCGGAGGACTCGGAGCGGTTTGTCCGCATCCTGGCGGGCGCCGGGGTGGCCGGGCTGGCGGCCGGTGAGGCGGAGATCAGCTCCACTCCGGACGATCTGATCGCGGCCTGCGCCCGGCACCGGATGCCGCTGTTCTCGGTGGACGAGACGGTGTCCTTCGCCTCCATCACCGAGCATGTGGTGCGCCAGGTCTCCAGCGAGCGGGCCGGCGACCTGGCGGCGGTGGTGGACCGGCACCGCCGGCTGATGACCTCCGGCCCGGCCGGCGGCGGCCCCGAGGTGGTGCTGGACCTGCTGGGCTCGGACCTGGACCTGCGGGCCTGGGTGCTCTCCCCCACCGGCCGGCCGATCGCCGGCTCCAGTGTGGCGGGCGCCGGGCCGGCGCTGCCCCCAGCGGTCAGCTCGGCGCTGGCCGGCGAGCACCTGGCCGCGTCCCGCACCGGCCGCCCCGACCCGCACCGGGTCCAGGCCGAGGGCCACACCTACTCGCTGTTCCCGGTCCGTGGCGCCGCCCGCGCCTCCGGCGACCCTCGCGAGACCCTGCTGTCCGACTGGCTGCTGGCCGTGGAGGCGGACGCCGGGGAGTGGCCCGAGGAGCGGCTGGACCTGCTGCATGGCGTCACCCAGCTGATCGCGGTGGAGCGCGACCGGCGCGACGCGGCCCGTACGGTGCGCCGCCGGCTGGCCCAGGAGGTCCTGGAGCTGGTGCAGGCCGGGGCCGCCCCGGCGGAGACCGCGGCCCGGCTGCGGGTGGCCGCTCCGGTGCTGTTGCCGGGGCTGGGCACCGCCCCGCACTGGCAGGTGGTGGTGGCCCGGGTGGAGTGGGCGGACAGCGAGCTGCCCGGCGGCCCGGTCGCCCAGAGCCTGCTGGAGGAGGTGCTGGTGGACCCGGGCGCCGCCGGCACCGAGCCCGCCGACCGGATCGCGGTGGCCCACACCGGGGACGAGGCGGTGGCCCTGGTGCCGCTGCCCGGGGTGGCCCCGGTCACCGAAACGGAGGAAGACGCCGAAGCCGGTGCCCGGACGGAGGAGCTCCACGCCGAGACCCTGCTGGCCGCCATCCGCGAGCCGCTGACCCGGGGGCTGGACGGCGACGGCCGGCTGACCATCGGCGTCAGCGCCGCCGTGCACTCCGCCGAGGGCCTGCGCGGCGCCCTGGAGGAGGCCCGGCACGCCCGCCGGGTGGCCGCCGCCCGGCCCGGCCGGGTCAGCGCCGCCGGCCACCAGGAGCTGGCCTCCCACGTCCTGCTGCTGCCCTTCGTCCCCGACGATGTGCGCCGGGCCTTCACCGCCCGGCTGCTGGACCCGCTGCGCGACTACGACCAGCGCCACCGGGCCGAACTCATCCCGACCCTGGAGGCGTTCCTGGAGTCCGACGGCTCCTGGACGCGCTGCGCCACCCGGCTGCACCTGCATGTCAACACGCTGCGCTACCGGGTGGGCCGGATCGAGCAGCTGACCGGGCGCGATCTGTCCCGGCTGGAGGACAAGCTGGACTTCTTCCTGGCGCTGCGGATGAGCTGACCCGGCGGATGAGCCGACCCGGCGGCCGGGAGCTCATTCCACCAGGACGATCCGGCCCAACAGGGAGACCGCCAGCGGGAACCGGTCCGCGTGCACCAGCCGCCGGCCCACCGGCACCGGCCGCCCGTCGGCCCCGGTGACCGTGCCGGTGGCGGTGGCCGCGTCGGTGGCATGGACCTCGTGTTCCTCCACCACCAGCCGGTAGGCCGCCAGTGGCAGCAGTGGCGGGGTGGGCGGGGTCAGGGTGCCGGTCCAGGCGAAGCCGGGGCCGCGCGGCACACAGCCCAGTTCGGTGGCGGCGCCGGTGTCCGTCCAGTCCAGGTCGCCGCCGGTGGCCTCGCGCCACTCCACCCGGGCCAGCACCCGGCGGGCGGCGGCCGCCGCCGTCTGCCCCGAACCCGCCTTGATGCCCAGGGAGTTGACCGCGGCCGGGCCGGTGAGCTCCAGGGCGATGGCGCCGTCCGGGGTCATGGCGGCGGTGACGGTGCGCTCGGGCAGCGGCTGGATGAAGTCCGCCGGGACCACCTTGGACAGGTGCAGCGGGTCCACCGAGTACGGCTGGTAGCGGGCCAGCGCCAGGCGCACCAGCGGGAAGTAGGCGGCGTCCCCGGCCGCTTGCCCGGGGTCGATGTCGATATCGCAGTGCCACAGCCGCAGTTGCGGGTCGTAGTCGGGCCGGAAGGCGGCCACCGAGACGGTGGCGGGCAGGCCGCCCACCGGTTCGGCGAGCTGCCGGCCGGCGGCGGTCAGGGTGGCGTTGGGAAAGGACACGGGGGTCAGCGGCGGTGGCGCGGGCGCGGCCGACCAGACCGGATCGGGGGCGCGGCGGCTGACCAGTTCCTCGGGCAGGTCGCCGCCGGGGTCGAGTACCACCGCCAGCAGTTCGTCATCGCCCGAGGAGAACCAGGGGCGTTGCAGATACACCCGCACCCCGGCCGGCCGCCGGGTCCGGGTGACCTGGTGCAGGTCATGGTCGACGGCGCGCTCCCAGCGGAAGGTGGGCACCAGATGGCTGATCACCGGTGGTTCGGGGCGGCGTGAACTGGGCACCGGCCAGCCCCGGACGGACGCTCCGGGGCTGGCCGGGCCGACCCGGGTGATGAGCGCGGGCTGGTCGGTGATCGCCGGGTGGAAGTACTCCCGGAACCGGGTGGTGGCGGTCGGGGTGTAGGTGATGTCGCGGTGGCGGGTGTCACGGAACTCATGCCGCAGGAACACCCCCCGCTGGTCCTGGCCGGGTCGCAGGGTGAGGTCGCCGACATGGGCGTGGCCGGGCGTCCGGACGGGGCCGGGCTGGGCCGGGTCGTCGGTCCACTCGTTCCAGGTGGCGTCCAGGTCGATCCGGCCGGTGCTCTTGGCATGGGCCTGGACGGTTCCGCTGACCTCGGCGAAGGTCTGTCCCTCGGCACGGACAAAACTCAGCGGGCCCAGCCGCGGCGGCAGCAGCGGCTTCTCCACCGCGTGCACCAGGGTCAGTTCGGCCCAGGGGGTGAGCATCCAGTTCTCCCCGGCGGCGGCCGCGGCGGTCAGCTCGTCCTTCTTGTCCTGGGGCAGGCCGGTGGCCGGATCGTTCCACAGCGGGGAGCCGGTCAACAGCCGCCACTGGCCCAGCAGTTCCAGGTCGGCCGGGTCCAGCCGGCAGCTCATCCGCACCGTGGCGGTCTCCGCCTTGGGCAGGAAGACGGTCAGCTGCCGCTCCAGCAGCCCGTCCCACACCGGCGGCCCCTCGCCCTCCACGATCCTCAGCCGCAGCGGCTTGGCCTGCGGCCAGGGGCCGGGGAAGTCAAAGGTCTCATTGGGCGCGGCCCCGGGCAGGCCGCGCAGCGAGATGCCCCGGGCGAGCACATCGGGCAGATAGGGCAGCAGCAGCCGGGGGGCGTCGTGCACCACATACTCGCCGGGCTTGAGGCCGTCGCCGCGCGGTACCGGCAGTTCGGTGAGCGGTTCGCTGTCGTGGACATTGAGCTTGGCGACATGGATCTCCCGGAAGAACTTCAGGTCATGGGTGACGTCCGGGTTCTCCGGGAGGCTGACCACGGTGTCCAGATAGCTGCCCGCCTCACGGGAGGCGGCGGCCAGGAAGCGCTGCCGTACGTCCTCCGGTCTGTCCGGGCCGAAGGCGGCGTCGAACGCGCCATGTTGTTCGGCCGCGCGCAGCGGGGACTTGGGCGGGCTGAGGTGGCGTTCGTCGAAGTCGCGGTAGCGCCGGTCCAGTCCGTCCACCGGGGTGACCGCCTGGTGGTCGGGGACCTGGGGGTTGCGCAGCAGCGCCCACTGGGTGGCGGAGAGCGGGGTTCCGTCGTCCTGCACGGTGCTGCGGATCACCAGGCGGGGCTCCGACTCCCCTTCCAGGAAGGGCCATCTGGGGACGATCGCCGGGGGCAGCACCGGTTCCCAGCGCCGGTAGGTCAGCGGCGCGGTGGCGGCGGTGTCCTCGCCGGCCGCCTGGGGCCCCGGGCCGTTGCCGGCCAGGTCGGCCAGGCGGGCGCGCAGCCGGTAGGTACGGCCGTAGCGCAACGCGGGCAGGGTGCCCGGGGTGGGCCGGAAGGCGGCATCCAGCGGGAAGGCGTCGGACACCGGCGGGTCGGGCACCTGCGGCCGGTCGTCGGCGCCCAGGGTGCGGCCGGGCGGCGGGGCGGCCAGGCTCCAGCCGTGCCAGCCGAACAGCGCCTGGTGGGCGTAGAGTTGCCGGTCATCGGCCCGGTCGTGGCTGAGCGCGCTGGCCTTGACCTGGCCTTCGTCGGGAGCGGCGGCGATGGGTACGGGCGCCTCGCCGGCCCGGCGGATGGCATAGCGGCCGGTACGGGCGCACAGCGGGCGCCAGTTGGTGACCTGTCCGGTGGTGTCGTCGACCAGGCCCACATCCACCCGGTAGCCGCGCACCAGATGGGCGGCGTCCAGCAGGGCGGCGGTGCCGGTGGCGGCCAGCCGGCGGGCGTCGGCCTCCAGTTGGTCGGCGAGCGCGGTCTCGCGGTCCTGGTGCAGCAGGGTCAGTCCGGCGCCGTGCAGGGCGGGGGTGGCGGTGCTGTCGGGGGCGGTGGAGCCGGGGCCCAGGCTCTGGTCCACGATCCTGGCGAACTCGGTGAACTTGATGGCCGCGCCGTCCACATCGAGGTCGGTGAGCAGCATGCCGGGCCCGCTCAGCCGGAGCATCCGGCGGCCGTAGAGCCCGTCGTCGGCGGCGTATGCCTCGAACCGCTGCCCGGCCGTGTAGCGCAGCCGGGTCCAGGGCCGCAGGGTCTCGTCCTGGTTGAGTCCGTCCTGGGCGGTGGTGAAGGTGACCCGGGCCTGCCACTGGTCGGCCAGCCGGTCCGGCGGGGCGGCCAGCAGGTCCACGGCCAGGCCGAAGCGGCGCAGCAGTTCGGGGTAGTCGGCGAGCAGGCCGCAGGCGGTGTGGAAGTCGAGGTCGGGCGAGGCCGGCGGGGCGGCGGCCGAGGGCGGGGCGGGCGGTCGGTCGTAGAAGCGGTAGAGCTCGGCGAAGTTGAACACCTCGGCCTGGTAGCGGGGGTCGGAGCGCTGCATCACCCGTGGGCGGAAGGGGTTGTCGGGCGGGGCGGTGAGCAGGGGGTCGAGCAGGGGGTAGGCGGTGGCCACCTGGCGGGCGAAGGTGGTCACCGGCTGGGTGAGGGTGTGCAGCAGGTCGCCCTGGTCGGGGTGGTCCCAACTGGGCGGGGGCTGCGGTCCGTTGATACCTTGGCCGCCCCCGCCGCCGCTGGGGAAGGCCCGGCGGAAGGCGGTGGCGGTGGCCACGTCCCGGTAGAGGGAGCCGATCCGGTCGTGTACGGCCTGGGCCGGGAAGGAGCGCAGGGCCGGCGGGGCGGCGGGGGCGGCGGGTGGTGGGCCGACCCTGCTGCCGGCGCGGAACAGTGCCTTCCAGAGCGCGCTGTCGGCGGGCGGGAAGCGGTCCGGCTGGGGAGTGAGGGGCAGCTGGGTGCCCGGGCCGGTGGCGTCGGGCGGCCGCAACTCCAGCCGGAGCGCGGCCAGATACCGGCCGAGAGTGGCCGGCCAGTCCAGGAAGCCGGCGAAGTCGGCCAGCGTGGCGCCACCGGTCAGCCGGGGGGTGACCAGGACCGTCAGCCGGAGCGTGCCATCGGCGGCGGTGCCGTCGGGGAGTACCGTCCAGCGGATCGTCTCGGGCATGGCGGTCAGCTCACTTCCGCGAAGGCCGTGCAGTATTCATCGACCGGGTTCCGGCGTTCTCCGGTGACCGGGTCGGGATAGGGCGTCATCATCTCGGCGAAGGTGGGCGGCCGTACCGCGTCGGCGGGCAGCGCGGCGGGCGCGGGACCGGAGCCCGCGAAGCGCTTCTCGCATTCCAGGGTGACCGACTGCGACCAGAAGCCGATATGCACACTGATGGAGATCCGGGCCCGGCCGAAGACGGTGCCGCTGGAGAGTTCATAGGTCAGGTCGAGGCAGAGTTCGACGGAGGCGGAGACGATGCCCAGCACATCGACCTCGCCCCGGGCCCGGAAATAGCCGGTGAGCCGGGATTCCCCGGTCTGGGTCTCCAGCCGGAAGTAGATGCCGGCCATCACCGACAGACTTCCGCTGGCCACCCCGAAGTTCATGGCGACCTCGGCGCCGAATTCCAGCGCCGCCTCCAGGACCGCGACCCGCTTGGCGGTCAGGGTGATGCCGAAGAATCCGCCGCCGCCCAGCATGGAGACGGTCAGCCGGAAGGGCGCCTCCCGGGTGCAGAAGGAGAAGCCGACCTCCAACGGGCCGCCGATGAAGGGCAGATCGAGGGAGGCGTCCAGCCGGAGGTTCTCCAGGCTGAACACCCCGATCGCCAGGCTGGGCAGCGGAAGGCCGTACCGGGCGCTGATTCCGGCCGGGGTGACCTGGAGCGAGGGCGGGTCGCTGAATCCGTCGACCGGGATCAGCCGGCGCAGCGTCTCCACAAAGGCCAGCGGGCCGATGAACTCGATGCCCTGGAAGGCCACATCGACATCGGGCTTGCGGCCGGCCCGCATGGTGAAGCGAATGTGCTCGAAGTGCAGCCGCATGGCGTGGAATTCCGGCACCAGCACCAGGTCGAACTTCTCCAGGCTGCAGCTGATGTCGGCGCCCGCGGTCAGATCGGGGCGCAGGGAGCCCCGGACGTCCACGGCCAGGGCGAGCCGTCCGCCGGGCCGGGGCGCGAAGATGGCCTGGTCGCCGGCCGGCCAGGGCCCGATGTCCGGGGTCCATTCCAGATGCGCGTGCACGGTTTCCGGCAGCTTCAGGCCCATGGCGGCGCTTTCCACCGCCTGCCGCAGGGACATCAGCTGTCCGGCGGTGCTGTTCCAGGTGGCCACCTGCTCCCGCACCCGCTCCAGCAGCGCCCGGATGCCGGGATCCGCCCCGGGCGGCAGCTGGTTGACCAGGCCGGTCAGCGCGTCCGCGAAGGCGTTGAAGGCGTTGTCCACCTCGGTCAGGGTGAGCGGCCCACCGCCACCGGCCAGTTGCTGGGCCAGATAGTCGCCGATGGTCTTCACCAGCTGCCGCCCGGTGTCGCGCACCCGCTGGGCGGCGGCGGGCAGGGTGGCGGCCGCGCTGTCGATCTGGTCGGCGAGCCGGCCCAGGTCGGTGAGGAAGCCGGTGACGGCGCTGACGGTCCGGCTGAAGAAAGCCGGTGCGCGCAGGGGCTGGTCGAGTCCGGCCGTTTTGATGATGTCGGCCAGGGACAGCACACCGAGGAAGTTGGCGCCCAGCGCGCCGAAGAACTGCGCCGGGTCGAAGGTGCCGTCGGCGAAGGTGGCCAGCGGGTCGGCGGTGCCGGCCGCGCCGGCCACCGGTCCGGTGCGCCGGGACAGCCCGGCGATGTCGAAGCCGGGGCTGAGCAGGGCGCCACAGCGGTCGCCCTGTCCGGTGAAGTCCATGCTCTGCACGGCCGGCAGGCTCAGGAAGACCTCACCGGCGTTGGCGGTACGGGCGCCCTCGGTCGACCGGGCGAAGCCGGAGAGTGCGTAGCGGCGCGCATAGGCCACCGTGACGGTGGCGGCGTCACCGGCGAGCGCGCCGACCGCGGGGAGGGTGACCCGGGCCCAGCTGAGCTGGGGGATGAACCGGGCCTCGCCGGGCAGGGGTTGGGCCAGTGCGGGCGGTGCGGCCACCCCCCACACCAGGTGGGCCACATCCACGCTGGTGTCACCGGGGGCGTTCCCGGGTGCCAGGGCCACGGTCTGGCCGCCCAGCGCGGCGCTGGTCAGCTTGGGTGGTTCGGCGGTCGCCGCCAGGGCCCTGCCCGATCTTCCGTTGTAGTCCGCGACCACGCCCGCCAGTTCACCGCCGCCGCTCAGCGACTCGGGTACGAACATCAGCGGAGTGCGGAACTCCACCAGCTTTCCGCCGTGGTCGACTGCCGTGATCTTGAAGTGGAACGGCTGGTCGGCGGCGGTCTCGGGAAAGAAGGTGGCCGGCTGGGCCGGAACACTGCGCAGATTGGGTGTCACCAGGGTCTCGATGCGCACACTGGTGAACGGGAACAGCAGATTGGCGAGGTCGGCGGTGGGCGAACCGTCGGCCGGCAGCGGGGACTTGGGGTCATAGGTGCGCAGTGGCTGCCGGACCAGGATGTACTGCCGCTGCAGGAGGTAGGCGGCCCGGGCGTCGGTGAACTTGCGCTCGGTGACGGTGACCAGGGCGGCGCGGTGCCCGAAGGGGCAGAGGAAGCCCTCGTCCATCACCCTGACGTGGTGATCCCGCCCCATGGTGGCGCGGTGCCGCCACTCCGAGAGGTCCACCAGGGCCGGCCGCACCGGCCACTGGCCCAGGCTGTCCAGCCAGCCGCCGACCGCCGAGAGCATCAGGTTCTCCACGCTGACCGGCAGGGGCTGGTAGGGCTGTCCCCCGGCGGTGTGCAGCGTGCCATTGGCGGTGAGGTCGACGAGGTTGTCGCGGTGCCGGGGGTCCAGTGCCATCCGGAAGTCCTCGGGCGCGCCCGGGTCGTGGTCCCGGTCGCGGTTCCACACCGCCCGGGCGGTGGTGCGCGAGAGCCGGGTGTGCCACAGCTCCACGCGTTCGTCCGGGGCGGGCTCCTCGGTCGAGGTGCTGTGCGTCCACTGGGCGTTCTGCGGCGGGGAGAGCACCAGGCGGTAGGGCAGCTCCACCCCGGTCGCGGGGTGCGCGGGGTCGGCGAAGGGGTCCTGTGGAGTACGGGCGTCCGGCGGCGTCCGGTCCGCCCCTTCCATGACGGCACCCGCCGCGGAGGCCGCGGCGAGAGTGGCCTCCAGGCCGACGCGGGCGGTGAGTTCGGCGGTGATGCGCAGCAGCCGTACCAGCGCCAGTGCACGGGCGGGTGCGTCGGGAGTGACCCCTGGGGCTTCGGCCAGCCGGAGGGTGCGCGGCGTCCCCGGCTCCCGGGCCGCGTCCACCACCCGCAGCGGCAGCCGCCGCATGGCGTCCAGCAGCCCCGCCTCCGAGTAGTCCACCGAGCCGTCCGGGCCGACCTCGAAGACCAGCACGCTCTTTCCGCTGATCAGCGCGGAGACCGGCAGATCCCTTGGTTCGGGCGGGGTTTGCTCCTCGGCGAAGGCGTGCTCCACCACGTGCTGCGGACCGAAGGTGACGACCAGCAGGGCGTCCTGGCCCGGTTCCGCCGGAACCAGCCGCCGTTGTCCGGGAATCCGGTCGTCGATCCGCAACCCGGGAAAGGAAAAACTGAGGTCCAGGAGATCAGTGCCGCGCAGAACTCGAATTGGTGCCGGAGTAGTCATGGCGCCCCCATCGCGATGCCACTACTTGGATACCTCCATCTGGCGGACCAGGTGTATTACCCAAACGGGTGACTATGGGCCAATCGTGCTCCATTCGGGTGCAATATCCCTCGACGTTGCCGCGCGAATTCCCACGGCGTCAGCACCCGGCGCCTCTGCGGCACGGACCCCGACGCGTACCGCTTCCCGCGGTTCGCCGCCGAACTCGTGGAACTCCTCGGCCTTCTCGGCGGCGAGCGGCCGGTCACCGGCATGGGCTCCTCGCTGGGCTGTGCCACCGTGCTGCATGCCGCCGTCGCCCACCCCGGGCTGTTCGACCGCCTGGTACTGCTGATCCCGCCGACCGCCTGGGAAACCCGGCCCGCACAGGCCGCCAACTACCGCAAACTCGCCGACCTGATGGAGGCCAACGGCCCCGGGGCATTCCGGGCGGCCCTGGCCGCGGCCCCCGTGCCGCCCTCCCTGGCCGGGATTCCCGGCTACCCGCCCCGCGAGGCGGCCGTCCCGGCCGGTCTGATGCCCGCCCTCTTCCGCGGCCTGGCCGACTCGGATCTCCCCGACCGAGCCCTGCTCCCCCAACTCACCCAGCCCGCCCTGATCCTCACCCTCGCCGACGACCCCGGCCACCCCCGCTCCACGGCCGAGCAGCTCGCCGGACTACTGCCGGGCGCCCGGCTGCACATTTCCAAGGACTCGGCGGATGTGCGCACTTGGGGCGAGCGGGTGGCCCGCTTCCTGGCCGGCTGAGCGGCAGCGGTGCCGGGCGGGCCCGTTGTCAGTGGCCCCGTGCATCATCGTTCCCATGACACGCCGCACCGACGACGCCCTGCCCGCACTCGCCCGCAAGCACCTGCCCGAGGAGATCGCCGAACGCTGGACCGGCCTGCTGCGGCCGAGCCTCCGCCTGGACAAGCCCACCGGTACGGGCCGGGATCCGGTCGTCGGCCGGCTCGGCGGTCTGCCGGCCCTGCCGGAGGACCAGGAGTGGCCGGTCTGGGAGGGATATGGCCCGCTCTCCTTCATCGGCTCCCTCGACTGCGCCGCCCTGCCCTCCGCCGCCCTGGACATCGCCCTGCCGGCCGACGGGGCGCTGCTCTTCTTCTACTTCGACGGTCAGCTGGACGACGGCAGTGCGGTGGTCTGGCCCGGTGAACCCGAAACCCAGGCCGGTGCCCGGGTCCTGCACATACCGGCGGATGTCCCCGTCACCGACCGGGCGGCGCCGGCGGGGATCCTGCCCTATCCCGAAGTCCCGCTGACCGCCCGGGTGGAGACCACGGCACCCTCGCCCTGGCACCCGGTGGTCCACCGGGAGTTCGCGCCCATGCCCGAGGACCACCCGCTGCACGACGAGCAGTTCCAGGACGCGCTGTGGGACCACTTCGACGGCACGGAGCACCGCATCGGCGGCTACCCCACCCCGGTGCAGGACGAGGTGGAGTACGAGGTCGCCCAGGGCGCTCTGGGCAATCCGCCCCCGGAAGACCCGCGCATCGGGCCGGAGGCCCTCCGCTGGGTGCTGCTCGCCCAGTTCGACTCGGATGACGACGCCGACATGATGTGGGGCGACGGCGGTGTCCTCTACTGGCTGATACGGCCGGCGGACCTGGCCCAACGGCGCTTCGACCGGGCGGCGTTCACCTGGCAGTGCAGCTGACGCTCGTACCGCCGGCCGGGCGCCGGCTGAAAAGGCATGTGCTCCGCACCTGCCGACCACGCTACGGTCACCGCACTCTGAATGCTCGACCGGCTCGTCTTCGACAACCCCGAGCCCCTCATCACCCTCGCATCCCTCGCCGGCACCGCACTAGAGTGAGGCAGTGACCTCCTTGCCGGAAGACCCGTCCTCGCCGATCGGCGAGAGCGCTCGCGACACGGCCGTGCGGCGCCTGCAGGAGGCCTTCTCCGAAGGGCACATCTCTCACGAGGAGTTGGACGGGCGCCTCCACTGGGCGCTCACCGCCAAGACGCACGGCGAACTCGTAGCGGCTCTGGCCGCGCTCCCGGCGGAGAAGGCGGGCACCACGTCCACGATCGCCGCCGCCGGCGGGCAGATCCGGCGGCGCGGGGCATGGCAGGTACCCCGGACCCTCAAGGTCGCGTCCGCGTTCGGCAGGGTGCGTCTGGACTTGTCCCGGGCGGTCATTGAGCATCCGGTCATCGACATAGAGCTGCAACTCGGCACCGGCAGGGCCCACATCACCGTGCCTCGTGATGCGATCGTCGATCTCGAGGGCCTGCACACCGGGTGGAAGGACCTGCGCTACAAGACCCGGCGGAGCTCCCGTCCCGGCGGGCCGACGATCCGGATTTCCGGCATGGTGGGGTTCGGACGGCTGAAGGTCCGCCACGCGCGGCGTTGAGGGCCGTTCAGCACCCGTCCATCGCCTGGAGACCGGACCCCCGGATGGTGGTCCCCGCCGGCGTCGGTATCCGGCCCCAACTTGTGGACCAGGCACATCACTTGCCTACCTGGTGATCTACCAGGCGGGATCGCCGATCTGGTCCACCAACACCCAGTGCGGCCAGGGGCGGTGCGGTCCTGACCGACCGGGACAGTGAACGCCGGGTGGCGGCGGCGCTCACCGCACTCACCCGGCGGCACCGTCCCACAGTTCGGCGCCGTGTTCCGCCACCACCTCGCGGACGCGCTGGATCACTTCCGAGGCGGGCAGCGCCGCCGGCCGGCGTCCGTCCCGCAGCCGCAGCGCCACCAGGTCGCCGGCGGCCTCGCGGCCGCCGATCACCGCCTGGTAGGGGACGAGCCGGGCGGACCGGATCCTGGCCCCCAGGCTGCCGTGTTCCGGTCCGGCGAGTTCCGCGCGCAGGCCCAGGTCGAGGCAGCGCCGTACCAGCCGCTCGGCGGCGGGCAATTCAGCCTCCGACACCGGCAGCGCCACCAGCTGGACGGGGGCCAGCCAGGCGGGAAACGCCCCGCCATGCACCTCGATCAGGTGCGCCACCGCCCGCTCCACGCTGCCGATGACGCTCCGGTGGACCATCACCGGACGGCGCTTGGCGCCGTCCGGCCCGATGTAATGCAGGTCAAAGCGTTCCGGCTGATGGAAGTCGATTTGCACGGTGGAGAGGGTGGCCTCGCGCCCGGCGCTGTCCACCACCTGCACGTCGATCTTGGGGCCATAGAAGGCCGCTTCGCCCGCGCCCTCCTCATAGGGAACCCCCGAGCCCTCCAGCACCTCGGCCAGCATGCGGGCCGCGCGCCGCCACATCTCGGGCCGGGCGACATACTTGCCACCCTCGCCGGGGAGCGACAGCCGGTAGCGCGAGGGCTGGATGCCCAGCGCGCGATACGCCCTGCGGATCAGCTCCAGGGCCGCCAGCGCCTCGTCGACCGCCTGCTCCTCGGTGCAGAAGATATGCGCGTCATTGAGCTGGATCGCCCGCACCCGGGTCAGCCCGCCCAGTACGCCGGACAGCTCCGAGCGGTACATGCCGCCCAGTTCCGCGATGCGCAGCGGAAGCTCCCGGTAACTGTGCGACCGGGAACGGTAGATCAGCGCATGGTGCGGGCACAGGCTCGGCCGCAGGACGACCTGCTCTCCCCCGAGGTCCATGGGCGGGAACATGTCCTCGCTGTAGTGCGACCAGTGCCCGGAGATCTCGTACAGCTCCCGCTTGCCCAGCACCGGCGAGTACACATGCCGGTACCCGGACCGCCGTTCGGCCTCGCGGATGTACTCCTCCAGGGTGTGGCGCACCACGGCACCGTCCGGCAGCCAGTACGGCAGTCCCGCGCCCATCAGCGGGTCGGTGTCGAACAGGCCCAGTTCGCGGCCCAGTTTGCGGTGGTCGGCCATGGTGGTCTCCTCGTGCTGGGGAGCGAGTGACCACATGGCGAAGCCCCGGGGCACTCGCCCCGGGGCTTCGACTCAAGACATCGATCAGCGCGCCGGGACACTCTCCGGCGTCGTCGTGATGGCGGCACGCTTGATCATGACGGGAACGGTAACAGAGGCGGGGGCGGTGCGCGACCCCATGGAGGGGCGATGATCCCAACACGCCTCAGGAGCCTCCTTCTTCACAACTTCACCACCGTTCCTTCGCCCCAACGTCCCCCGATGGTGCTGACCTTGCTCACCGGCACACCACCCATCGGCTGGAAGGAACAGGTTGATGCCCAGGGGAACGTTCAAGAGATTGCGCCTTGCCGCACTGGCGGCCGCCGCGCTGCCGGCCGTATCACTGGGTGGCGCCACCACCGCCCAGGCCGCCGGGGAGCGGGGCGTCCCCGACTACCGGACCTGGCAGGCCGATGTGCGCCAGGCCATCGCCCCGGCGATCCCCTGGCTGCGGCAGCGGATCGGCGAGGGCGTGACCAAGCCGGCCATGGTGCTGGACATCGACAACACCTCGCTGGAGACCTACTACCACCCGGGGCAGGCCAACCAGCCGGTGCTGGCGGTGGCCCGGTGGGCGCATCAGCACGGGGTGGCGGTGCTGTTCGTCACCGCCCGTACCTCCGCCTCGTCCGCCGAGCGTCAACTGGCCGAGGCCGGTTACCCGGTGGACGGCGTCTGCACCCGCGAGCACGGCGAGGGCAAGGGTGACGGCAAGGAGCGCTGCCGGGAGGAGCTCACCGAGGAGGGCTACACCATCACCGCCAACATCGGGAACCGGTCCACCGACTTCTCGGGCGGCTATTACGAGAAGGGCTTCAAACTGCCGGACTACCACGGTCAGCTGTCCTGACCCGCCTCCTCGAACTCATCTGCCGCTTTCTATGATCACGGTCAACGAGCCCATGGCGATCGGGTGATTCCACTGCGGGGGCGGGATGAGTGACCACGGCGGACCAGCGGTGTTCCATGCGGCCTACCGGGCGGTGCTGCGGCGCTGGCCCCAACCGGTGCGCGGCCTCGATGTGCCAACGGCCTACGGCAGCACCCGGGTTCATATCTGGGGCGATCAGGACGGCGCGCCGCTGGTGCTGCTGCCCGGCGGTGGCGATACCTCGGCGGTGTGGTTCGCCGCCGCCGGGGAACTGGGCCGCCGGCACCGGGTGTACGCGGTCGACCTGCTGGGCGACTTCGGACTGAGCGTGCCGGAGGGACGGCCGCTGCGCCGGCCCGGCGATCTGATGGCCTGGCTTGACCAGGTGTACGACGCCCTGGAGCTGACCGACGGGGCGCATCTGTGCGGCCACTCCTATGGCGCCTGGATCGCGCTGCACTACGCGCTGCACGCGCCACACCGGGTGGGCAGGCTGGCCCTGCTGGAGCCCACCGGGTGTTTCACGGGCCTGCGGCCCGGCTATCTGGCGCATGCGATACCCCTGCTGCTGGGGACCACACCGGAGCGGCTGCGCCGGTTCCGTCGCTGGGAGAGCGGCGGGGAGCCGGCCGAGGCCGTCTGGCGGGAGTTCCTGGACAGCACCGCCCATGCGCACCGCACCAAGGTCTTCCCTATGCGCCGCCCGCCGGCCGCCGGGCTGCGCGGCTGCGCGGTGCCCACCCTGGTGCTGGTGGCCGAGCGCAGCCGGGCCCATGACCCGGGGAAGGTGGCCGCGGGGGCCCGCCGGCTGCTGCCCCGGGTCACCGTGGACACCCTGCCCGGCGTCTCCCACCACTCGCTGCCCACCGAGCGACCCGACGAACTGTGCCGGCAATTGCTGGAGTTCCTGAAGTGACTGCTTGGCGTCACTGTTTATGTAGCTGGGGGAGGGACGCCATTCCGGCGGCGAACGCGGGGCGGACGGCCGAGGAGCACCGGGCGGACCTGGCCCTGGGACCGGCGGCACACGGCGGCTGACCAGCGCCTGCCGCGGCCGGGCCGGTCCTGGAGGCACCCTGGAGGCGCGAGGACCCGGCCGAGGAGCGGAGCGAGGAAGTCCCGATGCGCGTGATGAGCTGGAACCTCTGGTGGCGGTTCGGCCCCTGGGAGCACCGCCGCACCGCCATCCTGCGGGTGCTGCGCGAGCTGCGCCCGGACCTGGTGGGGCTGCAGGAGGTATGGGTGGACGGCGAGCACAACCTGGCCGGCTGGCTGGCCGCCGAGCTGGGCATGCACTGGGACTGGGCCCGCTACGACCGGCCCGGCCACTGGCACAAGCGGCTCGGCGACGACTCCTGCGAGGTGGGGGTCGCGGTACTCAGCCGCTGGCCGGTCACCGACCGTCGGGTGCTGCGGCTGCCGGCCGAGGGCGGCCGGGACGACGGACGCTGTTCGCTCCATGTACGGGCCGGCGCGGACCCGTACCCGGTGCCGTTCTTCACCACCCACCTCAACGCGGCGTCCCATGAGTCGGCGGTGCGCCGGGCCCAGGTCACGGCGCTGGCCCGGTTTGTGGCCGGGCACCGGGACGGGACGCCGTTCCCGCCGGTGCTCACCGGGGACTACAACGCCCTGCCGGACTCCGACGAACTACGGCTGCTCGGCGGCCACCGCACCGCACCCGCCGTACCGGGCCAAGTCCTGGTGGACGCCTGGGAGTACGCCGAACCGACGGCGCCCGGCGCGACCTGGGACCCCGCCAACCCGTATGTGGCCGATACCTTCGCGCCGCCCGGGCGGATCGACTACATCCATGTGGGGCCGCCCGGGGAGGGCGGCCTGGGCCATGTGCGGTCGGTACGGCGGGCGGGCGACGGGCCGGTGGACGGGGTCTGGCCCTCCGACCACGCGGCGGTGCTCGCAGAGCTGGCTGACGAGGCGCGCCCCTGACGGGGCGCGGGGCAGCCACGTCATGCGGCTCCGCCGCGTGGGCGCGACCAGCCACGGACGACCCGCACCCGCAAGGCAGCCCAAGGCGTGGGGCCCCTCAGCCCCGCCCCAAATACCGCAGATACTCCGCCCGGTTGAGCGGATTGCCATCCGTCCGCGCCCGGGTAGGCGGCATGCCGGCGCACGGCCGGTCCGTGGTGGGGGCCGACCACCACAGGGCCTCGCCCCGGGTCAGGCCGGGCAGCCGCCGCTCCAGCGCCGGGACCTGGCGGGCCGGCACCACCCCGCGCACGGTCCAGGTGTCCCGCCCGGGTTCACTGTCCCGTACCTGCGCGCCGGATGCGGCCAGCACGCCGGTCACGGTGCCCAACGCCCAGCCGGGCAGCTCCAGTTCGAAGCCGTGGTACGGCTCGTACACCCGGGTGCCGGCCCGGGCCAGGGCCGCCATCAGCACCAGCGGGGTCAGCCGGCGGAAGTCGGCGGCGGTGGTGACCGGACCGCAGAAGCCGGAGCGGGTGAGGGTGACCACGCAGTCGGTCACCGGCCAGCCATGGAGCCCCTGGCCCAGGGTGCGGCGGACGGTGTCCTCGATGGCGCGGTCGAAGGCGTGCGGCAGCGCGCCCAGTTCGGTGTCCCGGCGGAAGGCGATGCCCGAGCCGTCCTCGCCGGGTGCCACCCGCAGGCCGACGGTGGCCCAGAACACATGGCTGTCATGGCGGTAGTCGATCTCCTCATGGGCCTCACCGGTACCGGTGGGCCGCTCCCGGTGCAGGATGCTGCTGGCCTCGAAGGTGGCCTGGAGGCCGAACTCCTCGGCCAGGGTGGTGGCGATGATCTCCTTCTGCACCTCGCCGTAGAGCAGCAGGGCGGTGCCGCCGCCGTCCGGCAGGGCCCGGGTGCCGATCAGCGGGTCCTGGTCAGCGAGCGCGGTCAGCGCGCCATGCAGCCGGGCGGCGTCGCCGGGACGCACCGGGCGCACCACCGTCTCCAGACCGGGCGGGGCGAAGTGCGGCTCGCCGTCGGGGCCGGCGGGGCCCAGCCGGTCGCCCACCCGGACCCCGGGCAGGCCGCGCAGCCGGGCGATGCCGCCGGCGGTGAGCCGCTGGGGGCCGTCCGCCGGGGCGCCGGCCACGGTCAGCCCGGTGATCCGGGCGGAGTGTTCGGTGCGGGTGCCGTCGTCCTCCCTGCGGTGCAGAGTGATGCGTTCCCGGGGGTTCAACTCGCCCTCGAACAGGCGCAGTAGGGCGGTCTTCTCGCCGCCGGCGGAGCGTTCCACGGCGAACACGGTGCCCCGGGCGGCGGCCCGGCCGGCGGTGGGCCGGTGTGCGGGGAGCCACTGCCGGATGCCGTCCAGCAGGCCGGGCACGCCCTGGCCGGAGAGTGCCGAGCCCAGGTAGAGCGGGTGCGTCAGGCCCTGGGCGGTGGTCCGGGCCAGCAGGCGGCGCAGCCGGCCGGGGTCCGGGGTGCGGTCCGCCACCAGGTCGGCGAGCAGGGCCTCGTCGTGTTCGGCCAGCGTCTCGGCCAGCCGCTCCCGGAATCCGGGGTCCTCGAAGCCGGCCGGGCGGGTGCGGGCCTCGCGGGTGCCGATGGCGTCCACGGTGGCCATGGGGACGATATGCGGGGTGAGCCGGGCGCGGATGGCGGCCAGGGTGTCGGTCTCGTTGGCCCCGGCCCGGTCGGTCTTGTTGACGAACAGCAGGGTGGGCAGCCGCAGCCGGCGCAGGGTCTTCATCAGCACCCGGGTCTGTGCCTGGACGCCCTCGACCGCGGAGAGCACCAGCACGGCGCCGTCCAGCACGCCCAGGGCGCGCTCCACCTCGGCGATGAAGTCGCTGTGGCCGGGGGTGTCGATCAGATTGACCCGCAGGCCGTCCAGGGTGAAGGGGGCGACGGCGGTGCGGATGGTGATGCCGCGGCGGCGTTCCAGCTCGCCGGAGTCGGTGCGGGTGGTGCCCGCGTCGACGCTGCCAAGGCGGTCGGTGGTGCCGGTGTCGAAGAGCAGTCGCTCGGTGAGGCTGGTCTTACCGGCGTCGACGTGCGCCAGGATGCCGAGGTTCAGGGTGGGTACGGTGAACATATGAAGTGAGGTCCTCGAAAACGGTGGTCCGGCTGGGGTGCTGGGTGTTTTCGAAGGCCTGGCGCATGTTCGGAAGGACTCCCCGGGAGACGGCTGACGGACGGGGCCATCCTGCCAGCGACGCGTGCCGGATTCGAGTCGTTTTCCGAGCGCGCTTCGGTAACCTTCCGCCAGCACGGGACGTCACCGGGTGACGCTCGCTGGTCAACCCCCGCCACGGCAGGGGCACTTCGACAGGCCGGGGGTTTGTGAATTGCTTCACACCGGACCCTTGGCCGCGCCCGGGTCTTCGTGTTGAGATGCGAGCAGGCTTCCAGCTCGACGGCGCGCTTGGGGAGGGCACAGTGGCGGACACCGCCATGCGGAATTCGGGGTTGCCGGAGCCACCAGGACCACAGGATCCCCAGTTGCGGGACGATCCGCTGGAGCGCGCCGTATGGCGGCTGCGCTCGCGGGCCTGCTGGGAGGACGCGGCCGCGCTGCTGGCCCCGCACGCGGCGGCCGATCCAGGGGCGGCCCGCCGGCGGACGGCGGTGCTGATCGAGCGGTGCATGTTCACCGGCCAGGGCTGGGCGGCCGCGGAGGACGCGCTGCGCTCGGCCGAGGCACTGGCGGCCGGTGACGAGGACCGTGGGGCGGCTGCCTGTGAGCGCGGGCACCTCGCCTATGCGGCCACGGTGCTGGGCGTGCACGACCGGGCCGACGAGGCGCGTTCCGCGCTGGGCCGGGCGGCGGCGCTGCTGGCGCCCTCCTCGCCCACCCGTCCGCTGCTGGACTTCCGGCGCGGGCT
The DNA here is from genome assembly GCF_044593195.1 of Streptomyces sp. NPDC052396. Lineage (NCBI taxonomy): Bacteria > Bacillati > Actinomycetota > Actinomycetes > Kitasatosporales > Streptomycetaceae > Streptomyces > Streptomyces sp. NPDC052396. The sequence goes on from NZ_JBIUAW010000003.1 coordinate 283,704, forward strand.
GATCGCCCAGCACCTTTCGGACAACCCCTCGGATGCCACGGCGGCCTTCCAGCGGGCGCACTCCGGGGCCGGCACCCATGGGAACCGGCTGCTGCTCTCGTTCACCTGGCGGCATCTGGCGGCCCTGGCCGAGCACGACGGCCGGCTGGCCGAGGCCCGCCATGGCTACACCCAGTCGTTGGGCATCCGTGAGGAGCTGGGCTATCTGGTGGGCATTGCCCCGGCGCTGGTCTCGCTGGCCTCGGTGCTGGCCGAGCCCGCCGAGGCGGACCGGCTGCGCCGGGAGGCACGGCGGCTGATCCGGCTGCTGGGCGGGGTGCCGTCCTGGCTGGAGGAGCGCCTCGCCCCGGCGGAGCGGGCGCCGGTCACCGGGACCCGGTGAGGTGCCCGGTCACCAGGTTCTCCACGGCACTCAGATCGCGGGCGGCCAGCGCGTCCAGCAGCGCCAGATGCTCGGCGGCGTCGGCGACCAGGTCGGCGGTGTGTGAGGAGAGCGGGCCACTGACCGTGGGCCACTGGGCGCGGCGGTGCAACTCCTCGGAGATCTGGACCAGTTGCCGGTTCCCGCCCAGTTGCAGCAGGGCCCGGTGGAAGGCCCGGTCGGCCTCGGCGTAGCCGGCCCGGTCGCCGCGCTCGGCCACCTCGGCGGCCGCGTCGGCCAGCGGCCGCAGCTCGGCCCAGCACGGTGCGGGCACGGCGCGGGCCAGCCGCAGCATGGCGGGCACCTCCAGCAGGGCCCGCACCTCGGCCAGTTCGGCGAGGTCGCGGGCGGTGCGGCCGGTGACCCGGAAGCCGCGGTTGGGCACCGCCTCCACGGCGCCCTCCGCCGCCAGCTGTTGCATGGCCTCGCGCACCGGGGTGGCGGAGACCCCGAAGCGCTCGCCCAGGGCGGGGCCCGAGTAGACCTCGCCCGGTATCAGCTCCCCGCTGACCAGGGCCTTGCGCAGGGCATCCAGTATCTGGCCGCGTACCGAGTACCGCTGGGGCCGGCGGCGGGCGGTGTGGGTGCAGGCCGGGGCGTAGCCGTGTTCGTCCGGGGTGCGGGGGTACTGCCGCCCGGCGGGGGGTCTGCCCTGCTCCATGGGGTCCTCCTGGTTGTCCACCGGAACGATAGGCGTCGGCCCGGCCGACGCAAAGCCTGATATGAGCATGTAAGGAAAGGCTTGCCTATTATCAATGGGGTTGTGCACCTAGGTACGGTGGCGCTCGCCGCCCGCCCCGCGCCGCCCCGGCGGGGCCCCTCACCGCCGGTGACCCCGGACGCGCGACAGGCACACCGAAGCCGCCGCAGGTCCGTCGGACTTGGCGGCACATTACCCCCAACTCGCCCTGGATTGCGTCCAGTTGGTGGCAGCGGGAACTGTTCCGCACCCACCATGCGGCATATCCGCCCGACCCGGCGTCCGACCGACAGGCCGGGCCTCGCCGACATCTGCAAGCGGTTTCCCGTCAATCCACTCGATCGTGTGGAGTGAATAGAACCCAATTCCCTTGCCGCTGGGGGCTGTTCGAAATGACGCGCACCTATCCGTATGTCGTTGGCGTCCATTGGCGGCGAGTTGCCCCGAAACCCCGTGACGCCCGGGCCGATTCCGTCAGGATGGCGCGCGATAGTCCGTACCGCGATACGAGGGGCGCAAGATGAGAGTGACCGACATACCACTGAATTGGGTATTCCCCTGTGCCGTTGCCCTCATCGGGGCCGTGGTGGCCGTGACCGTGTACACCCGCGGCCGGCACGGCGGCGGGGAAGGGGCGGACGGCGCGGATTCCTGGGAACGCAACGAGGAACGCAGGCGCCGCAAGGAAGCCGTCTACGGCAGCGCCTCCTATGTCCTGCTGTTCTGCTGTGCGGCGGTCGCCGCCGCCCTCTCCTTCCACGGCCTGGTCGGCTTCGGCCGGCAGAACCTGGGCCTGGACGACGGCTGGGAATACCTGGTGCCCTTCGGCCTGGACGGGGCGGCCATGTTCTGCTCCGTACTGGCCGTGCGCGAGGCCAGCCACGGTGACGCGGCGCTGGGCTCCCGGATGCTGGTGTGGACCTTCGCCGGGGCCGCCGCCTGGTTCAACTGGGTGCACGCACCACGGGGCATGGCCCATGCGGGAGCTCCGCAGTTCTTCGCCGGCATGTCGCTGTCGGCCGCGGTGCTCTTCGACCGGGCGCTCAAACAGACCCGCCGGGCGGCACTGCGCGAACAGGGGCTGGTCCCCCGCCCCTTGCCGCAGATCCGTATGGTCCGCTGGCTGCGGGCGCCACGGGAAACCTTCGGCGCCTGGTCACTGATGCTGTTGGAGGGTGTACGAACGCTGGACGAGGCAGTCGACGAGGTGCGCGAGGACAAGCGTCAGCGGCAGCACAACCGGCTGCGCCGGCGAGAGGCGGGCAAGCTGGAGCGGGCCCGGCTGAAGGCATACAACCGGCAGAACCGGTTCCTGTGGGGACGCGCCCGCGGCGGCCGTCAGATGGAGGTGTCGGCGACGGCCGTTCCGGCGTCCCCGCAGCCGCCCCAGATCGGCGCCCAGCCCACGGCGGCAGAGCCTTCCATAGCCGAGCCGGAACCACGGGCGCTGCGCACCCGTTCCCTCCAGGCGATAGGGCGGGGCGACACCATCGACCTCACCGCGGAGGACGACACCCAGCCCATTCGCCGGCTGGACTCACTGGAGGAGAAACTCGCCCGTATCGAGCGGCAGTTCGGCTGATCCCATCGCCCTGAGTCGTCTCATCCGCGGCTCAGGGCGCACCCGCGCCGGGCGGCGTACCCGCGTCACGGCCCGGCGGCGTCCAGCTCGAACCAGACGGCCTTGCCCACGGCATGGGACCGCACTCCCCAGCCGTCCGCGAGCGAGTGGACCAGCAGCAGCCCGCGCCCGGAGGTCGCGGTCCGCTCCCCCGCCGGCACCCTCAGCACCGGATGCCGGTCGGCGAAGTCCCGTACCTCCACCCGCAGCCGGCCCTTGACCGGCGCTCCCGGACCGCCCGGCAGCCGGACGGAGACCAGCGCCCCGCCATCGGTGTGCACCAGGGCATTGGTGACCAGCTCACTCGTCAGCAGTTCGGCGGTGGCGGCCCGGCCCGGCCCGCCCCAGCCGGCCAGCAACCGCCGCAGCGCGGCGCGCACTTCGGCCACGGCGGTCAAGTCGCCGGACCGTAACGGTCTTTCCCAGCACGGTTCGGATTCCCCCTCGTTCATGCCTTCCCGAACGGTGCCCTCGTCCGCGGCTCCTCCTCGGCTCTGTGTGCCCGGCCAGTGTGCAGCCCGCCGTTTCATTTCCGTCCGCACCGCCCCCCTCACGCGCGCCCGTCTCGAACACGCTCACGGCAATGCATGCCCCGCCCGTAGCCGGACGACTCCTGTTGTCGCGTCAACGCGCCAACATGACCGGATTCCGGGTACGCCCGGGGCCGTTAGCCGAATAGCGGCCGGCCCGGGAAATGCGCACCGCGGTCAATGCCGCGGAGTACGGGCCATGTCTTCCGGAGCTACGCCTCCCAGATGGCACAGGCCGTACGGTCGTCGGCGTAGCCCTTGACCCGGGTCTGGGCGTCCAGAAGGAATTCGGCCAGCCCGGGCGGCTGGTGCCGGGTGCCCCACCGGTGGGCGAGCAGTTCGCCCAACCGCGGTTCCCCGCGCAGCGGATCGGCCAGCCCGGCGCTGCACAGCAGCAGGGCATCGCCGGGGCGGGCGACCGAGGCGCGGAAACGGAACGGCTCGCGCGGCACTTCGACCGGGTCGACCACCGGGGTGGTGCCAGGGGTGGGGATGCCCAGGTCCACCGTGATCCGGTCGTCGGCCACCGGCGGGCCGGCCTCGGCCGCCGCACCGGGCGCCGGCGGGCGCGACCTGGGCTCCAGGTCCTGCCAGGCGCCCTCGCGCAGCCGGAACAGCCCGCCGCCGCCCACCCCGAAGAACACCCGGGTGCGGCACAACGGGTCGGCGGGCAGCAGCAGACAGCGCAGTGCGGCGGTGTACTCGGCCGGGCCCAGGCCCAGTTCGGCGGCGCGGGCACGCAGCCGGCCGTAGGAGCGGTCGGCCAGCCGGTGCAGCCCGGTGCGCAGTTCGCCCCGGCGGCCGGCCCGGATGTCCTCGGCCAGCCGGGTGTGGCTGCGCCCCACGGCGGCGCCCATCCAGGCACAGATGTCCCGTGCGGCCCGGTGTGCCCCTTCCGCCGCTCGTGCCCCGCTGGCCACCGCGATCAGCAGCAGGGCACCCTCCCCGGCGCCGAACCGGGCGGTCAGCAGGGCGTCCCGCCGGGGCTCGCCCCGGTAGCGGGCCGAGTCCCCGCGCAGGGACAGCGCGCGCAGGGTCATCGCCCCGTACCGGGCACCGTCCAGCACCGTGTCCGGTACCAGGTCGGCCAGTTCGCCGGGCTGGGCGGCGGGCCAGGCGGTGGGCTCGGCCTCATAGGTGGGCGGCCCCTGGCCGACATAGCCGGGGGTACGGGAGGGTTCGCCGTCCGGGACGGCCACCGAGCGGCGGGGGGACGGCAGTTCGACCGGCTCCACCGGGCCGGTGAACTCCGGTTCGCCGCCGGACTCCGGGCCGGCGGTCTCCAGCGGCGCGGGGCCCGTGGGTGCGGGGATGAAGGGGCGGGCCGTCACCGGGGGCGGTGGCGGAGCCGGTGACGGCAGCGGCCGTTCCGCCGGGGGCACCGGCGGTTCGCCCAGCTCCCAGGGCTGGTCCACGGGGACATTGCCGGCCAGCGGACCCGCCAGGTCGGGCAGCGGGGGGAACCGGCCGGGATCCGGCAGACCGGTGGTGATGCGCGGGATGTCCCAGCCCAGGGGTTTGCCGCGCACCGGGCGCGGCGGGGCGGGCGGCCCGGCCGCGCCGGGCAGTGGCGGCTCGATGGCGACCACCGAGGCGGCGGAGGCGAACCTGTCGTCGAGAGTGTCGTCTTGGGTCACGGCGCCCAGGTCGGATGCGCTCCAGCCGTACAACTCGGCCCACCAGGCGTCCTCTTGTCCCTGATCCCCCAGCTGACTCATGCCCTTATTGTCCACACTGTGGGGCATACGGGAAGAGTGCACGGCGGGCGTCGCCCGGGGATGATGACCCGAAGCGCAGCACGGTTGTGGGGAGTGGTTTCAGTGCCCGGTGCCATAGGTCCGGTCATCCTCGGGGAGTCGGTGCAGGCAGGACCGGGGCCGGGGGGTGAACCAACGGCGGACGACGGGGCTCCGGTCGAGCTGCTGACCGATGCCGAAGCCGTCATCCGGAGGTTGACCGGGCTACGGCGGTCAGCCACTCACGAGGTATGCACGCTGTTGACGAACGGCCCCTGGACGGCGGTGCTCGGCGTGGACGGCGCGGCTCCGCACCGAATCGTCCTGGAGCGGGCGGGGGTTGACGGCGCGCTCGGCGAACTGGCCGGCTGCCGGGCCCGAATCGTGGACCGGGTGCCCACCGGGCTGCTGGTGGCCGACCGCCGGGTGGCCCTGCTGGCCCTGGACCCGGCCCCGCACCGGCCGGCCGCGCTGGTGGTGCGGGCCGGGGCCCTGCTGGAGCTGCTGCTGGAACTGTTCGAGCAGGTCTGGCGGGCCGGGCGGCCGCTGCGTCCGGCGGTGGCGAGCGGGCACGCCGGGCCGGGGGCCGGGCCGGACGCACTGGACCTTCAGGTGCTGTCGCTGCTGCTGGCCGGGTTCACCGATGCCAGCGTGGCCAAACAGCTGGGGCTGGGCCTGCGCACGGTGCAGCGGCGGGTGAAGGGGCTGATGGAGCTGGCCGGGGTGACCACCCGGCTGCAGCTGGGCTGGACCGCGGCCGAGCGCGGCTGGGCGCTGCCCGGCCGGACAGCGCCCGGTCAGGCGCCGGACTCCAGTGCCAGCAGAAACCGTTTGCGCTCCAGCCCGCCCGCATAGCCGGTGAGCGAGCCATCCGCGCCGATCACCCGGTGGCAGGGGCGCACCACCAGCAGCGGGTTGGCGCCGATGGCACCGCCGACGGCGCGTACCGCGGCCCGGGAGACGCCCAGGCGGCGGGCGAGTTCGCCATAACTGGTGGTGGCCCCGTAGGGGACGGTGTCCAGGGCGTCCCACACCCGGCGGCGGAACTCGGTGCCCTGGACCGCGAGTTCCAGGGTGAACTCCTTGGACTCGCCGGCGAAGTAGGCCGCCAGCTGCCGGGCGGCCTCGGTGAAGGCGGCGGGCTCCTGGCGCCAGCCGGGCTGGACGGTCACCGCGGTCCGCTGCCCGGGCATGGACAGCGAGGCCAGCGCGGTGCCGCCGGGCGCGGTGGCCGAGGGCGTGCCGGTGAGCAGCAGCCGGCCCAGCGGGCTGTCGAGTTCGGTGTAGAGCATGGGGAGCATCGGGGTTTCCTCAGGGGGTGGGGTTCCACAGGTGGTGCAGGGCATAGGAGCGCCAGGGGCGCCAGGCCGCGGCGGCGTCCGGGCCGATGCCCAGGGCGGCCAGGCCGTGCCGTACCCCGGCGTCGCCCGGCAGGAAGACATCCGGGTCGCCGAGCGCCCGCATCCGGATGTAGCCGGCGGTCCATGGGCCGATGCCGGGCAGGGCGAGCAGGGCCCGTTCGGCCTCGTCCCGGTCCGCCCCGGCGTCCAGCCGGACGGCGCCGTCGGCCAGGGCGGTGGCCAGGGTGCGCAGGGTGCGGCGGCGGGTGGCGGGCATGCCCAGTTCGTCCAGTGGGGCCTCGGCCAGGGTGGCGGCCTCGGGGAAGAGGTGGGTGAGGGTGCCATCGGGGGCGGGCAGCGGCTTGCCGTAGGCGGCCACCAGGGTGCCGGCCAGGCGGGCGGCGGCGGCCACCGTGATCTGCTGGCCGAGCACCGCCCGGACGGCCAGTTCCTCGCCGTCCGCCGCGCCGGGCGAGCGGATGCCGGGCCGGGCGGCGGCCAGCGGGCCCAGGCGGGGGTCGGCGCCCAGGCGTTCGGCGATGGCGTGCGGGTCGGCGTCCAGGTCGAACAGCCGTCGCAGGCGCTGCACCGCGGTGGACAGATCGCGCAGGTCGGTCAGGTGCAGCCGGCTCTCCAGCCAGGCACCCTGGCCACGGGCCGCCGGGCGCGGTTCGCGGATCTCGGCCACGCCGGTGCCATGGGGCAGGCGCAGGGTGCGGCGGTAGCGGCGGCCGCCGGGCGGGCCGGTGACCTCCTCGATGCCGGGGATGGCCCGGCGCTGGAGGAAGTCGAAGACCTGGCCGGCCGCGTAGGGCGCCCGGTGGGCCAGCCGCAGCGGGATGCCGGCGGCCTGGCCGCCGGCGCCGCGCGGGCGGCCGCGCAAGGCGCTGGGGGTGCAGGCGTAGACCTCGCGGATGGTCTCGTTGAACCGCCGTACGCTGGCGAAGCCCGCCGCGAAGGCGGTCTCGGTGACCGGCAGATCGGTGGTCTGGAGCAGGATGCGGGCGGTGTGCGCGCGCTGGGCGCGGGCCAGTGCCACGGGCCCGGCGCCCAGTTCCCCGGTGAGCTGCCGCTGCACCTGCCGGGCGCTGTAGCCCAGGCGGGCGGCCAGCCCGGTGACGCCCTCGCGGTCCACCACCCCGTCCCCGATCAGCCGCATGGCGCGGCCGACCAGGTCGGCGCGGACGTTCCAGTCGGCGGAGCCGGGCACCGCGTCCGGCCGGCAGCGCCGGCAGGCCCGGTACCCGGCGCCCTGGGCGGCCGCCGCGGAGGGGTAGAAGCGGACGTTGGCCCGCTTGGGTGTGACGGCCGGGCAGCTGGGCCGGCAGTAGATGCCGGTGCTGGAGACGGCGAAGAAGAACTCGCCGTCGAAGCGGGCGTCCCGGCTGCGGACCGCCTGGTAGCGGCGGTCGTCCAGGGGGGCTGGGTGGTGGGTCACGCGTTCCAGTCTGCGGTAGCCTCCGGCGGTTTACTGGCGGAAATCGGACGTGGCCGTTCCCTTGCGGGTGCTGCCTGATGCGGCTCCGCCACGTTTGTCTGCGGGCGCGTCGTGGCTGGTCGCGCAGTTCCCCGCGCCCCTGACGGGCGCCCCGTCAGGGGCGCGGGGCAGTTGCCTCATGCGGCTTCGCCGCGTGGGCGCGACCAGCCCAGGACGGCCCGCACCTGAAACGCCCGGTTAAACCCCCCGCTTGCGCCGGGCGCCCTCCTCGCCCCGCGCCTGCCGCCGTTTCCACTCGCGCCGCTGCTCCGCTCGCAGCCGGGCGTCGGTGCGGGCGGCCAGCCGCCGGTTCTCCCGCAGCAGCTTGCGGTAGCTGTCCAGGCGGCGCTCGGTCAGGGCGCCGCCGTCCACGGCCGTGCGCACGGCGCAGCCCGGTTCGCCGTCGTGGGCGCAGTCGTGGAAGCGGCAGCCGGCGGCGAGTTCCTCGATGTCGGCGAAGGTGCGGGTGAGGCCGGTGTGGGCGTCCCACAGGCCCACGCCGCGCAGGCCCGGGGTGTCGATGAGCACTCCGCCACCGGGCATCAGCAACAGGTTGCGGGTGGTGGTGGTGTGCCGGCCCTTGCCGTCCCGGTCCCGGATCGCCTGCACCTGCTGGATCTCGGCTCCCGCCAGGGCGTTGGCCAGGGTGGACTTGCCGGCGCCGGAGACGCCCAGCAGGGCGCAGGTGCCGCCGGCGAGCACGGCGGCCAGGGCGTCCAGGCCGGTGCCGGTCTCGGCGCTGACCGCCAGGACCCGGGCGCCGGGCGCCACCGCCCGGGTGTCGGCCAGCAGATGGCCCAGCACCTCGGGACCGACCAGGTCGGCCTTGGTGAGGACGATGGCCGGCTCGGCGCCGGACTCCCAGGCCAGGGTGAGGAAGCGTTCGACGCGGCCGGGGTCCGGGTCGGCGCTGAGCGGTACGGCGATCAGCGCCCGGTCCACATTGGCGGCCAGCACCTGGCCGTCGGAGCGCTTGGAGGAGGTGGAGCGGACGAAGGCGGTCCGCCGGGGCAACAGCGCCCGGACCTGGCGCTCGGCCGGGTCGATGGCCGCCCAGTCGCCGGTGCACATGATGTTCAGCGGGTCGCCGGTGGTGACATGGGCGGTGCCGGCCTGGAGGGTGCGGGAGTACGGGCCGTCGGCGACGACCACATCGCAGCGGCCGCGGTCCACCCGGACGATACGGCCGGGGACGAGGGACTGAGCGGCGTACGGGGTGAAGCGGTCAGCGAAGTACGCGTCCCAGCCGTAGGGGGTGAGCGGGTGTGGCTCGGTGATCACGGTGATCCTTCAGGAGGGAGGGTGAGAGTTGCTGTTCGCGAGTGCGGGCGGTGCCCGTCGTGGCGGCAGTCATCCCGTTCTCACCTCCTGGAGCCGGTCGCGGTCGGTTGTGCGAGCGCGACTCTAGACGCGGGCGGCGGGGCCCCGCGACCGGTTTTCCCGGCCGGGGGCCCCGCCGCCCGGTGTGCTCACTGCTTGCGGTGTTTGGCTCGTTTCGGCGGCTGTTGCGGCCGCTCCGGCTGGAAGCGGCGGCGCACATCCTCCGGTGGCAGGAACTGGGCCCAGCGCTCGGGGAACTCCGAGGGCGGCTCCCGGTCGGCGGGGTCGTCCTCCAGCTCGTGCACCAGGGCCAGCGCGGCCCGTTCGGCGGCGGCCTGGGCGGCGACCGCCTCCTTGCGCCGGTCCACCTCGGCGCGCGCGGCGGCGGTGGCCACCGAGGGCCACACCCGGTCGACGGCGGCGTTGACCGCCGCCCCGACCAACACCGCGAAGGCGGACACCCCGATCCACAGCAGCACCGCGATGGGCGCGGCCAGCGAGCCGTAGATGGTGGGGCCCTCGATGGTGTGGGTGAGGTAGACGCGCAGCAGGAAGGAGCCCAGCACCCACATCCCCAGTGCCACCCAGGCGCCGGGGATGTCCTCCCTCCAGGGCGACCGGACCGGCACCGAGACGTGGTAGAGGGTGGTCAGGAAGGCGATGGACAGCCCGATGACCACCGGCCAGTAGAGCACCCACGCCACATTGGCACTCCAGGGCAGCACGCTCACCGCTGTCTCCGGTCCGGCCACCAGCAGCGGCAGTACCAGGGAGCCGAGGAGCAGGGCCACCAGATAGAGGAGGAAGGCCAGCAGCCGGGTCTTGACGATGCCGCGCTTGCCCTCCAGCCCGTACATGATGGTGATGGTCTCCACAAAGACATTGACCGCCCGGGATCCGGACCACAGGGCGATCACAAAGCCGAGGGAGACGATGTCCAGTCGCCGGCTGCCCTTCTCCACATCATGGAGCAGCGGCTCGGTGATCTCGGTGACGCCCTTCTGGGAGAGCACCGCCGTGGACGCCTTGACGATGTTCTGCTGAAGGCTCTTGATGGTCTCCAGGGCGAACCAGTCGTCGAGGTAGCCGAGCAGGCCGATCAGCGCCAGCAGCAGTGGCGGCAGCGACAGCAGGGTGAAGAAGGCGGCCTCGGCGGCGAGCCCGGTGACCCGGTACTCCATGCATGAGTTGACCGTGTCCTTGAGCAGAAGCCATGCCAGCTGACGTTTGGAGACATTTCGGTACAGGGCCCGCGCCCTGTGGAGCCTGCCGGTGCGTTGACCGGGTGGTTCGTTTGCTGCCTGCACGGCCTAACCGTATCCGCCGCCAAGGGGTCGGTTCATCCGGCGGCGGCGGGTGAGATCCCTGGCCAGAGCCGGTGGGGAGGCACCGGGAAGCCCCGGCAATCCCCGTGATTGGGTGTGGATCATGAGTAACAGGACCATTCCCGTGACCACATGGTCGTTGCAGATGACCTCTCCCGAGGACTTCGCCCCGGCCGACGCGGCCAACGCCCCGTCCGATGTCGTCATCACCCGGGCCGAGGTGCCGTCGCCGGAGTTCAGCCGGTTCCTCTATACGGCGGTCGGCGGTGACCTGCACTGGACCGACCGGCTGTCCTGGCCGTACGCACGCTGGCGGGAGTTCCTGGACCGGCCCGGGGCGGAGACCTGGGTGGCCTGGGAACGCGGCACCCCGGCCGGCTATATCGAGCTGGACCCGCAGCCCGAAGGGACGGTGGAAATCAGCTACTTCGGGCTGCTGCCGGACTTCCGGGGCCGCCGCATCGGCGCGCATCTGCTGTCCTACGGAGTGGCCCGGGCCTGGGATCTGGCCGAGCGCTGGCCGCAGTTGACGCCCACCCGCCGGGTGTGGCTGCACACCTGCAGCAAGGACGGCCCGCACGCCATGGCCAACTATGAGCGGCGCGGCTTCAAGGTCTTCGCCACCAAGACCGAGGACGAGCCCCAGGTGCCCACCCCCGGCCCCTGGCCGGGCGCCTTCCAGGACCCGGCCGCGTAGCACACCCTCTTGGAGCCGTCCCGCATTGCGGGACGGCTTTGTTCATATGACGGACAATGGTGGACTGGCCGAAGCAGGCCATGCCACGCTTCCGTCATGTCCCGAGCTGGAGTTGCCTTGGTGAGTCGACGTCACGTCGATCTCGTCCGCGTGTCCAGCGCCATCTGTCCGGCGGGCTGACAGTCTCAGCAGCACCGTCCCCGCTCGCCGTCCCCACCGCCGTGGACCGGCGGCCCCTTCCCGCGCCTTCCCTTGCCCCGGCCTTCCGCGCCCGGCAGCACATTTGGCGTACCCGCAGGTCATCCAGGGTGTGACCGCGCCGCCGCACGCTGCCCCGGGCTCCCCGGCCGGCCCCTGACGACCCCCCGACGGCCTCCCGGCTGTCTCCGGCCGTCTCCCACAGTCCCCGACAGTCCCCGAGAAGGACAGATCGCCATGACTGCCACCGCCGATTCCGCCACCGCCCGGCCCGGGCGTAAAACCGGCCGCCACCGCGGCGAAGGCCAGTGGGCCGTCGGGCACTTCACCCCGCTGAACGCCAATGAGCAGGCCAAGAAGGACGATGACGGTCTCAATGTGCGGACACGCATTGAGACGATCTATGCCAAGGGGGGCTTCCACTCCATCGACCCCAGCGATCTGCGCGGGCGGATGCGCTGGTGGGGGCTGTACACCCAGCGCCGTCAGGGCATCGACGGCGGCAAGACCGCGGTGCTGGCTCCCGAGGAGCTGGACGACGAGTTCTTTATGCTCCGGGTGCGCATCGACGGCGGCCGGCTGACCACGGCACAACTGCGGGTGATCGGCGAGGTCTCCCAGGAGTTCGCCCGGGGCACGGCGGACATCACCGACCGGCAGAACATCCAGTACCACTGGATCCGGATCGAGGATGTGCCGGAGATCTGGCGCCGGCTGGAGGCGGTGGGCCTGTCCACCACCGAGGCCTGTGGTGACACCCCCCGGGTGATCCTGGGCTCCCCGGTGGCCGGGATCGCCGAGGACGAGATCATCGACGGCACCTGGGCCATCGAGGAGATCCACCGCCGCTTTATCGGCAACCCCGAATTCTCCAATCTGCCACGGAAGTTCAAGAGCGCCGTCTCCGGTTCACCACTGCTGGATGTGGCGCACGAGATCAACGATGTGGCGTTTGTCGGCGTCCGCCACCCCGAACACGGGCCCGGCTTCGACCTGTGGGTGGGCGGCGGGCTGTCCACCAACCCCAGGCTCGGGGTACGGCTGGGCGCCTGGGTGCCGCTCGCCGAGGTGCCCGAGGTCTTCGGCGCCGTCATCGGCGTCTTCCGCGACTACGGCTACCGGCGGCTGCGCAACCGCGCCCGGCTGAAGTTCCTGGTCGCCGACTGGGGCACGGAGCGCTTCCGCCGGGTGCTGGAGGAGGAGTACCTGGGACGCGCCCTGCTGGACGGGCCGGCCCCCGAACAGCCGGCGGAGCGCTGGCGGGACCATGTGGGCGTGCACCGCCAGCGCGACGGCCGTTACTACATCGGCTTCGCGCCCCGGGTCGGCCGGGTGGACGGCGCCACCCTGACGAAGATCGCCGAACTGGCGGAACAGCATGGCTCCGGCCGGCTGCGCACCACCGCCGAGCAGAAGATGATCGCGCTCGATGTGCCCCCGGAACAGGTGGACTCCCTGGTGGCCGGCCTGGAGGCGCTGGACCTGCGGGTCACCCCCTCCCCCTTCCGGCGCGGCACCATGGCCTGCACCGGCATCGAGTTCTGCAAGCTGGCCATCGTCGGGACCAAGGCGCGCGGCGCCTCGCTGATCGACGAACTGGAGCGCCGGCTGCCGGACTTCGACGAGCCGCTCACCATCAACATCAACGGCTGCCCCAATGCCTGTGCCCGAATCCAGGTGGCGGACATCGGTCTCAAGGGTCAGCTGGTGCTGGACGAGCGGGGCGAACAGGTGGAGGGCTTCCAGGTGCACCTGGGCGGGGCGCTGGGCCTTGAGGCCGGGTTCGGCCGCAAGGTCCGTGGCCTGAAGGTGACTTCGGCGGAGCTGCCGGACTATGTGGAGCGGCTGCTGCGACGTTTCACCGAACAGCGCCGGGACGGCGAACGCTTCGCCGTCTGGGCGGCCAGGGCCGACGAGGGAGACCTCAAGTGAGCGAACGTGCGGCTCCGTTCTACTGCCCGTACTGCGGGGACGAGGACCTGCGCCCCGGCGAGCAGGGCCCTGGCGCCTGGCAGTGCGCCGCCTGCAACCGGGCGTTCAAGCTCTCCTTCCTCGGCCTGCTGGCTCGCAAAGCACCCCAGGGAGCCCCGCGATGAACGGACTTGAACAGCTGGCCATCCGGGCCGGACAGGAGCTGGAGGACTCCCCGGCGCCGGAGATCCTGCGCTGGGCCGCCGACACCTTCGGCAGCCGGTTCTGTGTCACCTCCTCCATGGCGGACGCGGTGGTCGCCCACCTCGCCTCCCGTGCCCTGCCCGGGGTGGACGTGGTCTTCCTGGACACCGGCTACCACTTCCCGGAGACCATCGGCACCCGGGACGCGGTGGCGGCCGTCATGGACGTACGGGTGATCACCCTCACCCCGCGCCAGAGCGTCGCCGAGCAAGACGCCGCGTACGGAAGTCAGTTGCACGACCGCGACCCCGACCTGTGCTGTGCCCTGCGCAAGGTCCGGCCGCTGGAGGAGGGCCTGGCCCGGTATGACGCCTGGGCCACCGGGCTGCGCCGGGACGAGTCCCCGACCCGGGCGCACACCCCCGTGGTCGGCTGGGACGCCCGGCGCGGCAAGGTCAAGATCGCGCCGATCGCCCGCTGGACCCAGCAGGACGTGGACGCCTATGTCACCGAGCACGGTGTGCTCGTCAACCCGCTGCTGATGGACGGCTATGCGTCCATCGGCTGCGCCCCCTGCACCCGCAGAACCACGGCCGGCGAGGACGCCCGGGCCGGCCGCTGGGCGGGCCGGGGCAAGACCGAATGCGGACTGCACGGATGACCGACCCGAACCCTGGGAGAAGCCCGATGACTGGTGCCACGGTGTGGCTCACCGGCCTGCCGAGCGCGGGCAAGACAACGATCGCCCGCACCCTGGCCGGCCAACTGCGCGACGGCGGCCACCCGGTGGAGGTACTGGACGGCGACGAGATCCGCGAGTTCCTCTCCGCCGGACTCGGCTTCACCCGCGCCGACCGCGACACCAACGTCCGGCGCATCGGCTTTGTCGCCCGGCTGCTGGCCGCACACGGGGTGACGGTCCTGGTGCCGGTGATCGCCCCCTACACGGACTCCCGCGAGGCGGTCCGCGCCCACCACCAGCGGCATGGCACCGGATATCTGGAGATCCATGTGGCCACCCCGGTCGAGGTCTGCGCGACCCGCGACGTCAAGGGCCTGTACGCCCGGCAGGCCGCGGGCGAGATATCCGGGCTGACCGGAGTGGACGACCCCTATGAGGAACCGGCCGCGCCCGACCTCCGGATCGCCGCCCACCGGCAGTCCGTCACCGAGTCCGCCGACGCCGTCCGCCAACTGCTCGCGGACCGGGGGGTGCTGGCCCGGTGAAGGAACTCAGGAAGGAGCCCACGGACACCGCTTACACCCTGTCGCATCTGGACGCCCTGGAGTCCGAGGCGGTGCACATCTTCCGCGAGGTGGCCGGCGAACTGGAGCGCCCGGTGCTGCTGTTCTCCGGCGGCAAGGACTCCATTGTGATGCTGCACCTGGCGCGCAAGGCCTTCGCCCCGGCCGCGCCGCCCTTCCCGCTGCTGCATGTGGACACCGGGCACAACTTCCCCGAGGTGCTCGGCTACCGGGACCGCACCGTGCTGGAGTACGGGCTGCGCCTGCATATCGCCTCCGTCCAGGAGTTCATCGACGACGGGCGGCTGCGCGAACGGCCCGACGGCACCCGCAACCCGCTGCAGACCCTCCCGCTGCTGGACGCCATCGAACGCCACCGCTTTGACGCGGTCTTCGGCGGCGGCCGCCGGGACGAGGAGAAGGCCCGGGCCAAGGAACGGGTGTTCTCGCTGCGCGACGAGTTCGGTGCCTGGGATCCCCGGCGCCAGCGGCCCGAGTTGTGGCAGCTGTACAACGGCCGGCACTCCCCCGGCGAGCATGTCCGCGTCTTCCCGCTGTCCAACTGGACGGAACTCGACGTCTGGCAGTACATCGCCCGGGAGAAGATCGAGCTGCCCGCCATCTACTTCGCCCACCGGCGCGAGGTGTTCGCCCGCGACGGCATGTGGCTGGCCCCCGGCGCCTGGGGCGGCCCGCGCACCGGAGAGCGGGTGGAACGGCGCCTGGTGCGCTACCGCACCGTCGGCGACATGTCCTGCACCGGCGCGGTGGAATCCGAGGCGGCCACCGTGGAGCAGGTGATCGCCGAGATCGCCGCCTCCCGGCTCACCGAACGGGGCGCGACCAGGGCCGACGACAAGCTGTCGGAGGCCGCCATGGAGGACCGCAAACGCGAGGGGTACTTCTGACCGTGAGCACCGCAACCACCACTTCGCTGCTGCGCTTCGCCACCGCCGGATCGGTGGACGACGGCAAGTCCACCCTGGTCGGCCGGCTGCTGCATGACTCCAAGTCGGTGCTGGCCGACCAGCTGGAGGCCGTCGAGCACGCCTCCCGCCACCGCGGCCAGGACGCGCCCGACCTGGCCCTGCTCACCGATGGGCTGCGCGCCGAACGCGAGCAGGGCATCACCATCGACGTCGCCTACCGCTACTTCGCCACCGGGCGCCGGCGGTTCATCCTGGCCGACACCCCCGGGCATGTGCAGTACACCCGCAATATGGTCACCGGCGCCTCCACCGCCGAACTGGCCGTGGTGCTCCTCGACGCCCGCAACGGCGTGGTGGAGCAGACCCGCCGGCATGCCGCGGTGGCCGCCCTGCTGCGCGTCCCGCACCTGGTGCTGGCCGTCAACAAGATGGACCTGGCCGGCTACGCGGAAGAGGTGTTCGCCCCGCTCGCCGAGGAGTTCACCCGCTATGCCACCTCGCTGGGCATCCCCGAGGTGACCGCCATCCCGGTCTCCGCGCTCGCCGGGGACAATGTGGTCACCCCCTCCGCGCATATGGACTGGTACGGCGGCCCCACGGTGCTGGAGCATCTGGAGTCCGTCCCGGTGGCCGTGGACCCCTCCGGCGACCCGGCCCGCTTCCCCGTCCAGTACGTCATCCGGCCGCGCACCGCCGACCACCCCGACTACCGCGGCTACGCGGGCCAGATCGCCTCCGGAGTGCTGCGCACCGGCGACCGGGTCACCGTGCTGCCCTCCGGCCGCACCAGCACCATCGCCGGCATCGACGCCCTGGGCGAACCGGTCCAGGCCGCCTGGGCGCCGCAGTCGGTCACCCTCCGGCTCGCCGATGAACTGGACATCTCCCGGGGCGACTTGATCGCCCCCGCCATGGACGCCCCCGGCACCACCCAGGACATCGAGGCGACCGTCTGCCACCTGGCCGACCGGCCGCTGCGCATCGGTGACCGGGTGCTGCTCAAGCACACCACCCGTACCGTGAAGGCCATCGTCAAGGCCCTGCCGTCCCGCCTCAGCCTGGCCGACCTCTCCCAGCTCCCGGCCCCCGACGGGCTGCTGCCCAATGACATCGGGCAGGTGGTGCTGCGCACCGCCGAGCCGCTGGCGCTGGACCCCTACGCCCGCTCCCGGCGCACCGGCTCCTTCCTGCTGATCGACCCCGCCGACGGCACCACCCTCACCGCGGGCATGACGGGCGGCGCCTTCGGCTCCGGCTCCACCGGACCCGACCGGAGTGGGGACTTCTGAGATGACCCGCACCCCCCTGCGCACCGCCGCCGCCCTCGCCACCCTGCTGCTGACCGCCCTGGCCGGCTGCGGCTACGGCTCCCAGAAGGAGACCGGCCGGGCCGCCACCGTGACGGGCGGCAAAAAGCTCTCCGCCGCCACCGTCCGCATCGGCTACTTCCCCAACATCACCCACGCCACCCCCCTGGTCGGCGAGCAACAGGGCATCCTGCAAAAGGAACTGGGCGGCACGGCGCTGAAGTCCACCACCTTCAACGCCGGCCCGTCCGAGATCGAGGCGCTCAACGCGGGTTCCATCGACATCGGCTGGATCGGCCCCTCCCCCGCCATCAACGGCTACACCAAGTCCAGGGGCAAGAGCCTGCGGATCATCGCCGGCTCGGCCTCCGGCGGCGTCAGGCTGGTGGTCGACCCCAAGAAGATCCACTCCCTGGACGAGGTGAAGGGCAAGCGGATCGCCACCCCGCAGAAGGGCAACACTCAGGATGTGGCGTTCCTCAACTGGATCGCCCAGCGGGGCTGGCGGACCGACCCCCAGTCCGGCAAGGGCGAGGTCTCGGTGCTGCGCATCGACAACAAGGTCACCCCGGATGCCTTCAAGTCCGGTTCGGTGGACGGCGCCTGGGCGCCCGAGCCCACCGCGTCCAAGCTGGTCGCCGAGGGCGGCAAGGTCCTGCTGGACGAGTCCGCGCTCTGGCCGGACGGCAAGTTCGTGATCACCAATGTGGTGGTGTCCCAGAAGTTCCTGGCCGCCCACCCCGATGTGGTCGAGGCCGTACTGCGCGGCTCGGTGCGGACCAACGCCTGGATCTCCGCCCACCCCGCGCAGGCCCGGAACGCCGCCAACGCCGCCCTCCAGCGGCTCACCGGCAAGCCTTTGTCGTCAGAAATCCTGGCCTCCGCCTGGCAAAGCATCCGGGTAACCGACGACCCACTGGCCGCCACCCTGAACACCGAGGCGGCACACGCCGTCTCCGCCGGCCTGCTCGACAAGCCCGACCTCTCCGACATCTATGACCTCACCTTGCTCAACAAGGTGCTCAAGGCCGAGGGCAGGCCGCCGGTCTCCGCGGCGAAGCTCGGCAGGCAGTGATGCCACTCCCCCTCCAGGAGGTTCGGATGTCCCCGACAACGACCACCGCCGACCAGCCCGAACCGGCCGCCCCCGCCCGTGACCTGCCCGCCGACGCCCCGGCCGCCGTCCGCATTCACCACGTCCACAAGAGCTTCGGGCAAACCCGCCCGGTACTGGAGGACATCACCCTGGACATCCGCCCCGGGGAGTTCGTCTGCCTGCTCGGCGCCTCCGGCTGCGGCAAGTCCACCCTGCTCAGCCTGGTGGCCGGCCTGGACCGGCCGACCAGCGGCCATATCGAACTCGGCGGCGGCCGCCCGGCGCTGATGTTCCAGGAACACGCCCTGTTCCCCTGGCTGACCGCCGGCAAGAACATCGAACTCGCCCTGCGCCTGCGCGGCGTCCCCAAGGCCGGACGGCGGGCGGAGGCCGAGCGGCTGCTGGAACTGGTGCGGCTGGGCGGGGCGTACCGCAAGCGCGTCCATGAACTCTCCGGCGGCATGCGCCAGCGGGTGGCCCTGGCCCGCGCCCTGGCCCAGGACAGCCAACTGCTGCTGATGGACGAGCCCTTCGCCGCGCTGGACGCCATCACCCGCGACGTCCTGCACGAGGAACTCACCCGGATCTGGTCCCGGACCTCCCTCTCCGTCCTCTTTGTCACCCACAACGTGCGCGAGGCGGTACGGCTGGGCCAGCGGGTGGTGCTGCTCTCCTCCCGCCCCGGCCGGGTGGCCCGGCAGTGGACGGTCGGCCTGCCCCAGCCGCGCCGTATCGAGGACCCGGCGGTCGCCGACCTGTCCGTGGAGATCACCGAGGAACTGCGGAGGGAGATCCGCCGCCATGGCAAGCACTGAGGCCACCGAGCCGGATGCTCCGGATACCGGGATCGCCGGCCTGGAGGCCGGACTGGACGCCCTGGACAGCGTCCCCGCCCGGCGCACCCCTGTCCGCCAGATCCTGCTGCACAAGGTGCTGCCACCCATCAGCGCCGTGGTCCTCGTCCTAGCCGGCTGGAAGCTCCTGGTCCTCGCCCGGGTCACCGACGACTACAAGCTCCCGGACCCCTCCGCCGTCTGGCACAGCCTGCGCCAACTCTGGCTGAACGGCACCCTGTTCGACATCATCTGGACCAGTGTCTCCCGTGGCCTGCTGGGCTTCCTGGCCGCCCTGGCCATCGGCACCCCGCTCGGCCTGCTGGTGGCCCGCGTCCCCTATATCCGCGCCGCGCTCGGCCCCCTCCTCTCCGGCCTGCAGTCCCTGCCTTCCGTCGCCTGGGTCCCGGCCGCCGTGATCTGGCTGGGCATCACCGACTCCGCCATGTACGCGGTGATCCTGCTCGGTGCCGTCCCCTCCATCGCCAACGGCCTGGTCTCCGGCATCGATCAGGTACCCCCGCTCTATCTGCGCGCCGGCCGCACCCTGGGCGCCACCGGCCTGCGCGGCACCCGCCATATCCTGCTGCCCGCCGCCCTGCCCGGCTACCTCGCCGGCCTCAAACAGGGCTGGGCCTTCTCCTGGCGCTCCCTGATGGCCGCCGAACTCATCGCTTCTTCCCCCGACTTGGGCCTGGGCCTGGGCCAGTACCTGGAGAACGCCCGCACCGACTCCGACATGCCCGGCGTCCTGCTCGGCATCCTGCTGATCCTCCTGGTCGGTATCGCCATCGACCTGCTGGTCTTCACTCCCCTCGAACGCCGCGTTCTGCGCACCCGGGGCCTGGCCCGATGACCCTGCTCCTGATCGCCCACGGCAGCCGCGACCCGCGCCACGCGGCCACCGTCACCGCCCTGCGGACGGCGGTCGCGGCCCGCCGCCCGGGCACCCAAGTCGACCTGGCCTTCCTGGACTTCAACGCGCCCCGCGTCCCCCGCGCCCTGGAACGCCTGGCCGCCTCCGGCGTCCGCGAGGTGGTCGCCCTCCCCCTGCTCCTCACCCATGCCTTCCACGCCAAGGCGGACCTGCCCTCCGTCCTGCACAGGGCCACCGCCCGCCTGCCCGGCCTGACCGTCCGCCAGGCCCCGGTCCTGGGCCCATCCCCCCTCCTGACCGCTGCCCTCGAACGGCGGCTGGCCGAAGCCGGGTTGCACCCCGGCGACCGCCCCCGGACCGGCGTGGTGCTGGCCTCGGCGGGCTCCTCCGACCCGGAGGCGATCGCGGTGATCGCAGCAATCGCGCGGGAGTGGCGGCACACCGGCTGGTGCGCCGTGCGGCCCGCGTTCGCCTCCGCCGTCCCGCGTACCGAGGACGCGGTACGCGTCCTGCGCGCCCGGGGCATACGGCATATCGCCGTCGCCCCCTATGTCCTGGCCCCCGGCCGCCTGCCGGACCGCATCGTCCAGGGCGCCCGGGCCGCCGGGGTGGATGTCCTGGCGGACGTGCTGGGTCCGGCGCCGGAGGTGGTCTCCCTGGTCTGGCGGCGCTATGACGCGGCCGTCCGGCAGGGGGAGTTGGCGCCGGCGGTGGCGCGTTAGCGCCGCATCACCGCCAAGGGCGTTCGCGAACCCTCAGTCGAGACAGAACTCATTGCCCTCGACGTCCTGCATCGCGATGCAGGACTCGTTGAAGCCATCGGCACGCAGCAGTTGCACACGCACCGCGCCGAGCGCGATCAGTCGTGCGCACTCGGCCTCGAGTGCGGCGAGGCGCTCTTCACCCACAAGTCCGGTGCCGGCCCGCACATCAAGGTGAACCCGATTCTTGACGACCTTGCCCTCGGGAACGCGCTGGAAGAACAGTCGCGGGCCGACACCTGAGGGATCGATGCAGGCGAACGCCGAACCCTGACGCTCAGGCGGCAGCGAGCGATCGAAGTCGCCCCAAGTGGCATACCCCTTCGGCGGCGGCGGTACGACGTACCCCAACACCTCGCACCAGAAACGAGCGACGCGCTCGGGGTCTGCGCAGTCGAAGGTGACTTGGAACTGCTTGATCGATGCCATCGGGCCACCATAGTGGCGCGTATGGTTCCGGCACGAGGCCGGGGAGTCGCCGGCCTTCTCACCGAGAAGCGACCGGGCACGCATAAGCGTCAGCCGAGCTGCCCGGTCGGCCGCATGGTGATGTGGTTGATGTCCACGCCCACGGGCTGGTTGACGACAAAGACGATCGTGTCGGCGATCTGCTCGGCGGTCATTGCCGGCGCCGCCTCGGGGGTGCCGCCGCGCTCGTCCCAGAACGGGGTGTCCACCACCCCGGGGGCGACGACGGTCACGCCGACTCCGTCCTTGCCGACCAGCAGCCGGGTGTTCTCGGCCAGCGCGTGCGCGGCCCACTTGGTGACCGAGTACAGGTTGCCAGGCGTATTGCGCACCCCGGCGACCGAACCGATGATCACGATCCGGCCCTTGGACTCCCTGAGATGCGGCAGGGTCTCCCGCACCAGCAGGGCCGGGCCCAGGACATTGGTGAGGACCATGGCGCGCATGTCCTCGGGGTCGTGGCTCTCCAGGTTGCCGGGCAGTGAGAAACCGGCATTGGCGATGACGTTGTCCAGTCCGCCCCACGCGTCCACCACGCGGCGCACGGCCGAGGCGACGTCGGGGGCGTGGCTGGTGTCGCTGGTGATCGTCAGCAGCCGCTCGCCCGCTCCGGCCGAAGCGGCGAAAGCGGCCAGCTTGTCCGCGTCACGTCCGGTGACGGCCACCCGGTGGCCCTGCTTGAGCAGGGCGCGGGCGGTGGCGGCGCCGATTCCGGTCGAGCCACCGGTGATCAGCGTGACGGGTTCCATGGGACGGCCTCCTCAGCGATGTGGTCATCGGGGGTCCGCCAGGGTCCCGGATGTCGATGGACGCGAGGTGGCGCATGAGATCGACCGACTCCGGGTCGCCGGTTCCCCGAAAGCCTGCACTATACCCAGCGATCTTCCCGCCGACCCGGTACGCCATCGCTGACCGGCCACGATGCCATACGAAGTGGCCGAACCCGCCCTGCTGCCCCCCATGTTGGGCCCTGCGCGGTGCACAGGTCCCGGCTCGCGCGAGTGGGCCTCCCGCAAGTGCCCTCCCATCCTCACCATGCGGTCGCTCACCGTACTCGCGTCGCCCCGCACTCCACCTTCTCCGGCCGCGTGGGCGCACCGATGCTGTACACATCGCCGACCCGCAGGTTCCCCGGTGTGACGTACTCCTCGTGGGCGCCGATGACGGTGACGGACGTCAGCGATTCGGGTTGCCAGAACGTGCGGTAGCACGGCGCCTGCACATGGGGCACCTCCACCAGCTCCGTTCCGCGCCGCTCCGACAGCCGCCGCAGCTTGGCGAATCGGAGCCGCCGGTCGAACCGCCCGTACCGGGAGCGGAGCAGTGCGCCGGGGACCGAGCTCGCGCCATGGGCCAGCCGGTGCACCTGCACGGTGAAGTGGTGGCCGGACCACGGTTGGCCGGCGGACTGGCGGTCCCAGAAGAACTCCACCAGGCCGTAGTCGCGCCACATGCTCTGGTCATCGAAGGAGTTCTCGGCGAAGTCCGTTCCCAGGAGTTCGGCGACCCGCTGCGGGGTGTCCGCCGGCCGTGCGCCGAGGACCGAGCCCGAGGTGACCACATGGAGGTAGAAGGCGAGGGAGTAGGGGGTCAACTGGCACTGCCGGAGGCGGACAGTGCCTGCTTGGGCTGCCCCGGTACAGGGAGGGTCCCCCTGGTGACGCTGCTCATGCTGATCGCCTCTCGCTCGGCCGGTGTTCGGCGGCGATGGTAGGCAGGCGGTTGAGGCCGCCGTCAACGAAGCTGTATCGAAATCGAGCGCTGGCTCTTCGGCGCCTGGCGCCGGCGCAGAAATTTTGACACCTGGTGACCCGGGCTATCCCGTTTCGTTCTCCTTTCGAACCTAGCCCTCTGCTGACAAAGGAGAACACTTATGCGTCTGCGCACCGTGGTCGCACCGCTGGCCGCCGCCCTGTCCATCGCCGCCGTCGCCCCCTGGGAGGCGGCGGCCAGTGCGCCCGCCGCGCGGCCGGTCGTGCCGGAGGCCCTGGACTTCTCGGCGCACACCGAGCTGCCCCGGACCGATCTGTTGCAGTCCCCGGAGGCGAAGGCCCCGGAAGCGAGGACTCGGGCGCAGGGGCCGGTGGCTCCGGCGCCGGCCCCTGCGGCGAAGGGTCAGGAGGCCAAGGGTCAGGAGGCCAGGGGCCAGGAAGCCAAGGCCCCGGAGGCCAAGGACCTGCCGCAGCCTTCGGATGATGACGAGGAGGGGGAGCCGCAGCAGCGGCATGGGGTGCTC
Organism: Streptomyces sp. NPDC052396; assembly: GCF_044593195.1. Classification (NCBI taxonomy): domain Bacteria; kingdom Bacillati; phylum Actinomycetota; class Actinomycetes; order Kitasatosporales; family Streptomycetaceae; genus Streptomyces; species Streptomyces sp. NPDC052396. Next base: position 306,936 of record NZ_JBIUAW010000003.1, read on the forward strand.
ACTCCGCTCACCAATGTGCTGGAGGGACTCCCGCTGGTGGGCGGGCTGTTCAGACAGCAGTAGCGGGACCGGCGTCCCGCAGGCAGTCGGCCTGGGCGCGGCCGACCGCCGAGGTGCGGGCGAGATAGTCGCCGATGACGGCCAGTTGCTCGTCCGTGTAGTTCGCCAGGACGTCCCGGAACGCCGAGCCCGGGGCGTCCCAGGCGGCGCCGACCCTGGCGACCGCCCCTTCGGTCAGGACGACCAGGGCGCGCCGGCGGTCTTCGGGGTCGGCGCGGCGCTCGGCGAAGCCTGCCTTTTCCAGGCGGTCCACCAGGCGGGTGGCGGAGCCGGGGGTGAGGCCGGTGAGGCGGGCGATCTCGCCGGTGCTCAGCGGGCCGTTCTCCATCTCCAGCAGGCTCAGGCACTGCAGATCGGTGGGATGCAGCCCCAGGTGGCAGGCCATGGCCTGGTTGAACAGGGTGTACACGGCGTAGTTCCGCCGGCTTTCCTCGCTGATCCGCTTCAGCAGTTCTGCCCGTTCCGGCACTGTTTGCCCTCCACACTCCGCGCGCCAGTCGCTTCAAATCGCTTGTGCGATGCGATCTTTGCGCGGCACAATCTTTTCGCGACGCACTATCCGCGTCACGTTAGGCATTTTACGGAAGGCAAGCACCGCACCATGACGACCCTGGTTACCGGAGCACGCGGACGCGTGGGCCGTACGCTGATCGATCTGCTGCATGAGCGGGGGCTGCCGGTACGGGCCGCCTCCAAGGCCCCCGAGGAGCTTCAACTCCCGGACGGCGTAGGGGCGGTGGCGTGCTCGCTGGGCGACCCGGGGACGTTCGCCGCCGCGCTGGAAGGGGTGCGGTCGGTGTTCCTCTACGCGGAGCCGGAGCATATCGACGCCTTTCTGGCGGCGGCCGGCGAGGCGGGGGTGGCCCATATCGTGCTGCTGTCCTCGTCCTCCGTGCTGATGCCCGGCGCCGCCACCCATCCGATCGCCGGGCCGCACTGGGCGGTGGAGCGGGCGCTGGCCGCCGCGCCGGTGACCGCCACCGTGCTGCGGCCGGGGCACTTCGCCACCAATGCGCTGGGCTGGGCGCATGCCCTGCGCACCAGCGGAGTGCTGCGCGTGCCCTACCCGGAGGCGCACACCGACCCCATTCATGAGCGGGACATCGCCGAGGCCGCACTGGCGGCGCTCATCGAGCCGGGCAAGGCGGGCGGGACGCACACCCTGACCGGGCCGGAGTCGCTGAGCTTCCGGGAGCAGGTCGAGCGGATCGGCCGGGCGGCCGGCCGGCCGCTCACGGTGCAGCGGATCTCCGAGGAGGAGTGGAAGCGGGAGACGGCCGCCTATATCCCCGGGCATCTGGCGGACGCGCTGCTGGGGGTGTGGGCGGACAGCGATGGGCGCGAGGCGGAAATCGCCGATGGGGTACGGGAGTTGACGGGTCGCCCGGCGCGGTCGTTCAGCCAGTGGGCGCAGGACCACGCGGCGGACTTCGCGGCCTGAGGGCGGCCGGCCACGACGGGGACGGCCGGTGACGACGGGGACGGCCGGCCGTCGCGTCCCGTGGGGGAAGGCCACGACGACCGGCCTGGCAGCTACTTGGTGGTGACCCTCAGCAGCTTGTTGGGCGTGCCCGGCCCCGGGTTGGAGATCTTGTCCGGGGTGGCGGCGGCGACCAGGGCCGACTCCACCTGGGCGGGGGTGGCGTCCTTGTGCTCGGCGAGGTACAGCGCGGCGGCGCCGGTCACATGCGGAGTGGCCATGGAGGTACCGGAGATGGTCTTGGTACCGGAGTCGCTGTCGTTCCAGTCGGAGGTGATGTCCGAGCCGGGGGCGTAAAGGTCGACCACACTGCCGTAGTTGGAGTACTCGGCCTGCTGGTCGTCCTTGGTGCTGGCGGCGACGGTGATCGCTTCCTTCACCCGGGCCGGGGAGCTCTGGCTCGCGTCGGTGGACTCATTGCCGGCCGCCACCGCGAAGGTGACGCCGGAGGCGATGGCCTTGCTGACCGCCGCGTCCAGGGCCTCATCGGTCCCGCCGCCGAGGCTCATATTGGCGACCGAGGGGCCCTTGTGGTTCTTGATGACCCAGTCGATGCCGGAGACCACCTGCTCGGTGGAGCCCTGGCCCTGGGCGTTGAGCACTCTGACGGCCACCACCTTGGCCTTCTTGGCAACCCCGTGCGCGGTTCCGGCTATGGTGCCCGCGACATGGGTGCCATGGCCATTGCCGTCGTCCGCGTTGTCGTTGTTGTCCACGGCGTTGAAGCCGTAGGAGGCGCGTCCGCCGAAGTCCTGGTGGCTGATGCGGATGCCGGTGTCGATGACATAGGCGGTCACGCCGTCGCCCGCGCCATCCGGGTAGGTGTACTTGCCGTCGCCCTTGGTCTCGGCCTGGTCGATGCGGTCAAGCCCCCAGGAGGGTGGGGCCTCCTGGGTGGCGCTGACGCTGAACCGGTGGTTCTGGACCACCTTGGCCACGGCCGGGTCGGCGGCGAGCCGCTTGGCGGCCGCCCGGTCCAGTCCGCTGGCGGAGAAGCCGTGGACGGCGGAGGTGTAGGTGCGGTTGAGCTTGCCGCCGTAGCGCTGGGCCAGGTTCTGGCTCTCGGCGGAGACGGAACGGGCGGCGACGCCGCTCTTGCCGTCCTTCAGCATCACTATGTAGCTGCCGTCGATGGCGCCCTTGGCATCGGCCCCGAAAACGGTGCCTTCCTTGGACGTTGAGGCGTCGGCGGGCAGGGCCAGCAGGGTGGCCCCAGCGGTGACGGCCGTGGCGGCGGATATCGCCACCATCAGCCGTCGGTGCTTGCCGGCGCGCTTGTGCGTTGCCATAACGAGGTTGCCTCCTCGTGCGGTTGTGTGGGGGGGCGTGCGCAGTGCGCACAACACCCGGCACAGCGGAAGATCCGCCTCCGGGTGGTTCAAAACCCTTTCAGGATTGACACGCCCACTTCAACTCCCATGAGCAGGTGTGACATACGCAACGCACTTGCGTATCTGCAAACACCTTGGAACCACGGCAAATTGGGCCCTTGCGGCGGGACTCCCTCACACGCCGTTGAAGGACGGCAATTCCGGCAGCGGCCAGTCGGTAGCCGGTTGCCAGTTCAACCAGCTTGTGGGGAAGGTCTCTTGACGTTCCGCCAGCAACTCCAGCGCGCGCTCACGGGCCAGTTCGACCTGGGCGTGCAGCGCGTCATCGATGATCCCCAGACGTCGCCCCTGGGCGTACTCGTCCTCGTCCTTCCAGGTGTGCGCGGACAAATCCGGTTCCACCAGCAGGTCCAGCAGCAGATCCCGGGTGTCGATACCGAGGGCGGTACGGCGGAAGGGCAGCTCGAAGTTGATGTACCAGTGCAGCGGGCGGTGCCCGGCACCGAAGAACAGGTGGACGCTGAAGTGCTCACCGGCCTGGAAGCGGCTGAGCACGGTGGTGTCCCGCCACCGCCAGCTGCCCAGCTCCCAGGCACCGGAGGCCAGGTCCGCGAAGCCCTGGTCCCGGGCTGCGTCCCGGGCCGCCGGGGAGTCCATGCCGAGGGAGTCGATATAGGTGGTCGGCGCCAGGCCCTCGACGCCGGGCCAGTGGGCCAGGGTCAGGGTGTCGCCCCGGTCCTCGATGACCCGGCGCGGGGCGGCCGTCCAGACCCGGTCCCCGAAGATGTCCCGGCGCACGACCGTTGCGCCCGGCTCGAAACGATGTGCGGAGTTGATTGTCATGGCGGACATTCTGTCCGCCGGCCGGGACGCGGCCGGACCGGCCAGGACCGGGCCGGCATGAGCCCCGGTGACGGAGACCGGCCGCCGGGAAGGGAGACTGGCGGGGATCGGCTCCTGGGAAGGCGGAGGGTACGGCGTGGCGGACACGGCATTCACGGAGGCGCGGGCGCGCGAGCTGCTGGCGGCGGCGGGTGTGACCGGGCCGACGGCGCAGCGGGCGGAACTGCTGGCCCTGGGGGAGAACGCGGTCTTCACCGCCGGCGGCCTGGTGGCCAAGGTGGGGCGGGATCCCTCACTGCTGGAGCGGGCCCGGCGGGAAGTGCGGATCTCCTCCTGGCTGGCGGAGAGCGGCGTCCCGGCGGTGCGGGCCGCGGATCATGAGGTGCTGGTCGCCGACGGGCATCCGGTCACCCTCTGGCACCGGCTGCCCGATCCGGTGCGCCCGGCCGAACCCGCCGACCTGGCCGGGCTGCTGCGGCAGGTGCACACGCTGGAGATGCCGGACTTCGCGCTGCCCGCCCGGGATCTGCTCGGCGGGGTGGAGCGCTGGCTGCGGCTGGCCGGGGACGCCATCGACCCGGCCGACGCGGAGTATCTGCGCGAGCGCCGGGACGGCTTCACGGCGGCCGCCGCCGAGCTGGTGCCCGTGCTGCCGCCGGGCCCGGTGCACGGGGACGCGCTGCCGCGCAATGTGCACATCACCCCGGACGGGCCGGTGCTGGTGGACCTGGAGACCTTCGCCCGCGACCTGCGGGAGCACGACCTGGTGGTGATGGCGCTCAGCCGGGACCGCTATGGGCTGGGCGAGGAGGCGTACCACTCCTTTACGCACACCTATGGGTGGGATGTCCGGGAGTGGGCGGGCTGTTCCGTGCTGCGCGGCGCCCGGGAGACGGCCAGTTGTGCCTGGGTGGCGCAGCACGCGCCGGGAAATCCGGCCGCGGCGGCGGAATTCCGGCGCCGGGTGGGGTCTTTGCGGGACGGGGATACGACGGTGCGCTGGTATCCGTTCTGATATCCGGATGCTCCCTTGACCCCATGGCTCCCCGGCAGTCACCCACCGACCGGGACCAGCGGCCAGGCCGAGGCGATTCGGGCGGTGGGGTCGGTGCGCCGCAGATAGCGCTGGAGCGACTCGGCCTGCTCGGCGGCCGCCCGTATCTGCAAGGTGTGCAGCTCGGCCGGGGTGGCCGCGCCCAGGGCCCGGTGGCGCTGGCCCAGCCGCCGGGCCGCCCGGGCCGCGGCCACCGCGTCGGCCGCGGCCTCATGCGCCTCCTCCAGCGGCACGCCGTAGTGCGCGCACAGCGCCTGCAGGGTGCGCCGGCCCTTGCGGTAGCGGTCCGCGTGCTTGTCCAGCACCAGCGGGTCGAGCACCGGCGCGGGCTCCGCGCCCAGCCGCTCGGAGAGCGGGGTGACGCCGTGCCGCCGGCACTCGCGGTCCAGCAGGGAGAGGTCATAGCGGGCGTTCATCACCACCAGCGGGACCCCGGCGGCCAGCGAGTCGGCCAGTGCCTGGGTGATCTCCGCTATGGCGGTGGCGGCCAAGGCCCCGTGCGCCCGCGCGTGTTCGGTGGAGATGCCGTGGATCCCGGTGGCCTCGGCGGGAATCGGCACCCCCGGATCGATCAGCCACACCCGCCGGAAGGCCGGCTCGCCGTCCGGCGCCAGCCCCACCAGGGCGGCGCTGACGATGCGGTCGGTCTCGATGTCGGTGCCGGTGGTCTCCAGGTCGAATCCGGTCAGCGGCTCGCCGTGCCAGGACATGGCGGGTTCCCCCTTCGTGGTGCTTCCCCCGTTGGTTCCCCAACCCTCGCACGCCCCACTGACAATGACCTCAGGAGACCGGTCGCGAATCCTCCCAAACCCCCTCGAACTCCTCGCGATAGGTATCAAACAGGCCGTGTTCCTGTTCAAAGCCCTCGCTCAGCAGTCCGCTGTGCCCGCGCAGCACCAGCACCGGTGACTCCATGCCGCGCGCCTTGCGCAGATAGGGCTGCACCACGGCCACCCCGTCCGCCCCGTCCCCGTTGACCAGGTAGGCGGTGAAGCGGGGGGTCTCGTCGAAGACCCGGATCTCAAAGGCGGCCGGATCCCGCAGCCGGTCCCGTACCCGCCGCAGATGGATGATGTTCATCTCCACCGCGCGGCTCATCTCGCCCTTCTTCAGGCCCAGTTCCCGCTCCCGGCGGCGCACCGCGCTGCTGGCCGGATTGAGGAACAGCAGCCGGGCCCGGCAGCCGGACTCGGCCAGCCGCACCAGCCGCCGCCCGGAGTAGTTCTGCACCAGCAGGTTGAGCCCGATGCCCACCGCGTCCAGCCGCCGGGCGCCGCCGAACAGGTCCTCCACCGGCAACTGCCGCTGCAACCGCACCCGGTCGGGGTGGACGCCCACCACATCGGCATAGCGGTCGCCGACCAGGTCCTCCACCGCGTCCACCGGCAGCCGCCCGCTCAGCTCCCCGCCTCCGCCCAGTATGCCCAGCAGCCGGGCCGCGGCCCGTTCGGCCTGGGCCAGCACGGTCTGGGACAGGGCCCGGTTGCGGGAGACCACATTGCGCGCCACCTCCAGCTCGTCCAGGACGAGTTCGAGTTCCCGGCGGTCGTCGAGGTAGGGCTCGAAGCAGGGCCAGTGCTGCACCAGCAGCTCCCGCAGCTGGGGGAGGGTGAGGAAGCTGAGCACATTGTCGTCGGCGGGGTCCAGCAGATACCCCTTGCGGCGGCTGACCTCATGCACCGCGACCGCCCGCTGCACCCACTCCTGCCCGGCCGGACCGGCCGCGGCGATCACCCACTCCTCGCCGTGCACCGGCTCATAGACCGGCCGCAGCACCGCGGACACCACCGCGCGCAGCCGCTGTTCGACCAGATTGAGCCAGATATAGGCGCGGCCGGCCCGCCGGGCCCGGGTGCGCACCTCGTTCCAGGCGGCGGCGCCCCAGTCCAGTTCGGCCCCGATCTCACCCGGGCGTGCCAGGGACACCGCGCCGGGGGTGGGCTCCACCGCGCACTCGCCCCCCGGCCCGCCCCCGCCGTCCGCAGGGGGCAGCTCCAGCCCGCCCGAGCTCACCAGCACACCGCCTTCCGCCCCCGTCCAATGATCAAGGCAGACTACTGTGCCCGCCGGAGCCGGCGCACATGGGCCCGGGAGGCGGCCGGGCGAACTCGTGCCCGTTGACGGCCGGTTGTGCCAGCGGCCCGGGGCGCGAGTGAGCTGAGTCATAGTGACCTGGGGCCGGGGCGGTGGGCGTCACCCGGGTGGGCGCGCGCGGAGCGGCGGTGGCCGGGCCTCTTTTGGGGAAGATCTGAACCCCGGCGGAACGGGAAGCGACACCCCGAGCGACTACCGAGCGACACCCGAGCACCCCCCGAGCGAAAGAGTCTCCCATGCAGGTCTGGCCCGGACAGGCGTATCCCCTCGGTGCCACTTACGACGGCGCCGGCACAAACTTCGCGGTGTTCTCCGAGGCCGCCGAGCGGGTGGAGCTGTGCCTGTTGCACGAGGACGGCTCGGAGACGGCGGTGGAGCTCAAGGAGAGCGACGCCTTTGTGCGGCACGCCTATCTGCCGGGGGTGATGCCCGGTCAGCGGTACGGCTTCCGGGCACATGGACCGTACGACCCACAGCGGGGGCATCGCTGCAACTCCGCCAAACTGCTGCTGGATCCCTACGCTCGCGCGGTGAGCGGGTCGATCGTCTGGGATGAGGCGGTCTACGGCTACCACTTCGGCCGGCCGGAGAAGCGCAATGACATGGACTCCGCCCCGCACATGATGACCTCGGTCGTGGTCAATCCGTACTTCGACTGGGGCGACGACCGTCCGCCGCGTACCGACTACCACCGCACGGTGATCTACGAGGCGCATGTCAAGGGCCTGACCATGCTGCATCCGGCACTGCCGGAGGAGGTGCGCGGCACCTACGCGGGGCTGAGCCACCCGGCGGTGCTGGAGCACCTCACCGAACTGGGCGTCACCGCGATTGAGTTGATGCCGGTGCACCAGTTCGTCCAGGACCACCGGCTGGTCGACTCCGGCCTGGCCAACTACTGGGGCTACAACACCATCGGCTTCTTCGCCCCGCACAACGCCTACGCCTCCTGGGGCGACCGCGGCCAGCAGGTGCTGGAGTTCAAGTCGGCGGTGCGGGCGCTGCACCAGGCGGGCATCGAGGTCATCCTGGATGTGGTCTACAACCACACCGCGGAGGGCAACCACCTGGGGCCCACCCTCTCCTTCCGGGGGCTGGACAACGCCTCGTACTACCGGCTGTCCGAGGACCCGCGCTATTACACGGACACCACCGGCACCGGCAACTCCCTGCTGATGCGCAGCCCGCATGTACTCCAGCTGATCATGGACTCACTGCGCTACTGGGTGACGGAGATGCGGGTGGACGGCTTCCGCTTCGATCTGGCGGCCACCCTGGCCCGGCAGTTCCACGAGGTGGACCGGCTGTCCTCGTTCTTCGACCTGGTGCAGCAGGACCCGGTGGTCAGCCAGGTGAAGCTGATCGCCGAGCCCTGGGATGTGGGCGAGGGCGGCTACCAGGTGGGCAACTTCCCCCCGCTGTGGACCGAGTGGAACGGAAAGTTCCGGGACACCGCCCGGGATCTGTGGCGCGGGGAGCCGGCCACCCTGGCCGAGTTCGCCTCCCGGCTGACCGGCTCCTCCGACCTCTACCAGGGCGACGGCAGGCGGCCGTTGGCCTCCATCAACTTTGTCACCTGTCATGACGGCTTCACCCTGCACGACCTGGTCTCCTACAACCACAAGCACAACGAGGCCAATGGCGAGCACAATCAGGACGGGGAGAGCCACAACCGGTCCTGGAACTGCGGTACCGAGGGCGAGACGGACGATCCCGGCATCCTCGCCCTGCGCGAGCGCCAGATGCGCAACTTCATCGCCACCCTGCTGCTCTCCCAGGGCGTGCCCATGCTCAGCCACGGCGATGAGTTCGCCCGCACCCAGCACGGCAACAACAACGCCTACTGCCAGGACAGCGAACTGTCCTGGGTGCACTGGCCGCACCCCTATGAGGAGGGCTCCGCCACGGCCCGGCGGCTGCTGGCCTTCACCCGCTCCCTGGTGTGGCTGCGCCGGGACCAGCCGGTGTTCCGGCGGCGCCGGTTCTTCCACGGCCGGCCGGTGCGGGGCACCCATGACGAACTCTCCGACATCGCCTGGTTCACCCATGAGGGAGAGGAGATGCGGGAGCACGACTGGCAGGCGGCGCACGCCAAGTCGCTCACCGTCTTCCTCAACGGCGGCGCCATCTCCGAGCCCGGCCCGCGCGGCGAGCCGGTGGTCGGCGACTCCTTCCTGCTGCTGTTCAACGCCCATGACCAGCCGCTGGAGTTCACCGTGCCGGTGGACCACGGCCGGCAGTGGCAGCTGGTGGTGGACACCGCGCGCGCCGAGGGCGTGACCGAGGACGGACCGAAGGTCGCGGCGGGCGACCGGCTCACGGTGACCGACCGCAGCCTGATGGTGCTCCAACGCCCCCTGTAACGCCCGTGAAGGGCCATCCGACCGGGTACGTATGTTCCCATGAAGCGCGACAGCCGCGACAAATCGGCCCCGCCGACCGCCACCTACCGCCTCCAACTCCAGCCCCGCTTCCCCTTCGCGGCGGCCGAACGGGAGGTGCCCCGCCTCGCCTCGCTGGGCATCTCGCACCTGCATCTGTCCCCCGTGCTGGAGGCCGTGCCCGGCTCCACCCATGGCTATGACGTCACCGACCACTCGGCGGTACGGGCCGAGCTGGGCGGCGAGGAGGGGCTGCGCGCGCTGGCCCGTGCCGCGCACACCCATGGCCTGGGCCTGATCGCGGACATCGTGCCCAACCACATGGCGGTCCCGGTGCCACAGCGGCTCAACGCCCCGCTGTGGCAGGTGCTGCGGGACGGCCCGGCCTCCCGCTACGCCCGCTGGTTCGACATCGACTGGGCCGAGCACGGCGGCAAGGTGCTGCTGCCCGTCCTGGCCGGGCGGCTGGGCGAGGAGCTGGCGCGCTTCACCGTGGACGGCGACGCACTGCGCTACCGCGACCATGTGCTGCCGCTGCGGCCCGGCACCGAACGGCTGCCGCTGCCCGAGCTGCTGGACGCCCAGTGGTACCGGCCCGCCTGGTGGCGGCTGGCCCGTACCGAACTCAACTACCGCCGGTTCTTCACCGTCCCCGAGCTGATCGCGCTGCGCGCCGAGGACCCCGAGGTGTTCGAGGCCACCCATGCCACGGTGCTGCGGCTGCTGGACGAGGGGGTGCTGGACGGGCTGCGGGTGGACCACCCGGACGGGCTGGCCGACCCGGCCGGCTATCTGTCCCGGCTGCACCGGGCCACCGGCGGGCGCTGGACGGTGGTGGAGAAGATCCTGGGCCCCGATGAGACGCTGCCCGACGACTGGCCGGTGGCCGGCACCACCGGCTATGACGCCCTGCGCCACCTGGACGGCCTGTTCACGGACGAACAGGGGGCGGCCGAACTCACCGCCGCCTACCGGGCGTTCACCGGCGCACCGGCCGACCGGGGCGGCGACTGGCCGGCCACCGTGCGGCGCGCCGCCTACCGGGTGATCACCCACGATCTGGCGGCGGAGACCGAACGGCTGGTGCGCGGCGCGCTCCGTCTCACCGAGACCGCGCACCGGCTGCGCGACCACGCCCCCTGGGCCCTGCGCACCGCGCTCTGCGAGATCCTGGTGCGGCTGCCGGTCTACCGGCCGTATATCCGGCCCGGGCAGGGCGTACGGCCGGTGGACAGCGCCATCCTGGACCAGGCGGCCCAGGGGGCCCGGGCCGCCTTCGCGGTGCCCGAGGAGGCGCATGCGGTGGAGCTGGTGCGGGACGCGGCACTGGGGCGGCTGGGGGACGGGCCGGAACACCGGGAGTTCTGCGCCCGGTTCGCCCAGACCGCGGCGGCGCTGCGGGCCAAGTCGGTGGAGGACACCGCCTTCTACCGCTATGTGCCCCTGCTGTCCGCCAACGAGGTGGGCGGCTGCCCCGACCGCCCCGCCGTGCCGGTGGCCGGGTTCCACGCCTTCTGCGCCCGGACCCAGCGCGACCGCCCGCTGACCGGGACGCTGCTGTCCACCCATGACACCAAGCGCAGCGCCGATGTGCGGGCCCGGATCGCCGTGCTGACCGAAGTGCCGGACCGCTGGGCCGCCTTGCTGGCCCACCTTGCCTCGTCGGTGCCCGCCCCCGACCCCCAGCTGGCCTGGCTGGCCTGGCAGAGCGCGTTCGGCCTGGGCCGACCTGACGCACTACGGCTGGTTCCGGCGATCACCAAAAGCGTCCGCGAGGCGGCGCTGCGCACCAGCTGGACGGAGCCGGACGCGGCCTATGAGCGGGCCGTGGAGTCCTTTGTGGTGGCCGGACCCTGCGGTCCTCCCTTTGCCGATCTGGCCGCTCTCGGTGAAGAGTTGGCGCCGTACATACGCGCCAATACGCTGGGCGCGGCGCTGCTGCACCTGACCATGCCGGGCGTGCCGGACCTCTATACGGGCACCGAGCGGGAGTACCGGGCGCTGGTGGATCCGGACAACCGGCGGCCGCCGGAGGAGCCGGACGGCCGGGAGGCGGGACTGTCCGCCGAGAAGCTCCATCTCACCCGTACCGCACTGCGGTTGCGGCGGGCGCACCCCGAGTGGTTCGGCGCCGGTGCTACGTACGGGCCGCTGACGGCGAACGGCCCGGCTGCCGGTCACGCGGTGGCCTTTCTGCGCTCCGGGCGGGTGGCGGCCGTGGCCACCCGGCTGTCCAAAAGCCTTGCCGACGGCGGCGGTTGGCGGGACACGGCGCTCCAGCTGCCCGGCGCCGGAACCTGGCGCGATCTGCTGACCGGCCGGTCCTGCCCGGAGAGGGTGCTGCTGGCCCGGCTGCTGCACCGATATCCGGTGGCGCTGCTGGTGCGGGAGTCCGGAGGATGAGGGGATGGATCCTGTTCTTACCGATACCTTTGTGACCCCTGTTGACCGAATCTTCTTCCGCAAACACCTCAATGTGCCGGAGATCGATGCCAGTAGCTGGACGCTCAGTGTGGAGGGCCTGGTGGACCGTCCGCTGCGGCTGAGCCTGTCCGATATCGAGGCCCTGCCCGCCCTGCGCCGCACGGTGGTCCATGAGTGCTTCGGCAACCCCTTCTCGCCCGAGGTGCCCACCCGGGCGGTGGCCAATCTGGAGTGGACGGGGATACCGCTGGCCGCCCTGCTGGACCGGGCGATGCCGCGGGACTCGGCGCGGCACATCTGGTTCGAGGGGGCGGACCGGGGGAGTTTCCTCGGCGAGGACGGGCTGACCTTTCTCAAGGACCTGCCTCTGGAAGCCGCCCGCGAGCATGTTCTGCTCGCCTACCGGCTGAACGGACAACCGCTGCCCACGCGCCATGGCTTTCCGCTGCGGGCCGTGGTGCCGGGGATGTTCGGCACCAACTCGGTGAAGTGGCTCAGCCGTATTGTGCTCGCCGACCACCGGCCGGAGCATATGTTCACCACCCGGCTCTACACCCGCGTGCCGCCCGGCGGCACAACTCCGGTGCCGGTGCGGGAGATCGATGTCAACAGCAAGCTGCTGTCCCCCCTCGACGGGGAGCACCTGACCACGTCCCGGGTGGAGATCAGCGGCCGGGCCTGGAGCGTGAGTGAGGTAACCGGGGTGGAGGTCTCGGTGGACTCCGGCCCCTGGGAGCCCGCCGCGCTGCGGCCGCGTGGTGACGATCTCGCCTGGCAGCCCTTCTCCCTCTCCCGGACGCTGGCCCCCGGTACGCACCGCATCCGCTGCCGGGCCACGGACCGGGACGGGCGGATCCAGCCGCCGCCCGGTGCGCGCAACTCGGTGCACGAGATCACCGTTGAGGTGCGGCCATCCGGTTCCGGGGCGGTGTGCTGACCCCGGCGAGCGGATCCCCCGAGTTCCCTTGGTACACCGGCTGAACAGCGGCAATGCGGCTCGCTGTGCACTTCGGCACCGGGTCTCCGCCGTCACTGTGCAGTACGGCACCGGTCGCGGTGAAGTGACGCGCTACGTTTTGCGAGGAGCCATAGAGCCTTCGGACGCGATCGCTGCATCAGATCCGCGCCGGCCCCCAAGCTTGATCGCCAAGCATCTCCTGCTTCAGGGTGTAAAGGAAGCCAAACCATGTCAATCAAGCGTGTACGAACCGCAGTTGTGACCGCGGCCGCCATAGCGGGACTGATCCTGGGCAGCGCCACCAGCGCATCCGCCGATGGCAGGGTCACCTGGCGCCACCGGCCGTCCGGCAATTGCCTCTACTTCAACGTCGATATCAAGGGAACGCCCAACGGCGTGGACGTCGACTCGTGCGAGGCAAGAAATGTCTGGAACGAGGAACACAACAGCGACGATGACACATGGCTGATGCATCCGGCGGATGGCTACTGCCTGGCGGCGTTCTCCAACCTGAGCGTGTACGTGGAGCCCTGCACCCCGAACAACGACTGGCAGCGCTGGTACGAGCGCTGGACCGGTTCCTCCTGGAAACTCCAGCACAAGCAGACCGGCCTCTACCTCGACAGCAACGGCGAGAAGGTCTACCTCGGCCCCGGCGGCTGGAACAACGACAACAAGTACCAGCTCTGGTACTGACGGACAACCTTCAGTAGTAGCCCTTTGTGCCGTCGAGAAGCTCTCGGACGATGTCCGCGTGCCCCGCGTGCCGCCCCGTCTCCTCAATGAGATGGATCAGCATCCAGCGCAGGTTGGCGCCGCCGGACCGGAAGTCGGGGTGGCGGCCGATGTCGTCCAGGGACGCCGCGGCGACGATCTCGTTGCCGCGGGCGCACTGGGCCTCGTACTCCGCGAGGAGCTCGGCGAGGGGGCGGCCGTCGGTGTGCCAGTCGGCGTCGTCGCTCGCCTCGTCGAACGCCGGGTTCTGCTTTTCGTCGCCGCCGAGGAACAGCACTTCCAGCCAGGTGTGCTCGGCCCAGCGCATATGGGCGATGAGGCCCGCCATCGTCATGGCCGGTGAGGTCGGGATGACCGCGCGGTGCGCGTCCTCGTCGTTCAGGCCCTCGCACTTCCAGCGCAGGATCTGCCGCTGCAGGTCCAACCAGCCGATGAGCGCGGTCCGTTCGTCCGCTTGCAGCGGGGGGCGTTCCAGTTCCGATGCCATGGCTGCGCAGGCTACCGGGGCGGTGGGGAGGGGGCACCTGGATTTTCGGGGGCGTTGCGGTGCGGGGGTGAGCGCGCTACTCGTTGCGGAGCTCCGCGATGAACGCCTGCCAGGCGGGGGGGGGGGCGGTGATGGCCCGGAGGGCCGGGTTCTTGGAGTCGCGTATGCCGACCTTTTCGGGCAGCGCCGCGATCTCCACGCATGCGTCCCCGTTCTCGCGGCTGTAAGAGGACTTGAACCAGAAGGTTGCGTTCATGACTCCGCCTGCTCTCTTGCCAGCTGTTCCAAAAACTTCGGCGTCTCGCCCGGCCCCAAGGCCCCCGCAGCCATGGCGTCAAACCTGCGGGTGTACGCCCAGACCTCGGTTTCCTTGTCCACCATGTTCACCGACTTGGTGTCGTCCGTCTCCACCGTCGTGAGAAGCGGAGGCTCGAACTCAACCAGCATGAAGTTCCTGCTGGCACGGTATGTGGGAGTGGCCCAAGGCACAACCTGCACGGTTACATTGTCGAGCTTCGCCAGCTCGGCAATCAGTGCGTACTGCTCACGCATGACGTCCGGGCCTCCGAAGACCTGCCGCAGTGCGGCCTCACCCAGGATGACCCACAACTCCAAAGGCTTCTCAGACCTGGTGATGACCTCTTTTCGCTCCATGCGGAGCTGGATATTGCGCTCCACAAACTCAGTCGTGGTTTCTTCAACCGGTTTGGCGGTTTCGAACATCGCTCGTGCGTACCGCTCCGACTGCAACAGCCCGTAGACCACGCCTGGCTCCCAGGCCCGGATCCGACGCGCGTCCCGCTCCAAACCGACGAACGTGGCCATCCCGGAGGGCATGACAGTCCGATACGGGGTCCACCAGTCCCTGCTCAGCGAATCCCGCTGGATCTGCACCAGAAACTCGATGTCCTCCTCAACCTCCAACCCGTACCGCTCGCACAGATTGCGAAGGTCCTGGACCTTGTCCAGGCTCGTCAGCCCCCGCTCCACCCGCCACAGCTTCGTCTCGCTGAAGCCCAGCCCCTCGACCGCCTGGGCGGGCGTCATACCGGCCCGGTCCCGGAGCCTGCGCAGCTCCTTACCGAGCTGCACCCTCCGAAGTGTTGGCCCTGTCTTCACTGCCATCCGTGAACCCTTCCGCGCCGGGCTCGGCAGCGCTCGCGCCCTGCCCGGAGGCGTGAGTACCCAGCTCGCACGTACCCGTGCCTGCTGGCCGATACCCCATGCCCACCGTGCAAAAACCCGTGCCCTGCACGTCGAATATGCCACTTTCGGCGATAGTGTCGCCGTGGCTTGCAGGCCAACTTTCCCACGCGCCAAGCTGGTTGAACGGCCGAACCCAATACGTTCGGTAGTGAGCCCAAACCCCGCGCAACCCGAAAGGCGCCCCCATGCCCTCACCCCGCATCCGTGCGCTGGCCCTCATCTTCAACGGCGACGGCAAGGTGCTGCTCGTATCGCCGCACAGCAAGGGCGCCCCGGACGCCGGCCGGAACTTCCAACTGCCCGGCGGCACCGCGTGGGAGGACGAACCGGCGTGGCAGACCATGGTTCGCGAGGGCAAGCGGACAACGGGCCTGGCGCTGACGCCCGTCCGGCTCGTACTCACCGATTTCACGCCGCGCGACCCCCGCACCTACGCACCGCCGACGATCGATTTCGTCTACCAGACGCTGACCGTCCCGGACGACACCGCCGTCCGCCTCCCCGACGCCCCCGAACTGGCCGCGTACAAGTGGCTCACGCAGCATGAGTTGCACACCCACTGCACCACGTACCAGGCCCACCGCATCACCGCGGCCCTCTACGCCTCCCGCATCGGCACCTGCGCCGAACTGCACGGCGGGCGCCCCGCCTACGCCGCCGCCGTGTAGACATCCCCGCACATACGCACGAACTCCCCCGCAACTCCCATGAGTTCAATGCGCGAGAACGCCGTCTGTTCACGCCGCCACGCCGGGGAGACCCGCACCGCCACCGCTCCCCCGACCGTATCGGCGATCGGAAGCGGCGCGGCCACGATGCCGACGCCGGCCGCCGCCATACGCACGGCCGTGGAGGAGTGCTCGGTCTCCAGCGCGGTCAGAGGGCGGAAACCATGCTGTGCGCAGGCCCAGTCCAGCCACCGCTGCCCATGCACTCTCGGTTCGAGCTGACAGCGCACCCACGCACGGTCCGCCAGATCGGTCAGGCGGACCGGATCCGTCCGCCCGGCGAGGGGATCCCCGGCGGAGGTGACGATGACGATTTCTTCGTCGCCGAGCGACACCACCGGCCCGGGCCATGCCTCGGGCCGCGGGCCGACCCCGATGTCGGCGACGCCGCGTTCCATGCCGTCCCGCAACTCCTCAGTGGTGGTGTACTCATGGAGGTGCAGCAGGACGTCCGGGAACGTCATGCGCCACCGGGCGAGCACCGGCGGAAGCATGCCGACGGCCAGCGCGTGCAGCGTCGCGATATGCAGTTCCCCGCCCTCGGACCCGGCCGCCGCCCGGGCGGCCCGCCGCGCCTGGCCCGCGCTGCGCACCGCGAGTTCGGCGTGCGGCAGAAACGCACGCCCCATCGGCGTGAGCCCGACGCCCCGGGGCAACCGCTCCAACAACCGTCCGCCTACCTCCCGTTCCAGCGCCTTGATCTGGTGCGACAGCGCGGACTGGGTGACGTTGAGCGACTCGGCGGCGCGTGTGAAGGATCGCTCCTCCACAACAGCGACCAGGTATTCCATCTGCCGCAAGCTCATGAACATCCCTCATCGGCTTGATCGAGAAATTGCGTTGGACTCATCGTCCCTGGTGGGCGGAGGGTCGAGCCATGAAAGAGACAGATGTCATCGTCATCGGCGGCGGCACGGGCGGGTATGGCACCGCGCTGCGCGCGGCAGGGCTCGGGCTCGATGTCGTCCTCGCGGAACGCGACCTCGTGGGCGGCACATGCCTGCACCGGGGCTGCATCCCGAGCAAGGCGATGCTGCATGCGGCCGAGCTCGTGGACGGCATCACCGAGGCCCGCGAGCGGTGGGGGGTGCGGGCCACGCTCGACTCCGTGGACTGGTCCGCGCTGACGGCGACCCGTGACGACATCGTCTCCCGCAACCACCGTGGCGTTGAGGGCCACTTGACGCACGCGGGCGTACGCGTCGTGCGCGGCTCGGTCTCGCTCACCGGCCCCCGGACGGTCCGGGTGGACTCCGGCGATGAGGCCGGGGACGGCTGGCGGGCCCGGCGCGGGATCGTGCTCGCCACCGGTTCGCGCCCGCGCACCCTGCCGGGACTGGAGCCCGACGGGTCGACCGTCGTCACCAGTGACGACGCACTGTTCGCACCCGGTCTGCCGGGCTCGGTCCTGGTACTGGGCGGCGGCGCGATCGGCGTCGAATACGCCTCGCTGCACCGCTCAATGGGAGCCCGGGTGATTCTCGTGGAGGCGGCCGAGCGGCTGCTGCCGCTTGAGGACGACCACATCAGCCGCCTCCTGCGACGCGGGCTGACACAGCGGGGCATCGAGGTGCACACCGGCGCGCGGCTGGAGGACGCACGCCCGTACCACTACGGTGTACGGGCCACGGTCCGCACCGCGCGCGGCGAGACGCTCGAACTCGGCGTGGAGCGGCTGCTGGTGGCCGTGGGCCGGGTCCCCGTCACCGACGGTCTCGGCCTCGCGGCGGCCGGGCTCGCCACGGACGGGCGCGGCTTCGTCGCCCCGGCCGACTGGGCACGGCTGGAGACCTCCGTACCGGGCATCCATGTGGTGGGCGATCTGCTGCCTCTGCCGTCGCCGGGCCTGGCGCACGCCTCCTTCGCCGAGGGTCTGCTGGTCGCCGAGACCCTCGCGGGCCGTACACCGCGGCCCGTCGACTACGCGGCCGTACCGCGCGTCACCTATTCCAGCCCACAGACCGCATCGGTGGGTCTGACGGAGGCGGAGGCCCGGGCACGAGGCCATGAAGTGCTGTGCACCACCATGCCGTTGGCGGCGGTGGCCAAGGGCATGGTGCACGGGCAGACCGGCGGGGTGAAGGCCATCGCCGACCGGGACGGCCGCGTGCTGGGCGTCCATCTGGTGGGCCCGCATGTCTCGGAGATGATCGCGGAGAGCCAGCTGATCGTCGGCTGGGACGCCGAGGCCGTCGATGTGGCCCAGCACATCCACCCGCACCCGACGCTGTCCGAGGCGGTCGGCGAGGTCATGCTCTCGCTGGGCGACCGGGGACTGCACCAGCAGCGGTGAGGGAAGGCTCGCCTTGTGCTGTTCGATGTGTGGGCGCCGTATGCGTCACGGGTGACCTTGCAGGTGGAGGGCCGGGCGTACCCCTTGGAGCGCGATCCGGCCCGCGCCGGCTGGTGGTGCGGTGCCGCGCCCGCCGGCCGCTATGGGTTCGCCCTGGATGACGGCCCCGTGCTCCCCGACCCCCGGTCGCGGCGCCAGCCGGACGGGCCGGAGGGGCTGAGTGCGCCCTTCTCCCCCGACTTCGCCTGGCGGCACGCCTGGGCGGGCCGTCCCCTGCCGGGCGCGGTGCTCTACGAACTGCACATCGGCACGTTCACCCGCGAGGGAACCTTCGACGCCGCCGCCCAACGACTGGGACATCTGGCGGACTTGGGCATCACGCATGTGGAGCTGATGCCCGTCTGCCCGTTCCCCGGCCGGCACGGCTGGGGATACGACGGGGTGGCACCGTGGGCCGTCCACGAACCCTACGGCGGACCGGACGGCCTGCGCCGCTTCATTGACGCCGCCCACGGCCTCGGCCTGGGCGTCGTGCTCGATGTCGTCCACAACCACCTCGGCCCCTCCGGCAACCATCTGCCCCTCTTCGGCCCGTACTTCACCGACACCCACCACACCCCCTGGGGTGCCGCCGTCAACCTGGACGCCCCCGGCTCGGCGGAAGTGCGCGCCTATCTGATCGGCAGCGCGCTGGCCTGGCTGCGCGACTACCGGCTGGACGGGCTGCGGCTGGACGCGGTGCACGCCCTGGTGGACCATGGCCCCACCCATTTCCTCGCCGAACTCTCGGCCGCCGTGGACGACTTGGCGGCCCGGCTCGGCCGTCCCCTGTTCCTGATCGCCGAATCCGACCTCAACGATCCTTCGCTGATCACCCCGCGCGCCGAGGGCGGGCTCGGGCTGCACGCCCAGTGGAACGACGACTTCCATCACGCCCTGCACACGGCACTCACCGGTGAATCCCAGGGCTACTACGCCGACTTCGCGGCCGACCCGGCGTACGCCCTGGCCAAGACCCTGCGCGGCGGCTTCTTCCACGACGGCTCGTACTCCTCCTTCCGCCGCCGCCCGCACGGCCGCCCGCTGACCCCTTCGGCCGTCCCCGCCCACCGCCTGCTGGGCTACGCCCAGACCCACGACCAGATCGGCAACCGCGCCCTGGGCGACCGCCTCTCCGCCCATCTCTCCCCCGGCCTGCTGGCCTGCGCGGCCGCGCTCGTCCTCTGCGCGCCCTTCACCCCCATGCTCTTCATGGGCGAGGAATGGGGGGCGCGCACGCCCTGGCAGTACTTCACCGACCACCCGGATCCGGAGCTGGCCCGGGCCGTACGGGAAGGCCGCCGCCGGGAGTTTGCGGCCCACGGCTGGCCGGCGGAGCGGGTGCCGGATCCTCAGGACCCGGCGACATGGGAGCGGTCCTGCCTGGACTGGGACGAGCCGGGCCGTCCTCCGCATACCCAACTGCTTGCCTGGTACCGCGAATTGCTCGCCCTCCGGCGCACGGAGCGCTTCCTTGCATCCCCGGACTGGTCCGACATGTCCCCCACCACGGTCCCGGCCCACTGTCTGACCTTCCGCCGGGGACCACTCCTGATCTCGGCCAATCCGGGCCCCGGCCCGGCCGAGATCCCGGCACCGCCCGGTGCGCGGGTTCTGGCCGCGTGGCGCCCGGTCGAAGCGCCGGGCGCGGACGGGGTGCTACGTCTGCCCGGCGAGTGCGCGGCGGTGCTGCGTCAGGATTGACAGGCGATCACACGGCAAGAGCGGGGTGGCCTGGGTATCCAGGCCACCCCGCTCTTGACATAACGCCCCGTCAACAGGCCCGCAGTTGCGGCCCTCGGTTTGACTTAGCCCCAGGCGTAGTACTGCTTGGACATCCAGCCGGTGACGCCGCTGTCGAAGTCGTAGACCTTGATCCACGAGCCCGACTCGTCACGGGCCCCCAGCCGCTCACCGGGGTCGCACTGACCCAGGACCGCGCCATTCGTGCTCGGCTCGGAGCGCAGACGCACACCGCCGGTGGTGCAGTGGCCGTACACATCGTCGGCAGACGCCGGGGTGGCCAGCGTCGCACCGCCGGCTACCAGCGCCGCGACGAGACCCACCGTTGCAAGGACACGCTTGCCGCGTACAGCAGAACTCACAGATATCTCCCCGAATGAACTGAACCTGATCGCCGCCTTCTTCCCCTCCGGGTGGTTTGCACCAAAGGGCATGACGGGCCGTCAGGACGAGGGGGTCGCGCAGACCCCCGCTTTTCATGATCATCCTAGCGCGTCCGTGCGTGCGTGCTCTTCGCAGCTGACGGAACTCATGTTGTGCGGGTGAGCACTTGGGCCATCGGGTCGTGGCCCGTCAAGCACCCTGGACGAGTCTGCCCGGCGAGTGCGCGGTGGTGCCGCGCCAGGACTGAAGGGCGATGGTGCAGATCACCGCACTGCCATGCTTCGCCGCGGCGAGCGCGACCCAGGCGTCCATCGCGTCCGGCCTCCTCTTGGACGCCCGGCCTGTGCGAGCACCGGGCCCAGAACGAGGGCCCGGTGTGGCGCCGCCTTCAGCCCTTCGTGGAGGTGAACCGCCTTGGCCTTATGACGTGCCTCACATGAAAATGTCGCCGTTCGTTCCCAAAGGGGATGGCCGGCGGCGGAACCGGGTGCAACGAAACGGGTCAATCCTCCTGCTGGGTCCCAGATCTGATTCGTTGACAGTTCTACCAGGCCCTCAGATAGCGTCGGAACTGCTGATCCTGAGGGGGACAACGATGAGCAAATTAACGTGTGTTGCTGATGTGGCGAATGGGGCGGAGCCCTTCGAGTTGGCGCGGCTGCTCCACCCGGTCGACCCGGCGGCCTTCCGGCAGGAGTACTGGGAGCGGAAGCCGCTTCTGGTGCAGCGGGAGGACCCGGACTACTACGCCGAGCTCATGACCCTCGCCGAGTACGACCGGGTACTCAGCCTCGCAGGGGGAAACCTGGAGCATCTCCGGGTGGTGCAGGACGGCAAGGAGACACCGGTGTCGGAGCTGGGCTCCGGCAGCTCGGCAACCGCGCTGGAGTCCGTGTACGCCCGGTACCGCGATGGCGCCACCATCGTCATGAACTCCATTCAGGACCGGTTCGCGTCGATGAACCGTCTGATGCGCTCGCTCGGCTCCGAGATCGGCGCCCGGATCCAGGTGAACTCCTATCTGACGCCGGCCACTTCGCGTGGTTTCGCGCCGCACTACGACACCCACGACGTGTTCATCGTCCAGGTGTACGGAAGCAAGCGGTGGCAGCTCTTCGAGTCCCCGCTGGCGCTGCCATTGCGTTCCCAGCCCTTCGACCGATCCCAGCCCGAGCCGGCACTGGCCCAGGAGTTCGAACTGCGGGCCGGGGACGTGCTGTACCTGCCGCGCGGGACGGTGCACGCCGGTACCGCCAGTGACGAGGCCTCTCTGCACCTGACCATCGGAGTGCACCCGATCCTCTGGGCGAACGTGCTGGCCGAGGCCATGCAGCAGCTGGTCGAGACGGACGTCAAGTACCGGGCCGGCCTGCCGATGGGCTTCACCAACAGCGCGGAGATCCAGCGCCGGCTGCGTGAGACCGTGGCGGAGCTGGCCGCCGAGCTGCCGTCGAAGCTCGCACTGGACGATGCCGTGGCGAGGACCATCACCCGGGGGGTCGCGATCAACGCGCCGGTCCTGCAGGGGCATCTGCTGGACCTGGAGCGCGTGGACGAGGTGTCCCTGGAGACCAAGCTACGGCGCCGTCCGGACCTGCAGTGGCGCCTCACAGTGGACGAGGACACGGTTCATCTGTCCTTCCACGGCAAGACCGTGCGGCTGCCCGCCCATGTGGCCGACGAGGTCAGGTACGCCGCCCACGAGAGTGGCGCTCCGCTGACCGCTGCGGCCATTCCGGGCGAGCTGGACGAGCCCGGCCGCCTGGTGCTGGTCCGGAAGCTGCTCAGCGAGGGCTTCCTGACCTTCGCCTGACGAGCGGCGGGGCCGTCCGGCGGGCCGCGCCGGGCGGCGCCTTGCCGGCGCCGTCGCTGACATCTCCCGGCTGTCGCTGACACCCCCGGTCGTTGTAGTCATCCACGTCGTCGCCGTCGTCCACGGCCGTTGCTGCCTTCCCTGGCCGTTGTCGTCATCCACGGCCGTTGCCGTCATCCATGTGCAGGTCGTCACCGAGCGGGGAGGGAGGAGGAGAACCATGGCGGATCAGGCCCGGGCGGACAAGCCCGCCCCGGCGCCCGTGAGGCGGGTGCTCGCCCTGTTCCGGCCGCACATCGGCCGGGTGGCGGCCATGCTGACGCTGGTGCTGCTCTCCTCGGCCGTGGCCATGGCCTCGCCGTTCCTGCTGCGGCAGATCCTGGATGTGGCGCTGCCGGAGCGTCGGACCGGCCTGCTCAGCCTGCTGGCCGGGGCGATGATCGCGGTGACCGCGATCAGCGGAGCCCTCGGCGTCTTCCAGTCCTATCTGTCGACGGTGATCGGACAGCTGGTCATGTGCGACCTGCGGTCAGCCGTCTACACGCATCTGCAACGGCTGTCACTCTCCTTCTTCACCAGGACCCACACCGGCGAGGTGCAGTCCCGGATCGCCAATGACATCGGTGGCGCGGACACCGTGGTGACCAGCGTGCTCACCGGCCTGGTCGGCAACGCCGCCACCGTGGCCGCCAGCCTGACCGCGATGATGCTGCTCGACTGGCAGCTGTCGCTGGCCTCGTTGGCGCTTCTGCCGTTCGTCATCTGGGTCAACCGGCGGGTGGGCCAGGAGCGCCGGGCCCTGGCGACGGAGCGTCAGGAGCAGATGGCGGTGCTGTCCACCCTGGTGGAGGAGACACTGTCGATCTCCGGCTTTCTGCTCGGGCGGCTGATGGGCCGCGGTCGCCAGCTGACCGAGCGGTTCACGGCGGAGTCGAAGACGCTCGGCGAGATCGCCGTTCGCACCACCATGGCCGGGCGGTGGCGGCAGTCCGGCCTGCAGGTCGTGGTCGCCGCCATGCCGGTGCTGATCTACTGGGTCGCCGGTCTGGTCGGCGGTCACGGTTCCGCGGCGATCACGGTCGGCACCCTGGTGGCCTTCACCACGCTGCAGCAGTCCCTGCTCAACCCGGCGATGCAGCTCATCCAGCTCGGTACGGCGGTGCAGGTCTCGCTGTCGCTCTTCGGCCGGGTCTTCGAGTACCTCGATCTGCCGGTGGAGGTGCCCGAGCCCGGCGATCCGGTTCCGCTGCCGCGGGCGCGCGGCGACATCAGGTTCGAGAACGTCTCCTTCGGTTACGGCGAGAACCCGGTACTGCGCGACATCACGATCGACGTTCCGGCGGGGACCAGCCTGGCCGTGGTCGGGCCGACCGGCGCCGGCAAGTCCACCCTCGGCTACCTGGTGCTGCGGCTCTACGACGCCACCGCCGGCCGGGTGACGATCGATGGGGTCGATGTCCGGGACCTCGACTTCGCCACGATCTCGCGCACCGTCGGGATGGTGTCGCAGGACACCCACCTCTTCCACACGAGCGTCGCCGAGAATCTGCGGTTCGGCAAACCCGACGCCACCGAAGCGGAACTGGTCGCGGCGGCCGAACTGGCCCAGATCCACGAGCTGATCGCAGGGCTGCCGGACGGCTACGACACGGTCGTCGGCGAGCGCGGCCACCGCTTCTCGGGTGGGGAGAAGCAGCGGCTGGCGATCGCCCGGACGATGCTCCGGAACCCGCCCGTACTGCTCCTCGACGAGGCCACCAGCGCGCTGGACACCCGCACCGAGCGAGCGGTCCAGGAGGCCCTGGCCGAGCTGGCGAAGAACCGCACCACCATCACGATCGCCCATCGGCTCACCACGATCGAGAAAGCCGACCAGATCGTCGTCCTGGGCCGGGGACGGGTGCTGGAGCGGGGCACGCACCAGGAACTGGCCGCCCTCGGTGGCGAGTACAGCGCACTGCTGGCCGGGGCTTCCCGGGCGGCGACCGTGGCCGGCGGCTGAGGAGGGCGTCATGACACAGGCCTTCGCATGGGGGATCGCCGAGCACCGGCTCGACAACGGACTGCGGGTCACCGTCAGCCGGGACGCCCGGGGGCCGGTGGCCGCCGTCAACCTCTGGTACGACGTCGGATCGCGCGACGACCCGGCCGACGGGCACGGCTTCGCCCACCTCCTGGAGCACCTGATGTTCGAGGGGTCGGCACAGGTCGGCCGCGGTCAGCACAGCGCCATGCTCGCTGCCGTCGGCGGCACGGAGATCAACGCGACCACCAGCATGGACCGGACCAACTACTTCCAGACCGTGCCGGCGAGCGCGCTGGACCTCGCCCTCTGGCTGGAGGCGGACCGGATGGGCGGCCTGGCGCTCTCCCCGGAGGTGTTCGACAACCAGCGTGCCGTGGTCAGGAACGAGCGGGCGCAGCAGTACGAAAGCCAACCGTATGGGCTGTGGCTGGAGTTCGGGCTGCCCCTGGTGTTCCCGGGCGGCCACCCGTACCGGCGGCCGTCGATGGGTTCGCCGGACCAGCTGGACCGGGCCGGCCTGGCCGCGCTCGACGCCTTCCGGCGGACCCACTACTCGCCCGGCAACGCCGTGCTGACCGTGGTCGGCGATGTCGAGCCCGAGGCGGTGTTCGACGCGGCGGACAGGTACTTCGCCGGTATTCCGGGGGCCGAGCAAGAGGTCGGGCGGGATGCCGGGCGGGAACCGCCAGGGCGTGTTCCGGTCGAGAGCTGGGCGCTGCCGGGCCGGTCGGTGCGGACGGTGACCGACCGGAAGGCGTCGGCTGAGCGGGTCTTCGTCCTGCACCGGATCCCGCCGGCCCACACCGCCGACCATGACGCGCTGACCGTGCTGGCCGCGGTGCTCGGCCGCGGTCGCGGCTCCCGGTTCCACCGGGAACTGATGGCGAATCGGGAGCTCGCGCGCGCCGAGGAGAAGACCGCGTTCGCGTGGGAGCTGGCGCGCGGATCCTCCCTCTTCGCGATCGGGATGACGGTACGTCAGGGGGTGGCGGCCGCAGAGCTGTTGGCCGCTCAGGAGGCGCTGCTGGACGAACTGGCCGTCACCGAGGTGCGTGATGAGGAGCTCGGGCGGGCGAAGGCGATCCTGGCGGCCGGCTGGCTCCGGTCGCTCACCCCCTTCGGTGCCCGGGCCGACCTGCTGGCGCGGTATGCGGTCCAGCTCGGCGAGGCGGCGGCGATCCGGGAACGGCAGGCCCGGCTGGCCGCGGTCTCGGCGGCGGACCTGCGGCGCGTCGCCGGCCGGTATCTGCGGCCGGAGAACCGGGCTGTCCTGATCCTCCGTCCGGACCCAGGAGCGTGATCCCGTGCGTGTCGACCTGAAACCCGGGCCACCCGCGACCCGAGTCGCGCGGCCCTATGTCTTCCCCGAGGTGATCCGCCGCGGTCCGCTGATCGCGGCCGACCTGCCCGGGTGCCCCATCGGGTACGCCGCGCTGCTCTTCGACCACGGGGTGCTGCACGAGCCGGCCGGCAAGGAGGGCGTGCTCCAACTGCTCTTCGCGGCGGTGCGCGAGGGTGGGGAGCGGCTCGGGCGGGACGAGCTGGCCTTCGAGCTGGAGGGGATGGGGGCCACCTGGTCCACGACGGTGGGGGACGACTTCGTCCTGGTCGCCACCGTCGCGCCGACCGCCGCCCTGGTGCCGGCCGTGCGTGCCATCGCGGAGACCGTGCGCCGTCCCCGGCTCGCGGCGGATGCGGTCGACCGGATCCGGGACGGCCAGGTGTCCGCCCTCGCCGCGAACTGGTCGAACCCCGGCCGGCGCCAGGAGGCCGCGCTGGCCCGGGCGCTCTACCGCAGCGGACGGCAGGCCGTGCCGCTGCGCGGGACGGTGGCCTCGGTGGGCTCGATCTCGCCCGGCTTCCTGGGCGAGTACCACCGGCAGCACATCGCCGGAACGGGCCGACTGGTGCTGGCCGGTGACCTCGCGGGCATCGACCTCGACACGATCGCCGAGGCGGGTGCGGCATCCGGCGAGGCGGTGGCGGCCGGCGCCCCGCGGTCCGTCCCCCGGCCGGCCGTGGGCCGGGACCTGGTGGTCGTCGACCGGCCCGGTGCGGTGGGTGCGCGGATCGCGCTGGCCCACCATGTCCCGGTCGACGCCGGCTCCGTGCACGCTCCGCTGACGGTGGCCTGCCACGTCCTGGGCGGCACCACCCACTCCAGGCTGACCCGGGAGTTGCGCGACCGCCGGGGGCAGGTCTACGAGGTGTCCGCCGGACTGCAGCTGACCAGCCGGTCGGGCGTCTTCTCGGTGCGGACTCAGACCAGCGCCGGGGCCGCCGGTGAGGTTGTCGCGACCGTGCTCCAGGAGATCGAGGCCCTGCGCCGAGGCGGTGTCACGGCGGACGAGTTCGAAGCCGCTCGCGCCCTGCTGACCGGTCAGTTCCCGATCGCCTTCCTCACCCCGCAGGCGGTGGGCATCGCCCTCGCCGCCCTGGCGTCGCTTGGCGCCACCGACGACTTCCACTCCCGGAAGTACCGAGAACTGGCCTCACTCGACCGGACTTCGGTGAACGAGGCCGCAAAAAACCAGCTGAGCAGTTCGGACCTGACCGTGGTGGTGGAGGGAGAGGCCGGGCCACTGCTGGCGAGCCTGAACTCCGCCGGACTGGTTCCGGTCGGAACCGACGACGGAGGAAGGGCCTGACATGGCGAAATCGCTCAACCCAGAGGACATCACCGTGGTCCAGTCGGCCGGTGAGCCGGTCGCGTCCCACGACGTGAGCAACGGGAACCTCGACGACAACGACCACAACGACTCGGGTGGCAGCGACGCGATCGAGTGGATGCGCCGCCACCGGGTCCGCGGCGGCGACGACACGGACTGAGGCCGGAAGGGCCCGCCCCGGCGCGGCCGCGTTTTTCAAGCTTTCGCAGTGCGCGAGGGCCTGCCGCCGGCTGTCCGGCGGCGGGTGCGAGGTGACGGAGAGGAGGAAGAAGAGATGGCGAAATCACTGAACCCGGAGGACATCACGGTGGTCCAGGCGGCTGACGAGAGCGGGTCGGCCCACGACCACTCAGTGGGCAACCTGGACGACAACGATTCCCACGACGGCGGCGGCCACGACCGTTTGGCGTTCGCGGTGCACCAGTTCAACGGTGCGTTCGACGACACCGACTGAGTCGCCGGCCTAAGGAACCGGGCGTTCTCCCGGGCACCTGTGCCCGGGAGAACGCCCGGTTCCACCGCGGACCACCGGCCGCCGGCGGCCGGGGCGCTCACTCCCCGTCCGGCACCAGCCGCAGCGAGATCGAGTTGATGCAGTACCGCTGGTCCGTCGGCGTCGGATAGCCCTCGCCCTCGAAGACATGCCCCAGGTGGGAGCCGCAGCGGGCGCAGCGGACCTCGGTGCGGAGCATGCCATGGGAGCGGTCCTGGAGGAGTTCCACGGCGGCGGAGTCGGCGGGGTCGTAGAAGCTGGGCCAGCCGCAGTGGCTCTCGAACTTCTCGGTGGAGCGGAAGAGTTCGGCACCGCAGGCGCGGCAGGAGTAGACGCCCGCCGTCCTGGTGTCGGTGTACTCACCGCGGAAGGCGGGCTCGGTGCCGGCCTGGCGGAGCACCTGGTACTCCGCCGGGGTCAGCTCGGCGCGCCACTGCTCGTCCGTCTTCTCGACCTCGTACGCCATCGGGCCGGGTCCTCTCTC
Organism: Streptomyces sp. NPDC052396; assembly: GCF_044593195.1. Classification (NCBI taxonomy): domain Bacteria; kingdom Bacillati; phylum Actinomycetota; class Actinomycetes; order Kitasatosporales; family Streptomycetaceae; genus Streptomyces; species Streptomyces sp. NPDC052396. Next base: position 334,661 of record NZ_JBIUAW010000003.1, read on the forward strand.
AGCTCTCCAGGCGGGCGAGGATCCTCGGGCCGAGGTCCGTGACATCGCCGGCGCCCATGGTGAGAACCAGGTCGCCGGGGCGGGCCATTCCCGCGATGGCCTCGGGAACGGCGGCCATGGTGTGCTCGGCGCGGACCTCGGCGCCGGCGGCGCGGGCGGCGTCGATGATCAGGGTGCTGGTGATGCCGGGGATCGGGTCCTCGCGGGCCGGGTAGATGTCCAGGACCACGGAGGCGTCGGCGAGGGCGAGCGCCTGGCCCATCTCGGTGCCGAGCTCCTGGGTGCGGGAGAAGAGGTGGGGCTGGAAGACCACCAGGATGCGGGAGCCGGGGCCGGCGGCGCCGCGGATGGCCTCCAGGTCGGCGGTCATCTCGGTGGGGTGGTGGGCGTAGGAGTCGATGACCTGGACGCCGGCCGCCTCGCCCTTGAGCTGCAGGCGGCGGCCCACGCCGGTGAACTTGCCGAGGGCGGTGGCGAGTTCGTCCGCCGGGATGCCCAGGGCGATGCCGGCCGCCAGGGCGGCGACGGCGTTGTGGGCGTAGTGGCGGCCGGGGACGGAGACCACGAAGGTGAGCTCGCGGCCCTTGAGGTCGATGGTGACCTCGCTGGTCAGGCCGCGGGGGACGACATCGAGGACCCGTACGTCCGCGTCCTCGGCCTCGCCATAGGTGACGATCTCGATGTCCGAACGGCCGGTGACGCGCGCGGTCAGCTCCCGGGCGCCGGCCTGGTCGGCGGCGATCACCAGGGTGCCGCCGGGGCGCAGGCGGCCGACAAAGGTCTCGAAGGAGTCGTGGATCTCGTCCATCGAGGCGTAGTTGGCGTGGTGGTCGAGCTCCACATTGAGGATGATCGCGACCTCGGGCGCGTACTTGTGGAAGCTGCGGTCGCTTTCGTCCGCCTCCGCCACAAAGATCTCGCCGGCGCCATGGCGGGCGTTGCTGCCCGGGCCGTCCAGGTCGCCGCCGATGGCGTAGGACGGGGCGAGGCCCAGCGCGTCCAGGGAGACGGCCAGCATGGAGGTGGTGGTGGTCTTGCCATGGGTGCCGGCCACGGCGATCGGCCGCAGGCCGTCCATCAGCCGGGCCAGCGCGTCCGAGCGGTGCACCACCGGGATGCCGCGCTCGGCGGCGGCCGCCAGCTCGGGGTTGTCCGGGCGGATGGCGCTGGAGACCACCACACAGGTGGCGTCGGCGGCCAGGTGGCCGGCGGAGTGGCCGATGTGCACCGTGGCACCGAGCGCGCGGAGCGCCTGGGCGGTGGCGGAGTCCTTGGCGTCGCTGCCCGCGACCTCGGCACCCCGCTGGGTGAGGATCTTGGCGATACCCGACATGCCGGCGCCGCCGATGCCGATGAAGTGCGGTCGTTCCATCGTGGCGGGGACGGCCGGTGCCATGTGCGGTGCTCCCTGGGGGTCGGTGGGCGTGGCTGCGGGTGAGCCACGGGTGCGGCTACAGGTGATTGTCTCAGACCGGCTCAGACAGACCGGATCAGGCCGCTCGCCAGACCCGCCGCGATGGCGGCGGTACGGCTGTCCACGCCGAGCTTGCCGTAGATATGCACCAGGTGGGTCTTGACGGTGGCCTCGCTGATGAACAGGCGGCGGGAGATCTGCCGGTTGGCCAGGCCCTCGGCCACCAGGGCCAGGATCTCGGTCTCGCGCGGGGTCAGGGCGGGGCGGCCGCCGGTGCGTACCCGGCCCAGCAGGCGGGCGGCCACCGGCGGGGCCAGCACGGTCTCGCCCCGGGCGGCGGCGTGCACCGCGGCGGCCAGTTCCTCGGGAGGCGCGTCCTTGAGCAGGTAGCCGGTGGCGCCGGCCTCCACGGCGGCCAGGATGTCGGCGTCGGTGGAGTAGGTGGTGAGGATCAGCACGGCGGGCGGGGCGGGGAGGGCGGTGATGCGGCGGGTGGCCTCCACGCCGTGCATACCGGTGCCCATCTGGAGGTCCATGAGGACCACGTCCGGGCGCGGCCCGGTCTCCAGCAGGCGCAGCGCCTCGGCGCCGTCGGCGGCCTCGCCGACCGCGGTGACCTCGGGGAGTTCGTCCACCAGGGCGCGCAGGCCGCGGCGCACCACGGGGTGGTCGTCGACCAGCAGGACGCGGATCACGGCGCCCCCACCGGCAGTACGGCGGCCACCGCGGTGCCCTCGCCGGGCGCGGACTCCACGCTGAGGGTGCCGCCCAGCTCGGCGATCCGCTCGCGCATGCCGTGCAGGCCGAAGCGGCCGGTGACGGTCCCCGGGGTGAAGCCCACGCCGTCGTCGTAGACGTCCAGGGTGATCTGGTCGCGGTGGAAGGCGAGGGTGACCGCGGCGTGCTCGGCCCGGGCGTGGCGGGCGACATTGGCCAGCGCCTCCTGGGTCAGCCGCAGCAGCGCCACCTCGGTCCGTACCGGCAGCGGGCGGGGGTCGCCGTCCAGGCGGAATGCGGCGCCCGGCAGCGTGCGCTCGGTGACCCGGCGCAGTGCCTCCGGCAGCGGTGCCCGCTCCAGCGCGGGCGGGGTGAGGTCCGCCACGAAGCGGCGGGCCTCGGCGAGGTTGTCGGCGGCGGTGCGCCCGATCTCACGCAGCCGCTCGCCCGCCGGGCCGCCCTCGGCGCCCTCGGCACCCTCCCCCGCCCTGGCCAGCAGGACGATGCTGGACAGGCCCTGGGCCAGGGTGTCGTGGATCTCGCGGGCCAGCCGCTGCCGCTCGGCCAGGCGGCCGGCCTCGCGCTGGGCGGCGGCCAGCTCGTCGCGGGTGCGCATCAGGTCGTCGATCAGGAGCTGGCGCCGGCTGCTCTCCCGGTAGAGCGCGGCATAGCCGTAGGCGGTCAGGATGGCCACCCCGGCGCCGGCCACCGGGCCGATCACCTTGGCGGTGGTCAGGCCGCCGGGCCCGGCGGCCTGGACGGCGATCACCGCGCCGGTGGCGGCGGCGATGGCGGGGTGCGCCCAGCGCACCGGCAGCAGGTGCAGGAAGAGGAAGAACAGCGGGAAGGTCAGGTAGCCGAAGCTCCGGTCCAGCAGCAGGAGCAGCAGCCACAGGGCGGTGACGGCGGCCAGCCAGGCCCGTGCCCAGGAGCCGGCCGGGCGGCGCCGCTCGCGGGCCACCCCCAGGCCGTACACCAGGCCCAGCAGCAGGCCCGGCGCCAGGGCGGGCAGCCCGGCGGTGGCCAGGCCCACGCCCAGCAGGACGTAGAACGCGCCGTGCAGCGCGTACCGCACCAGTCGCAGGGGCGAGCCGGCGGCCGGTGGGTGGGCGGTGAGCGGGCCGGGGTGGTTCACCTGATCGAGCGTACGGGTCCGGCGGCGGGCACCCGCTCCGTACTGCGTCAACCGTTCGATTGATTGTGGGGTGCACCGGACGGACGGGCTCCGGACCGCTCCTTGCCCTGATGGCGGCGGGCGCGCCACGGGCGAGGGTGGAGAGGTTGCTGTCCGAGGAGCCCGGGAGGGTCTGCGTTGTTTGTCGCGCTCCGTGACATTCGTTTCGCCCGAGGGCGGTTCGCCCTGATGGGCACGGTGGTGATGCTGATCACGGTGCTGGTGGTGTTTCTGCATGGTCTGACCGCGGGGCTGGCCCGGGAGGCCACCTCGGCGGTGGCCTCGCTGCCCGCCGGCCGGATCGTCTTCGGCGCCCCGGCCGGGGCCGCGCCCCAGGTGTCCTTCGCCAACAGCACGGTGGACGAGCGGCAGGCCGAGGCCTGGCGCACCGCCCCGGGCGTCCGCTCAGCGGAGCCCTTCGGGGTGGCCATGACCCGGCTGACCGCGCATGGCTCGGCGGCCTCGGTGAGCGTCTTCGGCAGTGCCGCGCGGCTGCGGCCGCCCCTGGTGTCGGGGGCGGCACCCGGGAACGGCGAGGTGGCGGTGGGTGAACGGATCGCCCGGGAGCATGGGCTGCGCATCGGCGAGCAAGTGACCGTGGGGGCGCGGCGGCTGACCGTCAGCGGCCTGACCGCCGACCGCAGCCATGGCCATGCGCCCAGCGTCTGGACCACCCTGGCCGACTGGCGGCAGATCACCCATCAGCCGCAGCCCACCGCCCTGGCGGTGACCGGCGACGGCCGCCCGTCCGGGCCCGCCGCCGGGGGCACCCGGGCGGCCGGCCGGGAGCAGGCGCTGGACGGGATCGACGGATATGCCGCCGAGCATGGCACGCTGCGCCTGATCCAGGGCTTTCTGCTGGTGGTCAGCGCCCTGGTGGTGGGGGCCTTCTTCACGGTGTGGACGGTGCAGCGGCGCCCGGATGTGGCCGTGCTCAAGGCCGTGGGTGCCGCCAGTGGCTATCTGGTCCGGGACGCGCTCGCCCAGGCGCTGGCCGTGCTGCTGGCGGGGACGGTGCTGGGCGGCGTGGTGGGGGCGCTCGGGGGCCGGCTGGCCGCCCGGGCGGTGCCCTTCGACCTGGACGCGGCCGGCGTGGCCGTCCCGGTGGCGGCCATGGTGCTGCTGGGGCTGGCGAGCTCGGCGCTGACCGTCCGCCGCATCACCTCCGTGGACCCGCTGACCGCTCTGGGAGCCGCCCGATGAACGCCCCTGTGAACACCTCGTCGAAGGCCCGGATGAACGCCGCCACCCACCCCCTGTGCCTGGAGTCCGTCACCCTCACCTACCCCGACGGCGACCGTCGGCTGACCGCCCTGGACGAGGTGTCGCTCCAGGTCGCGGCGGGCGAACTGGTCGCCGTGGTGGGCCCGTCGGGCTCCGGCAAGTCCAGCCTGCTGGCGGTGGCGGCCACCCTGCTGAGGGCGGACCACGGGCGGGTGACCGTGGCCGGCACCGAGGTGAGCGGGCTGAGCGCCCGGGAGCGCACCCGGCTGCGCCGGGAGCGGATCGGCATCGTGTTCCAACAGGCGAATCTGCTCCCCTCGTTGACGGCCGAGGAGCAGCTGCTGGCGGTGGCCCGGCTGCGCGGCGAGAGCCTCCGGGCCGCCCGGCCCAGGGCCCGCGAACTGCTGGAGTCGGTGGGACTGGAGAGCACCAAGTGGCATCGCCGTCCGCACCAGTTGTCGGGGGGTGAGCGGCAACGCGTCAATATCGCCCGGTCGTTGACCGGTGACCCGTCCGTGCTGCTGGTGGACGAGCCGACCTCGGCGCTGGACCATCAGCGCGGGGCACGGGTGGTGGAGTTGCTGACCGAGGTGACCCGGCGGCACGCCACCGCGACGGTGCTGGTCACCCATGACCGCGAGGTGTCCGGCTGGGCCGGCCGGCTGCTGACCATGGCCGATGGCCGGCTGCGCTGAACCGGTCGGCTATGCCTCGTCGTTGTGGGCGTAGAGCTTGAGCACCGGGACGCCGACCTTGTGCCGGGCCCGGGAGGCCCAGTCGCGGTGGAAGAACTCCTCCACCAGGTGCGGGGCGGTGAGCACGATCACCTCGTCGGCATGGGTCTGCTCGACCACCGAGCGCAGCAGGTCCAGCGGATGGTTGTCGATGATCTGGCCCACCGCCTCGCTGCCCGCGTCCCGCAGGGCGCGCAGCGAGTGTTCCAGGGCCAGGGCGGCCGGCCGCAGCGCCTCCTCCCCCTCCGGCTCGTCCGCCTCGTGCACGGCCTGTTCCAGTTCGCCGAGCGCCACATCGTCAATGGCCCGCAGCAGCCGGTCCTCATTGCCTCTGGGCTGCATCAGCACCACGAACGACAGGGTGTCGTCGTGCAGGCCGGTGACGAACTCGACATCGGTCGCCGACAGCGGCTGCTCGATCATCAATACGCTCGTGAACACGGTGGAAGCCCTTCTCCTCCGTGGGCCACCGGCCCAACAGAAACCATCCTGCGTGTGCTCCCCATGAACCGGCTCGTGCACCCGGATTGTTTGTGTCCCGCGCTCTCGGGGGAGCGTCAGAGTCAATTCTGCCCGGCGGGCAGAAAGCGGAACAGGGAATTCCGCCGATTGTCAGATCCTTCGGTAGGCGGTGAAGAGGAAGCCCTCCTCCTCCAGTACCGAATGCAGCGCAAACCGCTCGGGCACCAGCAGCGGCGGGCCGCCGGCGACCCTGGGCGCCTCACCCGCGGCGATCATCGGGGCCAGCGACAGGCACATCTCGTCCAGCACCCCGGCGCCCGCGAACTGGCCCAGCAGCCTGGGCCCGCCCTCGGTGAGCAGCCGGGTCAGCCCGCGCCCGGCCAGCACGGCCGGTATCCGCCGGACGTCCACCATCCGCCCCTCGCCGCACACGATCACCTCGGCACCGCTCGCCCGGGCCTCGGCCACCCGGTCCCCGGGCGCGGCGGCGCCGGTCAGCACCAGGGTGGGCACCAGCGGGGAGGTGAACAACGGAAGGCCGAAGTCCAGGTCGAGCCCGGCGCTCACCACCGCGATCACCGGCGCGGGCCCCTGGCCGCGCGCCGCACGCGCCGCGGCGAACGCCTCCCGGGCCCTGGCCGGCCGGTAGCCCTCCTGCCGCACCGTCTCCGCGCCCACCACCACCGCGTCGGCCAGGCCCCGCAGGGTGCCGAAGATCCGCATGTCGGCCGGGCAGGACAGCGGCTGGGAGCGGCCCTCGTGGTGGGCGGCGCCGTCCAGCGAGGAGACCATATTGGCGCGCAGCCAGCCACGGCCCTCGGCGGTGGTCCCGGGGTAGGCGTAGGCGTCCGCCAGTTCGTCCAGCCCCCATTCGCGGTCCTCGAGGTCGGCGGCGGCGGCAGAGGCCGGGGACGGGAACAGGCGTCGCATGGCGGCAGTGTGACATGCCTCGCCCCGCTCCGGGCGGCGGGTCCGCTATTACGCACTACCCTGGAGCGTTGTGTCGTCCTCCACCGCATCACCCGCAGCAGACGCCGGATCCCTGGACCAGGGACCGATAGCCCTGACCTCGCGCGCCCCCCAGGTGCCGGCCGACCGGCTGGTCGCCGAGCTGGTGCCGCCGCCGCGCTTTGACTCGGTCCGGTTCGACACCTACCTCCCCGACGCCAACCAGCCCAGCCAGGCCGAGGCGGTGCGCGTCCTGGACTCCTTCGCGGGCGGCCTGGGCGGCCCGGCGGCCGACGGGGCCGGGCGCCGGCGCTGGTTCCGGCGCGAGCCCAAGGCCGTCGCGGCCCCGGGGCCGCGGGGCGTCTACCTCGACGGCGGCTACGGCGTCGGCAAGACCCACCTGCTGGCCTCGCTGTGGCACGCCACCCCGGCGCCGGCCGAGCGCAAGTCCTTCGGCACCTTTGTCGAGCTGACCAACCTGGTGGGGGCGCTGGGCTTCCAGCAGACCGTGCAGACGCTCAGCGGCCACCGGCTGCTGTGCATCGACGAGTTCGAGCTGGACGACCCGGGCGACACGGTGCTGGTCTCCAGCCTGCTGGCCAAGCTGGTGGAGGCGGGCGTGGCGCTGGCCGCCACCTCCAACACGCTGCCCGGCAAGCTGGGCGAGGGCCGGTTCGCCGCGGCGGACTTCCTGCGCGAGATCCAGGGCCTGTCCGCGCACTTCCGCCCACTGCGCATCGACGGCGAGGACTACCGGCACCGGGGCCTGCCGCAGGCGCCGGACCCGTACCAGGACGAGACGGTCAAGCGGGTGGCGCACTCGGTCCCGGGCGCCTCGCTGGACGACTTCCCCGCGCTGCTGACCCACCTGTCCAAGGTGCACCCCAGCCGCTACGGGGCCATGTGCGACGAGGTCCGGGCGGTGTGCCTGACCGGTGTGGAGCCGGTGCCGGACCAGTCCACGGCGCTGCGGCTGGTGGTACTGGCGGACCGGCTGTACGACCGGGAGGTGCCGGTGATGGCCTCCGGACAGCCGTTTGACGCGCTGTTCAGCGAGGAGATGCTCAACGGGGGCTACCGGAAGAAGTACTTCCGGGCCATTTCGCGGCTGACGGCGCTGGCGCGCGACTCCCGGCGGCTGGTGGAGGGCTAGTCCGGACGGACGCGCCTCGCGTTTCGAGTGCGGGCCGTCTTGTGGCTGGTCGCGCCCACGCGGCGGAGCCGCATGGCACAGCCGCCCCGCGCCCCCTATGGGGCGCCCTGGTCCGGATAACGTGCCCGCATGCCCACCCTGAATCGCGCGGCAGCGCTTACGCTCGTCCTCGGCTGCGCGCTCGCCACGACGGCCTGCGGCGGCGGTCATGGCGAGCGCAAGCCCGCGGCCGCCCCCAGCCGCAGCGCGCCGGCGCCCTCCGCGTCGCCGGCCGCCACGCCCATACCCACCCTCCCGCCGAAGGCGGACGGCACCACCCCGGTCTTCGCGCACGGCGCGCGCGGCGCCAAGCGCATCGCCCTGACCTTCGACGCCGATATGACCGCCGACCAGGGCGCGCGCGCCGCCCGCGGCGAACGGTTCGACAACCCCCAACTGATCGCCACCCTGCGCCGGTTGAAGGTCCCGGCCACCATCTTTATGACCGGCAAGTGGGCCGACCAGTACCCGGAGGAGGCCCGGTCCATCGGCGCGGACCCGCTGTTCGAGGTGGCCAACCACTCCTACTCCCACCACGCCTTCGCCTCCCCCTGCTACGGCCTGCCCAAGGTGGCCGCCGGTTCCGCGCGGGACGATGTGGAACGCGCCTCCGACGCCTTCCGCCGCGCCGGAGTCCAGCACACCGTGCCCTACTTCCGCTTCCCGGGCGGCTGTTACAACGACTCGGTGCTCAAGGCCCTCGGCCCGGTCCAGGTGACCGCCGTGCAGTGGGACGTGGTCAGCGGCGACGCCTTCGCCCGGCATGCCGGCCCGGTGGCCGATGAAGTCCTGGCCAAGGCCCGGCCCGGCTCGGTGGTGGTGATGCACTGCACCCACAGCGCGGCCCCCGCCACCGAGGAGGCCGTGCGCACCATCGTGCCCCGGCTGCGCGCCCGCGGCTACCGGCTGGTGCGGGTCTCGGACCTCATCGGCGGCCGCTGACCGGCCGCCGGCCCCCTGGGGCACGGCTGGCAGACTGGACGGATGACCAGCTCCGACACCGCCACCACCGAGATCCCCGCCGACCCCCGGGACGCCGCTCCCCAGTTCGTCCTGCCCCTGGTGGTGCGCATCGAGAAGAGCGCGCCCCCGGCGCGTACCGATGCCCTGGAGACCGCGGCGCGCGCGGTGCTCACCCTGCTGTCGGACGAGCGGTCGCTGAGCCCGGGCGGCGTGGACGGCGAGTGGGCGCGGGCGGTACGGGACTGGCAGGACGCCCGGATCCGCAAGGTGGTGCGCCGGGCCCGCGGCGCCGAGTGGCGCAAGGCCGCCGCCCTGCCCGGGATCACCGTGACCGGCGCCACCGCCGAGGTGCGGGTCTTCCCGCCGGTGCCCCTGGACGGCTGGCCCAAGGAACTGATCAAGCTCCAGGTCTCGGGCACCGACCTGGACGATCCCGAGCCGCCCCGCGCGCCGCAGGACGACCGGCCGGTGCTGTGGCTCAACCCCCATCTGGCGATGTCGGCCGGCAAGACCATGGCCCAGGCCGGGCATGGCGCCCAGCTGGCCTGGTGGGCACTGGACGAGGCCGAGCGCGCCGCCTGGCGGGCGGCCGGCTTCCCGCTGGCGGTGCGCACCGCGCCGCGTGAGCGCTGGACAGAGCTGGCGGACAGCGGGCTGCCGGTGGTGCGGGATGCCGGGTTCACCGAGATCACTCCCGGCTCCTGCACCGTGGTCGCGGATCACCCGGCGCTGCGCGCCCGGCGGTAAGGGGTGCTGTGCCCGTACACTCGGTTACCGAATTTCCGGCCTTTCCGGCCTTTCCGGATTTCAGGCTTCCGGCAGCGGACCAGAGCAGAGGACCCCAGACGACATGCGATCGGGCACGACCGGTGTGGTGACACGGCTTCGGCGGCGCGCCAGCGGATCGCTGGAGTGCGAGGTACTGGCGACCCTGCAACGGGCCGGAGTGCCGCTCACCCCGCGTGAGGTGCAGAGCGAGCTGACGGGTGAGTTCACCTACTGCACGGTGCTGCGGATCCTGTCCCGGCTGCACGGCAAGCGGGTGCTGCGCCGGCTGCCGCGGGGACGGGCCTACGCCTATGCGCCGGAGCGGCTGGGCTAGCGCTTCGGCCGGCGGCCCGGCCGGCGCATGGCGTCCCGTACCCGCCACCGCATCACTCCCACCGCTCCCGCACCGGCCAGCATCACCCCGGCCGTGGGCGCCGTCAGGTCCGCGGGGCGCCGCGGGCGGCCCGGTAGCGGCCATGCCACCCGTTCCGGGTGGACCGAGCCGTCGGGGTTGAGCAGCAGCCGCCCCGCCCGCGGCCGGGTGAAGTCGAACAGGCCCAGCAGCGATCCGGCGCGGGCGTCGAAGGACCCGCCCCCGATGCGCCCCAGCCGCCAGTTGTCCTCGATAAAGCGCAGTACCGAGGTCTGCTCGGTGGGGGTGTGGTCCACCGTGTTGGCCTTGCTGTAGGGGGAGACGACCAGCAGCGGCAGCCTCGGCCCGGGGCCGCAGCGTCCGTGCTGCCCGTCGGCCGGGGCCGGGCCCGTCTGGCAGGCGGGGGCGTCCAGCGGGCGGGCGCCCGGGGTCCGGGCGCCGAGCCGGGAGCCGTTCAGCGGCCGGGCATAGACATGGTCGTACCAGCCGTCGGAGTCGTCGTAGGCGATCACCACCGCGGTGTCCGGCCACTGCGGGGAGCGCTGGATCCGGTTGAGCCAGTCGACCAGGAAGTGCTGCTCGTCCAGCGGGTCCGAGTAGCCGGCGTGCCCGTCCTGGTAGGCCGCGGCCTTGAGGAAGCTCACCGCGGGCAGCCGCCCGGTGCGCAGCGCGGTGTCGAAGTCGGCCAGGTCATAGGCGTGGTTGGCGGGCCCGGCGTGCCCGATCTCGGCCGGGGAGGCCGGTGGCAGGTGGTGCGGGTTGGCGGTGGAGCGGTAGTACTGGAACGGCGCGTGGTGCGGAATGTAGTCGATCACCTCGGCCCCGCCGAGGTTGGTGTGGGTACGGCCCGAGCAGCGGGCGTAGTGCCCGGCCCGCCCGTCCCACGGCCGGCTGGGCCGGAATCCGCCCTGGAACCAACCCCAGCTGATGCCATGGGAGTTGAGGAGGTCTCCGACGTTGCGGCCGCGCAGGGCGGCCAGTGCGCCGCGGCCGGTGTGGTCGGCGCCGGAGCAGTCGTCATAGGCCGGGTCCGGGTCGCCCAGCAGGGTGCCGGCCCCCCTGGCGTCCGGGGCGGTGACCACGGAGGGGTCGGTTTTGCGGGTCTGCCGGGGCCGTTCGGTGCCCGAGGCCGGGTCGGTGGCGACCACGCCATGGGTCTGGCCGGAGACCAGGTTGACGGCGCCGGGCGTGGAGGGGCCGTAAGTGGTGCCGAAGGAGCGGTCGTTGAGGGCGTAGTGCTGGGCGTAGTTCCACAGCGCGGTGACGGTGTTGCCGTCGTAGTAGTCCATCACCAGCCCCGGTTCCCCGAAGAGCGTGCCCGAACAGTGGCCGGAGTCGGTGAACTGGACATAGCGGTCGGCGGCGCCGCCATGCGCCGCGTACTGCTCGGGACCGTAGGAATGGTTCTGGTCGCAGGTCATGGCCTGGCCGGCGGACAGCCGCCGGGGCGGGTACTGGTTGGGGTTGCGGGTCAGCAGCCCGGCGGTGCGCAGGTTGTCGATGTCCGAGGGGGTGCCGGGCCGGGGCGTGAACGGGGTGCCGTCGGTGTTGGCCGCCCGGGGGTAGGTGGCGAAGTAGTGGTCGAAGGAGACGTTCTCGCCGAAGATCACCACCAGGTGTTTCACCGGGGTCGCGGGGCCGGCCGGGGCCGGCGCCAGGGCCGCTGCCGGGGCCAGTGCGGTCACGCCCAGCATGGCCAGGACGGCGAGCATCACGCCCGTTCCGGTGCCCTTCATGCGCCCTCTCCCTCTCTGTTCATGCCCGGTTGGCAGGTCACGCCCGGCTGACCAGGCCGCGTCCGAAGAAGTCGGCCTCGTCCCGCACGCCGGGCAGCGTGAAGAACCAGCCGCCGCCGAAGGGGGTGATGTAGTCGGTCAGCGGCTCGCCCGCCAGGCGCTGCTGGACGGCCGTGAACTGGCGCTCGGGGTCCTGCTGGTAGCAGCAGAAGAGCATCCCCATGTCCAGCTCGCCGGCGCCGTCCACGCCCCGGTCGTAGCTGTAGGAGCGGCGCAGCAGCCGCCGCGCCTGGCCGGCCGGGGTGCGCGGGTCGGCCAGCCGGATATGGCTGTCCAGCGCCACCACCTCGCCCTTGGGGTCCTGGGCGTAGCGCGGCGGGTCGTTCTCCCGGTCGCCGTCCAGCGGGGCGCCGGTGTCCCGCCGGCGGCCGATGATGCGCTCCTGCTCGGCGAGCGGGACCCGGTCCCAGAACTCCACCCGCATCCGGATCAGCCGTACCACCAGGTAGCTGCCGCCGTCCGCCCAGGCGGGCTCGCCGGAGTGCGGGCCGGCCCATACCAGGCGGTCCATCAGCCGGGCGTCGCGCACCTCGGGGTTGCCGGTGCCGTCCTTGAAGCCGAAGAGGTTGCGGGGGGCACCGCTGGGACGGGGCGGGGCGGTGAAGCCGTCCAGCCGCCAGCGGATCTGCATCCCGCCCCGGGTATGGCGGGTGAGGTCGCGCAGGGCGTGGAGGACGATGTCCGGGCTGTCGGCGCACAGTTGCAGGCCCAGGTCGCCATGGCACCAGGCCGCGTCCAGGTCGTCATCGGGGAAGACGGGCATGGGGCGCAGCCGGCGCGGGGCGCGGGCGGCCAGGCCGAAGCGGTGGTCGAAGAGCGAGGAGCCGACGGACAGGGTGAGGCGCACCGGGGTCCGTACCGCCGGGTCCGGGCCGAGCAGCCCGGAGTCGGGCGGCGGGGCGGTGATGCCGGTGGGCTCGGGGGCCCGGCCGGCGGTCAGCAGCCGGGCCCGCCGGGTGAGGGTGCGCAGCAGGTCGGTGAGTTCGGCCCGGTCGTCGGCGGTGACGTCCAGGGCGAGGAAGGCGGTGCAGCGGGCGGGCGGGGTCAGTACGGCCGGCTGGTGGTGGCCGTGGAAGGGCGGCGGGGCGGCGGGGCCGCGCTCGGCGAGCGGGGCGGGGAGCGCGGCGGCGGCCATCCCGTACAGAAAGCCGCGGCGGGGTACCGGGCTCATGCCGCTCTCCGTACCGCGCACACCGCGGCGACCTCGGCCAGCCGCTCCACCAGGTCGCCGAAGTCGGCGTTCAGCCGCCGGTGCTGGGCGGGGGTCGGGGGGGTGCCGGCCGCCGTGAGGTCGCGCCGGGCCCGGGCCATGCGCCGTTGGAGTTCGGGGAGTTGGGGGTAGCGGGTGCGCAGCAGGGGAAGCAGGGGGGCCAGCACCCGTCCGGTGGCGTCGAGTTGGGCGCGGGCGGTGGCCGGGCCGGTGCCGCTGCCGTGGTCGGTGCGGCCGGTGAGCTCCAAGTGCAGGGTGTCTTCCAGGATTTCGTGAACGCGCCGCACCAGGGCGTCCGGGGCCAGGCGGGTGTGCTCCCAGGTCCGGGCCAGGGCGCGGACGTCGGTGTCCAGGCGGGCGGCGGCCCGGCGCAGGGCCGGGCCGCGTTCGCCGTGCCACAGTCCGTACTCGACGCGGTGGAAGCCGGTGAAGCGGGGGTCCTGGCGGCCGCCGGGCAGGCCCGCGGCGGTGCCGTCGATGGCCCGGCCGGCCGCGCCGAAGGCGCCATAGGCGCCGCCGAGGCGGGCATAGCCGAGGTGGGCGGTGAGCCAGGCGCGGCGGGCGCCGTCCCGGTCGTCGTGGTCGACGGCGGTGCGCAGGGCGGCGGTGTCCCGGGCGAGGGCGGCCAGCCGGTCCGCGGTCCAGCGCTGGTAGTCCAGGGCCGCCGGGGTGAGGTCGGCCTGGGTGACGGGCCGGGCGGCGGGGCCGGGCGCGGTGCGGCCGCCGATGCGCGTCACCGGGCCGGTGACGGCGTCGGCGTCCTCGGGCAGGCAGGCGAAGGCATAGTGTCCGGCGCCCAGGCGGACCCGCAGCGGGCGGGTGGTGCCGGGGCCGACGCCCTCCACCTCGCCGTAGACCGCTCCGGTGCCGGGGTCGGTCAGCCGGGCGTCGACCGGGACGGCGGCGCCGTTGCGCAGGGCGAACTCCTGGATGCCGGGCTGCGGGCGGCGCCAGCCGGTGCCACAGGTGCCGGGGGTGATGTCGATGACGGTCACCCGCGGCGGGCCGGCGGGGGCGGCCTCGCCGGGCGGACGGGCGGGGGCCTGGTCCGGTGGGCGGGCGGGGGCGCAGGTGGCGAGGGCGAGCAGGGTGAGGGCCAGGGCACGGCGGCGTCCCGGCCGGGCCGGGGAGCGCCCAGGGGACCTCGGCATCCCCCCGGCACCCGCTCGCATCAGCCAGCCTCCCGCGTCCACGGTCGAACAGGGTCGATCAGGCCGTCATCGTAGGCAGCGCACCGCCGCACCCCCTCGACCGCCGAACCCGGCGGCCCCCGCTTCACTCGTCCGGGCAGCTCATCTGACGGTACGTCACCCGGCTGGGGGTGCTGGCTCTCATCGGGTGCCGGCCCTCATCCCCACAGCCACACCCGCCGGTTGCGGGCCACCGTGTGGATGCGGTCCACCCGTTCCGGGCGCAGCACCCCGCCCAGCGTCGCCAGCGCGGGCAGCTCGCGGTGGGTGAGCACCCGGACGTCCTCCGGCGCCGCCGCCAGGTCCGGGCGGGCGGCGCCGACCAGCACCACCACCGGCCATACCGGCACCGCGAACCCACAGCCCCGGGAGAGCACCTGGGCGGCGCGGGCCGCGTTCTGCCGGGCGCGGCGCAGGCTGGGGCGCGGGTCCCGTTCCCCGGGGACATGGACCGCTTCGGCGTCCACGCTCACCCCGCCCCGGCGGACCGGCTCGGCGCCCACGCCGAAGACACCGCCGGGCCCGATCAGCAGATGGGCGATCCGGGCGTCACCGGGCAGGGCGATGGAGTGCACCACCTCCCAGCCGCCGGGGGTGAGCGCCTCCAGGGCCGTACCCACCTGCTGTTCGGCGGCCAGCAGCCGGCGCCAGTGGTCCTCCGCCGGCCGGCGGCCCAGCAGCCGGGCCAGGAACAGGGCGTTCCGGGAGCGCGGGGCGGCGTCCAGCCGGACCCGCAGGGCCTCCCCCGGGCGGTTGGGGGCCAGGTCGTCGTCGGGGGGCAGGAAGAGCCGTTCCGGGTCGTACCCCTTGCCGTTCGCGCCGTTCTTCCCTGCCGGCCGCTCGCGCACGCCACCACCCCCATGGCCATCTTGCCGCAGCGGAGCGGGAACCAACCCGGGCCGCCGCCCGTTGCCCACCCGAGGCCCCGCGACGTCCCCCCGATCGCGGGGTCTCACCAGAGCCGCCGCGCACCAAGTGCGGCAAAGCCGCCCGGGGCACGGTGCCGGGCGGCTAGCGTGCGGTGCGCACTAGGAGGCCCCCTGCGCTCTGGCATCCGTGCCGGCACCGGCACCGCGCTGATCGTCACCGCCCTGCTGGCCACCGCGGCCGCGCTGCTGTTCCCCGTCTGGTCCTATCTCGACCGCACCGACACCGATCCGGCCGCCGACCTCACCGCCCAGGTGGCGGCCACCCACTACGGCCCGCTGTCCGCCGCCGACCGCGACTTCGTCACCCGGCTGCGCCAGGCCGGCCTGTGGCAGCGGCCGGCCGAGCGGCGGGCCGGGCAGCGGGGCGGCACGGCCGCGGTGCGGCGGGCCGGCGAGCGGCTGGCCGAGGCCGGTGACGCGCTGGACCGGCACACCGGCCGGACCGCCGACCGCCTGGGCCTGGCCCTGCCCGGCCGCCCCTCGGCGGGCCAGCGCTCCTCGCTGGCCCGGCTGACGGCGGCGCACGGGGCCGCCTACGACCGGGAGTTCGTGGACACCCTGCGCCGCGCCCAGGGCGAACTGTTCACGCTCACCGGCCGGATCCGCCCGGCCACCCGCAACACGGCGGTCCGGGAGCTGGCCGAGGACGCGAACCAGACGCTGCTGGACGGGTTGCGGGCGTTGGAGGACACGGGGCCGGCCGACGCCTGGCACCCGTCCGTGGTACGTGGACGGGCCCCATAAGACGCACGGGGCACCGGGCGGCCGGCCATGGACGGCCCGCGCCCGGAGCCGGTTGGCACGGCCGGCCGGGCCTCGCCCGCCGGGCGGCACGGGACCCCGGACCGCGCGCGGCGCCGGCCACCAGGCTTGACCGGCACCGGTGTTGAGCCATGTCATGGCGGCGACGGACCGCCCGCCAACCCCCTTTCCGGGATCGGTCACCCGCAAGTGTCCGTTAGCGGACCATTGCGGCCGTTCCGGCGAGGCGGTGCTTTACTTCACCAACCACCCCATCAAATATCCCTTTTGTCGCATCGGACAGGAAGGGACACACCCAGTGAGAGCAGCAGCCCTGTACGGAACCGTCGGATCCCTGGTCCTCACCGGGCTCGCCGCCCTCACCGCCGCCCCCGTCCAGGGCAGCGGCGACGGCTCCCTGGTCCCGGACGGCCGGGCCGAGGCCCGGGGCGTGGCGCTGGCCGCCGAGCGGGCCGCCGAGGAGGGGGTGGACTTCCACTCCTGCTCATCCGGCGAGGGGCTGCCCTCCCCCATCCAGTGCGGCAGCGTCTCCGTCCCGCTGGACTACACCCGGCCCAACGGCAAGCAGATCACCCTCACCGTCAGCCGCGGCCGGGCCACCGGCGGCCGCTCACAGCGGCAGGGCGCGCTGTTCTTCAACCCCGGCGGCCCCGGCGGCTCCGGCATGATCTTCCCGCTGCTGGCCGGGCTCCCGGCCTGGCACAAGCTGGCCGAGGCCTATGACTTCATCGGCTACGCGCCACGCGGCGTCGGCCGCTCCGCCCCGCTGTACTGCGCCGAGCCGGGCACCACCGACAAGGCCCCCGGCGACTCCCCCGAGCACCCCTCGGCCGCCTACAAAAAGCGCCGGATGGAGAAGGCCCGGGACTACGCCCGGGGCTGCGCCCGCCGGGCCGGCAACGACCTGCAGTTCTACAACAGCCGTAACAACGCCCGGGACTTGGACGTCCTGCGGGCCGCGCTCGGCGAGCGGCAGCTGAACTTCGTCGGGGCCTCCTACGGCACCTACTTCGGCGCCGTGTACGCAACCCTCTTCCCCGGGCACGTCCGCCGGATGGTCTTCGACAGCGTGGTCAACCCGGACCCGCGCAAGGTCTGGTACCAGAACAACCTGGACCAGTCGGCCGCCTTCGAGCGGCGCTTCGACGACTGGCGCCGCTGGGTGGCCCGCCATGACGACGTCTACCACCTGGGCCGTACCGAGCGGCAGGTGCTGGACTCCTATGAGAAGGCCAACGACCGGCTGGGCCGCCGGGCGGCCGGCGGCCGGGTGGGCCCGGCCCAGCTCCAGTCGGTCCTGCTGCGGGCCGGCTACACCGACAGCGGGTGGGCGCCGGCGGCCCGGATGATCAGCGCCTATCTGCGCGGCGACGAACGGCCGTTGGTGGCGGCCGCCGCGCCGGACCCGGCCGGGGCGCGCTCGGCGGAGAACAGCAACTCCGTCTACACCGCCGTGGAGTGCAATGACGCGTCCTGGCCACGGGCGTGGAGCGTATGGGACCGGGACAACACCCGGCTCGCTCGGCGGGCGCCCTTCGAGACCTGGAACAACGCCTTTATGAACCTGCCCTGTGCCTTCTGGCCGGCGCCCCGGCAGCGTCCGCTGGACATCCGGGCGGGGCGCGCTCTGCCGCCCACCCTGCTGCTGGCCGCCGAGCGGGACGCGGCCACGCCCTATCCGGGCGCGCTGGAGCTGCACCGCCGGCTGTCCGGGTCGGCGCTGGTCACCGAGCGGGACGCGGGCACCCATGGCATCGGCGGCGGCCCCAACGCCTGTGTGAACCGCTACTTCGAGAACTACCTGCTCAACGGCAGACTCCCGGGCCGCCGGGCGAGCTGCGCGGGCCGTCCGGAGCCCAAGGCGAGCTGAGCGCACCAAAAGGGGCCGGTCATGACCGGCCCCTTTCCGCTGCTCAGAGCAAGCCTCGGAGCAGCCCTCAGGCCAGTCCGGCCACCAGCTCGGCCACCGGCTTGCGGCGGCCGGTGAAGAACGGCACCTCCTCGCGGACGTGCATCCGCGCCTCCGAGGCCCGCAGATGACGCATCAGGTCCACGATCCGGTGCAGCTCGTCGGCCTCGAAGGCCAGGATCCACTCGTAGTCGCCCAGCGAGAACGAGGCGACCGTGTTGGCCCGCACATCGGGGTAGCCACGGGCCATCTTGCCGTGGTCGGCGAGCATCCGGCGCCGGTCCTCGTCCGGCAGCAGGTACCAGTCGTAGGAGCGGACGAAGGGGTAGACCGAGACATAGTCGCGCGGCGTCTCATCGGCCAGGAAGGCCGGGATGTGCGACTTGTTGAACTCGGCCGGGCGGTGCAGCGCCATGTTGGACCACACCGGCTCCAGCGTCCGGCCGAAGCGGGTGCGGCGGAACCGGCTGTAGGCGTCCTGCAGCGCGTCCGAGGTCTCGGAGTGCCACCAGATCATGACGTCGGCATCGGCCCGCAGCCCGGAGAGGTCGTAGATGCCGCGCACCGTGACGTCCTCCTTGGCGAGCTGCGCGAAGAGCTCCTCGACCTCCTCGGCGAAGCCCGAGCGGTCCTCGGGCAGCACCTCGCGCAGCTTGAACACCGACCAGAGGGTGTAGCGGATGACCTCGTTGAGGTCCTTGGCCTTCTTGCCGGCGTTCGGGATCTTCTGGGCGTCAGTCATGCCGTCCATTCTCCCTCTTCGCCCCCGGTGTCCTCCGCCAGGGTCGCCAGCAGCTCGTCGGCGGCCCGGTGGGCGGCCGCGATGCAGGCCGGGATGCCCACGCCGTCGTACTGGGCGCCGCACACCCGCAGCCCGGGCAGCGCGGCGACCGCCTCCCGGATCCGGGCGACCCGCGCCAGGTGGCCCACCGGGTACTGGGGCAGCCCGCCGTACCAGCGGGTGACCCGGCTCTGCAGCGGCCGGGCGGCCAGCCCCACCGCCTCGCCCAGGTCCCGCAGCGACAGGGCCACCAGCTCGGCGTCCTCCCGCTCCAGGTCGGCCTCGTCCCCGTAGCGGCCGAGTGAGGTGCGCAGTACGAACACCTCCGGGTCGGCCGAGGCGATCCAGCCCCACTTGTTGCTCGCGAAGGTGGACGCCTTGATCTTCCGGCCGTCCACCGGGGGCACCAGGAAGCCGCTGCCGTCGAGCAGGTGGGCCACCTCGGAGCGGCGGAAGGCCAGAGTGACCAGCGCCATGGAGGCGTACTCCACGGCGGCCAGCTCACCGGCGGCGGCCGGGGCCGGTCCGTTCAGCAGCCGGGCGGCGGCCGCGGCCGGAGTGGCCAGCACCACCGCGTCGGCGGTCAGATACCCGTCGCCGAGGTCCAGCCGCCAGCCGTCGGGGAGCCGGGTGAGGGCGCGCACCGGCGTACCGGTACGGATCTCTCCGCCGGCCCGGCGCACCGCCTCGGCGAGCGCCGGCGGCAGGGAGCCGATGCCGCCGTCGATGCCCATGAAGACCGGGCCGCCGCGGGCCGGCGCGGCGGCCTGGACCTCGCGCACCGCCTCGGTCAGCGAGGGGTGGCGGCGGGCGGCCGCGAACAGGGCGGGCACCGCGGCACGCATCGAGATCCGGTAGGCGTCGCCCGCGTAGACCCCGCCGAGCAGCGGCTCCACCAGGCGGTCCACCACCTCACGGCCGAACCGCTCGGCGACCAGGGCGCCGATGGCCACGTCCTCGCCCAGCTCGCTGCCCGGCAGCCCGGGCTCCCGGGCCATCCGGGCCAGGCCCTGCTCGGAGATCACTCCGGAGGCGGCCAGCGGGGCCAGATCGCCGGGGACGCCCATCAGATGCCCCTGGGGCAGCGGCCGCAGCCCGCCGCGGGTCCACACCCGGGCGCCGGCGGTGGCGGGCGGCTGCAGCCGCTCCGCCAGGCCCACCGCGCGGGCCAGCTCCACCGCCTCCGGCCGCCGGGCCAGCATCGACTCGGCGCCCAGGTCCACCGGTACGCCCGCGATCTCGCCGGCCAGCAGCTTGCCGCCCAGCCGGTCCCCGCCCTCCAGCACGGTGACCTCGGCGCCGCCCGCCACCAGCCGGTGGGCCGCCGCCAGACCGGAGATACCGCCGCCGATGACGGCCACCCGGGGCCGGTGAGGGTGCGCTGCGTTCATGGCCCCACTGTCTCAGACCGCCATGGACCCGCCGTCCCCACCCCATGGACGGACCACGGGCATTGACAGCCCCGGGCCACGCGCAAAGACTCGCCGCCAAGCGCGATCAACGGCCCCGAGCGTTTACGGAGACCCCATGAACGACCGCATCCGGGATGTGTACATCGTCGACGCCGTCCGCACCCCGGTCGGCAGGTACGGCGGCGCACTGTCCTCCGTACGGCCCGACGACCTGGCCGCGCGGGTGGTGCGCGCCCTGGTGGACCGGTCGCCCGCGCTGGATCCGGCCCGGATCGACGATGTGGTGCTGGGCAATGCCAACGGGGCGGGCGAGGAGAACCGCAATGTGGCGCGGATGGCCGTGCTGCTGGCCGGACTTCCGGTGTCCGTGCCCGGCGCCACCGTCAACCGGCTGTGCGCCTCCGGCCTGGAGGCGGTGGTCCAGGCGTACCGGGCCATCGCCCTGGGCGACGCCTCGGTGGTGCTCGCCGGGGGCGTGGAGTCGATGAGCCGCGCCCCCTATGTGCTGGCCAAGCCGGAGCGCGGCTTCCCGGCGGGCCACCAGCAGCTGTACTCCACCACGCTGGGCTGGCGGCTGACCAACCCCGCCATGCCGCCGCGCTGGACCGTCTCGCTGGGCGAGGGAGCCGAACTGATCGCCGCGAAGCATGGCATCACCCGGGCCGAACAGGACGCCTTCGCCCTGGCCAGCCATCAGAAGGCGGCCCGGGCCTGGCGGGAGGGCGACTACGCGGCCGAGGTGGTGCCGGTGCCCGGGGTAGACCTGCCGCGTGACGAGACCATCCGCGACACCACCTCCGCCGAGGCACTGGCCAAGCTGAAGCCCGCCTTCCGCGCCGAGGGAGGCACGGTCACCGCGGGCAACTCCTCGCCGCTCAACGACGGGGCCGCCGCGCTGCTGCTGTGTGACGAGGAGGGCCTGCGGGCCACCGGCCGGGAACCGCTGGCCCGGATCCGCGCCTCGGCCGCCACCGGCATCGAGCCCGACCTGTACGGCCTGGGCCCGGTCGAGGCGGTCCGCCGGGCGCTGGCCAGGGCCGGCCGCTCCTTCACCGACCTGACCCATATGGAACTCAACGAGGCCTTCGCCGCCCAGGCCCTGGGCTGCTTCGCCGAATGGCCGGAGCTCGACCCCGGCATCGTCAACCAGCGCGGCGGCGCCATCGCCATCGGCCACCCCCTGGGCTGCTCCGGCGCCCGGCTGGCCGGCGCCCTCGCCCACCAACTGGCGGCGGCGGGCTCCGGCACCGGTGTGGCGGCCCTGTGCATCGGCGTGGGCCAGGGCCAGGCCCTGGTCCTGGAACGCGACTAGGTTGCGTCCGACGGCCCCTGGACCTCAGGTGCGGGCCGTTGGTGGCTGTTCGCGCAGTTCCCCGCGTCCCTTAGGGGGCGCGCCCCGGCCCAATCCAACCGGCGTTCCCGGCCGGCACCGCTGGGTAGCTCTCCCCCATGACAGCCACGCCGCGCACCACCACCCCCGTCTACCAGGGCATCCCGGAACGCCGCCCCTTACACCCGCCCTATCCCCTGGCCCTCGGCCCGGAGGCGGTCGAGCTGACCGGCCCCGTCTTCGGACCGGCCGAGGTCGCCGAGGACGAGGCGGACCTGACCAACCGCCACCCCGGACAGCCGCTGGGTGAGCGGATCACCGTCTCCGGCCGGGTGACCGACCGTCAGGGGTGCCCGGTCCGGGGCCAGCTGGTGGAGCTCTGGCAGGCCAACGCGGCCGGCCGCTACACCCACCGGCAGGACGGGCACCAGGCCCCGCTGGACCCCAACTTCACCGGCACCGGCCGCTGCCTGACCGACGACCAGGGCCGCTACCGCTTCACCACCATCCGTCCCGGCGCCTACCCACTGCCGGGCCAGACCGCCTGGCGCCCCGCCCACCTGCACTTCTCCCTCTTCGGCAGCGCGTTCACCCAGCGCCTGGTGACCCAGATGTACTTTCCGGGCGACCCGCTGCTGGCGTACGACTCCATCTGGAACACCATCCCCGATGCCCGGGCGCGGCAGGCCCTGGTGGCCGCCTACGCCCCGGAGCTGGGCGAGCCCGACCGTTCGCTGGGCTACCGCTGGGATGTGGTGCTGGACGGCCCGGCCGCGACCTGGACCGAGGGGAGCCGCTGAGTGCCCGGCCACCCGACCCCGAGCCAGACCATCGGCCCCTACTTCGGGATCGCCCTGCCCTTCGCCGACGGAGGCGACCCGGCCCCCGCCGGACATCCCGCCGCGCTCACCCTGCATGGCGCGGTGTACGACGCCGAGGGCGCACCGGTGCCGGACGCCCTGTTGGAGTTCTGGCAGGCGGCCCCGGACGGCAGCCGGTCCGGCGCCCCCGGCAGCCTGCGCCGTGACGGCGTCACCTTCACCGGCTTCGCCCGGGTGCCGACCGATGACAACGGGCGCTACCGGCTGCGCACCCTGGCGCCGGGCGGGCCGCCGTACCTCGCCCTGTGCCTGTTCGCCCGGGGGCTGCCGGAGCACTTGTTCACCCGGGTCTACCTGGCCGTTCCGCCCGGCGACCCACTGCTGGCCGCCCTGCCGCCGGAACGGCGCGGCACCCTGCTGGCCACCGCGCAGGCCGATGGCTCACACCACTTCGACCTCCGCCTCGGCGGCCCGGCCGAGACCGTCTTCCTGTCCTTCCGGCCGGAGTGAGGCGGGCCGCTTGGTCCGGCCGCCGCGGCCCGGGGAGAGAAGTGGTCAGCGCGCCGTGCGCTCGTGGACGTACTCCACCAGGTGCGTCAGCGCCTGCGGATCCGTGTCCGGCAGCACGCCATGGCCCAGGTTGAAGACATGGCCCTCCAGACCGCGGGCGGCCTGAAGCACCTCGTCCGTCTTGGCCTCGACCGCCGCCCGGGGCGCGAACAGCACCGCCGGGTCCAGGTTGCCCTGCAGCGCCTTGCCGGGGCCGACCCGCCGGGCGGCCTCGTCCAGCGGAACCCGCCAGTCCACGCCGACGACATCCGCGCCGGCCTCGCCCAGCAGCCCCAGCAGCTCGCCGGTGCCCACCCCGAAGTGGATGCGCGGCACACCGTACCCGGCGACCGAGTCGAAGACCTTGGCCGAGGCGGGCATCACCAGGCGCCGGTAGTCGGCCGGGGCCAGCGCGCCGGTCCAGGAGTCGAAGAGCTGCACCGCCGAGGCGCCCGCCTCGATCTGCACCTTGAGGAAGGCGGAGGTGATGTCCGCGAGCCGGTCCACCAGCTCGGTCCACAGCTCCGGGTCGCCGTACATCAGCGCCTTGGTGTGCTCGTGGTTGCGCGAGGGCCCGCCCTCCACCAGGTAGCTGGCCAGCGTGAAGGGCGCGCCGGCGAAGCCGATCAGCGGGGTGGCGCCCAGCTCGGCGGTGAGCATCCGCACCGCCTCGGTGACATAGGAGACATCACCGGCCTCCAGCGGCCGCAGCCGCTCCAGGTCGGCGCGGCTGCGGATGGGCTGCTCCACCACCGGGCCGACGCCCGGCTTGATGTCCAGGTCGATACCGATGGCCTTGAGCGGCACCACGATGTCGCTGAAGAAGATCGCCGCGTCCACATTGTGCCGGCGCACCGGCTGCAGGGTGATCTCGGTGACCAGCTCCGGCCGCATACAGGACTCCAGCATCCCGACGCCCTCGCGGACCTTGCGGTACTCGGGCAGCGAGCGCCCGGCCTGGCGCATGAACCACACCGGCGTGTGCGGTACGGGCTCGCGCCGGCACGCCTTCAGAAAGGCCGAATCGTGTGCCGCGGTGCGGGCCGTCTGCTGCTGGCTGCGCTCACTCATGCCCCAAATCTTCGCACGGGCCGAACGAGTGACCCGCCGCGCGGTGTCCCTACCTGGAACCGAGGGTCCTTCCGCCTAGTCTTCCGGGCATGGCTGCGGCGCACGGACACCACTCGGAGAGTCCGGACGACGTGGGTGGGGAGGGTTCCCCGTCCGTCTTCCGGCAGGCGGTCGCCGGGCTGCAGGGTGTGCTCCTGCGGCCGGAGATCGAACTCGACGCGACCCCGCCACCCCAGCGGCTCGCCCCCTACTCCTACGCGCTGGAGGCCGCGGTCGTGGTGGACGACCAGGAGCTGGCCGACGGGCGGCTGATCCTGCTGCACGATCCGGCCGGCCATGAGGCCTGGGGCGGGACCTTCCGGCTGGTGACCCTGGTCCATGCCGACCTGGAGGAGGAGATGGCGGCCGATCCGCTGCTCCCCGAGGTGTGCTGGTCCTGGCTGACCGGCGCGCTGGAGGCGCGCCGGGTGCCCTATGCGGCGCCCAGCGGCACGGTGACCCGGGCCGGCTCGCACTACTTCGGCGGTCTGCGCGAGCGCCGCCCGTCCACCCAGATCGAGATCCGGGCCTCCTGGTCACCGGTGGAGCCCAAGGGCATCGGCGAGGCGCACCCGGCGCCGGACACCGCGGCGCACCTGGCGGCC
The DNA here is from genome assembly GCF_044593195.1 of Streptomyces sp. NPDC052396. Taxonomy (NCBI): domain Bacteria; kingdom Bacillati; phylum Actinomycetota; class Actinomycetes; order Kitasatosporales; family Streptomycetaceae; genus Streptomyces; species Streptomyces sp. NPDC052396. The sequence continues at coordinate 359,034 of NZ_JBIUAW010000003.1, forward strand.
TGGTGCGATCTGCTGTGCCAGATCGCCGGGCTGCCGCCGGGCGGCGCCCCGGACGCGGGGATTGTGACGCTCCCTCAGCGGCGGGGGCCGCAGAGTCGCTGAGCAGGGCGTCCGTACCGGGCCCCGAACGGGGTGGCGGGCCGGCCGGGGACCGGCCCGCCACCCGCACCACTGACCGGACAGTGGCCTGAATTGCCCGAATTGTTACTCATCAATTCGTGATCATTCCCTAAAGCCGGGCGGTTTGACTGCCGAAGGAGCTTGTGACCCTTTCTGTACGGATCGCCCCGGCTTACCCACAAGTCGGCACCCGTCCCCGCCACTCCCCCTGGAGGCCTGGTGTCCGTTCTCCTCGAGCAACCGGCGAGCCTCGCCTACCGCCCGACCAAACCGACCGCCATGGTGGTCGTCGCCGACCCGCGGGTCCGCTCGACCGTCACCCGCCATCTGTGGGCCCTCGGTGTACGCGATGTGATCGAGGCCTCGTCCATCGCCGAGGCCCGCCCCCGCATCGGCAATCCGCGCGACATCTGTGTGGCCGATGTCCATCTCCCCGACGGCTCCGGACTGACCCTGCTGTCCGAGACCCGCGCCGCGGGCTGGCCCAACGGCCTGGCCCTGTCCGCCGCCGATGACATCGGCGCGGTACGCAACGCGCTGGCCGGCGGCGTCAAGGGCTATGTCGTCACCGGCACCCGCACCAACCTCGGCATCCCCGGCCGTCCCGGCATCTCCCCCATCGGCGCCGCCGCGGCCCGGATGCAGCGCCGCCCGCCCGGCGCCCCCGGCCACCCCGGCGGCTACCGGGAACTGTCCGGCCGCGAGGTCGAGGTCTTGCGGCTGGTTGCGGAGGGCCAGTCCAACAAGGCCATCGGTGTCTCGATGGGCCTGTCCGCACTCACCGTCAAGAGCCACCTGGCCCGGATCGCCCGCAAGCTGGGCACCGGCGACCGGGCCGGAATGGTCGCCGTGGCCCTGCGCACCGGCATCATCCACTGAGTCCACCGAGCCCGCCACACCCCCGACGCCCGCCGACGGAACGTTCCGTCGGCGGGCGTCCGGCATCCCCGGATACCCTTGACGGGTGACCGACGCCCAAGAGACCGCAGCAGACCCATCACTGCGAACCCCCGGGGGCGGCCCCCCGGACGACGTCGAAACGGCGCCGATCCCCCTACTGGAGCCACGTGAGGGCATTCCGCCGGTCGCGGCGGACGCCAACGCCCTGGCCAATATCGTGGCCGCCTTCGCCACCGGCACCGGCCCAGTGGCCGTGGACGCCGAACGTGCCTCCGGCTACCGCTACGGCCAGCGCGCCTACCTGGTCCAGCTGCGCCGCGAGGGCGCCGGTTCCGCCCTGATCGACCCGGTGGGCTGCCCCGACCTCTCCGCGCTCGGCGAGGCCATCGGCGACGCCGAGTGGGTGCTGCACGCCGCCACCCAGGACCTGCCCTGTCTGCGCGAGATAGGGATGACGCCCACCCGGCTGTTCGACACCGAGCTCGCCGGCCGGCTGGCCGGTTTCGCCCGGGTGGGGCTGGGTGCCATGGTGGAGAACGTGCTGGGGTACGCCCTGGAGAAGGGGCACTCCGCCGTCGACTGGTCCACCCGCCCGCTGCCCGAGCCCTGGCTGCGCTATGCCGCGCTGGATGTGGAGCTGCTGGTCGACCTGCGGGACGCGCTGGAGACCGAGCTGGACCGCCAGGGCAAGCTGGACTGGGCCCACCAGGAGTTCGCGGCCATCGCCGCCGCGCCGCCCGCCCCGCCGCGCAAGGACCCCTGGCGCCGCACCTCCGGCATGCACAAGGTCCGCCGCCGCCGGCAGATGGCCGTGGTGCGCGAGCTGTGGACGGTTCGCGACCAGATCGCCCGGCGCCGGGACGTCTCGCCGGGCAAGGTGCTGGGGGACGGCGCCATCATCGAGGCCGCGCTGGGCCTGCCCGCCCATGTCAACGCCCTGGCGGCGCTGCCCGGCTTCGGGCACCGGATGGGCCGTCGCCAGCTGGAGCAGTGGCAGGCCGCCGTCGACCGGGCCCGGGCGGTGCCGGAGTCCGAACTGCCGCAGCCGGGCCAGCCGCTGACCGGCCCGCCCCCGCCGCGCGCCTGGGCCGACAAGGATCCGGCCGCCGCCGCCCGGCTGTCCGCGGCACGGGCCGCGGTGACCGAGCTGGCCGAGCGGCTGACGATGCCCCAGGAGAACCTGATCACTCCGGACACCGTGCGCCGGCTGTGCTGGGAGCCGCCCGGCCGGCCCACCGCGGACCTGGTGGCCGAGGCGCTCGCCGGCTATGGCGCCCGCCCCTGGCAGGTGGAGCAGGTGACCCCGGTGCTGGTGAAGGCGCTGACCACGGCGGCCTGACGCCCGACGGAACACGAACGCCCTGGCGGTGGCCAGGGCGTTCGGCGTATCCGCGGGGACATCCGGGATGTGACCTTCACCGCTGGGCAGGGGGACTGTGCAGCATGGTTACTCGTAAGTAGCATGACGGTGAGTCCCGCGCCGTGGCGTACCCCGATTCCGGCATGCCCGCGCAGCGATCCGCACCTGGAGGAGAGCCAACGTGCCTCGTACCGCTAGGGACGTCGTCTTCGTCGACGGCGTCCGCACCCCGTTCGGCAAGGCGGGCCCGAAGGGCATCTACCACGAGACCCGCGCCGACGACCTGGTCGTCAAGTGCATCCGGGAGCTGCTGCGGCGCAACCCGGACCTCGACCCGGCCCGGATCGACGAGGTCGCCATCGCCGCCACCACCCAGATCGGCGACCAGGGCCTGACCCTGGGCCGTACCGCGGGCATCCTGGCCGGCCTGCCGCAGTCGGTGCCCGGCTACTCCATCGACCGCATGTGCGCGGGCGCCATGACGGCCGTCACCTCGGTCTCCGGCGGTGTGGCGCTGGGCGCCTATGACATCGCGCTGGCCGGCGGTGTGGAGCACATGGGCCGCCACCCCATGGGCGAGGGCGTGGACCCCAACCCGCGCTTTGTCTCCGAGAAGCTGGTCGACGAGTCCGCCCTGTTCATGGGCATGACCGCGGAGAACCTCCACGACCGCCTCCCGCACATCACCAAGCAGCGGGCCGACGAGTACGCGGTGCGCAGCCAGGAGAAGGCCGCCAAGGCGTACGCCGACGGCAAGATCCAGGCCGACCTGGTGCCGATCTCGGTGCGCCGCACCTCCGCCGACGCCGGCGAGACCGGCTGGGGCCTGGCCATCGCGGACGAGCCGATGCGCCCGGGCACCACGCTGGCGGGCCTCCAGTCGCTGAAGACCCCGTTCCGTCCGCACGGCCGGGTCACCGCGGGCAACGCCGCCGGTCTCAACGACGGTGCCACCGCCTCCCTGATCGCCGCCGAGGATGTGGCGCGCGAGCTGGGGCTGCCGGTCAAGATGCGCCTGGTCTCCTACGCATTCGCCGGTGTGGAGCCCGAGGTCATGGGCATCGGCCCGGTGCCGGCCACCGAGAAGGCGCTGGCCAAGGCGGGTCTGTCCATCGAGGACATCGGCCTGTTCGAGATCAACGAGGCCTTCGCGGTACAGGTGCTCTCGCTCCTGGACCACTACGGCATCGCCGATGACGACCCGCGGGTCAACCAGTACGGCGGCGCCATCGCCTTCGGCCACCCGCTGGCCTCCTCCGGTGTCCGTCTGATGACCCAGCTGGCCCGGCAGTTCGAGGAGCAGCCGCAGGTCCGTTACGGCATCACCAGCATGTGCGTCGGCTTCGGCATGGGCGGCACGGTCATCTGGGAGAACCCCCACTGGGAGGGCAAGTGAGTACCACCGCTGAGCTGTTGAAGGGGGCGGCCGAGCTGTTCCCGGGCGAGGTCGTCACCCAGGCGCACGTCCGGCACCTCGAACTCCCGCACGGCGCGGGCCGGTTCGCGCTGATCACGCTGGACAACGGCTTCGACCACACCAAGCCGACCACCTTCGGCCCGCAGTCGCTGGCCAACCTCAACACCGCGATCGACCAGGTCGAGGCCGAGGCCAAGGCCGGCGAGATCGTCGGTGCCGGCATCACCGGCAAGCCGTTCATCTTCGCGGTCGGCGCCGACCTCAAGGGTGTTGAGCTGCTGGCCCGGCACGAGGACGCGCTGGCCATCGGCAAGGGCGGCCACGACGTCTTCAAGCGCCTCTCCGCGCTGGCCGTGCCCACCTTCGCGTACTACAACGGCGCGGCCATGGGCGGCGGCGTCGAGGTCGGCCTGCACTGCACCTACCGCACGGTCTCGGCCGCGGTGCCCGCCTTCTCGCTGCCCGAGGTCTTCCTGGGCCTGGTCCCGGGCTGGGGCGGCTGTGCGCTGCTGCCCAACCTGATCGGCGCGGACCGCGCGGTGAGCGTGATCATCGAGAACTCGCTCAACCAGAACCGTCAGCTCAAGGGCAAGCAGGTCTTTGAACTCGGCATCGCGGACGCCCTGTTCGAGGGCGCCGACTTCCTGGAGCGCTCGCTGGACTGGACCGCCTCGGTCCTCAAGGGCGACACCGAGGTGGTACGGGCCGAGGTGGACCGCGGCGAGGCCTGGGACCTGGCCGTGGAGCGCGGCCGCACCATCGCCGACTCCAAGGTGCACGGCGCCGCCCCGGCCGCCTACCGGGCGCTGGACATCATCTCCGCCGCCAAGAACGGCGACCTGCGCCAGGGCTTCGACGCCGAGGACCAGGCGCTGGCCGACCTGATCATGGGCGGCGAGCTGCGCAGCGGCATCTACGCGTTCAACCTGGTGCAGAAGCGCGCCAAGCGGCCGGCCGGCGCGCCGGACAAGTCGCTGGCCCGTCCGGTGAACAAGGTGGGCGTGGTGGGCGCCGGCCTGATGGCCTCCCAGCTGGCGCTGCTCTTCCTGCGCCGTCTGGAGGTGCCGGTGGTGCTCACCGACATCGACCAGGAGCGTATCGACAAGGGCGTAGGCTATGTCCACGGCGAGATCGACAAGCTGCTGGCCAAGGGCCGGATCAACCAGGACAAGGCCAACCGTCTCAAGGGCGCGGTCTCCGGTTCGCTGGACAAGGCCGCCGCCTTCGGTGACGCCGACTTCGTGATCGAGGCCGTCTTCGAGGAGATGGGCGTCAAGCAGCAGGTGTTCGCCGAGGTCGAGGCGGTGGTGCCGGAGCACACCATCCTGGCCACCAACACCTCCTCGCTGTCGGTCTCCGAGATGGCGTCCAAGCTCAAGCACCCCGAGCGGGTCGTGGGCTTCCACTTCTTCAACCCGGTGGCCGTGCTGCCGCTGCTGGAGATCGTGCGCGGCGAGCGCACCGACGACGCGGCGCTGGCCACGGCCTTCGCGGTGGCCAAGAAGCTGAAGAAGACGGCGGTGCTGGTCAAGGACGCCCCGGCGTTCGTGGTCAACCGGATCCTGACCCGCTTCATGGGCGAGATCCAGAATGTCATCGACGAGGGCACGCCGATCGAGACCGCGGAGAAGGCGGTGGAGCCGCTCGGTCTGCCGATGTCCCCGCTGGTGCTGCTGGAGCTGGTCGGCCCGGCCATCGGCCTGCATGTCTCGGAGACCCTGCACGGCGCGTTCCCGGACCGCTTCAAGGTCTCGCCGAACCTCGCGGCGGTCGTCAAGGCCGGCAAGCGCGGCTTCTACGTCTACGACTCCGGCAAGCCGGAGGTGGACCCGGAGGTGCTGGCGCTGCTGGAGCAGGGCGATGCGGTCCTCACCGAGGAGCAGGTGCGCGACCGGGTGCTGGACGCGGTCGCCCAGGAGATCGGCCTGATGCTGGACGAGGGCGTGGTCGCCGAGGCGCAGGACATCGACCTGTGCCTGATCACCGGTGCGGGCTGGCCCTTCCACCTGGGCGGCATCACGCCGTACCTGGACCGTGAGGGCGTCTCGGAGCGGGTCAACGGCAAGCGGTTCCTGGAGCCGGGGGTCGCGAGCGTGCCGGTCGCCTGACCGGCGGGGTACATGGATGAGGGCCGCCCTCCCGGGAGTTGTTCTCCCGGGCGGGCGGCCCTTCGCTTTGCCTTTGGGTGCGGGTTGGTGGTGGCTGATCGCGCAGTTCCCCGCGCCCCTGAGGGGCGCCCCGCACTCGGCCTACACGCGCGCCCAAGCCCCCATGGCCAGGCCCGGTTCGTCCGGCTGCTGGCGGGCCACCCGCAGGCCGCCGTCCGGGGCCAGGGCCGCCAGCACGATCAGCCCGTTGGCGTCCAGGGCCAGGGCGGGAGCCCCCACGCACTCCTCGCCGGTCTCGGACCAGCCGGCCAGGGTGGGGAGCTCCCCGGTCGGGTAGGCGGCCACCGCGGGCAGCCCGGCGGCGGACCGCTGGGCGAGCACCGTGCAGTCCTGGCCGTCGATGGGTGTGCGCAGCACGGCCACCGGGCCGGTGCCGCCGGCCGCCAGGGAGCCCAGTGGCGCGGGGCCGGGCCGCTGTTCCTCGTCCGCCGGTACGGCGGGGTCGGGGGTGTGGACGATCAGCGCCGACTCCGCGGCGTCCCGCCAGTAGCAGACCACCCGCCCGTCCCCGGCGTCCGCCAGGGTGGACGAGCAGGCCAGCGGCTTGGCGGGGATGTTGCGGACCCGTCGCAGGTCCCCGCCCGGCTCGTCCTGCCGCCAGAACTGCACCATCTCGCTGGACAGTGCCAGCAGTTCCACCCGCCCGTCCCCGGTGGCGGCCGCCGAGAGGGTGTCCAGCAGCTGATAGCCCTTCATGTCCGTCCAGGGCCCCCAGACGCCCTTGGCGTCCTGGCGCCGCCCGCACACCCCGCCACCGGCGTTGCGGATGAAGACCCAAAGGCCGGTGCCGTCCACCACGGTGGTGGGGGCGCCGATCTTCGCGGCCCGGTCCCAGTCCTGGCCGTAGGGGGTGCCGATGGACCGCCAGGGGGTCGGCGCCCGCCCGGACTGGAACTGGGTGGCGTAGACGACCTCGGTGATGGTGCGTCCGTCATCGGTGGTGCGGGTGCGCACCCCGGTGAGGTACACATAGCCCTTCGGGGTCTGCGATATGGACAGATACGGCTCCAGGCCGGGCACTGCCAGGTGTTCGGGTGCGCTCCACTCCGGGCCGCCGGGACGGGTCTCCGTCCAGCGCAGCAGACCGTCCTCCACGGGCGCGTAGGCCGTCAGCCGGCCGTCCTTTCCCCGCATCAACCAGCCGGTGGTGGGGGTGGCCGTCCGCACTGCCATGACTCGCTGCCAGCCTTCCTCGCGGGCCAATTCCGCATTCCGCGGAGCTGTTTCATCGAATTTTTCCGACCCTCGACGATAACATTCCGCGCCCGCCCGGGAATTCCGGCCGAATTGCGCACCATGGGAGCGCCGGCGGGAGCGCTACCGGAGATCCGTGGCGCCCACCCGGCTGTGCCGCCGCCCGTAGAGGAAGTACACCAGAACGCCGATCACCATCCACACCGCGAACCGCAGCCAGGTCTCCGCCGGCAGGTTCAGCATCAGCCACAGCGAGGCCAGCACCGACAGCACCGGTACCACCGGGACGAACGGGGTGCGGAATGCCCGGGGCAGATCGGGCCGGGTGCGGCGCAGAATGACGACACCCAGGGCGACCACGATAAACGCGAACAGCGTGCCGATATTGACCAGTTCGGCCAGCACGTCGATCGAGGTGAAGCCCGCGACCACGGCGACCACCGCACCCAGCGCGACGGTGGAGCGGTAGGGCGTGCCGAACTTCGGGTGCACGATGGCGAAGAAGCGGGGCAGCAGCCCGTCCCGGCTCATGGCGAAGAACACCCGGCTCTGGCCGAGCAGCAGGATCATGCACACCGAGGTCAGGCCGACCACCGCGCCAAAGCTGATCAGCCCGGCCCAGAAGGGATGGTTGACGGCCTTGAAGGCGTCGGCCAGCGGGGCGTCCACGGTGAGCTTGGTGTAGTTCTGCATCCCGGTGACCACGACGGACACCGCCACATAGAGCACGGTGCAGATGAGCAGCGAGCCCAGAATGCCGCGGGGCACGTCCCGTTGCGGATTGCGGGTCTCCTCGGCGGCGGTGGCCACGATGTCAAAGCCGATGAACGCGAAGAAGACCACCGCGGCGGCGGCGAAGATGCCCATCACACCGAAGTTGGACGGGGTGAACCCGAACATCAGCTGCATCAGCGGCGCGGTGAGACCGTTGCCGCCGCCGGTGCTCTTCGAAGGCGGGATGAAGGGATGGTAGTTGGCACCCTTGATGAAGAAGGACCCGGCGATGATGACGATGAGGACGACGGTGACCTTCACTCCGACCACCACCGCGGTCACCCGGGAGGAGAGCTTCATGCCGGCCACCAGGATGGCGGTGAGCAGCAGCACCAGCAGACAGGCCAGCAGGTCGAAGCCGAAGTGCCCGCTGTGCACACCGCTGAGCGCGGCGGGCAGGTGCCAGCCCGCGGTGTCCATCAGTGAGCGGATGTAGCCGGACCAGCCGACGGCCACCACCGCACAGCCCAGGGCGAGTTCCAGGATCAAGTCCCAGCCGATGATCCAGGCGGGGAGTTCGCCGAGCGAAGCGTAGGAGAAGGTGTAGGCGGAGCCGGCGACCGGCACGGTGGAGGCGAACTCCGCGTAGCACAGGGCCGCCAGCGCGCAGACGACGCCGGCCAGGACGAAGGACAGGGCCACCGAGGGGCCGGCGTTCTCCTTGGCCACCTTGCCGGTGAGCACGAAGATGCCGGTGCCGATGACCACTCCGACCCCGAATACGGTGAGGTCGAGGGCGGAGAGGGACTTCTTCAGCGCGTGTTCGGGCGCTTCGGTGTCGCGAATGGATTCCTCGACGGTCTTGGTCCGGAACATCCCGCCCCGGCCGCGGCCGCCACCGGCGGGTCGCTGTGTGCTCATCGGGTCACCTCCACCTGCTCGGCGTGCACGCGTCGTCCTCAGTTCCCGAACTGAGCGAGTGTCCGCGATGATCCGGGCCAGGACGGGGCGGCCACAGCCTCCCTCCTGGGGATTCACCCGATGGAGGGCAGACGGCCCCATGCCAAGGGGCCGGCCGGACCACCCTGATAGGGGGTGTTCCCGCCGGCCCCTGGCCGATGCGCCATGCTCCGGTGCGCGGTGTTCCGGTGCGCCGCGGTCAGTCCCGGACGGCCTCGGCGGCCACCGCGATGTCGTCGCCGGGCTCTTCGAAGCGGCCGTCCAGCCTGGCCACCAGGCCGGTCACCTGGCGGGCGATGTCCGGGGCGGTGAGCCCGATCTCGGCCATGACCTCCTTGCGGGAGGCGTGGTCCAGGAAGCGCTGCGGAATGCCGAAGTCGCGCAGCGGCACATCCACGCCCGCGTCGCGCAGCGCCTGGGCGACGGCCGAACCGACGCCTCCGGTGCGGCCGTTGTCCTCGACCGTGACCACCACCCGGTGCCGCTGGGCCAGGCCCGGCAGCTCCTCGTCGACCGGCTTGACCCAGCGCGGGTCGACCACCGTGGTGGAGATGCCCTGCTTGTCCAGCAGGTCGGCGATCTCCAGGCACATCGTGGCCAGCGCGCCGACCGAGACGATCAGGACGTCCGCGGCCTTCCCGTCGTGGCGGCGCAGCACATCCATGCCGCCGATCCGGCCGACCGCCTCCACGGCCGGGCCCACGGTGCCCTTGGAGTAGCGCACCACGGTGGGCGCGTCCTTGACCTCGACGGCCTCGCGGAGCTGGGCGCGGACCTGGTCGGCGTCGCGCGGGGCGGCGATCCGCAGGCCCGGCACCACCTGGAGGATGGACATGTCCCACATGCCGTTGTGCGAGGCGCCGTCGTCACCGGTGACGCCGGCCCGGTCCAGGACGAAGGTCACTCCGCACTTGTGCAGGGCGACATCCATCAGCACCTGGTCGAAGGCGCGGTTGAGGAAGGTGGCGTAGACCGCGAACACCGGGTGCAGCCCGCCGGTGGCCAGGCCGGCGGCCGAGGTGGCCGCGTGCTGCTCGGCGATGCCCACGTCATAGACCCGGTCGGGGAACTCCTTGGCGAACTTGCCCAGGCCCACCGGCTGCATCATGGCGGCCGTGATGGCCACGATGTCCGGGCGCTCATGGCCGAGCCTGACCATCTCGTCGCCGAAGACGGAGGTCCAGCTGGCGCCGCCGGCCGAGACCGGCAGGCCGGTGTCCGGGTGGATGACGCCGATGCCGTGGAAGCGGTCGCCCTCGTGCTGCTCGGCGGGCTTGTAGCCGCGGCCCTTCTGGGTGAGGCAGTGCACGATGACCGGGCCGTTGAAGCGCTTGGCGCGCTGCAGGGCCGACTCCAGGGCCTCGATGTCATGGCCGTCGATGGGGCCCACGTACTTCAGGCCCAGGTCCTCGAACATGCCCTGCGGGGCGATGAAGTCCTTGAGCCCCTTCTTGGCGCCGTGCAGGGTCTCGTAGAGCGGCTTGCCGACCACGGGGGTGCGCTCCAGCAGGTCCTTGCCGCGGGCCAGGAAGCGTTCATAGCCGTCGGTGGTGCGCAGGGTGGCCAGGTGGTTGGCCAGGCCGCCGATGGTGGGCTCGTAGGAGCGCTCGTTGTCGTTGACCACGATCACCAGCGGGCGGTCCTTGGCGACCGCGATGTTGTTGAGCGCCTCCCAGGCCATACCGCCGGTGAGCGCTCCGTCACCGATCACCGCGACCACGTGACGGTCGTCACGGCCGAGCACCTGGTTGGCCTTGGCCAGGCCGTCGGCCCAGCTGAGCACGGTGGAGGCGTGGCTGTTCTCGATGACGTCGTGCTCGGACTCGGCACGCGAGGGGTAGCCGGACAGGCCCTCCTTGCTGCGCAGCCGGGAGAAGTCCTGCCGCCCGGTGAGCAGCTTGTGGACATAGGACTGGTGCCCGGTGTCGAAGAGCACCTTGTCCGTCGGTGAGTCGAACACCCGGTGCAGGGCGATGGTCAGCTCCACCACACCGAGGTTGGGCCCGAGGTGTCCGCCGGTCTTGGAGACTGCATCGACAAGGAAGGACCTGATCTCGGCGGCGAGCCGGTCGAGCTGCTCGGGGCTCAGCCGGTCCAGATCGCGCGGTCCCGTGATGCGGGTCAGCAGCGCCACCCGTGCCTCCTTTAGCTGTCGGACGTGGCCGGTCCGTCGAGTCTAATGTTCCGTTCGGCGCGCCGTTGATCGGGTGATGCCCTCGGGGTCCCGCGATCGGCCCAGTGGCACCTGGTGCCGTTGATGGCAAGCCTTTGCCGTTCCTTCGCTTGTCGGCCAGGAAGGGCCGTCGCTACGTTCAACGCACGCCACCACCCACCGGGGTGGCGCTCTTCCACCGAAGATTGTCATGCGCACGACACCCTCATGCTCTTTCAACCCCCCATGGAGGGCACTTCCGTGCAGACGAACAGATCCTTCGGCTCCAGACGGCTCACCGGCACCGCGACGGCACTGCTGTCGCTGGCCGCACTGGTGACCGGCGGCCTGATAGCCGCCGCGCCCGCCCAGGCCACGGCCCCCACACCCGGCGGCGCCAAGGCCCGGCACCTGTGCTCCCAGAGCACCGCCCGCCACCGGATGTCCTGCCTGGCCCTGGCCCGGACGGACGTCAGACAGCACCTCGGCCTGGGCCACGACATCCTGCCCTCCGGCTACGGCCCCGCCGATCTGCAGAGCGCCTACGCGCTGCCGGCCGGCGCCGGAGCCGGCACCACGGTCGCCATCGTGGACGCCTATGACGACCCCAGCGCCGAGCAGGACCTGGCCACCTACCGCTCGCAGTACGGCCTGCCCGCCTGCACCACGGCCAACGGCTGCTTCCAGAAGGCCGACCAGAACGGCGGCACCAGCTACCCCACCGCCGACGCCGGCTGGGCCGGGGAGATCTCGCTGGACGTGGACATGGTCAGCGCCGTCTGCCCGCAGTGCCACATCCTGCTGGTCGAGGCCAACAGCAACAGCATGGACGACCTGGGCGCCGCGGTGAACCGGGCGGTGACCATGGGCGCCAAGTACGTCTCCAACAGCTACGGCGGCGCCGAGGACAGCACCGACCCCACCTCCGACAGCAGCTTCTTCAACCACCCCGGCGTGGCCATCACGGTCAGCTCCGGGGACAGCGGCTACGGCGTGGAGTACCCGGCGGCCTCCCAGTACGTCACCGCCGTCGGCGGCACCTCGCTCAGCCGGGCGAGCAACGCCCGCGGCTGGACCGAGTCGGCCTGGGGCTCCAGCGCCGGCGGGCAGGGCGCGGGCTCCGGCTGCTCCCAGTACGACCCCAAGCCCTCCTGGCAGCAGGACAGCGGCTGCGCCAAGCGGACCGTGGCCGATGTCTCGGCCGTCGCCGACCCGGCCACCGGCCTGGCCGTCTACGACAGCTACCAGTCCGGCGGCTGGAACGTCTACGGCGGCACCAGCGCCTCCTCGCCGATCATCGCGGCGGTCTACGCGCTGGCCGGCACCCCGGCGGCGGGCAGCTACCCGGCCTCGTACCCCTACGCCCACCCCTCGGCGCTCAATGACATCACCACCGGCGCCAACGGCAGCTGCACCCCGGCCTATCTGTGCACCACCGGCCCCGGCTACGACGGACCGACCGGCCTGGGCACCCCCAATGGCACCGCCGCCTTCACCTCCGGCACCACCGGTGGCAACACCGTCAAGGTGACCAACCCGGGCGCCCAGACCAGCACGGCCGGCGCGGCCGTCTCGCTCCAGGTCCAGGCCACCGACTCGGACGCCGGCCAGTCACTGACCTACTCGGCCACCGGGCTGCCGCCCGGCCTGGCCATCAGCACCGCCGGGCTGATCAGCGGCAAGCCCACCACCGCGGGCAAGTACAACGTCACGGTGACCGCCCAGGACGCCACCAAGGCCAGCGGCAGCGCCTCCTTCACCTGGACCGTCAACGGCCCGGGCGGCGGCTGCACCCCGGCCCAGCTGCTGGGCAACCCGGGCTTCGAGACCGGCAAGGCGGCCCCCTGGACCGCCACCTCCGGAGTGATCGACAACAGTTCCTCGGAACCCGCCCACTCCGGCAGCTGGAAGGCGTGGCTGGACGGCTACGGTTCCCCGCACACCGACACCCTGGCGCAGAGTGTGACCATCCCGGCCGGCTGCCATGCCACCCTGAGCTTCTGGCTGCTGGTGGACACCCAGAAGTTCTCCGGGACCGCGGATGACACGCTCGGCCTCCAGGCCAACTCGGGCTCCGTGGGCTCCTGGTCCAACCTGGACGCGAGCAGCGGCTATGTGCAGAAGACCGTCGACCTGTCCTCCTACGCGGGACAGAAGGTGACCCTGAAGTTCACCGGCACCGAGGACGGTAACGGCGCGACCAGCTTCGTCATCGACGACACCGCGCTCAATGTGAGCTAGGCGAAAGGGCGGTGGGCCCGGACCGTGTCAACGGTCCGGGCCCACCGGCATGTTGAAGGGCGCTTGACGGGCCGCTCGAAGGGCCGCGCTACGCCCGTCCCGCCGTCTTCTGGGTCCGGCGCGAGACCGAGTCGATCACCACCGCGGCCAGCAGCACCGCACCCGTGATCATGTACTGCACCGCGGAGGCGATGCCCAGCAGCGCCATCCCGGAGGCGATCGACTGGATCACCAGCACACCCAGCAGCGCCGACCAGGTCTTGCCCCGGCCGCCGAACAGGCTGGTGCCGCCGATCACCGCCGCCGCGATGGCGTTCATCAGCAGGCTGCCCGCGCCCGAGGACTGGTTGGCGGCGTTGATCTGCGAGGCCAGGAACATCCCGCCGAGCGCCGCCATCGTCCCGGACAGCGCGAACACCGAGACCCGCACCAGCGGGACATTGATGCCCGCCCGGCGCGCCGCCTCCACGCTGCCGCCCAGCGCGAAGACCTTGCGGCCGTAGGAGGTGCGGCGCAGCACCAGGTCGAAGGCGACCACCACCCCGACGAAGATCACCACGGCCAGCGGCAGGCCCTTGTACTGGTTGAACAGCCAGGCCGCGGCATAGGCCGGCACCGCCAGCCCGGCGGTGCGCGCCGCGACCTCGCTCATCGGACGGCCGGGCACCCCGGCCGCCTCGCGCCGCCTGGAGTCCCGGAAGGACGCCAGGAAGTAGCCCAGCACCGCCAGGGTGGCCAGGCCGTAGGCGGCGGCCACATCACTGAAGTAGTAGTTGGTCAGGTCGGCGACCAGGCCGGAGTCGTCCAGGTTGATGGTGCCGTTGGAGCCCAGCACCTGGAGCATCAGGCCGTTCCAGCCCAGCAGTCCGGCCAGGGTGACCACAAAGGCGGGCACCCCGATCCGGGCGAAGAAGAAGCCGTGCAGCGCGCCCATCACGGTGCCGGTGAGCACCGCGAGGATCAGCGCCAGCCACTCGGGCATGCCGTGGTGGACGTTGAGCACCGCGAAGACCGCGGCGGCCAGTCCGCTGACCGAGCCCACCGAGAGGTCGACCTCGCCCAGGATCAGTACAAAGACGATGCCGACCGCGATCAGGCCGGTGCCCGCGGCGGTGACAAAGAGGTTGGAGAGGTTCTCCGCGCCCAGGAAGGCGCCGTCCTGGAGCTGGAAGACCAGGCAGATGACGATCAGCCCGGCCACCACCGGCAGCGAGCCCAGGTCACCGCTGCGCAGCCGGCGGACGAACTCCTGCCAGTACCCGGCGAAGCCCGCCTCGCGGACCAGCAGCCGGGGGTCGGCCGGCGGCACGGTCACGGCGTCCTCGGAGGACAGGTCGGTGGTCACTTCGATGCCTCCGCGGTGCGGGCCTTGCGGCGGGTGACAGCGTTGTCGGTGGCACCGGTGATGGCCGAGATGATCTCCTCCTGGGAGGTGCTGCGCACCTCGAAGGTGCCGTTGTTGCGGCCGAGCCGCAGCACCGCGACCCGGTCGGCGACCGCCTTGACATCGGCCATGTTGTGGCTGATGAGGATCACGCCCAGGCCGCGCTCGCGCAGCCGCTCCACCAAGTCCAGTACCTGGGCGGTCTGTTCGACGCCCAGGGCGGCGGTGGGCTCGTCCAGGATGACCACCTTGGGCTCGCCCAGCAGCGAGCGGGCGATGGCGACCGTCTGCCGCTGGCCGCCGGAGAGCGAGGCGATGGGGATGCGGACGCTGGGGATGCGGATGGACAGGGTGGACAGCAGCTCGCGGGCCCTGCGTTCCATCTCCACCTCGTCCAGCACTCCGGCGCGGACGATCTCCCGGCCCAGGAAGAGGTTGCCTACGACATCGATGTTGTCGCACAGCGCCAGGTCCTGGTAGACGGTGGCGATTCCCAACTCCTGGGCGGTGTGCGGCCGGTCGATGCGGACCGGCTTGCCCTCCCATTCGATGACTCCATCGTCCGCGGGGCTCGCCCCCGCGATCGTCTTGACCAGGGTGGACTTTCCGGCGCCGTTGTCGCCGACCAGGGCGACCACCTCGCCCGAGTGGATCTCCAACTCGACTTCGGTGAGCGCCTGTACGGCACCGAAGCGCTTGGAGATCCCGCGCAACGCCAGTACGGGCGTAGCGGACACGTCGATCACTTCCTTCCCGGCGCTACTTCAGTCCGGCCTTGTCGCACTGCGCCTTGTACTTGTCAGTGCAGAGCTCGCTGAGGGAGTAGAAGCCTTCCTGGCCGACGTACTTGCCGATGTCGGCCTTGGTCAGCGCGACCGGGGTGACGATGATCGAGGGGATCTTCTTCTGGGTGCCGCTGTCCGTGGTGGAGGTGGCGACGGAGCCCAGCGCCTTGCCCTGGGCCAGGGTCACGGCCAGGGTGGCGGCGGCGTCGGCCTCGGGCTTGTAGGGCTTGTAGACGCTCATGAACTGCTCGTCCGCCAGGATGCGCTGGACACCGGAGAGCTCGGCGTCCTGGCCGGTGACCGGCGGGAGCTTGTCGTAACCGGCCGCGCGCAGCGCGGTGATGATGCCGCCGGCCATGCCGTCATTGGCCGAGTAGACGCCGACGATGTTGTCCTTGCCGAGCGCGGAGATGGCGCCCTTCATGTTCTCGTTGGCGTTCTCCGGCTTCCACTCCTTGGTGTCGTACTCCTTGCCGATCTTGACCTTGCCGTCGAGAACGGAGTGCGCGCCGTCCTTGAACATCTTGGCGTTGGGGTCGGTGATGGAGCCGTTCATCATCACGATCTGGCCCTTGGCGGCGTTGTCGCCCAGCTCCTTGAGCAGCGCCTCGCCCTGGATCTTGCCGACCCGCTCGTTGTCCACCGAGGTGTAGGCCTTGACCGGGCCCTCGGCGAGGCGGTCGTAGGCGACCACCGGGATGTTCTTGTCGGTGGCCTTCTTGACCGAGCTCGCTATCGACTTGGCGTCCACCGCGTCCACGATCAGCGCGTCGACCTTCTTGGTGATCATGGTGTCGACCTGCTGCTGCTGAACGGAAGCGTCCTGCTTGGCGTTCTCGTAGAGCACGGTGGTGCTGGTGCCCGCGAGTTCCTTGATCTTCTTCTCGATGAGCGGCTTGTCGAAGCGCTCATAGCGGGCGGTCTGGTTCTCCGGCAGCAGCAGCCCGATGGTCAGCGAGCCCTTGGCGTCCGTCTTCTTGTCCCCGCCGCCGGCCTCCTTGGCCTTTCCGCAGGCGGCAAGGCCGGTGGCCATCGACACGGCGGCCAAGGCCACCACGGCACGACGCAGTTGCGTGTTCACTTACGGATACCTCCCTGACGAGGCCGCGTCCTTGCGACCGAGGTGGCAGGAAGTCAAGCCGCACGTCAACGAAGCGTCAACTAGTGAAGCGATTTCGAGTTGGCAACGATGCCATTCGTTATCAGGGTGAACTCAAGGGACAGGGCAGGTCGGGACGTTCGGCCTCAGCCGGGAAGACTGTCGTCCAACAGGGAGGAATCACCCATTTCGCTCAGCACCAGGGCCAGCGCGCCCAGCACCTCGGCCCGGCCGCCCAGTGCGCCGGGCACCACCTCCAACTGCCGTGCCGCACTGGGGATGGCATAGCGGGAGACCGACTCCCGGATGGGCGCCAGCACCAGCTCTCCGGAGTCCGCCAGGTCCCCGCCGAGCACCACCCGGCTGGGGTTGAGCAGGTTGCACAGGCTGGCCACGCCGCTGCCGATGTGCCGGCCCACGTCCGCGATCACCCGCCGGCAGCCGGCGTCGCCGTCCTGCGCCAGGCGCACCATCCGGGCCACGGTCAGATCGGTGCCGTGCGCCGAGTGCAGCAGCGGCAGCACATAGCGGTTGGCGGTGAAGGTCTCCAGGCAGCCGCGGTTGCCGCAGCGGCAGACCGGGCCGGACTCGTCCAGGGTGATGTGCCCGATCTCACCCGCGGTGCCGCCCGGCCCCCGGTAGATCTGCCCGTTGATCACCAGTCCGGCGCCCACACCGCTGGCGACCTTGATGTACGCCAGGTCGGCGGCCCCGCGTCCGGCGCCCCACACCAGCTCGCCCAGCGCGCCGAGGTTGGCATCGTTGTCGACGTAGACCGGGACGTCCAGGCGGGCGGCCAGGTCGTCACGGGGATTGGTGCCGGCCCAGCCCGGCAGGATGGCGGTGGAGCCCAGCACCCCGGAGGCCACATCGATGGGGCCGGGCACGCCCAGGCCCACCCCGACGATCTTGCGCGGGCTGATGCCGGAGCCCGAGATCAGGCTTTTGACCAGGAACTCCGCCCGGTCCAGGCCCTGGGCCGCGGAGGCGTCCACATCCAGCGGCTCGGCCTCCTCGGCCAGCACCCGGTGGGCCAGATTGCCGATGGCCACCCGCAGGTGGGTGTGGCCGAAGTCCACCCCGACCACGATCCCGGCGTCCCCGGAGAGCGAGACGCTACGGGCCCGCCGGCCGCCGGAGGAGGTGGGTGTCACCTCGACGGTGCCGTTGTCCTTCAGCTCCCGCACGATATTGGAGACGGTGGCCGCGGACAGCCCGGTGGACCGGGCGATCTCGGCCTGGGTGAGCGCGCCCGCCATACGTACCGCCCGGACCACGCGCTCCAGGTTGGCCCGGTGCAACGAGGACTGCGACCCCGGAGTCTCCACGCCCATTCACTCCCACCTCGTCGGCACGGCAGAGCCGGTCGTCCATACAACCTATGAAGCTAAGCTCAGCCGCATGGCGTAGATCACGTCAAGGGCCTGACAGCGGTCCCCGGCGACTACGCGGCTCCCTCATCGTACGAGCGCCCGCCCGGAGGCTGAACCAGGGCCTCGCTCCGCGATCACCGTCCCGGCCGCCCCGCCGCGCCGGAGGCGCCCCGGATACGGCCCGGATACCTCGTACGGGCGAACCCGGCCGCCCCCGCCCCGCTCCCGGCGGCCGTGTCCGGCGCCGCCGCTCCCGGCCGCCGGCGATGCCCGATGGTTGAACGCTTCCGGCGCCCGCCACCGGCCACAACCCCTCAGCCCGCTCAGGAACGGAGCCCCGCATAGGGGAGGACCACCAACCGACCACCGACGACTGGTGGTACACCCTCCGGATCCCCGCCCAGCCCTGGATGATCAGCCTGGTGCGCGGCTCGCTCCGGCTCGCCCTGCAGCGGCATGGGCGCCCCGAACCCGCCGGCACCGCCTGTCTGTTGGCCACCGAGCCGGTCACCAACACCGTGGTGCACACCGCCTCCCCGGTGACGGTCGACGGCTGCGCCACGGCCTGGGGCGTGACTCCGGCGGCCCAGGGCGCCGGGAAGACGGTCTGGTTCACCCTGGAGTCAACTGCCGTCCGTCAACCAGTGGCCCTGAAAGCAAGGTTGGGCAGTCGGGCGGTCGCCGGCCACACCGAGGGGGCGGTGCCGCACGGCAGAACCGGGCGTCCCCCCGGGCACGTCACACCCGTCGGCCGGCCATGGTCAAGGAGTGCGGGAACTCGCCCGACTCCGGGGCTACTTCAGCGACCCCGCGGTCAGCCCCGCCTGCACCTGCCGCTGGAAGACGATGTACGCACCCAGCACCGGCAGCATCGCCATCACCAGCCCGGCGAACAGCCCGGACCAGTCGCCCTTGTACTGCTGGCTGGCCGCCAGGGCCACCAGCCCCTGGGGCAGCAGCCGTTTGTGCTCGTCTCCCACATTGAGCACGGTGGGCAGCAGATACTGATTCCACTGGCCCAGGAAGTTGAAGATGCCCACGCTGATCAGCCCGGGCTTGGCCATGGGCAGCATCACCTGGAAGAAGGTGCGGGTGTGCGAGGCCCCGTCGATCAGCGCCGCCTCGGCGACCTCGGTGGGCAGCGTTCTGAAGAACCCGGTGAGGAAGAAGACCGTGAACGGCAGCGAATAGGCGATATAGACCAGGATCAGCCCGGGATAGGTGTTGAGCAGCTGCATGTTCTTCATCACAAAGAACAGCGGGACCAGGGCCAGGATGACCGGGAAGCTCATGCCGCCGATGAACAGGAAGTAGATCAGGCGGTTTCCGGGGAACTCGAAACGGGCCAGCACATAGGCCGCCATCGCCCCCAGCAGCATGGTGCCGGCCAGCGAACCGGCCACCACGATCAGGGAGTTGAGGAAATACTGGCTCATATGCGCCGTGGTCCAGGCGCGCTTCCAGGCGTCCAGATGCAGGGTCTTGGGCAGCGCCCAGGGCGAGGTGAAGATCTCGTTGTCCGTCTTGAAGGCGCTCATCACCGCCCACAGCAGCGGCATGGTCACCATCAGGCCCCAGATCACCAGGACGCCATGCGAGAAGACATTGAGGATCCGGCCCTCGCTGCCCATCCGCCCCTGGGGCGAGTCGATCACCGGTCGCCCGGCTTCCGGGGCCTTGGCCTCGGTGGATACGGACATCAGAACTCCAGCCGTTCGCGGCGCCCGAGCTTCATCACGATGCCCGCGAAGATCATGGTGACGATGAGCAGGGCCACGCCCACCGTGGTGGCGTATCCGGCCTGCCCGTCACGGAACGCCTTGGTGTAGAGGTAGTAGGACAGCAGCTCGGTGGAGTAGTCCGGCCCGCCCGGCCCCATGGTCATGATCTGGACGAAGGCGAAGCCGTCCAGCGCCATGATGCCCATATAGACCCAGCCGGTCTGCACCGTGTCCCACAGCAACGGAAGCGTGATGCGGAAGAAGGTCTGTATCCGGTTGGCCCCGTCCAGCAGCGCGGCCTCGTAGAAGTGCCGGGGTATCGAGGCCATTCCGGCGGAGAACAGCACCACATAGAAGCCGACATTGCTCCACACCATCACCGCGGTGACACACCACAGCGCCAGCTTGGGATCGCCCAGCCACTCGGGCCGCACGGAGTCCAGGCCGATGGCGCCCAGAAAGGAGTTGATGGCGCCGCTGTTGGGGTTGTAGGCGAACTGGAAGAGCAGGGCCACGATGGCCAGCGAGAGCACCTGCGGAAAGAAGTAGACGATTTTGTAGACGCCCGACCCGCGCACCCCGGCCACCACCGCGTTCTTCCGCCGCCGCCCGCCGACATTGAGCATAAAGGCGAAGAACAGCCCCATGCCCAGCGTCACCAGCGGCAGCACCAGAAGCAGCAGCACATTGTGCCCGACGGCCTTCCAGAACACCTCGTCGTGCCACAGCCGTTGGTAGTTGTCGAAGCCGGTCACCCTGAAGTGGCCGCTCAGACCGCTCCAGTTGGTGAACGAGTAGTAGATGGCCTGGACAAACGGCGAGACGACAAAGACTCCGTAGATCGCCAGCGGAACGAGCAGGAACCCGGCGATAAAGCGGTACTTACCGTGCTGCATGGCCGCCCTACTTGTGCGTGTACTTCTTGACCGAGCTGTCCTTGGCGGTGTCGTCCGCGTACTTCTGGATCTTCTTGATGGCCTCGTCCGGAGTCAGCCGGCCGGCCATCATCTCGCCCAGCGCGCCCACCCCGATCTTCTCCTTCTGCAGGGCCACATACCAGTCCTGCAGCCGGGGGTTGAGCACGTTCCTGCCCGCCTTGTCCAGCGCCTGCTGGGAGGAGGCCAGCCCGGGCGGCAGCACCAGGCCCTCGGTACCGCCGTTGAGCGAAGTGAGCGAGGAGACCGCCTTGATGAAGTTCTGCGAGGACTTCCTGCCCAGCATGATGCGCAGCAACTCCATGCCGCCCTGCGGGTTCCTGGCGTTCTTGGGCACGATGAAGGGCTCGCCGCCGGAGGCCCACAGGGTGCCGAACGGAAGCTTGTCGTTCTTGTCCAGACTGGACGGCGCGCCCACCGCCATCCGGAAGTCCTTGGGGGTGGTCTTCTTGGACTCGTTCTCCACCCAGGAACCATTGGGGATGAACAGCGCCTTGCCCTCGTTCCAGGCGGTCTGCGACTGGATGTGGTCCAGGCCCGGGGTGCCCTGGAGGATATAGCCCTTCCGGTAGAGCTCGTAGTACGCCTCGAAGGCGGCCTTGACGGCCGGGTCCTTCCAGGCGTTGGGCTCCAGGTTGTCGATCCGGTTGAGCACCTCCACTCCGCCGATCTTGCCGATGAAGGGGTAGAGGCTGAACGGGATGTAATACGGGTACTTGCCGGCGTACGTCCAGCCGGCGATGCCCTTCTTCTTGGCCGCCTCACAGACCTTGAGCATGTCGTCCCAGGTCTCCGGGTACTGGGCGTCCAGCTTCTGCAGATTGGTCTGGGAGTACCAGACGCCGTAGACGGTGTAGGCGTAATAGAGGATCCAGGTCTCCTCGCCGTCGAACCGGCCCATCTCCACCACGCCCGGGCGCAGGGTGTCGCGCACCTTCTTGCCGGGGTCGTCCACCGAGGGCGCGTCCAGCAGGGCGTTGAGGTCGGTCAGCTGCTTCTGGCTCACCAGGGTGCCCATGTCCATCTGCTTGGCACCGGAGTTGTCGATGAGGTCGGGCGGGGTGCCGCCGTTGAACCTGGGCTGGAGCTGGGGGGCGATGTCCTGGGTGGCGGAGTGCTTGACCTCGGCACCGGGGTAGGCCTTCTTGTACTCGGCCTCGGCGTCCTTGGCGTACTGCTGGCCGAAGCCGCCGTCGAAGATGACCACGTCCAGGGCGGCCTTCTCATTGACGGCCAGCGGGTTCTTGGCGCTCTTGGTCCCCTTGTCCACCTGCTTGTTGTCGTCGTCGCCCCCACTGGCGCAGGCGCTCAGCACACCCATCGCGGGCACCGCCGCCACGCCGAGCGCCGCGGCCCGCCTGATGAGCTCGCGACGACTGAATTCCGAGGTGGATCCCATGCTCAAGTCCTCCGGGACTCAGGCGGTGTGGCGGTCTCCCCGTGCTCACTCGCCGACGACGAAGGGCCCGACACCGCGGGTCGGTTGAAGCCTGGTGTGCTGGGTGTGCGCCGGGACGAGGCGCCCGGACCCGCTGGTCCGCCGCCCTCTTCCCCCGGTCCGGCCTGGTGCTGCCAAGTCGCCCCGGACGTCGACAGGTATAGTCCACCGCGCCTCAACTGGGCAAGATCGAGGAGGCATTGACCTTCAGCCTTTCCCTAGTTGAGACCTCACCGACACCCCGCGACACCACCTGCCGAGAGCCTTGACAGCACTGGCCGCACAGGAGCTACTTAGGGCGCCACCAACACTCCGCCAGCATTGCGCAACTCGGGTGACAACGTTGTCAGCGTCCTTGGGAGGCAAGGGATGAGACACCGACTCAGATATGGCCGCCGCCTGCTCGCCCGCCCCACCGCGCTCCTGTCGGCCGTCTTGATGGTGACGCTCACTCAGATCGGGCCCACGGGCGCCCTGGCGGCCCCCGGCGACCGCCCCCGGCCCGCGGCCGCCACCGACCGCTTCGGCTCCTCCTTCGAGCCCGGCCAGCCGCAACCCGACTGGCGCAACACCGCCGAGACCGGCCGGGACGGCCGCCCGCTCTCCAGCGGCGTCGACGGCGGCGACTCCTCCGGCATCCCCGGCTCGGTCACCGACAAGATCACCGCCGTCCGGGCCAGCGGGGAGAACCGGGAGGGCGGGGAGGTCAAGGAGAACCTGATCGACGGGGAGATCAGCACCAAATGGCTGACCTTCCAGAAGACCGCCTGGCTGGAGTTCGAGCTCTCCGAGCCGGTCAAGGCCGTCCGCTACGCCCTGACCTCCGCCAATGACGCCCCCGGCCGCGACCCCCGGACCTGGACCCTCAAGGGCTCCGACGACGGCCACACCTGGACCGTCCTGGACACCCGCACCGATGAATCCTTCGAAAAACGGCTCCAGACCCGGGAGTTCACCTTCCCCAACACCACCCCCTACCGGCAGTTCCGCCTGGACATAACCCATAACAACGGCGATGAGCTCACCCAGCTCGCCGAGGTGCAGTTCGCCACCGCGGACAGCGGCCCCCCGCCCCAGGCCGGGATGCGCACCTATGTCGACAACGGTCCCACCGGCTCGCCAACCGCCAAGGCCCGCGCGGGATTCACCGGTGCCCATGCCCTGCGCTACGCGGGCCGCCAGACGGGCACCGGGCACGCCTACGCGTACAACAAGGTGTTCTCGGTGCACACCAAGGTGACCGCCGGGACCCTGCTGTCCTACAAGGTCTTCCCGGCCATGCCCGAGCGGGACCAGAACTATCCGGCCACCCATGTGGCCGTGGACCTGGCCTTCACCGACGGCACCTACCTCAGCCGGCTGGGCGCCCGGGACCAGTACGGCGCCCCGCTGACCCCGCAGGGCCAGGCGGACGCCAGGACGCTCTATGTCAACCAGTGGAACAACCGCCAGTCGCCCATCGGCCAGGTCGCCGCGGGCAAGACGGTGGCCCGGGTGCTGGTCGCCTATGACTCCACCGCCGGGCCGGGGAACTTCCGGGGCTGGATCGACGACATCTCCCTGGCCCCCGCCCCGCCCGAGGACCACCCGGCACATCTCGCGGACTACGCCCTGACCACCCGGGGCACCCTCTCCAGCTCCTCCTTCTCCCGGGGGAACACCTTCCCCGCCACCGCCGTCCCCCATGGCTTCAACTTCTGGACGCCGGTGACCGACGCGGGCTCGCTCACCTGGCTCTACCAGTACGCGGCCGGCAACAACGCGGACAATCTGCCCACCATCCAGGCGTTCGGCGCCGGCCACCAGCCCAGTCCCTGGATGGGCGACCGGCAGACCTTCCAGGTGATGCCCTCGGCGGCCGGCGGCGTCCCCAACGCCTCGCGCACCGCCCGCGCGCTGCCCTTCCACCACGACCGGGAGACCGCCCGCCCGCACTACTACGGCGTCACCTTCGACAACGGGCTCAAGGCCGAGCTCACACCCACCGACCACGCCGCGATGATGCGCTTCACCTTCCCCGGCGCCAATGCCTCGGTCATCCTGGACAACGTCAGCAACCAGGGCGGTCTGACCCTGGACGCGGCCCGCGGCGAGTTCAGCGGCTGGTCCGACATCAGGAGCGGACTGTCAACGGGCGCCGGACGCCTGTTCGTTCACGGTGTCTTCGACCGCCCGGTGGTCTCCAGCGGCCGGCTGCGCGGCGGTGGCGGTGACGATGTCACCGGCTATCTGCGCTTCGACCCCGGGGCGAACCGCACCGTCACCCTGCGCATCGCCACCTCCCTGATCAGCGCCGACCAGGCGCGGGCCAACCTGGAGCAGGAGATCCCGGCCGGCACCTCCTTCGACCGGGTGCACGACCGGGCCCGGGCCGCCTGGGACGCCCTGCTGGGCCGGATCGAGGTGGAGGGTGCCACCCATGACCAGCTCACCACCCTCTACTCCAGCCTCTACCGGCTCTTCCTCTATCCCA
This sequence comes from Streptomyces sp. NPDC052396, assembly GCF_044593195.1. Taxonomy (NCBI): domain Bacteria; kingdom Bacillati; phylum Actinomycetota; class Actinomycetes; order Kitasatosporales; family Streptomycetaceae; genus Streptomyces; species Streptomyces sp. NPDC052396. Next base: position 383,468 of record NZ_JBIUAW010000003.1, read on the forward strand.
ACTCGGCCTCCGAGAACACCGGTACCGCCGGCCGCCCCCACTACCAGTACGCCAGCCCCTTCTCCCCGCCACGCGGTGAATCCACCCCAACCCACACCGGCGCCAAGGTGGTTGACGGCCAGGTCTATGTCAACAACGGTTTCTGGGACACCTACCGCACCGCCTGGCCCGCCTACGCCCTGCTCTCCCCCCGGCAGGCGGGCCGGATGGCGGACGGCTTCCTCCAGCAGTACAAGGACGGCGGCTGGACGGCCCGTTGGTCCTCCCCCGGCTATGCCGACCTGATGACCGGCACCAGTTCGGACATCGCCTTCGCCGACGCCTACCTCAAGGGCGTACCGCTGGACGCCGAGACCGCCTACCAGGCGGCGGTGAAGAACGCGACCGTACTGCCCACCGATCCCGGCACCGGCCGCAAGGGCATGGACACCTCGGTCTTCCAGGGCTACACCAGCGCCAGAACCCCCGAGGGCATGTCCTGGGCCATCGACGGCTATATCAACGACTTCGGCATCGCCCAGCTGGGCCGCGCCCTCTACGACAGGACGCACCAAACCCGCTACCGCGAGGAGTCGGACTACTTCCTCAACCGCGCCCGGAACTACATCAACCACTTCGACCGGCGCATCGGCTTCTTCCAGGGGCGCAAGGAGGACGGCTCCTGGCGGCTGTCCCCCGGCGACTACGACCCCCGCGTCTGGGGCTATGACTACACCGAGACCAACGGCTGGAACTTCGCCTTCACCGTCCCCCAGGACACCCATGGCCTGGCCAACCTCTACGGCGGACGGGCCGCGCTGGCCCGGAAGCTGGACACCTTCTTCGCCACCCCGGAGACCGGCTCCCCCGAGTTCGCCGGCTCCTATGGCGGCGTCATCCATGAGATGACCGAGGCCCGGGACGTCCGGATGGGCATGTACGGCCACAGCAACCAGCCCTCGCACCACATCGCCTACCTCTATGACGCGGCCGGGCAGCCCTGGAAGACCCAGGAGAAGGTCCGCGAGGTGCTCTCCCGCCTCTACCTGGGCAGCGAGATCGGCCAGGGTTACCCCGGCGACGAGGACAACGGCGAGATGTCGGCCTGGTATGTCTTCAGCGCCCTGGGCATCTACCCCCTGGTGATGGGGCGTCCCGAGTACGCCATCGGCTCCCCCCTGTTCACCAAGGCCACCCTCCATCTGGAGAACGGCCGCGATCTGGTCATCAAGGCCCCGCACAACAGCGCCCGCAACATCTATGTCCAGGGCCTGAAGGTGAACGGAAAGCCCTGGAACTCCACGGCACTTGCGCACTCGGTGGTGACGGCCGGCGGCACCCTGGAGTTCGACATGGGCCCCCGCCCGTCCTCCTGGGCCACCGGCAAGAAGGCCGGACCGACCTCCATCACCACCGACGACCGGGCCCCCGAGCCACTGTCCGATGTGACGGTGCCGGACGGCTCCCCGCTCACCGACCGCTCCTCGCGCACCTCGGCCTCGTTCACCGCCGCCCCACTGGAGGTCGCCCCCGGCTCCCGGATCACCTCCTACACCCTCACCTCCCCCGCCGACCGCACCAAGGCCCCGCATGACTGGGTCCTGGAGGGCTCGGACGACGGACACGACTGGACCGCAACCGATCAGCGGTCCCGGGAGTCCTTCACCTGGGACAGACAGACCAGGGTCTTCGCCTTGCGCACGCCCGTCTCCTATCGGCACTACCGGCTACGGGCACTGGGCGGCGAAGCGGCCCTGGCCGAGGTGGAGTTGTTGGGTACGCCACAGAGGTAGTCGATACCTGAACTCCCAAAAAATATGCAAAGATCGGCAATGGTCGCTGGTGCCCTCCTTGCCCGGAGGGCACCGGTTTTTCTGTCTTTCTTGGTTTTCTTTGGGGGGAGTCCTATGGCTCGCACGTCCGGGCGCGCGCTGTCGCACCTTGTCACCGCCGCCGTCACGGTCGCTCTGGCCGGGGGGACGGCCGGTACGGCCCTGGCCGACGGCGTGGCACTGGTGCAGCCGGCGAAGAAGCCGAGCGTTTCCGCTCCGGTGTTCCCGATCGGCGCTGTCACCAAGGCCAACAAGTTCTACTTCTACGAGGCCGACGGCAAGGGCGGGCTGAAGCAGCGCGTCGGCGGCGGCGACTGGAAGAACATCCTCACCGCCACCCAGGTCAACCGCTACGCGGACGGCCGCCACGACGGCGACTACTACATCGACAGCAAGAAGGACCTGTACTTCCAGGGACTGACCGGCCACGCCCGCAAGGTGGTCCCCGACTTCGGCCACTTCTACGACACCATCCTCTCCCCGGGAGCCCTCGGCGGCGCCCGGACCACCAGCCTCCTGGCATTCAGCCACCGCACCGGCCGGCTGGAGATGTACACGGTCAAGGAGAACGGCACCTTCACCAATGGCGGTGTACTGGTCGGCTCCGGCAAGGAGTGGGGCCAGTACGACCAGATCGCGGGCCGTGGCGACCTCACCGGCGACGGCAGGACGGATGTGGTCGCCCGCGACAGGAACGGCGTCCTCTGGCTCTACAAGGGCACCGGCGACGCCCGCAAGCCCTTCGCGGCTCGCGTCAAGGTCGGCGGCGGCTGGGGCAAATACACCCGCATCTTCTCCAATGGCGACCTCAACGGCGACGGCCACAGCGACCTGCTGGCCATCGACGGCAAGGGCGCGCTGTGGCTGTACCCCGGCACGGGCAGGGCGTCCGCCCCCTTCAAGTCCCCGGTGAAGATCGGCAACTCGGGCTGGAACCAGTACCGCCTGGTGTTCTGAGCCTGCCCCACTGCTTACCGGCACCCCTTCCAGCCTTTTGGTTCAGACCTTGTGGGCGGGGCAGACCGCCGCCGGTTCGTCCTGCCCACTCACCCTCTGGAGTTCCCAGTGAAGTACCTTTCCCGCCTGGCCACCGTGGCCACGGCCGTCGCCCTGGCCGCCACGGCCGCCGGTACGGCCGTCGCCGACGCCCCCACGGCGTCCGCAGCCAAGGCCGGGTCGCACAAACCGACCCCCGCCGCGTCGTTCTTCTTCCTGTCCGGGATCAGGCCGTCGGGCCAGATGATGGTCTATATGAACGACGGCAAGGGCGGTTTCGACACCCCGTCGGGCGGCTACGTATGGCCGCACTTCAGGTACGGGATATCGATCGACCCTGATCTGACCGGTTTCCAGGACGGCTCGTATCACGTCATGGACGACGGCACGCTGAACCTGTGGCGTAACGGGCGCCTCAAGAAGGTGGCCTCCGGCTGGGGCCGGTACAACGTTGTCTTCTCGCCCGGCACCCTGGGCCATGCCAAACACCCCGACCTGCTGGCCCGCGACAAGCAGGGTGTCCTCTGGCGCTTCCAGACCAAGGCGGACGGCACACTGGCACCGCGCGTCGAGATCAGCCCTGGCTGGAACCAGTACACCCAGATCACCGGCCAGGGCGACCTGAGCGGCGACGGCAAGGCGGACATCGTGGCCCGCGACAGGCAGGGGGTTCTCTGGCTGTACAAGGGCACGGGGGATCTGCGGAAGCCGTTCGCGTCCCGGGTGAAGGTGGGCGGCGGCTGGAACCAGTTCAACAAGCTGGTGGCCACCGGTGATGTCGACGGCGACGGCCACAGCGACCTGCTCGCCCGCGACCCCAAGGGCAACCTGTGGCTGTACAAGGGCACCGGCAAGGCGTCCTCGCCCTTCAAGTCCCGCGTCAGGATCGGCACCGGGTTCAACCAGTACCGCGACCTGTTCTAACAGCCCCTACGTGGTGCGCGGTTCGCGCTACGCTCGGTAGCGCGCCCCAGGACCCCTACGCGGACCCACGAGCGTTCTACGGTTCCGAGCTGTGCCGTCTGCGTGCGGAGGCAGGCCTCACGCAGACGGCGCTCGGCGAGCTCGCGTTCCGCTCCGGCTCGTACGTCGGCCGGTTCGAAACGGCGGCACGGCGGCCGCAGTTGGAGTTGTCGAAGCTGTTCGACGAGATCCTGGGCAGTGGGCAGCACTTGCGGCGGTTGTGCCGGCCGGCTCGGGCGTCGAAGGTTGCGGACTACTTCGCGGATGCGGCGGATCTGGAGCGGCAGGCGGCCGCGATCAGTGCGCACCCTCAAGCACGGAGCACTGCGAGCCCAACGAAACCGTAACCCAAGCCACCCCCAAGATCGTCCCAAGCTCGGACCAACGCCCCTTGGCCAGAGCTGAATCGGCCTCGTGCCTCGCTAGCCTCCCCATGTAAAGACCACAACACCATCACGGGGGAGCACACACAGATGCACATCCGCCATGCCCGAATACCCGCCACCGCCGCGGCGATCCTGACCCTCGCCGTGACCGGTTGCGCCAGCGCCGCCGCCCATGACTCGGCCGCGTCCGCGTCCTCGTCAATGGACCTGCGCGCCCAGCCGGTTGCCAAGGCGACCTCCATCCCCACCGGCCCCGGCCCCCAGCGCCACTACACCGTCCAGCACCAGCCGGCGCCCGGCACCTGCCACGTCCGCTACACCCGCGACAAGCAGCCCCTGCCCGACCCCAAGTGCACGCCGGGCGCGCTCAACCCGGATGTCACCCCGGCCACGCTGGATTCCACCATCTGCCGGCCGTCCGGCTACACCAAGGGAATCCGCCCGCCGTACTCCATCACCGGCAAGGAGAAGCGGGCGAACGCCCAGTCCTACAGCTACAACGGACCGCTGGCCGACGCCGAGTACGACCACCTGGTCAGCCTGGAGCTCGGCGGTGACCCCAACGACCCGCGCAACCTCTGGGTGGAGCCGCCGTCCCCCGGCCACCGGCCCGGAGCCGGGGCCAACAACCCCAAGGACGTGGTGGAGAGCAAGCTGCACGCTGCCATCTGCTCCGGCCAGGTCCAGCTCCGACCGGCCCAGGTGGCCATCGCGACCGACTGGACCACGGCCCTGAAGCGGCTCGGTATCCGATAGGACGCTGGGGGATCCGGTGCGGAGGGGCCCAGTCATCGGCCTCTTAACACGCCTCTGACGCAACTCCCGCCCCAGAGGTTGCAACCGTTGGGCGTCCTTGGGAGTCACACACTGATGTGTGGGGCCTTGGTTGTTGTCAGCAATGGGCCCGCATCCTTATCCAATACACGTATGGAGTTCTGCGTGAGCAACCTTCGGCGCGGACGCGCCCTGTCGCGTCTCGTCACCTCGGCGGTCGCCGTGACCCTGGCCGGCGCGACCGCCGGTACCGCCATGGCCGACAGCGGGAACGCTCCCCTGGCCGCCGCCGCCCGGCAGAGCCTGCCCACGGCCGGCGCCGCCGCCAAGGCCGGCGCCGAGCCGACCGGCTCGGCCCCGCAGTTGACGATCGATGCCGTCAACGACAAGGGCGAGTTCTTTTTCTACGAGCCCGACGGCAAGGGCGGCCTGAAGCCCCGCAAGGCCGGCAAGAACACCAAGAGTTCCAAGGCCGCCTGGAAGCACATGAAAATGGTGACCCAGGTCCACGACCGCTGGGGCCTGCACAGCGGCTTCCTCTTCCTCGAGGACGACAACAACGTCTACTTCGCCAGCGATGCGGGCTCCTACAAGGTCGGCAACAACTGGCGTCAGTACGACACCTTCTTCTCCCCCGGTGACCTCGGCGGCTCCAAGGACTCCGATGTCATCACGCGTGACAAGTCGGGTGTCCTCTGGCTCTACGAGGGCGACATCATCGGCAAGGTCGGCGCCCGGAAGAAGATCGGCGGCGGCTGGAACCAGTTCACCCAGATCGTGGGTCGCGGCGACCTGACCGGTGACGGCAAGACGGACATCGTCGCCCGCGACAAGCAGGGTGTCCTCTGGCTCTACAAGGGCACCGGCAACGCCAACAAGCCCTTCGCCGGCCGCACAAAGATCAGCGGCGGCTGGAACCAGTACACCAAGCTGGTCTCCACCGGTGACGTGGACGGCGACGGCCACAGCGACCTGCTCGCCGTGGACAAGAAGGGCGCCCTCTGGCTCTACAAGGGCACGGGCAAGGCGTCCTCGCCCTTCAAGTCCCCGGTGAAGATCTCCAACTCGGGCTGGAACAACTACCGTCTGGTCTTCTGATCCGGCCGCGTGAACGCATTCGGTTCGCCCCGTCGCCTGCGCGGCGGGGCGAACTGCCGTCCGCCGGGCCCCTGTTCCCGGGCGAGTTCGCCGGACCTTACCGTCGCAGCCGATCCGCCCGGGCCGCTGCGGCGGACGCATCACACGGGGCGTCTCACAGGCCGCAGCGCGGCGAGGCCGGCAGTGGCGAGCAGCAGTGAGCCGCCCGCGACGACAAAGGACAGCCGAGGCGCCGCGTGGTAGAGCGGCAGCAGGGCGAGCGGAACCACCGCCGCGCCGCCGAACCGGAAGGCGGAGACCGCGGAGAGCGCGCCGCCCCGGTTGCTCGGCACCTCGCGGACGGTGAGGTTCTGCAGGGAGACATTGAGCATCGAGTAGGCGATGCCCGCGCCGGTCCAGCACACCACCAGCGCCGGGAGGCTGTCCGTCGAGCCGGTCAAGGCGACCAGCACCGCCCCCAGCCCGGCGGCGATCCCACCGCAGCGGCGCGCCGAAGCGGTCACCGAGTGAGCCCCAGCTCGCGCCCAGCAGCAAGCCCGGAGAGAGTGAGAGGTGATCGGCATGGCCAAGGGCTATCTGGTGGGTACGTATCGGTCGGTGCGCGACCCGGAGAAGCTTGCCGCCTATGGGAAGCTGGCCAAGCCCGCGTTGGAGGCGGCCGGTGGCCGTTTTCTGGCCCGGGGCGGCCGGGTGACCGCCTTTGAATCGGGGCGGTCCGAACGTACGGTGCTGATCGAATTCCCCAGCTATGAAGCCGCCGTCGCGGCGTACGAGAGCGCGGAGTACCAGCAGGCCCTCGCCGTGCTGGACGGCGGCGCGGAGCGGGAAGTGCGGGTGGTGGAAGGGCTCGACTGACCCACGCCCCACGACAAACGGCGGCCCCGCAGGACCTCAAAGGTCCCGGGGGGCCGCCGTCGTGTCAGCGGGCGCCGCGCCAACGCGCGGCGCCGGCCTGCTACTTGCGGATCAGCGAGCGCAGCACGTACTGCATGATGCCGCCGTTGCGGTAGTAGTCCGCCTCACCGGGGGTGTCGATGCGGACCACCGCGTCGAACTCCACACCGGTGTCGGTGGTGACCTTGACCGTACGCGGCGTCCGGCCCTCGTTGAGCTCGGTGACGCCGGTGAAGGAGAAGGTCTCCTCGCCGGTCAGGCCGAGGGACTCGGCCGAGGCGCCCTCCGGGAACTGCAGGGGCAGGACGCCCATGCCGATCAGGTTGGAGCGGTGGATGCGCTCATAGGACTCGGCGATGACGGCCTTGACGCCGAGCAGCGCGGTGCCCTTGGCCGCCCAGTCGCGGGACGAGCCGGAGCCGTACTCCTTGCCGGCCAGGACGACCAGCGGGATGCCGGCGGCCTGGTAGTTCTGCGAGGCGTCGTAGATGAACGACACCGGGCCGTCGGCCTGGGTGAAGTCGCGGGTGAAGCCGCCCTCCGTGCCCGGCGCGATCTGGTTGCGCAGACGGATGTTGGCGAAGGTGCCACGGATCATGACCTCGTGGTTGCCACGGCGCGAGCCGTAGCTGTTGAAGTCGCGGCGCTCGACGCCGTGCTCCGTGAGGTACTTGCCGGCCGGGGTGTCGGCCTTGATCGCACCGGCCGGGGAGATGTGGTCGGTGGTGACCGAGTCGCCCAGCTTGGCCAGGACGCGGGCGCCGTTGATGTCCGTGACGGGAGTGGTCTCCATCGTCATGCCCTCGAAGTACGGGGGCTTGCGGACATAGGTGGACTCGGCGTCCCACTCGAAGGTGTTGCCGGTCGGGATCGGCAGGGCCTGCCACTGGGCGTCGCCCGCGAAGACGTCCTGGTAGGACTTGTTGAACATGTCCTCGCCGATGGCGTTGGCCACGACGTCGTTGACCTCGGCCTCGGAGGGCCAGATGTCCTTCAGGAAGACCGGGTTGCCCTCGGTGTCCGTGCCCAGGGCGTCACGCGTGATGTCCACCTTCATGGAGCCCGCGATGGCGTACGCGACGACCAGCGGCGGGGAGGCCAGGTAGTTCATCTTGACGTCGGGGTTGATCCGGCCCTCGAAGTTACGGTTGCCGGACAGGACCGAAGTGACGGCCAGGTCATGGTCGTTGACGGCCTTGGAGACCTCCTCCGGCAGCGGGCCGGAGTTGCCGATGCAGGTGGTGCAGCCGTAGCCGACGAGGTTGAAGCCGACCTTGTCGAGGTAGGGGGTCAGGCCCGCCTTGTCGAAGTAGTCGGTGACGACCTTGGAGCCCGGGGCGAGGGTGGTCTTGACCCACGGCTTGCGGGTCAGGCCCTTCTCGACCGCCTTCTTGGCCACCAGCGCGGCGGCGACCATGACATAGGGGTTCGAGGTGTTGGTGCAGGAGGTGATCGCGGCCACGGTGACGGCACCGTGGTCGATCGTGTAGGTCGTGCCGTCGGGGGCGGTGACCTGGACCGGGTTGGAGGGCCCACCGTTGGGGTGGACGGCCGGGGCGTCGGAGGCCGGGAAGGACTCGACACCCGCCTCGTCGGCGGTGGAGACGTAGTTGAGGACGTCACGCTCGAACTGGGCCTTGGCCTCGGCCAGGATGATGCGGTCCTGCGGGCGCTTGGGGCCGGCGATGGAGGGGACGACCGTGGAGAGGTCCAGCTCCAGCTTCTCGGAGAAGTCCGGCTCGGCGGCCGGGTCCAGCCACAGGCCCTGCTGCTTGGCGTAGGCCTCGACCAGCGCGACCTGCTGCGCGCTGCGGCCGGTCAGGCGCAGGTAGTTGAGGGTCTCGTCGTCGATCGGGAAGATCGCGGCGGTGGAGCCGAACTCCGGCGACATGTTGCCGATGGTGGCGCGGTTGGCCAGCGAGGTGGCGGCGACGCCCTCGCCGTAGAACTCGACGAACTTGCCGACGACGCCGTGCTTGCGCAGCATCTCGGTGATGGTGAGCACCAGGTCGGTGGCGGTGGTGCCGGTGGGCAGCTCGCCGGTGAGCTTGAAGCCGACCACGCGCGGGATCAGCATGGAGACCGGCTGGCCGAGCATGGCGGCCTCGGCCTCGATGCCGCCGACGCCCCAGCCGAGCACACCGAGGCCGTTGACCATGGTGGTGTGCGAGTCGGTGCCGACCAGGGTGTCCGGGTAGGCCTGGCCGTTGCGGACCATCACCGTGCGGGCCAGGTGCTCGATGTTGACCTGGTGGACGATGCCGGTGCCCGGGGGGACGACCTTGAACTCGTCGAAGGCGGTCTGGCCCCAGCGCAGGAACTGGTAACGCTCCTTGTTGCGGCCGTACTCCAGCTCCACGTTCTGCGCGAAGGAGTCCGGGGTGCCGAACTTGTCGGCGATGACCGAGTGGTCGATGACCAGCTCGGCGGGGGCCAGCGGGTTGATCTTCGCCGGGTCGCCGCCGAGCTCCTTGACGGCCTCACGCATGGTGGCGAGGTCGACGACGCAGGGGACGCCGGTGAAGTCCTGCATGATCACGCGGGCCGGCGTGAACTGGATCTCCTGGCTGGGCTGGGCCTGGGAGTCCCAGTTGCCCAGGGCGCGGATGTGGTCGGCGGTGATATTGGCGCCGTCCTCGGTGCGGAGCAGGTTCTCCAGCAGCACCTTCAGGCTGTAGGGAAGGCGTGAAGAGCCCTCGACCTTGTCCAGCCGGAAGATCTCGTACGACTCGTCGCCCACTTGCAGCGTGCTGCGAGCGTCGAAGCTGTTCGCCGACACGACAGTCTCCTTCATGTGCATGAATGCGCGTACTACGGCAATGCTGCCGTCCCAAGGTCACGCCGATGCGTTAAGGTTCGCCTAAGTTAGGTGTGCCTTAGTGGCGCGACAGCGGTACGCCCTCTCGGCAGATATCTCGATGTCGAGATAACTCTAGTACATGGGCGCGGCCTGGTCATGCCCCGATAGGCCGTCCGGTGCACCGAAAATACTGAAAGCTGATCCCGCCGGCCTGCTAGCCTTCCAGCGGCCGTGCGAGAGATTGAGGAGGTGGTACCCGTGAACGTATCGACGTGGGTGCTCTCCTCCGGGGTCACGGTCGGGCGATAGGTCGTCCGGGAGCGCCGTTCCGTGCACTCCCGAAAGGCACGACCATGCACTTCACTTCTGAACAGCACCTCGACGACGGTGTCCTCGAGCGTGAGTTCACCCTCGGCGAGATCCCCGGCATCGTGTGGACGCCCGCATCCGCCTCCCCGTCCGCACCGGTGCCGCTGATCCTGCTCGGCCACCCCCCGCTCGGACTGCGCACGATGTACCCCCGGCTGGCGGGGCGGGCCCGGCGCGCCGCGGCGGATGGCTTCGCCGCGGCCACCATTGAGCTCCCCGGCAGCGGTGACCGGCCCCGTTGGGCCGCCCTCGAGCAGGCCCGCGCCGACCTGCGCCGGGCCATGGCGGCCGGCGAGCCGGTCGGCGACGAGATCATCGACGCCCTCGTCCTCCCGCTCGTCGACAAGTCGGTCCCGGAATGGCAGGCCGCCTTGGACGCCCTGCTGTCGCTGCCCGGGATCGGCGGCCCGGTCGGGTACTCGGGGGGAGTGATCTCCATCGGTATCCGGCTGGCGGTGGCCGAGCCGCGCATCGTGGCCGCCGGCTTCTTCGCCGGGAGTCTGGTGCCCGCCGCCATGTTCGAGGAGGCCCGCCGGGTCACCATTCCGCTGCACGTCCTGCTGCAGTGGGACGACGAGGGGAACGACCGGCAGGCGGCCCTGGACCTGTTCGACGCCTTTGGCTCCCAGGAGAAGACGCTGCACGCCAATATGGGCGGGCACACGGGCGTCCCGGGGTTCGCGGCGGAGGACGCGGCCGGGTTCTTCGCCCGGCATCTGCGCTAGCCAGGCCGCATATGCCGCTGCGGCCCCGCACACAGCTGTGTGCGGGGCCGCAGCGGTCCGGGGTTACGCGTGGGGAACGAGGTTCTCCTCGGTGCCCATGTGGTTGGCGGTGGTGTCCATGTACATGGTGGTCTCACCGTCGGACCAGCGGACCACGACGTCATCGGTGCGGCCGTTGGCGGTGAAGTTACCGGTGGTCATCACCGTGTTGTGGGTCCAGAGGGAGTTGGCGTCCTGGATACGGGCCTCATTGCCGAGGCCGGCGGTGGTGGTGCCGACGTAGTTGTCGAGCTCACCGTCCGACCACTGCACCATCAGGTCCCACTTCTGGTTGCCGGAGAACTCGCCGGCGGTGAGCAGAGTGGCGTGCTGCCAGGTGGTGTTGGAGTCCTTGAGCTTGTTCTCCTGGCCGAAGGAGCCGGCGCCCACATTGGTGTAGAGGGTGAGCTCACCGTCGGACCAGCGCACCATCAGGTCGGTGACGTACTGGGCGGCGTTGAAGCGGCCGGCCGCGATCTGGGTGGCGTGCTTCCAGGTCTCGTTGGGGCCGATCATCTGGGTACCGGACACATTGAGACCGTTGGAGCCGACGTCTCCGAAGAGGGTGACCTCGCCATCGGACCAGCGCACCATCAGGTCGAACTGGCTGGAGCCGGTGAAGTCGCCCGCGGTCATGGTCTCGGCGTGGGTCCAGGTCGAGTTGGCGGCCATCAGCCGGCGCTCACCGGTGAAGTGGCCCTTGCCGTCGCTGTAGTACATGGTGACCTCGCCGTCGGACCACACCACGATCATGTCGCTGTGGCCATTGCCGTTGAAGTCACCGGAAGCCATCAGCTTGGCGTGCTTCCAGGTGTCACCGCCGCCCATGGAGTACGGGAGGGAGGGCTGCTCATAGCTGCTGCCGTGGTTGACATGCTGGTTGGCCTTGGCCTCCTCGTAGAGGCGGAAGAACCAGTCGCCGTGCATGGGGCTGTAGGTCAGCCAGTCGTCGTCGGCGTCATCGCCGCCGCCGAAGTAGCCGCCGACATTGCCGATGATCTCGCCGGTGCCCGCGGTCCAGTCGACCTTGGAGAACCAGGGACCGCCCGAGACGCCGCCCCACATGCCGTGGCACAGGGCCTGGATCTGGTAGAAGCCGGGCAGCGCCGAGGTCTGGACCGGGCAGCGGACCGCGTGGTCCTCCGGATTGTGCGACGAGGGGTAGCCGACCATCCAGGCGCTGTTGTTGTAAGCCGGGGTGCGCACCAGGGTGTTGGCGCCCACCACGTCCTGGGCGTTCTTGCCGTTGGCGGAGACCTCAAGCCGGCCGAACGCGAAGTCCAGGTCGGAGATCTTCTCCTTGGTGTTGTGGACATACCGGTTGTCGTAGAACCAGTCGCCGACCCGGTAGAAACCATAGGTCTGCTTGTCCAGCGAGTACTCGCTGCGGTACCAGGGGACGAAGACAGCCTTGCCGCCGCTGCAGTGTCCCGCGGTGAGAACCAGGTTGTGCCCCGGGCTCTGCACCACGCTGGCCGAGCACTTGTGGGACTTCATCTCACCCGTGGTCGGGTCCTGCTTGTAACTGAAGATGGTGCCCACGGACTTCAGGCCCAGGATGTGCTCCGCGGTCGGCATGCTGTCGGCGGCCACCCCCTTGCCCTTGGGCGCCGCCCGCCGGGCCTTGGCGCTCGGCTTGACGGCGGGCCCGGCCGGGTCCACCGCCGCGGCCATGCGCTGTGGGGTCCAGAACCGGATGGCGTCCGCGTCGCTGAAGTTCTTGTCGGCGGGGCCGGGTTGAGGGGCGGCCTTGCTGCTGCTCGCGGTGGGGGCGGGCTTCTTGGGGGCCGGAGCCGTGCCCGGCTTGGTGCCGACCGGTGCTGTGGCCGGATGCGTCGCACCGGGCTTGGGCTTGCCGCCGTCCGCATGCGCGAACGCGGCTCCGCTCGTCAGGAACACCGCGGCGCCGATCGCCGAGACGGCGACACGGCGTATTCGTGTGCGTGAGGTTCGCAAGGAAGTCCTTCTTGCCGATGAGGAGTTGTCCCTTGGGCCTGGAGCGGCCGGGGGGACGGAATGAAGCGGGCGGGGCGCGCAGGACTGAGCCATGAGGGCGCGCCGCGCCGGAAGGACCACGCCGTGGGGGCGTGGATGTCAGGAGGAGGCGGCGGTCTTCCGCCGCCGGCGTACGGCCAGGCCGGCCGTCGCGAGCACCGCGAGCACGGCGGCGACGATGCCGCCGATGATCCAGGGGCTGGTGCCGCCGTCCGGGACGGGATCGCCGGTCACCTGGAACTGCCGGGTGGTGGTTTCCTTGCCGTGATGGCTGACCACGGTCATCGGATACCGGCCGGGCTTGAGGTCGTCGCGGAGCCTGGTGTGCCCGCCGTAGAGCGTGGCCCCGTCGTCGCATTTGCAGCCGGGGTCGTCCGCGCCCTGCTTCAGGGTCAACGGGTGCTCAAAGGCAGGGGACTTGACAGTGAGGGTGTCCTCGTCCGGGTCCGGCTGGCGATCGGTGAACACCACGACGGCCTCGGCGCCCGGGCGCACGGTGGCGGAGGTGTCACCGCCCGGGGCCGCGCCCTTCCGGCCGATGACAAACCGGCCGATGTCCGCCGAACCCTTGGCGGCCAGGGTGAGCGAGGCGGTGGCCAGGGTCTGGCCATGGCTGGTCGCGGTGACCTGGTACGTCCCGGGCCGCACATCGTCCCGGACCTGGTGCTCCGAAGCCGGTCCGGCGACCTGGCCGAACTGGGCGCCGCCCTTTTTCACCGGGGTGAGCGTGATCGGTTTGACCAGGGCGGACGAGCTGACGGTCACCTCGTCCGTACCGGCCGGCGCACCGTCGAGGGTGAACCAGACCTTGCCGCCCACCTCGATCCTGGGCAGCGGGCCGTAGTACGTCAGGCGCGGGGCGGATACGGAGGCGGAGGCGGACGGGGTGGGGCCGTCGGCGTTCTGCCGGGCAGCGCCCATGGCGACGCCGCCGGCGCCCGTGATCAGCATCAAGGCTCCGGCGGACGCGGTCAGGCACCTGGCCCACCGGCGCACCGGTCGTCCTCTCCCCCGCATGGTCTCTCCCCCGTCCCGCGATGGCTGGTCAGGCCATCACCCCCATCGCTCCCGGCGCCGCCGGGGTTGCTGGAACCACGGCCGGCGGGAGCGCTAGGGGGGAGCATGGCAAGAAGTAGGAGCGGAATCAACACATCCGGTTGTACTGAGCGCAAGGAGGAACGCGCAAATACGGTCAAGGCGGCCGTAGTTGGTTCACCGCACCGTGACCGAGGTGAACAAGGTCACGAAGATCGCGGACCTTTTTCAGACATCGCGCCGGTCCACCAGCACCACCGCGACCAGGACCGCCACCAGCGGCCATAGCGCGTACACCGTCCAGGACCCATCGATGGTGGCCCGGTGCAGGACCGACGGGTAGGAGGGCATGGTGTCCACCAGCCGCCGCCAGGCCGAGTACGGCATGGCATGGGTGATATCGGCCGACCAGCGGTGCCGCTCGGTGAACAGGGCGGGCAGCAGCAACAGGACGAAGGCCGAGGTGACCATGGTGGTGGCGCTGTGCCGGATGACCGCCCCCAGGCCCAGGCCGGCCAGCGCGGACAGCGGGGAGAGCAGCACCGACGCCGCCAGCACCCGCACCGCCCCGGGGGAGCCGAGCGAGGCATCGGCATGCCGCCCGGCGAGGATGAAGCCGCTGGCCAGGTAGGAGGCGGCGACGACCAGCAGGCCGAACACGGTGAACACCACGGTGACCACGGCCGTCTTGGCCAGCACCACCGAGCGGCGGTCGGGGACGGCCGCGAAGGTGGTCCGGATCAGCCCGGTGCCGTACTCCCCGACCAGGGTGATGGCCCCCATGCTGCCGGTGACCAGCATCAGCACCATGCCGGCCTGGTTGGTGAAGGAGTCCCGCAGCCCCCACATCCAGGCGTCGGCCCGCATCGCCGGGGAGTAGTGCGGCCAGTTGTTGTAGTCGGCCAGCGCGGCACTGGCGTTCATTCCGACCAGGGCCAGCCCGCCCAGCAGAAAGGCCCAGCGGATGGAGCGCAGCGACCAGAGCTTGAGCCACTCGGCACTCAGCAGATCGCGGAACCGGGCAGCGGGCTCCCGGGTGGTGGGCAGGGCGAGCAGGGTCATCGGGATTCTCCGGCGAGGAATTCGGCGCGGTCGGCGGTGAGCTCCATAAAGGCGCGCTCCAGCGAGGCGGCCTGGGTGGCCAGTTCATGGAGCAGCACCCGGTGCTGGAAGGCGAGTTCGCCGATCCGGCCGGCGGGCAGCCCGGTGACGGTGAGGGTCTGCCCGTCCTCCTGGCGCACCGTGGCGCCCTCGGCGGCCAGCAGCGGGGCCAGCCGCTCGGTGTCGGGGGTGCGCACGGTCACGCTCAGCCGGCTGCCCCGGGCGGAGAAGTCCGCCAGGCTCTCGTCGGCGATCAGTTCACCCCGGCCGATGACCACCAGATGGTCAGCGGTGTTCTCCATCTCGCTCATCAGATGGCTGGAGACAAACACGGTGCGCCCCTCGGCGGCCAGCCGCCGGAACAGGCCGCGCACCCACAACACCCCTTCCGGGTCGAGGCCGTTGAGCGGCTCGTCGAAGAGCAGCACCGGCGGGTCACCGAGCAGCGCGGTGGCGATGCCCAGCCGCTGCTTCATCCCCAGGGAGAACCCGCCGATCCGGCGGCGTGCCGCGCCGGCCAGCCCCACCTCCTCCAGCACCCGGGCCACCCGGCCGGCCGGGATGCGGTTGCTGCGGGCCAGCGCCGCCAGATGGGCGGCGGCGCTGCGCCCGCCGTGCACATCATGGGCGTCCAGCAGCGCGCCGACCTGCCGCAATCCGCGCGGCCGGTCCCGGAACACCTGGCCGCCCACCGTGACGGTGCCGCCGGTGGGCGCGTTGAGGCCCAGGATCATGCGCAGGGTGGTGGACTTGCCGGCGCCATTGGGGCCGAGGAACCCGGTGACCTGGCCCGGGCGCACGGTGAAGGTCAGACCATTGACGGCGGTGGTACGGCCGTAGCGTTTGGTCAGCTCTTGGACTTCGATCACGGCACCAACGGTGTCCGGCGGCGGGCCGGTACGGCATCCCACCACCGTGGGCAATCGGGGTGGCCCGGTGTCATCCCCGGGCATACATCCACGGTCCGATGCCCGCTGTTGATCACCCGGCTACCATGCGCCGTTATGCACCTCACGCCGCCCCTTCCCCTGATCAAGCGCGTGCCACCGGGCGCTTGGACGGCTCTCGCCTGGTGCGCCTGCACCGCGCTGACCTATCTGGCACGGGTCCGGCTGCCCGGGGAGTGGGGGGCGGAAGCCCGGCCGGCCGCGCAGCTCTACCGCTGGGACGGTCTGCTGTTCCTGGCGCTGGCCGCCGGTGCGGCGCTGTGGGCCTCGGTCCTGCTGCGACGACGGCCGCTGGCGGGCCTGTGGCTGCTGTTCTTCGCCGCCCTCCTGCTGACCAGCAATCTGGGCGTCGGCGGGTTCCCGCTGCTGCAGTGCCTGCCCGTGGATGTGGCGCTGTGCTTCCTCACCGCGGCCCAGCCGCGACGGACGGGGAACATCGCCGCCGCCACGGCCCTCGGTGTGCCGGCCGGCTATCTGGTGCTGCGGGTGCTGTGCGGCTGGCCCATCGCCCTCTCGAACGAGCTGGTGGTGGTGCTGTGCACCGTGGTGTCCTGGCTGATCGGCAACTCGCTTCGCCAGTCCCAGGAGCACGCCCGGCAGCTGGCCGAGCGCACCGCGGCCCAGGCGGTCACCGCCGAACGGCTGCGCATCGCCCGGGAGTTGCACGACATGGTGGCGCACAGCATAGGGATCATCGCCCTGCAGGCCGGTGCGGCCGGCCGGGTCATCGAGACCCAGCCGGCCCGGGCCCGGCAGGCACTGCGCGAGGTGGAGCTGACCGGCCGGGAGACCCTGTCCGGGCTGCGCCGGATGCTGGGCGCGCTCCGGCAGGCCGAACCGGACGGCGAGCAGGCCCCGTTGCGGCCCATGGCGGGCCTGGCGGATGTGGACCGGCTGGCCGAGAGCACCACGGCCGCCGGGGTCCGGGTCGAGGTGTGCTGGAACGGTGAACGGCGGCCGCTGCCACCGGAGATCGATCTGTCGGCGTTCCGGATCGTCCAGGAGTCGGTCACCAATGTGGTGCGGCACGCGGGCACCGGCTCCTGCCGGGTGTCCATCGACTGCCGGGACGAGGAGGTCGCCATCGAGGTGGTGGACGGCGGCAACCGGCGGCCGTCCACGACGGGTTCCGGGTATGGGCTGACCGGGATGCGCGAGCGGGTGGCCCTGCTGCACGGGGAGTTCTCCGCCGCGCCGTGCCCCGAGGGCGGTTTCCGGGTGGCGGCCCGGCTGCCGGTTCCGGCGGGGGTGCGATGACCATCCGGGTGCTGCTGGCCGACGACCAGACCCTGGTGCGCACCGCGCTCCAGATGGTGATCACCGACACCGAGGACCTGGAGGTGGTCGGGGAGGCCGCCGACGGTGCCGAGGCGGTCCGGCTGGCCGAGACCACCGGGCCGGATGTGGTGGTGATGGACATCCGTATGCCCGGCATGGACGGCATCGAGGCCACCCGGCTGATCGCCCGGGGCCCGGGCTCGGCTCGGGTGCTGATGCTGACCACCTTCGACGATGACGACTATGTCTATGCGGCGCTGCGCGCGGGTGCCAGTGGGTTCCTGGTCAAGGACATGGCCCTGGAGGCCATTCTGGAGGGGGTGCGGGTGGTGGCCGCCGGGGACGGCCTGATCGCCCCGGCCGTCACCGGGCGGCTGATCGCCGAGTTCGCCGACCGTCCCAGGTCCGCCCCCGACCGCCCGGCGCTCACCGGGATCACCCAGCGGGAGCGGGAGGTGCTGGTGCTGGTCGGGCGCGGGCTGACCAACTCCGAGATAGCCGAGGCCCTGTTCATCACCGTGGGCACCGTGAAGACCTATGTGAGCCGGCTGCTGACCAAGCTGGACGCCCGCGACCGGGTGCAACTGGTCATCCTGGCCTATGAGTCGGGGCTGGTGGCGCCGTCGGGCTGACGCTCGCGCCAGGTCCGCAGGACCTCATCGGCATCGAAGGGTCTGAGGTTCAGCGGCGGCCCGGCGGGCGGCATCCGCAGCGCCGCCTCGATCTTCTCGTTGATCTCGGCCAGGATCCGGCGCACCACCCGTTCCGAGGGCGCCCGGTGCGCCGCCTCCAGGGCGTCCTCCGCCTCCTTGCGCAGGGCGAGGGCGGGCGGCAGGAAGGAGATCTGCTCGCGGTGCATCTTCTCCTTGATCCACCAGTCCTCGTGGTAGGGGGTGGCCAGCCCGGGCAGCGGCTTGCCGAAGCCGGCCAGTTCCTTGAAGTCGCCGCGCTGCTCGGCCGCACGGATCTGCCGGTCGGCCCAGGTCTCGAAGTCCATCCCGGGCGGTTTGCGTTCGGTCATCGCGCCAACTCCCTCTCGGTGCTTCGCCAACTCCCTCTCGGTGCTTCCGAGTCCAGTGTGCGCCATGGGCGTCAGGTACCACTGAGGCCGGTGCGGACCAGGTCCAGGATCTCCTCGTCACCCAGGCCGAAGGACCGGGCCTCGGAGACCAGGCGGGCGGCGCCGGCCAGCAGGCGGGCCCGGGCCGGGCCGGTGTCGTCGGCGGTGACCACCGCGCCCCGGCCGCGCCGCAGCTCGATCAGGCCCTCCTCGCGCAGCCGCTGGTAGCCGCGCAGCACGGTGTGCACATTGACGCCAAGCGAGCCGGCCAGGGCGCGGGCGGCGGGCAGCCGTTCGCCGGGCCGTACCGAACCCTCGGCGATGGCCCCGCGCACCGCGGCGGCGATCTGGTCGCCGAGCGGCACCGGGGATCCCTGGTCAAGCCGGATGAGCATGTCAGCCTCCCTGGTCCGCGGGCCGGCCGTCCCGGACGACCAGCGCGTTCAGCAACTGGGCCGCGGTGGCGGCGTCATCGACGGTGATCACGAACTCACTGCCGTTGACCAGCCGGGCCACCAGGGCGTCGCCGGAGCGCAGCACCAGCCCGCTGGCGCCGCCACGTACCCGGTAGCCCCAGCCGCCGAAGCCCTGGAAGACCCGGATGTTCCGGCTGTCGGCCGAGGTGACGCGCTCCAGGGGGATGTGCAGGCGGGGGAAGGGGAGCCAGGCGGGTACCGCGGTGATGCCATGCCGGTCGACGGTGATCCGGGCGCCGGGGGCGGCCGCGATGCAGAGCACCCCGGAGACCAGCGTGATCACCCCCGCGGTCCACCCGGCGGCCGCGGACAGCCCGGCGCCGGCCCCGGCGATGGCGATGCCCAGGACCAGCAAGGGGCGGGAGCCCACCGTCCGGGTCCACACCGCGCTCTCCCGCTCCCCCAGGTCCAGCCGGGGCCGGAGCGCGGCGGCCGGGCCGGCCGGCTTCCGCTCGGCCGGGGCCAGCAGGGTGCCCAGCAGCAGCCCCAGGCCGCCGGCCAGGGCCGAGACCCCCAGGGCCGTTGCCAGCTCCCAGAGGGAGAGCCTCACCTGGTCGGCGGAATCCTTATGGCCCGCGTTGACCAGCACCACCGAGCAGTGCAGGTAGCCGAGGAAGCCGGCCATCAGATAGGCCAGGGCCATCAGGCCGCGCCAGCCGTTCCGGGTCACCTCAATGGCGTAAGCACAGGCACCGAACACCAATCCGGTCACCACAAGCAGGGCCAGGGCCGATATCAGCAGGGTGTTCGCCGAGCTGAAGCCGTCCGCATGCCCGGAGCCACTGAAGTGGGTGGCCAGCCGGTCCGGCAGACGCCCCCGATGGGCGGAGTACACCGCCGAGAACACCGCACAGCCCAGCAGATAGGGCACCACCACCAGCCCCACCCGCAACGGCCGGCCGGCCGTCAGTACGGGCACACCCATGACCCCACCCCCAGTTGTTCGCCTAGTAATAGAACAACTCTAGATCATGGTGAGGCGCGCACAAGATCTCATATCTGAGATACCGTCTGACTCATGACAGACGCCTACCTCGCCCGCATCGGCAAGCTCATCCGTGATGCCCGGCAGCACCGTGGATGGACGCAGTCCCAGCTTGCGGAGGCCCTCGGCACCAGCCAGAGCGCGGTCAACCGCATCGAGCGCGGAAATCAGAACATCAGCCTTGATATGATTGCCCGCATCGGGGAAGCGCTGGACAGCGAGATCGTCTCCCTGGGCTATGCCGGTCCCATGCATCTGAGGGTGGTCGGCGGCCGCCGGCTCTCCGGCTCCATCGACGTCAAGACCAGCAAGAACGCCTGTGTCGCCCTGCTGTGCGCCACCCTCCTCAACGCCGGCCGCACCACCCTGCGCCGGGTGGCCAGGATCGAGGAGGTCTACCGGATCCTGGAGGTGCTCGGCAGCATCGGGGTCCGTGCCCGCTGGATCAACGACGGCAACGACCTGGAGATCGTGCCCCCGGCCGAGCTGGACCTGGCGTCCATGGACACCGAGGCGGCCCGCCGCACCCGCAGCGTCATCATGTTCCTGGGGCCGCTGCTGCACCGCATGGACCGCTTTGGCATCCCCTACGCCGGCGGCTGCGACCTGGGCACCCGGACCGTACAGCCGCATATGACCGCGCTGCGCCACTTCGGCCTGGAGATCGCCGCCACCGACGGCACCTACCACGCCACGGTGGACCGCTCGGTCCGTCCCACCCGCGCCATTGTGCTCACCGAGCGCGGGGACACCGTCACCGAGAACGCGCTGCTGGCCGCCGCCCGGCATGACGGGGTGACCGTCATCCGCAACGCCAGCTCCAACTACATGGTCCAGGACCTGTGTTTCTTCCTGGAGGAGCTGGGCGTGAAGGTTGAGGGCGTGGGCACCACCACCCTCACCGTGCACGGTGTGGCCACCATCGACCGGGATGTGGACTACTCCCCCTCCGAGGACCCGGTGGAGGCGATGAGCCTGCTCGCGGCCGCCGTGATCACCGAGTCCGAACTGACCATCCGCCGGGTGCCGATCGAGTTCATGGAGGTCGAACTCGCGGTGCTGGAGGAGATGGGCCTGGACCATGAGCGCAGCCCCGAGTACCGGGCGAACAACGGCCGTACCCGCCTGCTGGACCTGACCGTGCGGCCCTCCAAACTGCGGGCGCCGATCGACAAGATCCACCCCATGCCGTTCCCCGGCCTCAACATCGACAATGTGCCGTTCTTCGCGGCCATCGCCGCCTTCGCCCAGGGCCAGACCCTCATCCATGACTGGGTCTATGACAACCGTGCCATCTACCTCACCGACCTCAACCGGCTGGGCGCGGACGTCAAACTCCTCGACCCGCACCGGGTGCTGGTCGAGGGCCCGACCCGCTGGCGCTCGGCGGAGATGATGTGCCCGCCGGCGCTGCGGCCGGCGGTGGTGGTGCTGCTGGCGATGATGGCGGCGGAGGGGACCTCGGTGCTGCGCAATGTCTATGTCATCAACCGGGGTTATGAGGATCTGGCGGAGCGGCTGAACTCGGTCGGCGCGCAGATCGAGACCTTCCGCGACATCTGACGAGCGAATGCCGCCGCACCCTGCCCCGGCCCGCGCGCATGCGGGCCGGCGGAGGTGCGGCGGCAACCCGGCCCGCGGCGGACCTCAGTCGCCCGGCTCGGCGACCGGCGGTCCAGCGCTGATGGTGCCCGTCATGCTCGGGTGGATCGCGCAGTGGTAGCCGAACTCCCCGCCCTCCGTGAATCCGAACGAGAAGCTCTGGCCCGGGGCGAGTTCGCCCGAATCCCAGATGCCGGTGTCCGAAGTCGTGGTGTGCGTGGCGGTGTCATTGTTGGTCCAGGTGACCACCTCACCCGGCAGGATGTTCAACACCTGTGGCTGGAAAGAGAAGTTCACCATAGAAACGGCACCCATGAGTCCGCCCCCTTGTCATGCGGAGTCCCGGCCGATTGCCGGTCGGATGGGACATTCCCGCCGTGAGGCTACTTATCCCTAAATTCACCTGAATAGTGGCAAGGTGGGTAACTCTACTTACTCCTGGGGCACATGGTGCTACCGCGCCCCGCCCATCGCACCCCGCAGCGCCCGGACGATCCGTTCGACATCCTCCGGGGTGGTGCGCCAGTTGCTGAACGCGGCCCGCAGCGCGGGCACCCCGGCGTATACGGTGGGGGTGAAGAAGACCTCGTCCGCCAACTCCTCGGCCAGCCGCGCCAGTCGGCCGGCGGAGGGCTCCCGGTCCAGGGTGAAGCAGACCACATTCAGCCGGACCGGGGCCAGCAGCCGCAGACCGTCGGTGTCCTCGACCGCCCGGCCCAGGGTCCGGGCACCGGCCACACAGCGCTCGACGATCTCCCGGTGGCCGTCCCGGCCGTAGGCGCGCAGGGTGAACCAGGCGGCCAGCGCCCGCAGTCGGTGGGAGTTCTCCGGGGTCAGATGGACCAGATCCGGGTTGTCGCCCAGCGGGCCCAGATAGGCGGCGGCATTGCGGAACACCCTGGACTGCAGGTCCTGGCGCCGGGTGAACTGCACCGCGCTGTCATAGGGGACATTGAGCCACTTGTGCAGGTCGATGCAGACCGAGTCGGCCAGGTCCAGGCCGTCGGCCAGGTGGGCGTGGTCCGGGGAGAGCGCGGCGAACGCCCCGAAGGCGCCGTCCACATGCAGCCAGAAGTCATGGCGCTCACGCAGGGCGGCGATGGCGCGCAGGTCGTCGAAGTCGGCGGTGTTGACGGTGCCCGCGTTGGCCACCACCACACAGGGGCCGTCAGCCGCGCGCAGCGCCTTCTCCAGGGCCGCCGGATCAACAGCCTCCCGCCCGGGCAGGGTTGCCACCGGGGTGAGGGCGGACCGGCCCAGGCCCAGTACGGAGAATGCCTTGGACACACTGGAGTGCGCGCTGCCGGACAGCACCCTGACCCGGCCCAGCGCGGCCACCCCGTCCTCGGACACCGAGACGCCCAGCCGCTCGCCCAGCCACTCCCGGGCGATGGCCAGACCCACCGTGTTGGACATGGTGGCGCCGCTGACAAAGGTGCCCCGGTGCCGGGCGGACAGGCCGAAGAGCCGGCGCAGCCAGTCCACCGTCTCCCGCTCCAGATGCTGGCCCGTGCCGTCCAGCGAGGAGTTGGAGTTCTGGTCGGCGGCCGCGGTCAGCCAGTCGCCCGCCAGCGCGGCGGGGGTGGCGCCGCCGGTGACAAATCCCAGATAGCGCGGCCCGGCACCGGCCGACAGCCCCGGCTCCCAGCGTTCACCGAACTCCGCCAGCGCGCCCTGGAGTCCCACACCGTGCTCGGGCAGCGGAACCTCCTCGGGAGCCTTCACCACCGGGACCACCGGGCGGTCGGGCAGCGCGTCCAGAAAGGCCGTGGCCCGCTGCCGGGTGAGCTCCAGCAGGGCGGGCAACCGGTCCAGATCGGCGGCGAGTCGGTGGTGCATGGCGGGCTCCGTTCCTCGGGTACGGAGCGAGGCTAGATCGCCCGGGGGCCGGGCCGACTGGTCCAATCATGAGAAAGTGGACCAGTGCGGATGGGAGACGAACAACTGGCCAGGGCGCTCGGCGCATGGCGCCGCCCGGACGTCCCGCTGGCCACGGCGCTGGCCTCGGCGGTGCGGGGCGCGGTGCTCGACGGCCGGGTGCGCAGCGGGAGCGCGCTGCCCGCGGAGCGCCGGATCGCCGCGGTGCTGGGCGTCAGCCGGGGCACGGTGACCGCCGCGCTGGCCGCGCTGCGCGAGGGCGGCTGGGTGCTCACCCGGCATGGCAGCGCCAGCACCCTCCGGCTGCCGCCCGCGGCGGCAGAGCGGATCGCGCCGCTGTCGGCCGGCGGGGAGGCCGGCTCGATCGACCTGCGCCGCGCGGTGCCCGCCGCGCCCAGGGCCGCCTATCTGGCGGCCACCGCCCGGGCCCTGGAGCGGTCCGCTCCGCTGCTGGCCGAGGCCGGGGAGACCGGGGCGGGCCTGCCCGTCCTGCGGTCCCTGATCGCCCGCCGGTACACCGAGCAGGGCCTGCCCACCCGGCCCGAACAGATCCTGGTGACCTCCGGGGCGCGGCCCGCGCTGGCCCTGCTCTGTGCCCAACTGCGCCCCCGGACGGCGGTGGTGGAGATCCCCACCTACTTCGACGCGCTGGCCCTGCTGCGCGGAGCCGGCGCCCGGCCGGCCGGCTGCCGGGTCACCGGCCGGGGCTGGGACCTGGACCAGCTGGCCGCCGCCTTCGCCGCCGCCGAGGGCCAACTCGCCTACCTCGTTCCCGATTTCCAGAACCCCACCGGCGCCCTGATGACCGCCGCCGCCCGCCGCACCGTCGCCGAACTGGCCGACCGGCACCGGGTCACCCTTGTCGTGGACGAGACCATGCGCGAGCTGGACCTGCGCGACGATCCCCGGCCACTGCCGCGGATCCGCCGGTCGGTGCTCATCGGTTCGGCCGGCAAGGCGGTGTGGAGCGGACTGCGGGTCGGCTGGATCCGGGCCTCGGCGTCCCTGGTCGCGGAGCTCGGCGCCCATCCGCTGTGTGCCCCGCTGTCGGCGGCGCCCATGCAGCAGCTGATCGCCGTGGAGCTGCTCACCGATCCGGGGGCGGTGCTGGAACGGCGCCGGGCGGAACTGCGCCGCCAGCGCGATCACCTCAGCGCCCTACTGGACGGCGACGAACGCTGGCACTTCACCGTGCCGCCGGGCGGGCTGGCCCTATGGCTCCGCCTCACCACCGCGCACGCCGAAACGGTCACCGAACGGGCCCACGCCGAGGGCCTGTCCCTCTCCCCCGGCCCCCGTTTCGCCGCCGACGCCACCCTGGCCCGGCATCTGCGGGTGCCGTTCACCCCGCCGCCGGAGGTGCTGGACCGGATCGCGGAGGTGCTGCGGGGGGCTTGCGGTCCGGTGCCTCGCCGGGAGGCGTAGGTTTCCCGGCAACCGCCGCGCCGGCCGCGGTTGATGTCGTGTGGTGTCCCGCCGGCGAGACACCACACGACATCGACGTCACGGGGACGGAACAGGTGGCAACGGACGTACCCGCAGGCAGATATTTGGCTTGCTGGAGGTGGAAGGTCCATCTCCGACGTGATCAGAGGTGATCGCTATGAGCGAGACGCTGAAGAGCATCGAGACCGCGGACGTCTACGAGCCGCCGCTGCTGGCCGAGGCGGGGGAGTACGCCGAGGTGACCCAGGGCGACGGAGGCTGGATCATTCCCGAAGGCATCGCCAACTACGCCTGGAACTGAGCCGCCCGCCGGTGCCGGCCCGGACCGCTGCGGTCCGGGCCGGCACCGGCCACGCCATCACTCACCCCCACCTTGGAGAAGTCGATGCGCGCCACGCCGGCCTGCTGGTTCGTCGTCCTTCCCGACCGGGATCTGTCCCCCAGCCTCCTCGATCGTCTGCGGACCCTCTCCTTCCGGTCCGAGTTGCGGGTCGTGCCGCACTTCTCCGGCCGGCCGTGGCTGGTCGGTTGCTGGTCCGACGCGGAGATGACCTACTGCGCGGTGGGTGACGTGCGGCTGGCCGTCGCCGGGACCTGCTCCCTGAGCGCCGCCGAACTGGCCGTACGCGCCCGGAAGATCAGCGCCACCGCGCACATCGAGGCGGCGCTGTCGGGTGCCCACGGCTGTTTCCACGTCCTGGCGTCCATGGCGGGCCGGTCGTATGTCCGTGGAAGCTTCTCCGGGCAGCGGCGGGTGTACCGGGCCGAGGCCGGCGGCGGCACGGTGTGCGCCGATCACGCCCGTGTCCTCGCCCGACTGACCGGTGCCGAGGTGGACACCGCGCAGCTGGCGCTGCGGCTCGCGGGTTACACCGTCCCGCATCCGCTCGCTGGTGGTGCGCTGTGGCGCGGGGTGGATGCCGTACCCCCCGGGGAGGCCGTGGAGTTGGCGCCGGAAGGCGGGGCGCGCACCCTGCGGTGGTGGCGCCCGCCCGCGGCCGAGCTGCCGTCGCGGGAGGCGGCGGCCGGGCTGCGGGAGGCGCTGCGGCAGGCAGTCGCGTTGCGGGTCCGGCCGCAGGAGGTGGTCGGCGCGGACCTGTCCGGCGGCATGGACTCGACCTCGCTGTGCTTCCTGGCGGCCGAGGCGGGGGCCCGGCTGGTCGCCGCGACTCTGGACTGGAGCGCGCCCAACAACGAGGACCGCATCCATGCCACCCGGGCCGCCCAACACCTGCCCCATGTCGAACATGTGGTGTTTCCGTCCGCCGGTCTGCCCGCCCACTTCACCGGGCTGGACGAGCGTCTGGACCCTGGCGACGGGCCGTCGCCGGTGCAGCGCGACCAGGTGCAACAGCGGTACCTGGCCGAGGAGATGCTTTCGCGGGGGGCCGGGCTGCGACTGTCCGGACACGGCGGAGATCACATCGTCCAGCCGCCGCCGGCATATGTGCACGGCCTGCTGCGCCGTTCTCCGGCGGCCGGCCTGCGGCACGCGGCCGGGCTGCGCGCGCGATATCGCCGGCCGCTCGGGGCGACCGTGGAAGCGTTGCTCGACCGCCGCTCGCACGCCTCCTGGCTCGCCGATGCGGCGG
Source organism: Streptomyces sp. NPDC052396 (assembly GCF_044593195.1). NCBI lineage: Bacteria > Bacillati > Actinomycetota > Actinomycetes > Kitasatosporales > Streptomycetaceae > Streptomyces > Streptomyces sp. NPDC052396. The sequence continues at coordinate 409,718 of NZ_JBIUAW010000003.1, forward strand.
GCCGGCTACGCACGCCCACGGCCTGGGCGGACTTCGGCTGGGGCGTACAGCCGCGGCTTCCGCTCTGGGCGAGCGACCAGGCCGTGGAACTGTGCCGCGAGCAGCTGCGTACGGCGGCCCGTGACGGCGCCGAGCCGTTGCACCGCGAGCGCGGCAGGCATGCCTGGATCGCCGCCGCGCAGCGGGCGGGCCTGATCGCCGGGCACCTCGGCCACCACGCGGCGCTCGCCGGGCTGCCGCTGCACACTCCGTTCTGCGACGACGCCGTGATCGAGGCCGCGCTCGCCGCCCGCCCGCACGAGGCCGCGAGCCCTTGGTCGTACAAGCCGCTGCTCGCCGCCGCCATGGACGGCCTGGTGCCCGAGCACATCCTGCGCCGGACGACCAAGGACCACTGCGGGCACGAATGGCAGGAGGGCCTGCGTCTGCACCGACACACCCTTGCCGCCTGGGCCGAGGACTCCCGGCTGGTGGCGGCGGGCCTGGCCGACGAGGAGGCGATGCGCCGGGCTCTGCTCTCGCCCGGACTGCTGACCGGCGGGGCGGGCGAACTGGAGGCCACGCTGGCTGCGGAGGCGTGGCTGCGCGACCTCGAACATCAGGAAACCTCAACCACACAAGGGTGCGGCGAGGGGCCCGGCCCGCGCGGTATGAGGAGGCCCTGCGGGCGCGGCGGGAGGTGACGGCCGTCAGCACCCTCTGCGCGGGCCGCTCCTGTCTCCAACGCTCGCTGGCCACCACCCTGTTGTGCCGTATGCGAGGACGCCGGCCCACCTGGTGCAACGGGGTGCGCACCTCGCCCTTCGCGGCGCACGCCTGGGTGGCGGCCGAGGGCAGGCCCGTGGGCGAACCGGACGACACCGCCACCTACCGGGCGATGATCAAGGTACCGAGGCAGGGGCGAACCTGACCTCAGGTTTCGGAAGACAGCCGCAAGCTCAACAGGACCGGAGGTCACGGCAGCACCGCGATCCCGTCCACCTCCACCAGCGCCCCCTCGTCCCACAGCCGGGTCACCCCGATCAGTGCCATCGCCGGATAGTCGCGACCGGCCAACTCCCGCCATACCCGGCCCAGTTCCGCCGCGCGCGCCCGGTACTCCGGCACATCGGTGGTATAGACCGTCACCCGCACCAGATGCCCCGGCTCGCCGCCCGCTGCCCGCAGGGCGGACAGCAGATTGGTCAGGGCCTGCCGGAACTGGTCCACCAGGCCGCCCTCGATCAGCGCGCCGTTGCCGTCCAGGGCGGTCTGGCCGGCCAGGAAGACCAGGCGGCCGCCGGTGGCCGTCACCGCGTGGCTGAAGCCGCGGGGCGGCGGCAGGGCGGCGGGGTTGACGCGTTCCAGGGTCACCGGTACAACTCCTTGGCAATGACGGTGCGTTGGACTTCCGTCGCCCCCTCGTAGATCCGGGTGGCCCGCACCTCCCGGTAGAGGTGTTCCAGCGGGTGTCCGTGCTCCAGGGCGGAGGCACCGTGGATCTGGACGGCCGCGTCCACCACATACTGGGCGGTCTCGGTGGCGAACAGCTTGGCCATCGCGGAGCGGGCGGCACGGGCCGGGTCCCCGGTGTCCTGGGCCTCGGCGGCGGCATAGACCAGCAGGGCGGCGGCCTCGGTGCGGGTGGCCATCTCGGCCAGCTGGTGGGAGACCGCCTGGAGGTCCTTCAAGGCGCCGCCGAAGGCCCGGCGCCGGTCCGCGTGGGCCGTGGCGGCGCGCAGCGCGGCCCGGGCCATGCCGACCGCGAACGCGCCCACGCTGGGCCGGAACAGCTCCAGGGTCCGCATGGCGACACCGAAACCGCCGCCCACCTCGCCGATGACATCCTCGGCGCCCACCGGCACATCGTCGAAGGTCAGCGCGCCGATGGGATGCGGGGCCAGCATGGCCAGCGGCCGGCCGGACAGACCGGGGCGGCCGGCGGGGACCAGGAAGGCGGTGATGCCACGGGCGCCGGCGGCCGGCCCGGTGCGGGCGAAGACCGTGTAGAGGTCGGCGTCCGGCGCGTTGGAGATCCAGGTCTTGCCACCACACAGCAGCCAGCCGTCGCCGGCCGGTTCGGCCCGCAGCGCCAGCGCGGCCGCGTCCGAGCCCGCCCCGGCCTCGCTCAGCGCGAACGCCGCCACGGCCTGTCCGGCCACCACCCGGGGGAGCCAGGTCTTCCGCTGGGACTCGCTGCCCGCCAGCACCAGAGGGTGGGCGCCCAGCCCCTGGAGCGCCAGCGCCGTCTCGGCCTCGGTGCACTCCTGGGCCAGGGACTCGCGCAGCAGGCACAGATCCATGGCGGCCACCGAGCCGGCGGCGGGAAAGACCCGGGCCAGCAGGCCCAGTTCACCGAGGGCGGCGACCAGCGGCCGGTTGACGCGGCCGGGCCGGGCCGTCTCGGCCAGCGGGCGCAGCCGCCGTACGGCCAGCTCGCGCAGTTCCGTCGTCCAGCGGCGCTGCTGCGGATCCAGGGTGAACGCGGGAGCCACCGGCCGTCCTCCTCTGCCCCTCGTCCGCGATATCGCGGTCTGTTGACTGCCGTCACCAACTCGATACGCTGGCAGCGCATCCGTACGGCTGGCAAGACCCCGGTCCCCCATCCCCCTCCCGGCGCGAGGCCCGCCATGGAGCTCATGCCGTCGGCGCATGTCGACACCTTTCCGCGCGACCATCTCCCACCCGCCGGGCAATGGCCCGAGCTGTGCTCGGTGCCGGACTACCCCGCCCGTCTCAACTGCGGTGCGGAACTGCTGCGTTCGACCGCCGGAGACCGCCCCGCCTTCCTGGACCGGGAGGGCGGCCGCTGGTCGTACGGCGAGCTGCGGGCCCGGGCCGGCCGGATCGCCCATACCCTCACCGAGGACCTGGGCGTCGTCCCCGGCAACCGGGTGCTGCTGCGCGGCCCCAACTCCCCCGATCTGGCGGCATGCTGGCTGGCGGTGATGCTGGCCGGCGCGGTGGCGGTGACCGTGCCGGCCGGGCAGCGGGCCCATGAGCTGGCCGCCGTCTGCCGGCTGGCCCAGGCCGGGCACGCGCTGTGCGATATCCGGTCGACCGGGGACCTGGCCAAGGCGGCGGTACCGGGCCTGCGGATGACGGTCTTCGGCGGGGACGCCGGGGACGACCTGCTGCGGCGCGCGGCGGACCGGAACGCCTCATACACCCCGGTGGCCACCTCCGCCGATGACATCGCCCTGATCGCCTTCACCTCCGGAACCACCGGACGCCCCAAGGGATGCATGCACTTCCACCGCGATGTGCTGGCCATCGCCGACACCTTCTCCGCCCATGTCCTGCGGCCCCGGCCCGAGGATGTGTTCGCGGGCAGCCCGCCGCTGGGCTTCACCTTCGGCCTGGGCGGCCTGGTGGTGTTCCCGCTGCGCGCCGGGGCCTCGGCCCTGCTGGCCGACTGGTCGGGGCCCGGCCAACTGCTGGCCGACATCCAACGGCACCGGATCACGGTCCTGTTCACCGCGCCCACCGCCTACCGGGCCATGCTGGAGCTGCTGCCCGGCCATGACCTGTCCTCGCTGCGCCGCTGTGTCTCGGCGGGCGAGCATCTGCCCGCCCCGCTCTGGCACGCCTGGCGGCGGGCGACCGGGCTGGGACTGATCAACGGCATAGGCGCCACCGAGCTGTTGCACATCTTTATCTCCGCCGCGGACGAGGCCGTCCGCCCCGGCACCACCGGCCTGCCGGTGCCCGGATTCCAGGCCCGGGTGCTCGGCCCGGACGGACGGACGGTGCCGGACGGAGAGCCCGGACTGCTGGCGGTGCGCGGCCCGGTGGGCTGCCGCTATCTGGCCGACGAGCGGCAGCGTGAGTACGTCCGGGACGGCTGGAACATCACCGGTGACACCTATGTCCGCGACGCCGAGGGCTACTTCCGCTATGTGGCCCGCGCCGACGACATGATCGTCTCGGCCGGGTACAACATCGCCGGTCCCGAGGTCGAGGAGGCCCTGCTGCGCCACCCGGATGTGCTGGAGGCGGCCGTGGTCGGCGAGCCGGACGAGCGCCGCGGCACCGTGGTGGTGGCCCATCTGGTGCTGCGCGACGGAGTGCCCCGCGACCCGGAAACCGCCGAGGAGATACGCGAGTTCACCAAAAAGGAGATCGCCCCTTACAAGCGCCCTCGCAAGATCGAGTTCCATGACTCCCTGCCCCGCACCCCCACCGGCAAGTTGCAGCGATTCCGGCTGCGCCGGGGCCCTTTACAGTCTCCCCGTGACTGACCACCCTCCGTCCCCGTCCCCCACTCCCCGCTCACTGATCATCACCTTCTATGGCGCCTATGGCCGCGAACCGGCCGGCCCGGTGCCCATCGCCGCCCTGATCCGGCTGCTGGGCACGGTGGGCGTCGACTCCCCCTCGGTGCGCTCGGCCGTCTCCCGGCTCAAGCGCCGCGGGCTGCTGGTCGCGGAGCGCTCCGCGGACGGGGCCGCCGGGTACGGACTTTCCGCCGCCGCCCACCAGTTGCTGGCCGACGGCGACCGGCGCATCTACCACCGACCCACCCCTCGGCCGGGGCACGGCTGGCTGCTGGCGGTCTTCTCGGTCCCCGAACACGAGCGCCACAAGCGGCACTTGCTGCGCTCCCGCCTGTCCCGGCTGGGCTTCGGCACCGCCGCGCCCGGGGTGTGGATCGCCCCCGCCCATCTCCACGACGAGACCCGGCACACCCTGGACCGGCTGCAACTCAGCGGCTATGTGGACCTGTTCAAGGGCCGCCACCTGGGCTTCGAGCCCACCGCGGAATCGGTGGCCCGCTGGTGGGACCTGCCCGCGCTGGCCGCGCTGCACCATGCCTTCCTGGACGTCCACGAGCCCGTACTACGCCGCTGGGCCCGGCGGCGTCCGCGGCCGGCCGAGGACGCCTACCGGGACTACCTGCTGGCGCTGGACTCCTGGCGCCAACTGCCCTACGCCGACCCCGGCCTGCCGCCCGGCCTGCTGCCCCGGCAGTGGCCGGGGGCGCGTTCGGCGCGGGTGTTCGCGGGGCTGCATGGGCGGTTGCGGGAGGCGGGGGCGGAGTTTGTGGCGGGGGTGCTGGCGTAGCGGAGGCCCGCCGGGGCGGGCGCGTCCACCGCGCGTCCGCCTACCTCAGGTACGTACGCTGCCAGTCAGCCGACGTCATGCCTTGCGCGGCGTCCGCGAGCGCGATCGCCGACGGCGTCTTGAGCTTCGCCCGCGTGCTGTCGACCCACTCGCGCGCGTTGCTGTAACCCTGCTCCAGGTACTCGAGCCCCTGGATCACGCACTCCAGTTTGTCCGCGTCATGAGCGACCAGGACCTCGACCGAATCACCGTTCTCGTACTCGTCCACAATGGCCTGAACGCCTGCCGCGACAGCGGGGTGTGCGTCGGATACCTGATCGGCGGTGACTGCCTCGTTCTTGGCTGCGGTGAGGTAGCGCCGGCCGATCCATGGGATATCGCCGACACGGGTTTCCTGTGTGTCATGAAAGGTGCACAGCAAAGCCACCTTCGCCGGATCGGCGCCTTCCATCATGGCCAGGACGGCACCGATGACCGCGGTCCGGAAACTGTGCTCGGCGATGGTCTCCGGGTCTTTGACCCCGGCGATCCACCAGCCCGACCGCTTGGCGCGCTTGAGAGCGCCCATCTCCAAGAGGTAGCCGGCGGAACCCTTGGCGTATTGATCGTCAGTCATCGGCCTGTCCTTTCGAATGGATCAACGGTCGCGACGAGGGGACTGGCTACCGAGTTGCCGGCATGTTGCCGTTCCGCCAGTCGTCCACACGCTTCCGGATGCTCGGGACCATCGGCAACGCGTCAACCTCTCCTGGTTCGAACCAGCGGACATCCGTCGACTCCTCAGAGACCGCCAGTTGCCCGGCTACCGAGCGTGCCAGGAAGCAGATGGAGAACTCCTGGCGCACCTCGCCGTCGTCGTAGGCGAACACATGGTGGGGGTTGGTGTACGTGCCGACGATGCCGACGACCTCGACGTCCATGCCGGTCTCCTCCTTGGTCTCCCGGACGGCGCAGTCGGGCAGTGACTCGCCGATGTGCATCGCTCCACCAGGGAGCGCCCACATGCCGTTGTCGCTTCGGCGTTGGAGCAGGATGCGCCCGGCGTCGTCGACGACGACCACGGAGGCAGCCGGAACAAGGCTGTTCGCGGCCGGGGCGTTGGGATCGTCCTCGTAGTCGCGCCTACCCATCGTGTAGCTCTCCTCCCCAGACCGGAGTTCCCCGGTTCCACAGTTCCTCGACATGCGAGGCGAAGCGGTCGAACATGCCGTCGTCCTGGTGCCGGCGTAGATGCAGTGTGGGGGCGTCGTGCCCCACATGGTGGGTGAGCAGCGGCGTCACGATCATGTCGTCGTCGAAGCGGAACACGGAGAGGTATGCGTGCCCGTCGCTGTATCTGGCGCTGACGCCTGCCTGTCCCTTGATCTTCTCGAGTTCGGCCAGCGTCACGCGGATGCGGGTGGAGAGGGTCAGCGCAACCCCCTCGTCCTGCTCCCGGGCCCGTGTCAGGTCGCTCTCGGGATGGCCGAGCAGAAATCGCACCAGGCATCCCTGCGCGGCCTTGCGGCTCAGTGCCGTTCCAAAGCGTGCCTGCTCGAGCCAGAGAAAGTAGTTCGTGTATCCGGCGAAGGTGAGTTGCTGTTCCGCCTTGGTGATCAGAGAGCGCCACAGCGACGAGGGGCACGCAGAGCGGTACGGGTAGACCGAGACCACTTCGCGGTCCGGGCCGGCCTTGATTGCCTTCTTCACGGCGGCTGGCCACAACACGGCTTCGTCCTCTCCGACCGCTTCACAGATCGCCCAACGGTGCCGGGCGTGAGGCACGCGCCCGGGCTGAGTGATCCAGCGGCCGACCGTCTTGACATCGACGCCGCATTTCTCCGCCAACTGACGGTCGGTCACCCGTGCCTGGGCCATCGCGCGGCGCAGTGCTTCGTTCATGGGTACCCCTGGGACGTTTGGAACGCTTCGCAACGTACTCCGACTCCGTGTCCAACGTCCTAAGAAGGCAGTAGGAACGCCCCTCCCGGGTCGCAAGTGTGGGTTCTTGTCCGAAGAGACCCCCGCGACCGCTGCTGAGGGTGCGGCCCGGGGGCATGGCCAACGCTGACAAGGAGCGCTAGCGATGCACGACCATATCCTCCGGTGGCTCGCGTGGGCGAGAGCGGTCTTCTACCCCGCCACCTGCACCACGGCGCCGGCCCCGGCCGCCCCTTTGGCCTCAACTCCACAACAGCACCCGGCACTCAAGGTCCGGTGCCGGTGCGTGCATACTCCGCTGGTTAGCGGTGGCAGCGGGCCCATGCTGTGGGTGACGGCGCACGGGATCGACATCCGGCCGCGCACGGCACAGAGCAGGGAGGCATGCCGATGAGTGCCGACCGCAGCGCGCTGCCCAAGGCGGGTTCATTCGTGGTGGACGTGCCCCGGAACGTGATCGGGCAAGTGATGGACTACGACCCGGACACGAAATCGCTCCAACTCCGTCCGCCCAAGGGGGGCGTGGAGTGGGATGCCGCTCCGGGTGACGTGCGTCCGGCGACAGACAGGGAGCGGCTCAGCGCCAAGGTGCAGGCAGCCAACGCTGCTGGACGGTGGGGCTGTTGAGTGCGCACACCGTGATCCGGTTCGCAGACTGGGCAATCGGCCCCGACTCGGCACCGGAATCGCCGGCCATCCTGCACATGCTGGAGTGCACGACGTGCGACGCCGTGTCGCTGGTGGCCGAGGACTTCGAGGACGTGCGCTCCTGGGCTTTCCTGCACTCCGGCCGTAACCCGTCGCACACGGGCTACCGCGAGACTGTCCATCGGCTCTGGCGCGCCCGCCTGGTGAGGTGACCGGCACACCGTAGCCGCCTGCTCCGGCCGCTCCTGTGCCAGGCAGGGACGGCCGGCAGCAGGGGCAGGCCCCACCCACCTCGCCCTCGTCCGCCCCCGGCATGGGCTCAGACAATCAACAGCCGGTAGATGTCGGTGACTTCTCCTCTTGAAAGGATCAGGGCAGGGAACGCGCGGGCCTCGCTTGCGTTTTCCTGAAGGGTCCGCCGACGGCATGGGTCCCAGCATGCCCCGGGCCCTGGTCTTTGATGCATCCGAAGTCCCGCGGACAGCAGATGGGTTCGCGTACACCCGCCGATCGGCCTGGCAGCCAACGTTCGGTGCCGACAGGGACCCCGGACCCATCAGCCCTTGGCCGCCGGCCCTGCTGCCGGCGCCTGCCGTACCACCGAGGCCGCCGTCTGCTGTCCGTACCGACCCGGTGCGCGGCCGGTGCCGCCCACGGCGGTCCACCCGTGCACCCGCGCGGCGATCCAGCCGGATCCGCACCGCCGCCAACGGCCGTAGGCCACACGCCGAGCAGGTACGGTGGCTCACCGCACCCAGCCCCACCGCGCCAGCCGAGCGCGCAAGGCCCCTGGGCAGCGATGTTCGAGATCCGCTTCACCCAGGCCGTAGTCCTGCTGGACACCACCGCGGTCAACATCGCGGTGCCCGCACTGACATCGGGCCTGCACACCGGCGTCAACCAGGTCCTCTGGGTGATCAAGGCCTGCCAAGTGATCGCCTTCCAGGACATCCAGCCGGCCATGTCAGGTGCCACCTCTGGGCTGTTCAACACCACCCGTCCGTGCGAGAGCCTCATCGGCGGCGCGCTGGTGGGCGCACTTCTCCAAGTCCGGCTCCGCCATGGCGGCGTGACGGACGCCGTACTCGCCGTCGGCCCACTCGGGACGCTGCCCGTAAGACGGGAACGGACCCGCACGGAGACCGTCATCGCGGCGGAGAAGCTGCCCGAATCACAGCCGGCGAAGTCCTATCTGCGCCCTTCGGAGGTCAGCGGTGGCGACGGTAGTAGGAGACGGTCACGGCGGCGAGCAGCGGACCCCAGAGGACCAGGGGCTGGTAGAGGATGCCGACGATGGTGTGCCAGGACCCGAGCATCGCCGGAGTCTCGTCGGCGTTCCACCAGAACACCAGGTCGCTCCAGAGGAACACGAGGGCCAGCGAGCCGAGGGCGGCGGGGATGACGGCGGCGAGGGGGCGAACACGCCGGCCGCCGATGACCGGGATCCAGCGCGGCACCACCTCGCCCCAGGGCTGGACCAGGCCGAGCGTCAGCAGGGCGAAGGCCTCGGAGACCACGCTGAGCCCGATCACATAGGCCACGCCCCAGCCGGGGATGTGGAAGTCCTGACGGAGCACTTGGTCGCTGTAACCCACCGGAAACCCGAGACCCAGCGCGATCCGCCACAGCCCTGAGGGCACGGTGGTGAGGGCCGCGGCATGCGCGGCTCGAACCGCCCAGCGGGGCGCCGGAGCAGGGGTGTTCGGGAGAGTGGTCATGCGTCCAGGCTTGCCGATGGGCGGCGGCGGCACGTCCTCCTGGAGGGTGGCAAGCCTCCCCCCGACGAGGGAGGTCCGGACCCGTGAGCAGGGCTTCCTGGTGCGGCTCATCGACGGGCGGACCGGCGAGCGGGCAGCTAAGCCCCCCGCCCCGCAGGCGGCCGGCGGCTGCCCGCGCGGTAGGGCGTCGGCCAGGGCGCGCCCGGGCCCTCATAGCCCTGTTCGGCCGCCGCGTGCAGGGTCCAGTGCGGGTCGTAGAGGTGGGGGCGGGCCAGGGCGCACAGATCGGTGCGCCCGGCCAGGATCAGGGAGTTGGCGTCGTCCCAGGAGGAGATGGCGCCCACCGCGATGACCGGGACGCCCGCCCGGTGGCGGATCCGTTCGGCGAAGGGGGTCTGGTAGGAGCGGCCGAAGGCGGGGCGTTCCCAGGGCACCACCTGGCCGGTGGAGACATCGATGGCATCGGCGCCATGGTCGGCGAAGGCCCGGGCGATGGCCACCGCGTCGGCGTCGGTGGTGCCGCCCTCGGCCCAGTCGGTGGCGGAGATCCGCACCGTCATCGGGCGGTCGGCGGGCCAGACGGCCCGTACCGCGTCGAAGACCTCCAGGGGGTAGGCCAGCCGGCCGGCCAGGTCGCCGCCGTAGTGGTCACGGCGGTGGTTGGTGAGGGGGGAGAGGAAGGAGGAGAGAAGGTAGCCGTGGGCGCAGTGCAGCTCCAGCAGGTCGAAGCCGGCCCGGGCGGCGGCCCGGGCGGAGGAGGTGAAGTCCTCGCGGATGGCGGCCAGTTCGCCGGTGGTGGCCTCGCGCGGCACCTGGCTGGTGCCGGGCAGGTAGGGAAGGGGGGAGGGTGCCACCAGGGGCCAGTTGCCCTCGGGCAGCGGCTGGTCGATGCCCTCCCACATCAGGCGGGTGGAGCCCTTACGGCCGGAGTGGCCCAGCTGGATGCCGATGGCCGTGCCCGGCGCCCGGGTGTGGACGAAGCCGGTGATCCGCCGCCAGGCGGCCTCGTGCCCGGCGGTGTACAGCCCGGCGCAGCCGGGGGTGATCCGTCCCTGGGCGCTGACGCAGACCATCTCGGTCATCACCAGCGCGGCGCCGCCCAGCGCCCTGGCGCCCAGGTGCACCAGGTGGAAGTCGTCCGGGGTGCCGTCCATGGCCGAGTACATGTCCATCGGGGAGACCACCACCCGGTTGCGCAGGGTCAGTCCGCGCAGGGGGAAGGGGGTGAACATGGGCGGAGTGCCGGGGGTGATCCCGGCCTCGGTCTCCACCGCGGCCACAAAGCGGGCGTCGCGCAGCCGCAGGTTGTCATGGGTGACCCGGCGGCTGCGGGTGAGCAGGTTGAAGGCGAAGCGGTGCGGTGGCTGGCCGGTGCGGTCGGCGAGGTCCTCGAACCACTCCAGACTGGCCCGGGCGGCCCGTTGGGTGGATTCGACCAGTGGGCGCCGTTCGGCCTCATAGGCCGCCAGTGCCTCGGCCACGTCCGCCGCGCCGTCCAGTTGCCCGGCCAGGGCCAGGGCGTCCTCGACCGCGAGTTTGGTGCCGGAGCCGATGGAGAAGTGCGCGGTGTGCGCGGCGTCGCCCAGCAGCACGGTACGGCCGTGCGACCAGCGCTCGTTGACCACGGTGCGGAAGGCGGTCCAGGCGGAGCGGTTGGCGCGCAGCGGACGGCCGTCCAGGGCCTCGGCGAAGTGGGCGGCGCAGCGCCGAAGCGTTTCGGCTTCGTCGCACCGGTCCAGCCCGGCCCGCCGCCAGACCTCCTCCCGCATCTCCACGATGACCGTGCTGGCCTTGGACTCATAGGGATAGCCATGCAGTTGCATCACCCCGTGCGGGGTCTCGGCGATCTCGAAGCGGAAGGCGTCGAGGGCGAAGTCGGCGGCCAGCCAGATATAACGGCAGCGATGGGTGGTGAGGGAGGGACGGAAGTGGGAGCGGTGGGCCTGGCGGGTGGCGCTGTGCACCCCGTCGGCGGCTATCACCAGGTCATGGTCGCGGGCCAGTTGCGCGGCGGGCGGCGCCTCGGTGCCAAAACGCAGGGTGACGCCCAGTTCGCGGCAGCGGCGGTGGAGGACGGCCAGCAGGGTGCGGCGGCCGATGGCGGCGAAGCCATGGCCGCCGGAGCGCAGCCGGCGGCCGCGGTGGACCACATCGATGGCGTCCCAGCGGATGAACTCCCGGCGCAGTGCGGCATGGACCTGGGGGTCGGCGCTCTCGATGCCGCCCAGGGTCTCGTCGGAGAACACCACGCCGAAGCCGAAGGTGTCCTCGGGGGCGTTGCGCTCCCAGAGGGTGATCTCGCGGCGGGGGGCGCGGCGTTTGAGCAGGGCGGCGGCGTAGAGGCCGCCCGGTCCGCCACCGATCACCGCGATGCGCGTGGTCATCCGGTCACCGGCCTCATCGTCCCTGCCAGCGGGGCGGGCGTCCGGCGGTGAACGCGGCGTGGAACTCGGCGTAGTCGGCGCTGTTCATCAGCAACGCCTGGGTGGCCGCGTCCAGTTCGACGGCCGCGCCCAGCGGCATGTCCAGCTCGGCGGTGAGCAGGGCCTTGGTCTGGGCGTGGGCGAGTGCCGGGCCCTCGGCGAGCCGGCGGGCCAGCGCCCGTGCGGCGGCCGGCACCTGGCCCTCCTCGGTCAACTGGCTGATCAGGCCGATGCGTTCGGCCTCGGCGGCGGGTACCGGCTCGCCGAGCATCAGCAGCCGGGTGGCATGGCCCAGGCCGACCACCCGGGGCAGCAGATAGGCGGCTCCCATGTCGCCGCCGGACAGGCCGACCCGAGTGAACAGGAAGGCGAAGCGGGTGGTGGGGTCGGCGATCCGGAAGTCCGCGGCCAGCGCCAGCACCGCGCCCGCGCCGGCCGCGATGCCCTGGACGGCGGCGATCACCGGGAAGGGGCACTCGCGCAGGGCCCGGACGACCTGTCCGGTCATCCGGTTGAACTCCAGCAGCCGGCCGGTGTCCATGGCCAGGGTGGCGCCGATGATGTCCTCGACGTCCCCGCCGGAGCAGAAGCCCCGCCCCTCGCCGCCCAGCACCAGGGCCCGTACCGAGCCGTCGCGGGCGAGTTCGGGCAGCAGGTCGCGCAGGTCGGCATAGGCGCCGAAGGTGAGGGCGTTGAGTTTCTCCGGGCGGGCGAGGGTGACGGTGGCCACCCCGGAGTCAAGGGTCAGGCGCAGATGCCGCCATTCCCCGGTGGTGGACGCGGAGCCGGTGAACGGGCTCATAAACCTGGCCTCCTTCAGCCGGGCGAGGGCTGGTGCCTGCCCGGCGAAGTTATCACCGCGTCGTGACCGCCGTCACGAGGGCGATATAGCGGCCAACTCCGTTTGCGTGCCCCGTGGTTCACCGGGCCAGCGTCGCCACCAGCAGCGCCTTGATGGTGTGCATCCGGTTCTCGGCCTCGTCGAAGACCACCGAGTGCACCGATTCAAAGACCTCGTCGGTGACCTCCAGCGAGGTCAGGCCATGGCGCTCATGGATCTCCCGGGCCACCGTGGTGCCCAGGTCGTGGAAGGCGGGCAGGCAGTGCAGGAACTTCACGGCGGGGTTGCCGGTGGCCTTGAGCACATCCATGGTCACCGCATAGGGGGCCAGCAGCGCGATCCGGGCGTCCCACACCTCCTTGGGCTCGCCCATGGACACCCAGACATCGGTGGACACGAAGTCCGCGCCGGCCACGCCCTGCCGGACATCGGCGGTGAGGGTGATCCGGCCGCCGCTCCGGGCGGCCAGCCGCTGCGCCTGGGCCACCACCTCGGCGGCGGGCCACAGCTCCTCGGGCGCCACGATCCTTACGTCCATGCCCAGCAGCGCACCGGTGACCAGGTAGGAGTTGCCCATGTTGTAGCGGGCGTCGCCGAGGTAGGCGAGTGCCACATGCTCCAGGGGCTTGGCGGTGTGCTCGGTCATGGTGAGCACATCGGCCAGCATCTGGGTCGGGTGCCATTCGTCGGTGAGGCCGTTGAAGACCGGGACGCCGGCGTGGGCGGCCAGCTCCTCCACCACCTGCTGGCCATGGCCGCGGTACTGGATGGCGTCAAACATCCGGCCGAGCACCCGGGCGGTGTCCTTGACCGACTCCTTGTGGCCCACCTGGGATCCGGCCGGGTCCAGATAGGTGGTGCGCGCGCCCTGGTCGGCGGCGGCGACCTCGAAGGCGCAGCGGGTGCGGGTGGAGGTCTTCTCGAAGACCAGTGCGATATTGCGGCCCTGGAGCCGGGGCTGCTCGCTGCCCGCCCGCTTGGCGGCCTTGAGCTCGGCCGCGAGTTCGACGAGGCCGTGGAACTCCTCGGCGGTCAGGTCCGTTTCCTTCAGCAGGTGCCGGCCCTTGAGGCAGTCAGTGGCCATAACGGTGGACTCCCTGGATTTATATGCAATGAGTGGCAATATTATGCACTCCCGGGTACCGGGTCCCGCTCCACCGGGCAGCTCATACAGCGCGGCCCTCCCCTGCCCCGGCCCAGCTCGCTGCCGGGGATGGTGATCACTTCAATGCCGTTCTTGCGCAGATAGGTGTTGGTGGTGACATTGCGCTCATAGGCGACCACCACCCCCGGCTCTATGGCCAGCACATTGCAGCCGTCGTCCCACTGCTCGCGCTCGGCGGCGTGCACATCCTGGCGGGCGGTCAGCACTCGGATGGAGTCCAGCCCCAGGGCGGCCGCGATGGCGCGGTGCATATGCTCCGGCGGATGGTCGGTGACCTTCAGTTCCCGCCCGCCCACGCCCGGTTCGATGGTGTACGAGCGGAGCATGCCCAGCCCGGCGTACTGGGTGAAGGTGTCCCCGTCCACCATGGTCATCACCGTGTCCAGGTGCATAAAGGCCCGCCGCTTGGGCATGTCCAGGGCCACGATGGTACGGGCCGAGCCGGCGGCGAACAGCCGGTGGGCCAGCATCTCCACCGCCTGCGGGGTGGTCCGTTCGCTCATCCCGATCAGCACCGCGCCCCGCCCGATGACCAGGACATCGCCGCCCTCGATGGTGGACGGATAGGCGGCCTGCCCCTCGGACCAGACCTGGAAGCCGCCCGCGGCGAACAGCGGATGGTGCCGGTAGACCGCCTCGTAGTGCACCGTCTCATGCCAACGGGCGGGCCAGCGCATGGCGTTGACACACACCCCGTCGTATATCCAGGCCGAGGTGTCCCGGGTGAACAGATGGTTGGGCAGCGGGTTGAGCAGGAAGTCGTCCAGGTCCATCACATGGAAGCGGACCGAGACCGGCTCCGGGTGGCGCTCCAGGAACTCCCGCTTGGTCATGCCGCCGATCAGCCAGCCGGCCAGCTCCGCGGCGGGCATCGCCTCGAACGCCGCCCGGATATGGCCGGTGGCCAGCACCCCGTACTCCCGCTCGCAGAAGACCCGCTCCAGCACCAGGTCCCGGGCCCGGGGGACCCCCAGGGTCTCCGTCAGCAGGTCCCGGAACAGATGCACCTCCACCCCGCGCTCGCGCAGCACATCGGCGAAGCCGTCGTGCTCGGCACGGGCGCGGCGCACCCAGAGCACATCGTCGAAGAGGAGAGCGTCCTTGTTGGACGGCGTGAGCCGCTTCAGCTCCAGGTCGGGGCGGTGCAGGATGACGCGGCGCAGCCGCCCGGCCTCGGAATCGACATGGAATCCCATCCCCCCATCCTCACCTGAATCAGTCGTGATCACCCCGTGTACCGGGGCCGAAGGCCAGCGCGGCCACCACGGCCAGGGCGGAGGCGACGGCCGCGACCAGCCAGCCGTGGCGCAGCGCGCCCAGGGACGGGTGGTGCGCCCCGCCGCCCAGGGCGACCAGGACCGCCACCCCCAGGGCCGTGCCGCCCTGCCGGGAGACCATCAGCACACCGGAGCCGCTGGACATCCGGGCCTCCGGCAGCCGTCCGGCGGCGGCGAACATCACCGACTGGTACAGGCCGGTGCCGACGCCGGCGCACAGCAGTCCGGGCAGGAAGGCGGCCGGGTAGTGCGACTGCCCGCCCGCGGCGCACAGCCACCACACCGGGGCGGCCAGGAAGGCCAGTGCGCCCAGCAGGGCGGCACCCCGCTCCCCCAGCGGCCGCACGATGCGGCCGGAGAACACCGAGACCACCAGCACGGTGGCGGGCCAGGGCGCCAGGGCCAGGCCGGCGCGCTGGATCGGGTAGTGCCACACCCCCGTGAACAGCTGGGTCGCGGCCAGCGTCATGGCCCCGAAGGCCAGGAAGTAGGCGAGCAGGCCCAGGCCGGCGGCGGTGAAGCCACGGGTGGCGAACAGGGCGGGGTCGACCACCGGGGCGGCGGTCCGCCGGACGTGGACCGCGCAGAGCACGGCCGCCAGCACTCCGGAGGCAAGCACCCCCAGGGTGGCCGGGGAGCCATAGCCCCAGTCCTCGGCCTCGGCGAAGGCGGTCACCAGGCAGGCGATGGCGGCGAACACCAGGGCCGTGCCGGCCGGATCGAGGGACTGACGCCGGCCGGGGGCGGTACGGGGCAGCAGCCGTACGCCCGCCACCGCGGCCACCAGCACCACCGGCACATTGATCAGGAAGATCCAGCGCCAGTCATGGGCGGCGAGCAGACCGCCGAGCACCGGCCCGGAACCGGCCGCCACCGCGCTCACCGCGGTCCACACCCCCACCGCGGTGGGCCGTTCCCGGTCCGGGAAGGCGGGCAGCGCCAGCGAGAGCGAGGTGGGCACCAGGACGGCCGCGCCCACGCCCTGCACCACCCGGGCGGCGATCAGCCCCGTCAGGCCGGGGGCGGCGGCGCAGCCGGCCGAGGCCAGGCCGAACAGGCACAGGCCGAGCAGGAAGGAGCGGCGGCGGCCGGTCACATCGGCCACCCGGCCGGCCGGGATCAGCAGCGCGGCCAGCACCACCGTGTAGCCGTTGAGCACCCAGGACAGTTCGGCGGTGGGGGCGGAGTGGTACTCCCGGCCGATCATCGGGAAGGCGATATTGACCGCGATGGCGTCCAGCACGGCCAGGAACTGGGCGGCGGAGGCCACCGCGAGCACCAGCCAGCGGCGCGGGTCCGGGGCCGGGGCCGATAGCGCGGGCGCAGCGGGCCGGTTGGAGGAAAGGATCGTCATGACGGTCAAGCATCGGCATGGACGCCGCCGGCCACGAGTGGCAGGAATGACAATGCCCAGTACATTACTGCCATGCCCTCGATAGCCGTGGCGGTCACCGATGGACTGCCGTTCTTCGAACTGGCCATTCCCTGCCATATCTTCGGGGACGACCGGATCGACACTCCCGACGACTGGTACGAGCTCAAGGTCTGCGCCGTGGGGACCGCCCGGGACGGCGAGGCGGGCGCCATGCGCTGGTTCAGCGCCCAGACCCCTTATGGCGCCGAGGAGTTGGTGGCCGCCGACACGGTGCTGGTGCCGGGCGCCGCGGATGTGCGCGGCGACCCGCCCGGGGAACTGATCGAGGCCCTGCGGGCCGCGCACCGGCGGGGCGCGCGGCTGGTGTCGCTGTGCTCCGGCGCCTTTGTGCTGGCCGCCACCGGGCTGCTGGACGGGCGCGCCGCCACCACCCACTGGCGTTACGCCCGGCTGCTGACCGAGCGGTATCCGGCGGTGCGGGTGGATCCTTCGGTGCTCTATGTCGACCACGGCGATGTGGTGACCGGGGCCGGCTCCACCGCGAGCATCGATGTCTGTCTGCACCTCGTGCGCGAGGACTTCGGGATGGAGACGGCCAACGCGGTGGCCCGGCAGCTGGTGGCCCCCGCCCACCGGCCGGGCGGCCAGGCGCAGTTCATCGAGGCCCCGCTGCCGGAGCGGGCCGGTGACTCGCTGGCGCCGCTGCTGCAGTGGGCGACGCGGCGGCTCCAGGAGCCGCTGACGGTGGCGGACCTGGCCCGGCGGGCCCGGATGAGCCCGCGGACGCTGGCCCGCCGGTTCCAGGCGGCCACCGGCACCACGCCCATGCAGTGGCTCCAGGTGCAACGGGTCGCCCGGGCCCGGGAGTTGCTGGAGAGCAGCGATGAGTCGGTGGACCGGGTGGCCGAGTTGTGCGGCCTGGGCACAGCGGCGAACTTCCGGCGGCGGTTCGCGGGGGTGGTGGGGGTGCCGCCGAACGAGTACCGCCGCGCGTTCCGCCGGCGGGCGGGCTGAGGTGACGGCAGCGGGCGGGCAAGAGACCCGCACACCGCCCACCACCCCTACAGCCGGGGGTCGACCGGCTCCGACTCCAGCGCCAGCACCGCGAACACCGCCTCATGCACCCGCCACAGCGGTTCCCCCGCCGCCAGCCGGTCCAGCGCCTCCAGTCCCAGCGCGTACTCCCGCAGCGCCAGCGACCGCTTGTGCCCCAGGTGCCGTACCCGCAGCCGCGCCAGGTTCTCCGGGCGGGTGTACTCCGGGCCGTAGATGATCCGCAGGTACTCCCGGCCCCGGCACTTGACACCCGGCTGCACCAGCCGCCCGTTGGCCGTGCGGACCAGCGCCGCCAGGGGCTTGACCACCATGCCCTCTCCGCCCCCGGCGGTCAGGTCCAGCCACCACCGGATGCCCTCGGCGACCGACGCCTCGTCCTCGGTGTCCACGATCAGCCGGCGGGTGGGCGCCAGCAGACGGTTGATCCACTTGGGCCGGAAGGCGCATATGCCGTTGTTGGTGTCGGCGCGGAGGGCATCCTCCTCGACCATCCGGTCGATCATGGCCAGTTGCCGGTCGTGCGGAAGCGCGGCGAGGCTGCGCCCCTCGGCGGCCAGGATCTGGAACGGCGCCAGCCGGATGCCGTCCAGGCCGTCCGTGCCATGGCCGCCCACCCGGCGCGGCATGCCGGTCTCGGCGCGCTCGCCGGGCCAGCCGTGGGCGGGGTCGCCGACCGGCCAGCAGTACCGGCCGTAGGCCTCGGTGAACGCCCGTGCGTCCACCGCCCGTTCGCGCTGACGGCCCAGCAGCTCGGCGACGTCCACCCCGCGTGCCGCGGCCGTCTCCAGGGCGCCCAGCGCGGCGGGGAAGACCGCGCCGGCGGCGGCACCCACGGCCGCGTACTGGCTGCGCAGCAACCCGGCGGCCTTGAGCGACCACGGCATCAACTCGGCGTCCAGCACTAGCCAGTCGGTGTCCAGTTCCGCCCACAGTCCGGCGGCGTCGACCATGCGGCTCATCCGCTTCAGGATGCGGCCGGTCAGCTCCTGGTCGTCCAGGAACGGCCGCCCGGTACGGGTGTACACCGCGCCCGGCATCCCCGCGGGCGTGTGGAAGCGCTCCCGGGCCACCGTCTCGTCACGGCAGACCAGGACCACCGCCCGGGAACCCATGTGCTTCTCCTGGCAGATGACCTGCCGCACCCCTTCCTCCCGGTAGGCGGCGAACGCCTCCCGGGGGTGCTCCAGATAGCCCTCCTCGGCCGAGGTGGCCACCGGGGCCATGGTGGGCGGCAGATAGAGCACCTGCCGGGGGTCCAGGGCGAAGCGGCTCATCACCTCCAGCGCCGCCGCCGCGTTCTCCTCGCGTACCGCCAGCCGGCCCAGGTGCCGGGTCTCCACCACCCGGCGTCCGGTGACATCGGCCAGGTCCAGCGGGCGTCCCTCGGCACCGCCGGGGGCGGCGGAGAGCAGCGGGCGCACCGGCTCGTACCAGACCCGTTCGGCCGGCACATCCACCAGCTCCCGCTCCGGCCAGCGCAGCGCGGTCAGGCTGCCGCCGAACACGGCGCCGGTGTCCAGGCAGATGGTGTTGTTGAGCCAGCCGGCCTTGGGGGTGGGGGTGTGGCCGTAGACCACCGCGGCGCGGCCCCGGTACTCCTCCGCCCATGGGTAGCGCACCGGCAGGCCGAACTCATCGGTCTCCCCGGTGGTGTCGCCGTAGAGCGCGTGCGAGCGGACCCGGCCGGAGGTGCGGCCGTGGTACTTCTCCGGCAGACCGGCATGGCAGACCACCAGGTCGCCGCCGTCCAGGACATAGTGGCTGACCAGTTCGCGGATGAACGCCTGGACCCGCTCCCGGAACTCCGGTTCCTCGCGCTCCAGTTGTTCAATGGTCTCGGCCAGGCCATGGGTGGGCTGCACCTTGCGGCCGCCGAGGTGACGGCCCAGCTTGTTCTCGTGGTTGCCGGGGACGCACAGCGCGTGCCCGGCGGCGGTCATGCCCATCACCAGGCGCAGCACCCCGGGGCTGTCCGGGCCCCGGTCGACCAGGTCGCCGACGAAGACGGCGGTGCGGCCGTCGGGGTGCGCGGCGTCCACCGGGCGGCCGGCGGTGTCCCGGGTGAGGGTGTAGCCCAGCTTGGCCAGCAGGGTCTCCAGCTCGGAACGGCAGCCGTGGATATCGCCGATGATGTCGAAGGGGCCGGTGAGGTGGCGCAGGTCGTTGAACCGGCGCTCCCGGACCAGCTCGGCCGCCTCGGTCTGGGCCACTCCGCGCAGATGGTGCACCTTGCGGAAGCCCTCGCGCTCCAAGTGCTTGAGCGAGCGGCGCAGTTCGCGCTGGTGGCGCTGGATGACCCGGCGGGGCAGCGCGGCCCGGTCGGGGCGGGAGGCGTTGCGCCGGGCGCAGACCTCCTCGGGAACGTCCAGGACGATGGCGACCGGCAGCACATGGTGTTCGCGGGCCAGACCCACCAGCTGTTTACGTGCCTCGGGCTGGACATTGGTGGCGTCCACCACGGTGAGCCGGCCGGCGGCCAGCCGCTTGCCGACGATGTAGTGCAGGACGTCGAAGGCATCACCGCTGGCGCTCTGGTCGTTGGGGTCATCGCTGACCAGGCCACGGCAGAAGTCGCTGGAGACGGTCTCGGTGGGCTTGAAGTGCCGTGCGGCGAAGGTGGACTTGCCGGATCCGGTGGCGCCGACCAGGACCACCAGGCAGAGGTCGGGTATGCCCAGGACGCGGCGCTCCGGGGGCTCGGTGGTGGTGCTCATGCCGCGTCGGCCTCCTTGGCGTCGGTGGGGTGCTGTGCGGTGAAGACAGCCATCTGGGTGGGCGGGCCCACCTCGGGGTCGTCGGGGCCGACCGGGGTGAACTCCACGGTGTAGCCATGGCGCCGGGCCACCTCGCCGGCCCAGGCACGGAACTCCGCCCGGGTCCACTCGAAGCGGTGGTCGCCGTGCCGGACATGCCCGGCGGGCAACGACTCCCAGCGGACGTTGTACTCGGCATTGGGCGTGGTGACGATGACCGTCCTGGGGCGGGCGGCGCCGAACACCGCGTGTTCCAGGGCGGGCAGCCGGGGCAGGTCCAGGTGCTCGATGACCTCGCTGAGCACGGCCGCGTCATAGCCGGCCAGACGGCGGTCGGTATAGGCGAGCGAGCCCTGGAGCAGCCGGACCCGGGCCGCCTGCCGCTCTCCCATCCGGTCCAGGCGCAGCCGGCGGGCGGCCTCCTTGAGGGCGCGCATGGACACATCCACGCCGACGATCTCGGTGAAGCGGACGTCCTTGAGCAGCTCGGCCGTCAACTGGCCCTGCCCGCAGCCCAGATCGAGCACCCGGGCCGCGCCGGAGGCACGCAGCGCGGCCAGGATGGCCTCGCGCCGGCGGACGGCCAACGGCAGCGGCTTGTCCTCGGTGTCGGTCCGCTCGTCCACCGCGTTGTCGAGTTCACCGGCTTCGGTGTCATCGGCCTCGGCCAGCCGGGCCAGGGCCAGGCGTTCCAGGGCGTCCCTGGTGAGGGACCAGCGGCGGGTGAGGAACCGGCTGGTGATCAGGCGGTGTTCGGGGTGGTTCTCCAGCCAGCCCTCACCATGGCGCAGCAGCTTGTCCACCTCGTCGGCGGCCACCCAGTAGTGCTTGGCGTCATCCAGTACCGGCAGCAGCACATACAGCTGCCGCAGGGCCTCGGCCAGGGTGGACTCCCCCTCCAGCACCAGGGAGACATAGCGGGAGTCGCCCCACTCGGGGAACTTCTCGTCCAGCGCCACCGGCTGAACGGTCAGCTGCCAGCCGAGCGGTGCGAACAGCCGCTCCACCAGCGCCGCCCCGCCCCGGGCCGGCAGCGCGGGCACCTCGATGCGCAACGGCAGGCGGCGGGCGGGCAGTTCGGGCCGGGCATGGCACTGGCCCTTGAGCGCGCTGGAGAATACCCCGGCCAGCGCCACCGCCAGCAGTGAAGAGGCGGCATAGGGGCGGTCGTTGACATACTGGGCGAGCGCCGAGTCGGGCGCTCCCCCGCGGCCCTTGCCCTTGTTCCGCCGCACCAGCGCCACCGGGTCCACCTCCAGCAGCAGAGCCGCCGTGCACCGCTCGGGCGTGGCCTCGGGGTAGAACACATGGGCAGTGCCCTGCGCGGTGGAGAACCGCTGCGCCCGGCCGGGGTGTTTGTGCAGCAGAAAGCCGAGGTCGGTCGCCGGGCGGCCGGAATCACCGGTGGTGGAGATTGTCAAGAACACCCAACCGATTATCGAGCCCTGTTTATCTGCCCTCCTAATGGTTTTCCAGATCGTCTTCCAGCAGCGCCGCCAACTCCCCGATCAGCTCCGGCCCCACCCGGCAGCAGCCGCCGATCAGCCGGGCTCCGGCCGCGCGCCAGACACTCACCCGCGCCGGGTCGAAGGTGGCGCCCCCTCGCCAGTCCCCGGCCCGGGCGTCCCAGCCCTCCCCGCTGTTGGGGTAGACCACCACCGGTTTGCCGGTGACCCGGGCGGCGATCTCCACGGCCCGGTCCGCGTCCCGGGGATCGCAGCAGTTGACGCCCACCGCGATCACCTGGTCGTTCCCGGCGGCCGGGGCGAATGCCTCGGCCAGCGGCTGCCCGGCCCGGGTGTACTCACCGGCGCAGCTGTAGCTCAGCCACACCGGCACCCCGCACCCGTCGACGGCGCGCAGCAGCGCCCGGCCCTCCACCGCGTCCGGCACCGTCTCCAGCGCCAGCACATCGGGCCCGGCCCCGGCCAGCACTTCGATGCGGGGCCGGTGGAAGCGCTCCAATTCCCCCTCACTCAGGCCATATCGGCCCCGGTACTCGCTGCCGTCGGCGAGCATGGCGCCATAGGGCCCGACCGAGGCGGCGACCCAGACCTCCCGGGCGGCCGGGCGGGCCGCCCGCCGGGCCAGCTCCACGCTGGTGCGCAGCAGCGCCGCGGCCGCCTCCCGGTCCAGCCCGCGCCGGGCGAAGCCCTCGAAGGTGGCCTGGTAGCCGGCGGTGATCAACACCTGGGCGCCGGCCCGTACATAGGCGGTATGCGCCTGTTCGATCTGGCCGGGGTCGTCCGACAGCAGCCGGGCCGACCACAGTTCACCGGACAGGTCACAGCCCTGCGCCGCCAGCTGGTTGGACAGCCCGCCGTCCAGCACCAGCGTATGGTCCGCCAGCGCCCGGGCGAGCGGTGTGGCCGGTACGGCCATGGATCAGCCCTCTCCCTCGCTCCGCTGCCCGGCCCCAGCCGGTCAGCCCAGTTGGGACCGCACCTGAGCGGAGATCAGCTCCAGGTGGTCCAGGTCATACAGGTCCAGCAGCTGGAGGTAGATCCGGGAGGAGCCCACCGCGGCATAGCGCCCGATCTTGTCCACCACTTCGGCCGGCGAGCCGGCCAGGCCGTTCTCCCTGAGCTCGGCCACCTCACGGCCGATGGCCGCGGCCCGGCGGGCCACCTCGGCGTCGTTCCTGCCCACGCACACCACCAGGGCGTTGGAGTACACCAGCTCGTCGGCCCGGCGGCCCACCCGCTCGGCCGCCGCCCGCACCCGGCCGAACTGCTGCTCGCTGTCCCCGATGGAGGCGAAGGGCATATTGAACTCATCCGCGAACCGGGCGGCCAGTGCCGGGGTGCGCCTGGTACCCAGCCCGCCGATCAGCACCGGCACCTTGGCCTGGGCGGGCTTGGGCAGTGCCGGGCAGTCGGTGAGCCGGTAGTGGCCGCCCTCGAAGGAGAAGGTCTGACCGGTCTTGGCCGCCCACAGCCCGGTGACGACCTCCAGTTGCTCTTCCAGGCGGGCGAACCGGTCCTTGGGGAAGGGAATGCCATAGGCCCGGTGCTCCTCCTCGAACCAGCCCGCCCCCAGGCCGAGTTCGACCCGGCCGCCGGACATCTGGTCGACCTGGGCGACCTGGAGGGCCAGCACCCCCGGCAGCCGGAAGGTGGCGGCGGTCATCAGGGTGCCCAGCCGGATCCGCCTGGTCTCCCGGGCCAGACCGGCCAGGGTGATCCAGGCGTCGGTCGGACCGGGCAGGCCGTCACCGGAGCCCATGGCCAGATAGTGATCGGACCGGAAGAAGGCGTCAAAGCCCAGATCCTCGGTGGCCTTGGCGACGGTGAGCAGGGTGTCATAGCTCGCCCCCTGCTGGGGTTCGGTGAATACGCGCAGGTCCATGCCTCCATCCTGCACGCTCGAACACCCGTCAACCCGGCAACTGCCGCCCCGTCCTTCTCGCCTCCCCCGGGTGAAAAACCCCGGCCCGCTCCGGACGTCGAGGTATCGGCCAGTGTCCGGCGCGCCGGGAGATCGTTGGCCTCGGCGGAGCCGGACCGCCCGGCCCGCGCACCGGTGTCCGCTGCCGGAGGCGACGATCGCTATGCCGCCCTCCCGCGCCGGGAGGGCCGGGGCCGAGGAGGCCACCATGACCCAGGAAGCCGTGCCCGAAGAGGCGTTGCCCACCCAGGCCGCTTCCGCGCGACAGGGCGCGCCCAAGGGCCTGTTGCAGCAGATGGAGGAGTTGATGGCAGAGCTGAACGCCAATCTGTCGCAGCTCGACGCGGACCTTCAGTCGTCCGCCCAGCCACCCGCCCAGCCGTCCGCCCAGCGGCCGTCTCCGGACCGGCCGGACCCCGCCGCCGGCTGACCGCGCCGCCATCACGCGGCACCTCCCCGTTCTCGCAGGGCGATCCGTCTGAGCAGTCCGCTCACCCGGTCGCTGGTCTCATCGGCCGAGTCGATCGCCTCGATGCACTGCCAGTACAGCCCGTCCTCCTCGCAGGAACAGGCCACTCCCACCAGGGCGATGCCGATCTCGCCCAGCAGCACCCCCAGGTCGGTCAGTGCCTCCCAGGGCTCGCGCACCGTGGAAAGCTGAGCCGCCCGTAAGCCTCCGGCGCCCGGCGCGATCTGGCGCAGCGCGCCGGAGGCCCTGCTCCCGGCCTCGCTCAGCCCCCGGGCCGCCGACCGCACCTCATAGGCGCCATGTGCGGCCAGGTGTCCGCCGACGGCCTGCGCCAACGCCTGTGTCTGCCATGCCTCGGCCACGATCTCCGCCACTCCGGCCGCCCTCGCCAGGGCGAGCCGGGTCGCCTCGATCAAACGCACCGCGTCCATGCCCACTCCCCCATGTTTTCCGTCCGCCCGCTCTCACTACCCAGAGTGATGACTAACCGCCGGAAAAGCCAGGGGAATTCAGAAATCTGTGGATACCAAATCCGCTGTGGACAACTCAATCACTCCGGAGAGTGACGGTGGGATGGATTCCGCTCCTCCGCGGGGTGTTCGCCGGGTACCGGAAACCGCCGCTCATTGCGGTCGATCTTGGCGGACAGCGCGGCCGCCGGGTCGATCCCCAACACCTCGCAGAACTGCAGCAGATAGGCCAGGACGTCGGCGACCTCGTCCCGCACCCGGGCCGCGGCCGCCTCGTCCGTCATCACCCGGGCCGACTCCTCCGGGGTCAACCACTGGAAGATCTCCAGGAGTTCGGACGCCTCCACGCTCAGCGCGGCGGCCAGGTTCTTGGGCGTGTGGTATGGCTGCCAGGAGCGGGCGGCGGCGAACGCGGTCAGCCGCCGCCGCAAGGAGCCCAGGTCGGCGGGCGGTTCGGCGGGCGGTTCGGGGTGTCGGGGATCTTCGCTCATCCTCACAGATCTACCACCACCGCGCCCGGCACCCGCTCCGCCGCCCGCGCCGCCTCCCCGCGCACCGTGCCCACCAGCCGGATATGCCCTCGTTCGCACATCCGCGCCGCCAGCGCCAGCAACTCCCGTGCCTGCTCGCCGTCCAGGCAGCGGTCGAGGTCGTCCGCCAGCACGGTCAGCGCCTGCCGGGCGGGCAGCACCTCGGCCGCCCGGTCCACCGCCAGCACCTCCGGCCCGGTCAGCAGGACCAGGCAATGCGCCAGATAGCGCAGTTCCCCGTCGCCCAGCCGCTCCACCGGCGTGGGGGCACCGGTGCCGCGCGCCAGCAGGGCCCGTACCCGGCCGCCGTCCAGCTCCTGCACGGTCAGCCCCTCGACCGGGCCCCGGCAGCCCGCCGCGGCCGCCGCGACCAGGGCGGCGTGCCGGGTGACGCACTCATGGCGGGTACGGCCCAGCACCGCGGCAACGTTGTCACAGGCATTGCGCAGCCGGGTGTCCGCGGCCTCGGCCGGGGCACGCATCAGCTCCGGCCGGGGATCGCAGACGAAGACCGAGCGCAGCGCGATCACCACCTGCTCGGCGGCCTCCAGAACGAGGCGCTGCCCGGCCGTCTTCCCGGCCACCCGCAGCGGCAGCAGTGCCGTGCCCAGCCGGTCGTCGGGCAACGGCGCGCGGGTGACCGGCACCGCGCCGGCGGTGTGCCAGGCGGCCTCCACCCTGGGCAGTCCCGGGTCGCGCAGCGCCGTGCTGAGCAGGGTGCGCCCGGAGCCGGTCAGCCGCTCCCCCACCACCCGCAGTTCGGGCTCGGCCTGGACGGCCAGGTCCAGGTGCACCGGCCCGGCCGGGCCCTGGACGGTGCAGCCGATCCGGAAGCCCCGGCGGCCCTGGGCGTCCGGCCGGGCCTGCTGCGGCACACAGGCCTCGGGGCCACCCGCCACCGGGGCCAGCGCCGCGCGCAGCGACTCGCCGCCGGCCAGCCGGGCCAGGGTCTGGTACGCCTGCAGGGCACTGGACTTGCCGCTGCCGCTGGCCCCGCGGAACAGCGTCAGCGGGGCCAGCGGGAAGACGGCGTTGCGATGCGATTTAAAGGCGGACAGCCGCAGTTCGGTGACGGCGGGCCGGTGGGGCGGGGCGATGACGGCCATCGGGGCACGGCTGGTGTCCATGCCCGGACGGTAGGCGGCCGCTGGTCAGCCAAACCGTTTCACCGGGTCGCTCTTCCTACGATCGGGGTATGCCGCCGCCACCTGGGTACCTTCCGGGGCGAGCAGGAAGACATTGGTGTCCACCCGGTGCATGCCGCTGCCCAGGCCGAAGACGACCCCGCTGGAGAAGTCCAGGACGCGCTTGGCGACATCGATGTCGGCGCTGGTGAGGTCGAGCAGCACCGGCGTACCCGCGATCAGGTGCTCCGCCACCTCGCGGGCGTCCGCGAAGAACTGCACCCGGAGCACGACCAGTTTGCGCTGCTGCGCGGCCGGCTCCGGTTCACCCTCGGGCAGGGCCCGATGGTTGGCCCAGGACGGCCAGGTGTGGTAACCGCGCAGGGGAACCACCTCGGCCAGTCCCTCCCACTGCTCGTCGGTGGCCTCGGACCTGTTCACCGGATCACCCCTCCGGGGAACGTGCTGGATATGTACATCCCGCGATTTTAGGGAACCGGCTGCCCCCATTCGGCCGAATGACACGCGCCGTGCCCCGTTCGTGCGGAGAGCGGTGCCTTCTTGTGGTCATCGGCTGTGGTCATCGGCTGTGGTCACCGGTTGTGGTCACCGGCTGTGGTGGTCACCGGTTGTGGTCATCGCACCCCCAGCAGCCGCAGTCCCGCCGTGGTCGCCGCCGCCGCCAGGACCGCCACCAGGAAGGAGGCGCGGCGCAGCGCGAGGACGGCGCCGGCCAGCACGCCCGCCGGGCGGGACCAGCCGGCGAAGTCATGGCCGGTGGTGAAGGCGGAGGTGGCCGCCATGGTGCACAGCAGGACGACGCCGGAGCGGGTGAGCAGCGCGCGGGTGCGGTCGGAGAGGGTGAGGCGGCTGTGCAACAGCGGTCCGCACAGGCGCAGTCCATAGGTGCCGAGGGCGAGCAGCAGGATGGCCCAGAGAGTCATGAGCGGTCCGCCGTTCCCGGTGCGGTGGCCGGCCGGGTGCGGGTGACGCCGGCGGCGGCCAGGCCCAACAGGCCCAGGAGTACGGGCAGTCCGGCGGGCAGGAAGGGCACCGCGGCCAGGGCCAGCGCGGCGCCGGTCAGGGCACAGCGGCGGGCGGTGGCCTCGCGCAGGGCGGGCAGGACCAGGGCCAGGAAGACCATGGGTTCGGCCGCGTCCAGGCCCAGCGCCCGGGGATCGCCCACGACCCGGCCGGCCAGCACGCCCACCAGGGTGCCGAGGTTCCAGGTGAGGTAGAGCAGGGCGCCGCAGAGGAGGTAGGCCGCCCGGCGGCGGTGGGGATCGCGCTGGGCCTGGGCGAAGGCGGCCGCCTGGTCCACCAGCAGATGGCTGCCCAACAGCCGGGCCCGCCAGCTGGTTTGCAGGACGTCGGCGACCGACAGCCCGAAGACCAGGAGGCGGGCGTTGAGGATGAGGCCGGCCAGCACGGCGGCGGCCGTGGTGCCGCCGCCGGCCGCGATGCCCAGCATGGTGAACTGGGCTCCGCCCGCGAAGACGGTGGCGGACATGGTCAGCGGCACCCAGGGGGACTGTCCGGAGGTGACGGCGATGGCGCCGAAGGAGGCGCCCACCACCCCTATGGCGAGGCCCACGGCGCCTATGTCCCGGCGGAGTTGGCGGTCCAGCGTATTCCAGAGCGAACGCATGGCCGCTATGGTGAACGGGCCAGTAATCGTTCGTCAAGGAGAACAAGTGGAAGGACACAGCGAACGGGACGCCTCGGCGGCCCGCCCTCCGCTGGATCTGATAGCGGACCGGATCCGGCGTGAACGCCTGCGCACCGGGCTGTCGTTGAGCGAACTGGCCAAGCGGGCCGGGCTGGCCAAGTCCACGCTGTCCCAGCTGGAGTCCGGCACCGGCAATCCCAGTGTGGAGACCCTGTGGGCGCTGGGGGTGGCCCTGGATGTGCCGTTCAGCAGGCTGGTCGATCCGCCGCGGCCGCGGGTGACGGTGCTGCGGTCCGGGGAGGGCGTGACGGTGCCGTCCGAGCGGCCCGGGCACACCGCGACCCTGCTGAGCTCCTGTCCGCCGCACGCCCGGCGGGATCTGTATCTGCTGCGCCTGGAGCCGGGGGCGGCCCGGGAGTCCGAACCGCATATGGCCGGCGCGCTGGAGCATGCCGTGGTGGCCGCCGGGCGGGTGCTGCTGGGGCCGGCCGAGGAGCCGGTGGAGCTGGGCGCGGGGGACTACATCTGCTACCCCGGCGACGTCCGGCATGTGTTCCGGGCGCTGGCGGCGGGGACGGTGCTGTTCCTGGCGATGGAGCATGTCTGAGGGGGCAGGGCTGTTCCGGTGCGGGGTGGTGAGTCCGGCGCGGGGGATGTGAGCCTGGCCACCCCGGGCGCCGACGGGTGCGCCATGCCCATCGGCGACAATGGGGCGGGTCCCGAGCACGGCAGCCGGCCCGCTCCCCACCCGGCAGGAGATCAGCCGCCTTGTCCCAGCGCCAAGCCTCCGTCACCGACGACAGCCGTCCCGACCTCCAGGCCGACTGCGGCAGCTGCTTCGGGCTGTGCTGTGTGGCGCTGCCCTTCGCGGCCTCGGCGGACTTCGCGGTGAACAAGGACGCGGGCACCCCCTGCGCCAACCTCAAGGCCGACTTCAGCTGCGGCATCCACACGCGGCTGCGGCAGAGCGGCTTCTCCGGGTGCACCGTCTTCGACTGCTTCGGGGCCGGCCAGAAGGTCTCCCAGGTCACCTTCGGCGGGCGGGACTGGCGCCGGGAGCCGGGCAGCGCCCGGCAGATGTTCGAGGTCTTCCCGGTGATGCGGCAACTGCACGAGCTGCTGTGGTACGTGTCCGAGGCGCTCACCCTGCCCGCCGCCCGCCCGGTCCACGGCGAGCTGCGCCGGGCCCGTACCGAGATCGACGGCCTCACCCGGGGCAGCGCCGAGTCCCTGGCCGGACTGGACGTACCGGCCCTGCGGGGCCGGGTGAACACCCTGCTGCTGCGCACCAGCGAACTGGTGCGGGAGAAGGTCCCCGGCCGCACGAAGAACCACCGGGGCGCCGACCTGATGGGCGCCCGGCTGGCCGGGGCCAAGCTGCGCGGCGCCAATCTGCGCGGGGCGTATCTGATCGCGGCCGACCTCCGCAAGGCCGATCTTCGGGAGGCGGATGTGATCGGCGCCGACTTCCGGGACGCCGACCTCAGCGGGGCCGATCTGACCGGCAGCATCTTCCTCACCCAGGCGCAGCTCAACGCCGCACGGGGGGATGCCGCCACCCGGCTGCCCGCGGGGCTGGAGCGGCCCGCGCACTGGTGAGCGCGGCCGGAGACCGGCCCTGCCGCCGCTCCGGTGCCGGATCGCCTCGCCGAAGGCCCTGCTCCATCCCTCCGGCGCATCGGCGACGACCGGCCACAGCGAGTGCCGGCCCTCGTCTTTCACTCTCCGTACCCGGCCGGGCGGATCAGGCCCGTTTCATAGGCGAAGATGGCGGCCTGGGTCCGGTCCCGCAGGCCCGACTTGACCAGGATCCGGCCGACATGTGTCTTCACCGTCTGCTCGGCCACCACCAGCCGTTCGGCGATCTCGGCGTTGGTCAGCCCCTGGGCGATCAGCGACAGCACCTCGGTCTCGCGCTCGGTGAGGTTGCCGGTCCGGCCGCGCACCGGGGCGCGCGGGGCGTCGGTCACCCGGGAGAACTCGGCGATCAGCCGCTTGGTGATGTTCGGTGCCAGCAGCGCCTCACCGGCGGCCACCACCCTTACCGCATGGGCGAGTTCCCCGGCCGACGCGTCCTTGAGCAGGAACCCCGAGGCGCCCGCGCGCAGTGCCTCATACACATACTCGTCGACGTCAAAGGTGGTCAGCATCAGCACCTTGACGGTGGAGCCGGCGGGGGCGGTGAGGCGGCGGGTGGCCTCGATGCCGCCCAGCACCGGCATCCTGATGTCCATCAGGACGACATCCGGGGCGAGTTCGGCGACCTTGGCGATGGCGTCGGCCCCGTCCACGGCCTGGCCCACGACCTTGATGCCGGGCTGGGCGTCGAGCAGCACGGTGAAGCCCTCACGGACCATCATCTGGTCGTCGGCGATCAGCACGCGGAGGGTGGTCATGGGGTTACCTCAACCTGGTCGATGGACATGGCACGGCAGGGCCGAGCGGCGCTCGACAACCGGCCCGGGCCCGGCGGTACGGCGAGGCCCCCGGTGGAGGCACCCGCACCGCCACCGGTTCGGCATGCCCGCAGAACCAGGCCCCCTCCCCCCATGGCCCACACCCTAGACACGCCCCACCGGCCGGGATGCCACGGGACCGCCCGAGCGCACCACCGTCCCGCCACCCCTGGGCCGCCGCTGCTCATATCCGTGGAAGGCGGCCCAGCACACCAGCAGCGCCGCCGCGAACACCGGCAGCCAGGCCAGCCGGGCGAGTACCCAGCCGGCGCCGTCCGGCGCGGTGTGCAGACCCGTCAGACTGCGGCCGGCCAGCAGGCCGGTGGCGGTGACGGCCATCATGGCGGTCTGGTGCCAGAGGAAGACGGTCATCGCGGAGAGGTTGACCACCGCCACCGCCGCCCAGGCGGCGGGCCGGGCCAGCAGCCGCCGCAGCGGGCCGAGCAGCAGCAGGGCGCCGCCGCACTGGGCGAGACCGAAGCAGGCCGTGGCCAGGTTGGGCGGGTCCAGGTTGGAGACAGGGGCACCGGGCACACCGACCATGGCGGCCGGGTAGCCGCCCCAGTGGACCAGGACCGCGGTGGCGGCGGCACCGCCGAGGAACAGTGCCCAGCGGACCGTCCGGCCGCGCAGGCCGCCGCGGGCCCAGACCGCGCCCAGGCAGTACGGGACCAGCCAGCCGGCCAGTACGTTCAGCGAGTTCAGCCAACCGGGACCGTGCAGCACAAAACGGTTGAGGTCGACGAGCAGGACCACGGCGAGCGGCCATCCCGGACGCAGCCGGGCCGCCAGCGGGGTGGCCGCCGTGAGCACCGCGAAGACCAGCAGGAACCACAGCGGGGACAGGGCCAGCTTGCCCAGGGTGTGCAGGGTGCGCTGGTCCGCTCCGGCCGCCGTCATCGCGGCCATGGCGGCCGTCCACACCGTCAGCAGCGCGACCACCGGGCGGAACAGCCAGCGCAGCCGGGTGCCGGTCCAGCTCCAGTGGCCGGCCCCCCGGGCGCGGGCGGCGGCCTGGCTCCTGACCCCGACCATCCCGCCCACCATGAAGAACACGGCCAGGGTCTGGAACACCCAGGAGACCGGGGTGAGTTGCGGCAGATAGTGCAACGGGCTCTCGCTGTGCAGGGTGCCGCTGTCCTGGACCAGGGCGGTCACCAGCCAGTGGCCGAGCACCACGCCCGCGATGGCCAGGGCCCGCAGGCCGTCCACGGCCCGGTCGCGGTTGGCGGGGGTGGCCCGTTCCACCCTCCGGACGAAGTCACGCATGATCCCCTCCCAGGGGAGCTCTCCCGGCGACGATCCGGGCGATGTTCTTCAGGGCTGTGGACCCGGGCTTGAGGTAGTCGCTGTGCCCGCCGTCCCCGGCCGGGAAGCGGCGTGCGCCGAAGGCCGGGGACATCGGGTCGGTGCCGAACCCCAGGTCGGTGAAGGGCAGTCGGACGCTGTGGTGCGGTATCCGGCGGACCCAGTCGTGGCTGCCCCGGCCGGCCCAGACGGTGGCACCGGTGTGCAGCGCGGCGGCATCGCGGCAGCCGGTGCCGGGGCTGCCGTACAGCACCACATCGGCCAGGCGGAGGCCGTGCACCGCTCGGGCGCAGACCACGGATCCATAGGAGTGGCAGAGCAGCGAGATGCGGGCGGCGGGCCTGGCCGCCGTCAGCTCCCCCACAAAGGCGTGGAGCCGGCCGGCGGCCGCGTCGGCGCGGGCGGAGGTGATGGCCGCCAGGCTGGGTACGACCGGGGTGCGGTAGCCCAGCCAGGCGATCACGGCGCTCCGTCCGCCGCCGAGTTGCCGCCGCAGGGCGGTGGCACCCGCCCTCAGCCGCCAGTAGTCGTCCACGCTGGTCCCGGAGCCCGGGACCAGCACGGCGATCCGCCCGGCCGCGGCCAGATCGCCGAAGACCTCGGCGGCCGTACCCCCGTCACGGCCGTCGAAGAACAGGAACTGCCGCTCGGCATCGGCGAATCGGCGCAGCGCGGCGGCCCGCCTCGCGTCCCCGTGCCGCCCGGCCGTCCGCCCGGCCGCCTCGATATCACGGCGGGTCGCGGCATAACGCCCGGCCAGGGCGGCCGAGTTGGCGGCGGGCAGCCGCCCGTCCCGCACGGCCGGCGCGGGCGCCGGCACGCCGGCCGCACCGGCCAGGGCCGACACCGGCACCGCCACCGAGGCGGCCACCAGCACGGCGAGCAGGACACGGAATGCGCGAAGCGCCATGGCGGTGGGTTCCTTCCGTGCCGAAGCCGTGTGGTCTCTTCGGCACGGAGGTTATGGATCAGGCGGCGTCGTCCGCGTGCCACTGGGGAGCGAACTTGGGGGTAGCTCTGGGGTATTACGGGGTGGACATCGGGACCCTGGACAACGCGAAGGCGCCGCGCCCGTTGCCGGGCGCGGCGCCTTCCCATGGTGCCGGTGTGGCCTGCTCCGTTGGGCCGCCGATCAGGTCAGGAGCCCTGCGCCACCCGCTTCAGAATCGCCACACACTCCACATGGTGCGTGACCGGGAACAGGTCGAACGCCCGCAGCGTCACCGGCTGGTAGCCCTCGGCCGCGAAGTACTTGAGGTCGCGGGCCAGGGCGGCCGGGTCGCAGGCCACATAGGCGATGCGGCGGGCGCCCAGGGAGGACAGATGGCGGACGGTGTCGCGGCCGGCGCCCGCCCGGGGCGGGTCGAGGACGATGATGTCGGCCTCGGAGATCCGGGTGCGGGGCAGGATCTCCTCGACCTTGCCCTGCTCGATGCGGACCCGGTCGAGGTCGGCCAGGTTGTGGCGGGCGTCCTCGACGGCCCGCTTGTTGGACTCGATGCCCAGCACGGCGCCCTGGTCGCCGACCCGTTCGGCGAGCGCGCCGGCGAACAGGCCGACGCCGCAGTAGAGGTCCAGGGCCATATCGCCCTTGCGGGGCATCAGGCCCTGCATCACGGCTTCGACCAGCATGTCGGCGGCCTTGGGGTGGACCTGCCAGAAGCCGCCCTCGGCG
Organism: Streptomyces sp. NPDC052396; assembly: GCF_044593195.1. Classification (NCBI taxonomy): domain Bacteria; kingdom Bacillati; phylum Actinomycetota; class Actinomycetes; order Kitasatosporales; family Streptomycetaceae; genus Streptomyces; species Streptomyces sp. NPDC052396. The sequence goes on from NZ_JBIUAW010000003.1 coordinate 443,025, forward strand.
ACGCGCCAGGTGCGGCCGGCCGCGCGTTCGCGGACGAAGGGGCGGCCGTGGACACGGTGGATGCGCTGGTCCTTCTCCCCCACGCGGAGGACGGAGACCGGCTTGTCGAGTTCGACGATGGGCAGCCGGCCGCCGGGGCGGGGGGTGAGGACGACCTGGCGGTCGCTGGAGCCGGTGGCGGCGATGGCCTCCACGGAGGCGATCTGCGGCCACTCGCGGCCCTCGATGCCCAGCTCGCTGACCTCGGGGGCGGCGATCAGGCAGTGGTCAATGGGCTGGACCTCGTGGGAGCGGTGCTTGCGCAGGCCCGCGTGGCCCTCGGCGTCGACGGCGTACTGGACCCGGGTGCGCCAGGCGGGGACCTCGCCCTTGGCGACCTTGTCGCCGGGGGCGGGGACGACCGTGCCGTCCCAGCCGGCCTCCTCGGGGGTCAGTCCGGCCAGCCGGCTGAGCTGTTCGGCGATGACGGCGGCCTTGAGGCGGCGCTGGGCGCCGGGGGCCGCGTGCTGCCAGTCACAGCCGCCGCACTTGCCGGGGCCGGAGAAGGGGCAGGGGGCTTCGACGCGGTCCTTGGACGGGTCGAGGATCTCGACGGCGTCGGCGCGCAGGAAGCGGGAGGTTTCCTCGCCCTCGGTCACCCGGGCGACGACGCGCTCGCCGGGCAGGGCGTGACGGACGAACAGCACCCGGCCCGACTCGGTGCGGGCCACACAGTGGCCGCCGTGCGCGACCGGGCCGACCTCGACCTGGTACTCCTGGCCGACCAGCGACTTCGTCGGTTCGGTCTGCATGGGGATGGTGCTCCTGCTGGGGTGAGGGGGCGGCCGGACAACAGCCGCTCAGTCTACGTCCGGACCGGCCCCCACCCCGTCGGCGACTACTTCTTGGCCGCCTTCTCCTTCTTGGGCTGCGTCACCGGACCGCGGCGCACCGAACCCGGCGCGTTCCACTCGGCACGCTTACGGGCCCGGCGGCGGGCCGCCTCCGAGGAGTCCAGCTGCCAGGGGACGGAGGTGACCATCACGCCGGGGGTGAACAGCAGACGGCCCTTCAGGCGCAGGGCGCTCTGGTTGTGCAGCAGGTGCTCGTACCAGTGGCCGACCACATACTCCGGGATGTAGACGCTCACCGCGTCCCGCGGGCTCTCCTTGCGGAGGCTCTTGACGTAGTCGATGATCGGCCGGGTGATCTCGCGGTAGGGCGAGTCCAGCACCTTCAGCGGCACATCGATGCCATGCCGCTCCCACTCCTGCTGCAGCGCCTTGGTCTCCACCGGGTCCACATTGATGCTCAGCGCCTCCACCGGTCCGGAGGAGCGCATCAGCTTGGCGTAGGACAGGGCGCGCAGGGTGGGCTTGTGGACCTTGGAGACCAGGACGATGTTGTGCACCCGGGAGGGGCGCACGGTGTCGTCCGCCTCGCCCTCCTCGGCGGCGATCTCCTCGGCCACCCGGTCGTAGTGGCGCCGGATGAAGGTCATCACGGTGTACCAGCCGACCATGCCCAGCACGGCCAGCCAGGCGCCATGGGTGAACTTGGTGAGCAGCACGATGATCAGGACCAGCACCGAGAACACCATGCCGAAGGCGTTGATGAACCGGGCGCGGTGCATCTTGAGGCGGGCGGCCTTGTCGGTCTCGTTGGCCAGGTGGCGGTTCCAGTGCTTGACCATGCCGCCCTGGCTGAAGGTGAACGACACAAAGACGCCCACGATGTACAGCTGGATCAGCTTGGTGGAGTCCGCTCCGAAGGCATAGACCAGGGCGCCGGCCAGCAGGGCCAGCAGCACAATGCCGTTGGAGAAGGCCAGGCGGTCGCCGCGGGTGTGCAGCTGGCGCGGGAGGAAACGGTCCTGCGCGAGGATCGAGCCCAGCACCGGGAAGCCGTTGTAGGCGGTGTTGGCGGCCAGGAAGAGCACCAGGGCGGTGGCGGCGGCCAGGAAGACAAAGAGGAACGAGCCATGGCCGAAGACCGCGTCGGCGACCTGGGCGATCACCGGGTCCTGGTTGTAGCTCGCGCCGGCCGGCTTGCCGTTGATCAGCAGGTCGGTGGCCGGGTTCTCGGCCATCTTCACCTTGGTGGTCATGGCCAGGATCATGATGCCGATGAACATGGTGACCGCCAGCACACCCATCAGGGAGAGGGTGGCGGCGGCGTTCTTGCTCTTGGGCTTGCGGAAGGCGGGCACGCCGTTGCTGATCGCCTCCACGCCGGTGAGCGCGGCACAGCCGGAGGAGAAGGCGCGCAGCAGCAGGAAGACCAGGGCGAGCCCGGCCAGTCCGGCGTGCTCCGCGGTGATCTTGTAGTCGGCGGTGGGGGCGCGCATCACATCGCCGAAGGCCAGGCCGCGGACGCCGCCCCAGGCCACCATCAGCAGCACGCCGCCCACAAAGGCGTAGGTGGGGATGGCGAAGAGGGTGCCGGACTCCTTGACGCCGCGCAGGTTCATCAGCATCAGCAGGGCGATGATGACCAGCGCCACAAACACCTTGTGCTGGACGGCCCAGGGCATCGCCGAGCCGAGGTTCTCCACACCGGAGGCCACGGACACCGCGACGGTCAGGACATAGTCGACGAGCAGGGCGCTGGCCACCGAGAGCCCGGCGCGGCGGCCGAGGTTGACGGTGGCCACCTCATAGGCGCCACCGCCATTGGGGTAGGCGTGCACGGTCTGCCGGTAGGAGGCGACGACCGTGATCATCAGGGCCACGATGGCCAGGGTGATCCACAGGCTGTAGTGGTAGGCCGACACCCCCGCCACGGACAGGACGAGCAGCACCTCACCGGGCGCGTACGCCACGGAAGAGAGCGGGTCGGATGCGAAGACGGGGAGCGCGATGCGCTTGGAGAGAAGGGTCTCACCAAGTCGGTCGCTGCGCAGCGCCCGCCCGATGAGGATCCGTTTCGGGAGGTCGGTCAGTTTGGACACAACAGAGGATCGTAAGGGTTCCGTATGGAACACGCGTACCCGCCACCACCGGCGGGGTCGAACGGGTACGCGTCCGGACCTCAGCCGTGCAGCCGGACGGGCAGCGTGCGGTGCCCGTTGGAGATGAAGGAGTCCACCGGCTCCAGTTCCCCGGGGTCCACCGCCAGGGCCAGTTCGGGGAAGCGGGCGAACAGGGCGGGCAGCGCCACGGCGGCCTCCAGCCGGGCCAGCGGGGCGCCCAGGCAGAAGTGCACACCGTGTCCAAAGGCCAGGTGGTCCTTGGTGACACGGTTCACATCGAAGCGCTCGGGGTGCGGCCCGTGCAGTCCGGGGTCGCGGCCGGCGGCCGCGTAGGCGGCGAGGATGGCGTCGCCCTTGCGCAGGGTGACCCCGCCGTCGAGTTCGATGTCCTCCACCACGTAGCGCAGCGGCAGGCTGGCCACCGGGGCCTGGAAGCGCAGCGCCTCCTCTATGACGTCGTCCCAGCCGGCCTCTCCGGCCCGCACCAGGGCGAGCTGCCCGGGATGGGTGAGCAGCGCGTGGATGGCGTTGTCCAGCAGGTTGACGGTGGTCTCATGCCCGGCGCTGATCACCAGCAGCAGGGTGTCGGCCAGCTCCTGCTCAGTGAGCGCGGTGTCGCCCTCGTCGTCCCGGGCGGCGATCAGGGCGGAGGTCATGTCGTCGGCGGGGTGCCGCCGCTTGTCCGCGATCAGGGCGCCGAGCAGCTCATAGAGCTCGGCGTAGGTGGTGGTGACCTCCTCGGGGTCGGCGGAGGTGTGGAACAGCGAGTCCACACAGCGGCGCAGCCGCTCGCACAGTTCCTCGTCCCGGAGGCCGAAGAGTTCGCAGATCACCTGGATGGGGATGGGGTAGGCATAGCGCTCCCGGAGGTCCACCACGGCCCCGGCGGGCTCGGCGGCCAGCGAGTCCAGCAGCCCGGCGGCCAGCTCCTCGATGCGCGGGCGCAGCGCGGCGGTGCGGCGGGCGGTGAACGCCTTGGCCACCAGGGAGCGCAGCCGCCGGTGGTCACCGCCGTAGGCGGTGAACATATTGCGCACCGCGACCCAGGTGAACAGCGGCCACTCCGGGGAGATCTCGCCGTTGATCCAGCGGGGCCAGTGCTGCCGGGGGTCCTTGGAGACACGCGGGTCGGTCAGCAGCTTTCTGAGCAGCGGCTGGGTGGTTATCGCCCATGCCACCACGCCGCCAGGGAGTTCCACGGGCGTCGCCGCGCCGCGCTCGCGGAGGCGGGCGGCCTCGCCGTGGATGTCGCGGCCGGTGGGATCGATCCGTACGGCGTCGGGGCGGCTTTCCATCGGTTCTCTCCAGAGGTTGCGGATGCCTGGGGCGGTGCCTGTGCCGGCGTCTGACGGTGTGGCGGTGGTACGGGCGCGGTCACCGGGGGGAAGCGGACGGGCAGGGCGGTCAGGGCGCGGTGGAAGGGGCCGGGGCGCCAGACCAGCCGGGCGGCGGGCACGGCCAGCTCCATGTCGGGCAGCCGGTCCAGCAGCCGTTCCACCGCCACGGCGGCGATCAGCCGGGCGGGGTCCTTGGCCGGGCAGTGGTGCGGCCCGGCGCTCCAGGCGAGGTGGGCGCGGTTGCCGGTGCGCCGGCCGGAGTGCAGGGCGGGGTCGGTGTTGGCGGCGGCGAAGCTGATCACCAGCGGTTCGCCGGCGGCCAGCCGGGCACCCGCGAAGTCCATGTCCTCCAGCGGGTAGTGGACCGCGTAGTTGGCCATCGGCGGGTCCACCCAGAGCACTTCGTCCAGGGCGTCCTCGACCGGCATGCTGCCGCCGGCCAGGTCGCCGGCGAAGCGGTCGTCGGAGAGCAGCAGGCGCAGCGCGTTGGCGATCAGGTTCTGCTGGGGTTCGGTGCCGGCGCCCATGACGACGACCAGCTGGTGGATCATCTCCTCGTCGGTGAGCTGGGCGGGGTGGGCCATCAGCCAGGAGACCATGTCCGCGCCCGGCTGGGCCCTTTTGAGGCTGATGAGTTCGCCGAGGCTGATGGTGATCAGGGCGTTGGCCCGCTCGGCGTCGATGCCGTCGAAGATGGCGGAGAAGCCCTCCACCAGCCGGTCGCCCAGGGCGGGCGGGCAGCCGAAGAGCTGGTTGAACACCAGTAGCGGCAACTGCTTGGCGTAGCCGCCCAGCAGGTCGGCCTCGCCCTGGCCGGCGAACCGGTCGATCAGGGTGTCCGCGCTGCGTTCCACATAGCCGCGCAGCGAGTTGGGGTCGATGCGGTCCAGGCTGTCGGTGACCGCCTGGCGCAGCCGGCGGTGTTCCTCGCCATCGCTGAACAGGCAGTTGGGGCGGTAGGCCATCATCGGCACCACCGGATTGTCCGGGGCCACCCGCCCCTCGGCAAGGGCGCGCCAGCGGCGGGCGTCCTTGCCGAACTTCTCCGGGCTGCGCAGGACTTCGAGGGCGGCCCGGTAGTCGGTGACCAGGGTGGCGTACGCCCCCGGCGCCAACTCCACCGGAGCGAGCGGGCCTTGGGCGCGCAGGCCGCGGTAGACGGCGTGCGGGTCGGCGGCGAACTCCGGTCCGTGCAGCGGGACGGCGCCCCGGTGGGCGGGACAGCCCATGCGGTCGGTCACACGGTCTCCCGGGTCATCAGATGTTCCACCAGCGTGATCAGGGCCTTGGTGGCCGAGATCCGGTCCCTGGCGTCACAGGTGACCAAAGGCGTCTCCGGGAGCAGGTCCAGTGCCTCGCGGATCTCCTCCTCGGGGAAGAGCGGGGCGCCGTCGAAGTGGTTGACGGCCACCGCGTAGGGCAGGCCGTGCTCCTCCAGCAGGCCCATCACATCGAAGGACTGCTCCAGCCGCCGGGTGTCGGCGAGCACCAGGGCACCCAGCGCGCCCTGGGTCATGTCCCGCCACAGCCGGGTGAAGCGCTGCTGGCCGGGCGCGCCGAAGAGGTAGAGCACCAGGCTGTCGCTGAGCGTGATCCGGCCGAAGTCCATGGCGACCGTGGTGGTGGTCTTGCCCTCGATCCCGGACAGGTCGTCGAGGTGCGCGCCCGCCTGGGTCATGGTCTCCTCGGTGCGCAGCGGGCGGATCTCCGACAGCGCGCCGACGAAAGTGGTCTTGCCGACCGCGAAGTGGCCGACGACCAGCACCTTGGCGGCGGTCCGCACGCTCTGCCGTACATAGACGCCGCCGTCGCCGCCGACGCCGCTGTCGACACCACTGCCGGCGACACCACTGCCGGCGACACCGCTGTCGCCGTCACAGACGAGCGCGGAGTCCATCGAGCACCTCCTGCAGGATCTGGGCCTCGGGCAGCTGTGCCGAGGGGATGGGGGCCCTGGTCATCAGGTGGCCGCTGTCCACGAGATCGCCGAGCAGCACCTTGGTGACGCTGACGGGCAGCGCGAGGTGGCCGGCGATCTCGGCCACCGAGAGGGCGCCGCCGAGGCAGAGTTCCATCAGCCGCCGCTTCTCCGGGCTGAGCCCGTCCAGCGGCCGGTCGCCGTACGCCATGACCAGGGTGACCAGATCAAAGGTGTTGCGTGTCGGATGGGCGCGGCCGTCGGTGACGACATACGGCCGGACGAGACCCTGTTCGCGCCTCGGCGTCGCCGGGGTCATGCCGGACTGCCCGGTCCCTGCCACTCCGTGCCCTGCCGCGGCGGGCTGACCAGTTCCTTGCCCAGCCGGTCGACGGTCTTCTGCATCCGGTAGGTGACGGCCTCCATGTCCACGTTCTCGGTGGCCGACACGGCCAGGTAGGCGCCCGGCCCGGCCGCGATCAGGAAGACATAGCCATGCGCGAACTCGATCAGCGTCTGCTGCCAGGGCGTCTCCGTGCGCGCCGGGTGGGTACAGAAGTCGGCGGTGGACCGGCTGATGGACTGCAGACCGGACAGCGCGGCCGCCTGCCGTTCGGCCTCGTCCCGGTCGATCCCCTCGGAGTGCGCGCGCAGCATCCCGTCCGCGGAGAGCAGGATGGCGTGCCGGGCCTCGGGTATCTTCACGACCTCGTCGAGCATCCAGGCAAGCTCTTGGTTGATGTGGTCGTTCACGAGCGGGTGTTCCCTTCGTCTTCTCTGCGTTCTCTGCGGGCGTGGCGAGGGGGGTGGAATTCCGTGTTCCCGGCAGCGTGCCGGCCGCCGGGGGTGCGCCGGGGGACGCCGTCCGTACCGGCGGCGGCCGGGCTGCCGGGCATACCGGTTCCGCTTCCGCGGGCGTCTGCACCCGGGGTGCCCATAAGTCCCCGATCCCCTAGGACGGTTGGGGCCTGCGGGCCCGGGGTGCGCCAGGGGGCGGCGGGTGCGCCGCCGGGTACACCGTCCGCCTCGGGGCTGGCCGGCGCGGCGGGGGATGTCCGGGCCTGCGGACCGGGGGCACGGCGCGGGCCGGCGGGCGCGGCACCGGGAGCGGCGGGGCTGCCTGCGTTGCCTCCGGCGCTGGGGTCAGCGGGGACACCCGGAGCGGGGAATCCGCCCGACCCGGCTTCCGAGCCGCCCGCAACACCCGGCACACCGGGCGGAGTTACGGCATACGGACCAGGAGCACGGCGCGGGGCAGCGGACGCATCACCGGGTACACCGGAAGCGGCCGGGCCGCCGCCGTTGCCTCCGGCGCTGGGGTCAGCCGGGACACCCGGAGCGGGGAACCCGCCCGACCCGGCTTCCGGACCGCCCGCAACACCCGGCACACCGGGCGGAGTTACGGCATACGGACCAGGAGCACGGCGCGGGGCAGCGGGCGCATCACCGGGTACGCCGGAAGCGGCCGGGCCGGGCCGCCCGGGCCTGTGGGAGTCAACGCCCGGATGTCCAGGGCGGCTTGATGCCTGTGGACCGGGCACCGCCTGCCCATGACCGGCGGACGCGCCATCAGGCGATCCGGCAGCGACCGGGCTGCCGGAGGTGTCCTCGGCACCGGTGCCTGCCGGGCTTCCTGGAGCGTGTAAGGCGTCGGGTGCGGCGTCCGAGCCGCCCGCGAGGCCGGGCATGCCGGGGAAGCCTGGGGTACGCGGGCCGGCGGACGGGCGACCAGGGCCGCTGGAAATGGCCGGGCCGCCCGCAATGTCCGAGGTGTTGAAGGTCGTTGGTGCCTGCCGGCCGGGCGTGGCGGGTTCGCCGGCGGCGGTGGTCCGGTCGGCGGCGTCTTCCGGTGACTCCGGGGCCGTCGCGGACCGTTGGCCGGCGGTCTGCCAGGGGTCGGGGGCCGGGCCGCCGGAGTTGTCCGTGGTGGCGGGGGCGTGGAGGGCGGCATCCGAGGCCGGCGTGTGGGGCGCGGTGGAGTCGGTGGCTTCGCGGCCGTTGCCGGCGGTGACGGGAGCTCCGGGCGGAGCCGGCGTGCCGTCGGTGGTGGGCGTGCCGTAGGCCGGGGTCCGGCCCGCGCGGGTGCCCCGGGCGAAGGCGCCCATGCGGCGGGCGGTCTCCTCGGGGGTGCGCTGGGGGGTGGCCTCGGGCGGCAGCGGCTGGGCGGTCTGTGGGCGCGGGGCCTGACGGGCGGGCTGCCGGCGGCGGCGCTTGGGCAGGCCGCCGGCGGTGGTTCCGGTGGGGTTCTGCGGCGGCTGGGCGGCGGGGGTGGCCGGCGTGACGGGGGCGTCGTACCGGGCGTCATCCGGGTGGGAGGGGACGGCGGGGTACCCCGTGTCGTCCCGGTGGCGCGCGGGCGGGTAGGGAGCGGATTCGGCGGCGCCGGCCCGGGACGGGGCGGCCAGTGGTGTGGTGCTGGGGCCGTCCAGGTCCGGATTGACCAGCAGGGCGCTGGGCAGGAACAGCACGGCCCGGACTCCGCCGTAGGGCGAGCTGGTGTCCACCGAGACGCTGAAGCCGTAGCGGGTAGCGAGCACCCCGATGACGGGGAAGCCGAACTGCGGGGGGTCGCCCAGGCGGGAGACGTCCACGGCGCGGCGGCCGGCCAGCAGGGCGGCGGCCCGCTGGAGTTCCTGGCCGTCCATGCCGATGCCGGCGTCGTCGATGACCACACACGCCCCGTTGTGCACCGGCTGCAGGCTGACCTCGACAGCGGTGTTGGGCTGGGAGTGCCGGGCCGCGTTGTCGAGGAGCTCGGCCACGGCGAGCACCACGGGCTCCACCGCGCGGCTGACCACGGCCAGTTCACCGTGGCCCCGCACCCGCACCCGGCGGTAGTCGCGGATCCGTGAGGTCGCGCCGCGTACCACATCGGTCAGCTGGGAGGAGACGCGCTGCCGCCCGGGCCAGGAGCCGCAGAGCACCGCGATGGCCTGCGCCCGGCGCCCGAACTGGGAGTTGGCGTGGTCGATCTCCAACAGGTCCTGCAGCACGTCGGGGTTGTCGTGACGTTCCTGCATCCGCGAGATGGCCAGCTGCTGTTCATGGGCCAGCCCCTGCAGGGCCCGCATGGACGCCTTGAGCGCGGCCTTGGCGGACTGGTCGACGCGTTCCTGCGCCTTGTCCACGGCCCGGGCGAAGAGTTCCATCACCGACTGGAGGCTCTGGGCGAATTCGGTGCCGGTGAGGCGCTCGTCCTGCAGGCCCGGCAGCGGCGCGGCCTTGTGCACGGAGTCCGCCACGGACGGCAGCCGGACCGTCACCAGCCGGGCCGCCTCGTCATCACGGGCCTGTACGTTCTCCTCCAGGGCCGCGACCCGGGCGCGTACCGCCGTGGTGATACGGCGCTGGCGGATCAGCAGCACCGCCACCGCGGCCAGGGCGACGGCCAGGCACCACGTCACCGCCTCCGGTATGTGATGTGACATCAATTCCTCTTGGACCGTGGGGGCATGCGGGCGGCGGGACAGGTTACGGCGTCCTGACGTCCCGTCCAAAAGCGGAATACGCGGATCATCTAACCACGCCCGTGACCGAGTGTTCCGCCTCCGTCTCCATTGGCAAACAGCGGAATGCCCGAAACCGCGCTTGCGCAATACCGGGTCCGCACTTCGCGAATGCCGGTTGCCCTGGTCGCCCGGAGGGCGGGCGATGAAATCCGGCCAAGGCGGCGGGTGGAGCGCGCGGCCGTCATGGCCCAGCGCCATAAATGCCGACAAATGGCATGAAGGGGCGGTGAATTGACGCTCTATGGACGGTCCGCTGGACGGCGGGGCGAAGGGCTCTCTACGGTCGCCCGGAGCCGACCCGGCCAGGCGGCCAAGACCGTCCCGGCCACAAGAAGAGAGGGCAGCGCCGCCATGGCCGAGCAACTCCCCCAGCCTCCCGGCGGGCCGCTGGGCGCCCTGCTCGCCGAGGGGGTCTCGCCCTGGCTGGAGGGCCTGTCCCGGTCACGGCTCTCCTCCGGACTGCTGGCCCGCCTGGTGAGCGAGAACGGGCTGCGCGGCGCCACCTCCCACCCGCGCGCCCTGGCCGCCGACATGGCCGGGGACCCGGCCTGCCGGGAGCAGCTCTCCCATATGGCGCGCCGCTCGGTCTCCCCGGAGCGGGCGGTGGCCGCGGTGTGCGCCTATGACCTGCGGTCCGCCTGTGACGAGCTGTGGCCGGTGTTCGAGTCCACCCGGGGGCTGGACGGCCTGGTCTCGATGGACCTCGACCCGGCGCTGGCGCACCACGCCCGGGCCACCGTGACCGCCGCCGAGCAGCTGCACCGGGCGGCCTGCCGGGACAACGCCCTGGTGAAGATCCCGGCCACCGAGCAGGGCCTGGCGGCCATCGCCGCCTGCCTGGGCCGGGGCATCGGGGTCCATATCACCGAGATCTACTCGGTGCACCGCTACGGCCAGGTGCTGGACGCCTACTTCGAGGGGCTGGAGCGCGCCCTGGCGGCGGACCTGGGGCTGTCCTCGGTCGCCGCGGTGACCTCGCTGTCCGTGGGCCGGGTGGAGGCGGCGGCCGACGCCCGGCTGACCGCCCTGGGCACCGAGCGGGCGCTGGCCCTGCGCGGCACCGCCGCCACGGCCCTGGCCCGGCTGGCCTACCGGCTGTACGAGCAGCGGCTGGGCGGTGACCGCTGGCGGCGGCTGACGGCCGCCGGGGCCCGCCCGCCCCGGCCCATGTGGCAGCTGGACGCCCCGGCCGCCGCCCGGCAGTTGCCCGGCCTGGTCGCCTGGGGCACCGCGGCCGCCCTGCCGGCCGAGGCGCTGGCGGCGGGCCCGGACCTCGGCCGGCTGCGCGGCGACTCCCTGACCGGTGCCCACCCCCAGGCGCGGGCGACGCTGGACCGGCTGCAGCACCTGGGCTGCTGCACCGAGGCGGCCGCCCGGCGGCTGCAGTGCCAGAGCCTGGCACAACTGGAGGCCCACTGGCGGGAGTTACGGTCCGCGGCGACCGGCCAACTAGACTGACCAGCCGCGCATCGGCAGCCCCTCCCAGCCACTTGCAGCACTCCCGCACCTGACATAACTTGTGCGATCGCCGCTCCAGCAGGGACCGAAGCGCAGTAACGGGACAAACCGGGGTCAGGAAGAAGCAGGAGAGAGACCGTGCCGCTCAGTGGAGCCGAATCCGCCGTGTTCACCGTGCTGGACATGCTGGACGGCGGCGCACCCTCCCACCGGTTCCCGGCCCTGCTGGAAGAGCGGCGGCTGGCCGGAGCGTCACCCCAGGAACTGGCCGCGCTGGAGCGCGCCACCCGGCTGGGGCTGTCCATCCGGGCGCAGACCGAGGCCCAGCAGCAGCGCGAGGCCAACCTGGCCGCCCTGTTCGAGGCCGGCTTCGACCTGTCCGTTCCCCAGGACATGAGCACCCGGCTGAAGGTCATCCTGCGCCGGGCCCGGATACTGCTCTCCGCGGACATGGCCTGGATCGGCCTGTTCGACGAAGAGGCGGGCTGTCCCATCATCCGGGCCTCGGACGGCCACACCACCGACCGCAACATCGGGCTGCGGGTCGACCCCGGCACCGGCCTGGGCTCCGCCACCACCCGCAGCGACAACCCCGCCCCGTTCTGGACCCCCGACTACCTCCCCGACGAGCGTATCCACCACAGCCCGGACATCGACGGGGTGGTCAAGGCCGAACAGCTGCGGGCCATCCTGGCCGTACCGCTGTCCCGGGGCGCCCGCCCGGTGGGCACCCTCTATGTCGGCGACCGCACCGTGCGTCACTTCACCACCGAGGAGGTGGCGCTGATGAGCACCTTCGCCGACCTGGTGAGCGTCACCCTGGAACAGGTGCGGGTACTGGAGCACAACGCGGCGCTGATCGCCGAGCTGCGCGGCCGCACCGAGGGCTATGAGGCCGGGATACGCGGCGCCCGGGACACCGGCGAGACCCACCACCGGCTGGTCCAGCTGCTGCTGGACGAGGGGGACCTGGACGCCCTGGCCCAGGCGGCCGGGCGGGAACTGGCCGCCGCGGTACGGATCCTCGGGCCGGACGGCACCGTGCTGGCCTCGGCCGGGGAGATGCCGGAGCCCGACCCGGACACCGTGGTCCCGGCCAGCATGACGGCCCCGGCCGGCGGGCGGCCGGTCGCCCTGGACGATGGCGGCCGGGCCATTCCACTGGCCGCCGCCGGCGCGCATCTGGGCACCCTGGTGCTGCGGCCCGGGCGGCCCTGGACCGAGCACGACCGGCGACTCCTCGGGCTGACCGCCCAACTGGCCTGTCTGCAACTGCTGCTGGACAACCGCCGCGACGCCGCGACCGAGGGCCGGCTCCGGGAGAGCCTGCTGGGCGAGCTGCTGGACGGCACCCGGCGGCCGGCCGGGGAACTGCGGCAGCGGGCCCGCCGGCTGGGCGTCGACCTGGACGGCGAGCACATCCTGGTGGTGGCCCGGCCCGAGAGCGACGCCGGGAGCCGGCCCGCCGTCTGGGCCTCCTCCTATGCCCAACGGATGCGCGGGCTCAACAGCACCCACCAGGGCTCGGTGGTGCTGCTGCTGCCGGGCCGGGACCCCGGCCGGGCCGCCCGCGCGGTCCTGGCCGAACTGGGGCCGCTGCTCGGCCATCCGGTGACGGTCGGCGCGGCCGGCCCGGCCGGCGATCCGTCCGCCGTCCGGGACGGCTTCGCGGAGGCGCTGCGCTGCCTGGACGCCATGACCGCGCTGGGCGCCACCGGGCGCGCCGCCTCGCTGGGCGAACTGGGCTTTGTGGGCGTGCTGTTGGCGGACAACCGCGATGTGGACGGATTTATCGAGGCCGCCATCGGCCCGGTGATCGACTACGACCGGCAGCGGTTCACCGACCTGGTCCGCACCCTGGAGACCTATTTCGAGGCGGGCGGCAGCCCGACCAATGCCGCCAAGCGGCTCCATGTCCACGCCAACACGGTGGCCCGCCGGCTGGAGCGCATCGGTGAACTGCTGGGCGCCGCCTGGCAGGAGCCGGAGCGCGCGCTGGAGGTGCAGCTGGCGCTGCGGGTGCTGCGGGTCCGCGACGGCCTCGGCCGGGGCGACGGGCGGCAGCCCTGAGCCGGCACCGCGGGCCCGCGCTCAGCAGGCCTGGTCCAACTCCGCCGTCCGCCGCCGGGCCCGGTCCAGCGCGACCACCGCGTGGGCGGCCGAGGCCAGGGTGATGTGCCGGTGCCAGCCGCCGAAGGAGCGGCCGGTGAAGTCCCGCATCCCCACCCGGTCGGCGATCCCCTCGAAGTCGTCGTCCACCCGCCCGATCAGCCGGCTGAGCCGGACCAGCACGGCGGGCGGAACGTTCAGCAGATCGGTCAGCCACAGCTCGGCGGGCCAGCGGCCGCCGTGCTCCCCCACCGCCAGCAGCAACATGTCCCGGCCGCGGCCGGCCGGCGCGGGCAGCGCCACCCGTACCGCCGTGGTGAGCAGGGCGCGCACCGTGCCCTCGGGGGCGCGCCAGAGCACCGGGCGCCGCAGGTCCCGGGCCGTCGCCAGCACCTGCTGTGCCGTCAGCTCACCGGCCCGCCCGGCCGGCCCCTCGCCGGCCGCCAGCCGCAGCGAGCCGTCGACCCGGGCCAGCACCGGGACGCCCGCGGCCCGCAGCCGGGGCAGCGCGGCCAGGGTGTCCGGCCGCCGGGCGTCCAGCACCACCGGCCGCACCGGCAGCCCCCAGGTGCGCACCGTCCCCAGATACGCCTGGACCGCGCACTCCCCCGCGGTCTCGGCCGGTACCGTGTCCGGGATCAGCGCCTGCCGTCTGCGCAGCGGGTCGCCCAGCCATGCCTCGCCCAGGTGCAGCCGCCAGCTCACCGGAACCGCCTGCTCCGTGGTGGCCGCCCAGACCCCCACCGCCTGCTGGGCGTTGACCACCTGGCCCGCCTCCTGGCTGAAGCGGCGCTCCACACCGACCGAGTTCTCCCCGGCCTTGGGGATCAGCATGGGCCGCACCACCCATGCCTGGGGCGGTGCCATCCTCGCCAGATGGTGCGCCAGGGCGCGGCGCACCGGGCCCCAGTCCCAGGTGGAGCTGGAGACGAAGTGGTGCAGGCTCTGCTCCGCCGCCGGGCCGCCGGCCAGCGCGGCGATATTGCGGATGGACTTGCGGCCGTGGGCGGCCAGCAGCCCGCGCAGATAGGTCTCGCCCCGGCTGCGTTGGTCGCTGCGCGGCAGCGAGGCGAAGAGGGTGGCGCTCAGCTCGGCGAGCACCGCGTCCCGGTCCGCGGTGTCCCGCCGCCACCCGGTCCGTTCCTGCAGAGCCACTGCGCTCATCGTCTTCCCCCACCTCGGTCGCCTGGGTCGTACCACCACGGTGCTCCCGGGCGGCCCCGGCGGCCCAGGTGTCCCGTCCACCCCGTCCGGCGGGTGGCCAGTGGTCCGGCCACCAGATGCCCGGCGGGGCCATGGGGGCGCCGGGGCGGGGCGGCGCGGGGGGTGTGGTGGGACCACCACCGGACGGAATCCGGGGTCACCATTAAGCGGAGTTAAAGATTCCGTAGCAGATGGCTCCGGCGGCCAGTCGGCGGCCTGGGCGCCCGGCCGGAGCCGGGCCCGGATACGGTGGTGCCGTGCTTTTTCAGGTCAACACGGAATTCCGGAGTACGGGGCAGACGTCGTGCACATTGTGATCATGGGGTGCGGACGCGTGGGTTCGGCCCTCGCGCAGACCCTTGAGCAGCAAGGCCACACGGTCGCGGTGATCGATCAGGACCCGACGGCTTTCCGCCGCCTGGGCTCCGGATTCGGCGGACGGCGGGTGACCGGCGTCGGCTTCGACCAGGACACCCTGCGCGAGGCCGGCATCGAGGAGGCGGGCGCCTTCGCCGCGGTCAGCAGCGGCGACAACTCCAACATCATCGCGGCCCGGGTGGCCCGCGAGATGTTCGGGGTGGAGAACGTGGCCGCCCGTATCTACGACCCGCGCCGTGCCGAGGTCTACCAGCGGCTGGGCATCCCCACCGTGGCCACCGTCCGCTGGACGGCCGACCAGATGCTGCGGCGGCTGCTGCCGTCCGGGGCCGAACCCCTGTGGCGGGACCCCAGCGGCGGCGTCCAGCTCGCCGAGGTCCCGGTCTCCCCGGCCTGGGTCGGCCACAAGATCAGCCGGCTCCAGGACGAGACCGGGGTGCGGGTGGCCTTCCTCACCCGGCTGGGCGAGGCGATGCTGCCGAGCTCCGCCACGGTGCTGCAGGAGGGCGACCTGGTGCACGTGATGATGCGCACCGACGAGGTCGAGAAGGTCGAGGCCGCGTTTACGCAGGGACCTGAGGAGGGTCACCGATGAGGGTCGCTATCGCGGGAGCCGGTGCGGTCGGCCGCTCCATCGCCGGGGAACTGCTGGAGAACGGGCACGAGGTCCTGCTCATCGACAAGGCCCCCTCGGCCATCTCGGTGGAGCGGGTGCCGCTGGCCGAGTGGCTGCTGGCCGACGCCTGCGAGATCACCTCGCTGGACGAGGCCGCGCTCCAGCGCTGCAATGTGGTGATCGCCGCCACCGGTGACGACAAGGTCAACCTGGTGGTCTCGCTGCTCGCCAAGACGGAGTACGGGGTGCCGCGGGTGGTGGCCCGGGTGAACAACCCCAAGAACGAGTGGCTGTTCAACGAGTCCTGGGGCGTGGACGTCGCCGTCTCCACCCCGCGCCTGATGTCGGCGCTGGTCGAGGAGGCGGTGAGCGTCGGTGACCTGGTGCGCCTGCTGCGCTTCAGCCAGGGCGACGCCAACCTGGTCGAGCTGACCCTGCCGCCGGAGTCGGCGCTGGCCGGCACCCGGGTCGGCGATGTGGACTGGCCCGAGGACACCTCCCTGGTCACCATCATCCGCGGCAACCGGGTGCTCACCCCCAACAAGGAGGACGCCCTGGAGGCCGGTGACGAGCTGCTGTTCGTGGCCGCTCCGGCGCGCGAGGAGCAGCTGGAGGACCTGCTGTCGGTGCGCCGCGAGGAGAACGCGGGCTGAGGGCACCGGACATGCGGAAGGGCCCCCGGGAGCGTGCTCCCGGGGGCCCTTCCGCATACCGTCAACCGCCTTGCGCCGCGGCGGCCTTGGCCTTGGCCTCCGCCTCGGCCGCCTCCATCTCCGCGAACACATCGATCGGCGGCGGGGCCTTGGCCAGGAAGATCCAGGTCAGATAGACCGAGAGCAGCATGGGCGGGATGCCCAGCGCCACCTTCACCCAGCCCAACTGGGTGGCGTCGCCCCACCAGTAGAGCGGGAAGAGCACCGCCGACTTGGCCAGCAGGATCAGGCCCCAGGCCCAACTGGCCTTGGTGTACGCCTTCTTGCGGCCGGGGTTGCGGGTGCGCCAGGAGAGGTTCTCCTTGAAGATCGGCCCCAGGATCAGGCCCAGCAGCGGCACCCCGCACAGCGCGGTGACGATATACGCCACCGCCAGGCCCAGGGTGTAGAGCATGCCCGGCAGATAGAAATTCTTGGCGTCACCGGACATCATCGCGAAGACCGCGCCGAAGGCCACCCCGAAGACACCGCTGAAGGCATGCTTGAGGGTGTCCCTGCGCAGCAGCCGGGCGACGCCCAGCACCAGGGACAGGGCCAGCGCCGCGATCCCGGCGATATGCAGGTCACGATGGGCCGTGTAGACGGCCACGAACACCAGGCCCGGCACGGTGGTCTCCACCATGCCGCGCACCCCGCCGAAGGCTTCCAGCAGGGCGGCTTCGGTGGCCGCCCGGGAGTCGCCGTGGGAGCCGGGTTCGGCGGGCTTGTCGAGGGACGTCAACGGCTACTCCTGTCCGAGCGGTCGGAGTTCGTATCGGGGGTTGAAAAGCGTTCTCCGGCCGCGGCTCATGGCGATCCGGCCGGAGGCGATCAGCTTACGGCCGGGCTCTATGCCCGCTATGGAGCGGCGCCCCAGCCAGACCACGTCCAGGGCGGCCGACCCGTCGAACAGCTCCGCCTCCAGGGCGGGCACCCCGGCCCGCGGCCGGAGCGTGACCGTACGCAGGGTGCCGGTGACCTTCACTATCTGCCGGTCGTCGGCATCGCAGATCTTGGTGCAGCCCACCGCTTCCGCGTCCTGCTGCAGCTCCGCGTCGTCCAGCTCCTCCTGCGAGCTGGACAGCCGGTCGAGCATCCGGCGGAACCGGCCGGTCGGCTTCTCGGAACGGGGTACGGCACTCATGAATCCAGCCTACCGGGGCGCCCACCGCCGCTTCACACCTCGAACCGGTACCCCATCCCCGGCTCGGTAATGAAGTGCTTGGGGTGCGAGGGATCCTGCTCCAGCTTGCGCCGCAGCTGGGCCATATAGACCCGCAGGTAGTTGGTCTCGGTGCCGTAGGACGGGCCCCAGACCTCCTGCAGCAGCTGCTTCTGGCTGACCAGACGGCCGGTGTTGCGCACCAGCACCTCCAGCAGGTGCCACTCGGTGGGGGTCAGCCGGACGTCCCGGCCCTGGCGGTTGACCTTCTTGGCGGCCAGGTCGACGGTGAACGCCTCGGTCTCCACCGTGGCGTCGTCGCCGGCGGCCGCCGCGCCCGTCGGCTCCGCCCGGCGCACCGCCGCCCGCAGCCGGGCCAGCAGCTCGTCCATGCCGAAGGGCTTGGTGACATAGTCGTCGGCGCCGGCGTCCAGCGCCTCCACCTTCTCGTCCGAGGTCTGCCGCGCGGAGAGGACCAGGATCGGCACCCGGGTCCAGCCGCGCAGCCCCTTGATCACCTCGACGCCGTCCATGTCGGGCAGGCCGAGGTCGAGGATGACCACATCGGGGTGGCGGGCGGCGGCGAGCTGGAGGGCGGTGGCGCCGTCGGGGGCGGCGTCGACCTCGTACTTCCGCGCCTTGAGGTTGATCACCAGGGCACGGACGATCTGCGGCTCGTCATCCACCACGAGCACCCGGTTCATGCGGAACCACCTCTGTTGTTCTTCGGGGCCCCGCCATGGGACCCGGGACATCGGCTGGGAAAGTCTGGGCCGGCGCTCATGAGGTGAGCTCGGCCGGAAGGTCGGGACGCACCGGCGGCCGCCCGGCGGCGGCGCACAGGGTGAGCACCATGGTCATACCGCCGCCGGGGGTGTCCTCGGCGGCCAGGGTGCCGCCCATCGCCTCGGCGAAGCCGCGGGCCACGGCCAGGCCGAGGCCGACGCCCGCGCCGCGCGGGGCGTCGCCGTAGCGCTGGAAGGGCTCGAAGATGCGGTCCTTGGCGCTGTCCGGGACGCCGGGGCCGCGGTCGGCCACCCGGACCTCCACCCGGTCGCCCAGCGCGCTGGCGGCGACCAGCACGGGACGGCCGTCGGGGCTGTACTTGACCGCGTTCTCCACGATGTTGGCGACGGTGCGCTCCAGCAGGCCGGGGTCGACCGCGACCATCGGCAGCGACTCGGGGATATCCAGGGTGACGCTGCCCTCCGGGACGCCCACCAGCGCCATCGGGACCACCTCGTCCAGGTCGATCTCGCGGATCAGCGGGGTGACGGTGCCGGTCTGCAGCCGGGACATGTCCAGCAGGTTGCCCACCAGGTGGTCCAGCCGGTCCGCGCCCTCCTCGATGCCGGCCAGCAGCTCGGCCTCGTCCTCCTCGGACCAGGCCACGTCGTCCGAGCGCAGCGAGGTGACCGCGGCCTTGATGCCGGCCAGCGGGGTGCGCAGGTCATGGCTGACCGCGGCGAGCAGGGCGGTGCGGATGCGGTTGCCCTCGTCCAGCTGCCGGGCCCGCTCGGCCTCGCCGACCAGCCGCTGCCGGTCCAGCACCACGGCCGCCTGGGCGGCGAAGGCGGCCAGCACCCGGCGGTCCTCGGCGGGCAGCACCCGGCCGGAGAGGGCCAGCGCCATGTTGTCGCCCACCGGCATGTCCACATCGGCGTCCTCGGGGCGCAGCAGCGGCTTGCCCGAGTTGGTCACCACGCTGGCCACGCAGTTCCAGGGGTCCACCTCGCTGGGGCGCTCCAGCAGGGCCACCGACTCCATGGCGAAGGTCTCCCGGACCCGTTCCAGCAGGGCGTCCAGGCTGGTCTCGCCGCGCAGCACGCTGCCCGCCAGGAAGGAGAGGATCTCCGACTCGGCGCGCAGCCGGGCGGCCTGGTGGGTGCGGCGGGCGGCCTGGTCCACCACCGAGGCCACCGAGACCGCCACAAAGACGAAGATCGATATGGCGACGATGTTCTTGGGGTCGGTGATGGTGAGCTGGTGCAGCGGCTCGACGAAGTAGTAGTTGAGCAGCAGGGAGCCGAAGGCCGCGGAGAACAGGGCGGGCAGCAGTCCGCCCAGCAGGGCCGCGCCGACCGTGGCGCACAGGAACAGCAGCATCTCGTTGGCCAGGCCCAGGCTCACATCCAGCTGGGTGAGCACCAGGGTGAGCAGGGCCGGGACGACCGCGCCCACCAGCCAGCCGGCCAGGATGCGGCTGCGGCCCAGCCGGGCGCCACGGGCCACTGGCAGGCCCCGGCCCTTGGCCACCTCGTCATGGGTGACGATATGGACGTCCAGGTCGGGGCCGGAGTCCCGGGCGACGGTCTGGCCGACGCCGGGGCCGAAGATGTACTGCCAGGTCTTGCGGCGGCTGGAGCCCAGCACGATCTGGGTGGCGTTGACGCCCCGGGCGAACTCCAGCAGCGAGGCGGGCACATCGTCGCCTATGACGTGGTGGAAGGTACCGCCCAGGTCCTCCACCAGGGTGCGCTGGACGGCCAGTTCCTTGGGGGAGGCGGAGGTCAGCCCGTCGCTGCGGGCGATATAGACGGCCAGGATCTCGCTGCCGGAGCCCTTGGCGGCCATCCGGGCCGCGCGCCGGATCAGGGTGCGGCCCTCGGGGCCGCCGGTGAGGCCCACCACGATGCGCTCACGGGCGTGCCAGATGGTGGAGACATCGTGGTCGGTGCGGTACTGGCGCAGGTACTCGTCGACCCGGTCGGCGGTCCACAGCAGGGCCAGCTCGCGCAGGGCGGTCAGGTTGCCGGGCCGGAAGTAGTTGGAGAGCGCGGCGTCGACCTTGTCCGGCTTGTAGATGTTGCCGTGCGCCATCCGGCGGCGCAGGGCCTGCGGGGACATGTCGACCAGCTCGATCTGGTCGGCCCGCCGCACCACCTCGTCGGGCACCGTCTCGCGCTGGCGGACGCCCGTTATCGACTCCACCACATCGCCCAGCGACTCCAGGTGCTGGATGTTGACGGCGGAGATGACATCGATGCCGGCCTGCAGCAGTTCCTCGACGTCCTGCCAGCGCTTGGTGTTGCGGGAGCCGGGGACATTGGTGTGCGCCAGTTCGTCGACCAGGACGACCTTGGGGCGGCGTTCCAGCACCGCGTCCACATCCATCTCGGTGAAGACGCTGTCCCGGTAGACCAGTTCCTTGCGGGGGACGGTCTCCAGGCCGTGCAGCATCACCTCGGTACGCGGCCGGCCGTGCGCCTCGATAAAGCCCACCACCAGGTCGGTGCCGCGCTCCACGCGCCGGTGCGCCTCGGAGAGCATGGCGTAGGACTTGCCGACGCCCGGTGCCGCGCCCAGGTAGATTCGGAGATTGCCGCGTCCCATGGCCCCATTGTCTTTCACGATTCCGCGGCGGTGATCGGGGCGGTTCTCCGTCCTGAGGTGCAGCACTGCCGCGCAGGTCGAGCTTACGGCGGACGATCTGGACATTTAGGGCCTCCGGCGATCGCTGGACGGGTATTGACGCAGCTCTGACGCTTATGGCGGGCGAATACACACAAGGGCCGGGGCAGCTGCCCCGGCCCTCGCGCATGGTCTGCATCGCCTCAGCCCCTGGCCAGCTCCCGCAGCGCGATGTTGAGCTTCAGCACATTGACGTGCGGGTCGCCCATAAAGCCCAGCTGGCGGCCGTCGATGTGGTCCTCGACCAGCTGCTCGACCTTGTCCGCCGGCAGGTGGTTGGCCTCGGCCACCCGCTTGGCCTGGAGCCGGGCGTAGGCCGGGGAGATGTCCGGGTCCACGCCGGAACCGGAGGAGGTCAGCGCGTCCACCGGCACCGAGGACTGAGCGACCTTGTTGAACTCGGCCACCTGCGCCCGGCGTTGCTTGACGCTGTCCAGCAGCACCTTGCTGTCCGCGGCCAGGTTGGACGCCCCGGAGACCACCAGCTTGTACTGGGTGTTCTCGGTGTTGGGCCCGGCCGCCGAGGGCCGGGGCTGGAAGAACCTCGGGTCCGGCAGCGGGTTGCCGTCCTTGTCCTTCTTGTCCAAGTCAAAGCTCTGGCCCAGCAGTTCGGAGCCGACGGACTTGCCATCCGCCTTGACTTCCGAACCATTGGCCTTGTCGTGGAAGGCCGCCTGGGCGATGCCGGTGACGACCAGCGGGTAGATGACGCCGGTGACCAGAGTGAGGACGAGCATGGCTCGGAGCCCCGCCCAGACCAGCCGGGCCGTGCTGCGTACGGAGTTGTTCATGGTCGTCACCTGATGCCAGGGATGAGGGAGAGAAGCATGTCAATGATCTTGATGCCGATGAACGGGGAGATCAGGCCGCCCAGTCCATAGACCAGCAGGTTGCGCCGGAGCATACTGTCCGCGCTCATCGGCCGGTAGCGCACGCCCTTGAGGGCCAGCGGCACCAGCGCGATGATGATCAGCGCGTTGAAGATCACCGCGGACAGGATCGCGGACTGGGGCGAGTGCAGGCTCATGATGTTGAGCTTGTCCAGGCCCGGGTAGGCCACCGCGAACATCGCCGGGATGATGGCGAAGTACTTGGCCACATCGTTGGCGATGGAGAAGGTGGTCAACGCCCCGCGGGTGATGAGGAGTTGCTTGCCGATCTCGACGATCTCGATCAGCTTGGTGGGGTTGGAGTCCAGGTCCACCATGTTCCCGGCCTCCTTGGCGGCCGAGGTACCGGTGTTCATGGCCACGCCGACATCGGCCTGGGCCAGCGCCGGGGCGTCATTGGTGCCGTCACCGGTCATGGCGACCAGCTTGCCGCCGGCCTGCTCCCGCTTGATCAGCGCCATCTTGTCCTCGGGAGTGGCCTCCGCGAGGAAGTCGTCCACCCCCGCCTCCTCGGCGATGGCCTTGGCCGTCAGCGGGTTGTCACCCGTGATCATGACGGTCTTGATGCCCATGGCGCGCAGTTCGTCGAACCGCTCGCGCATGCCCTCCTTGACCACGTCCTTGAGGTGGATGACACCCAGGACGCGGGGGCCCTTGTCGTCCTCGACGGCGACCAGCAGCGGGGTGCCGCCGGCCTGGGAGATCTGGTCGTTGAGGCCACGGGCGTCCGGGGCGACCGTGCCGCCGCGCTCCTCGACCCAGGCGATGACCGAACCGGTGGCGCCCTTGCGGACCTTGCGGCCGTCCACATCCACACCCGACATCCGGGTCTGGGCGGTGAAGGGCACCCACTCGGCGCCGGTCAGGTCGCTTTGGCTGCGCTCCGCCAGGCCGTACTTCTCGCCGGCCAGGGCGACGACCGAGCGGCCCTCGGGGGTCTCGTCGGCGAGCGAGGAGAGCTGGGCGGCCTCCGCCAGCTCCTCCGGCTTGGCGCCCTTGACCGGAACGAACTCGGAGGCGCGGCGGTTGCCGTAGGTGATGGTGCCGGTCTTGTCCAGCAGCAGGGTGGAGACGTCGCCGGCGGCCTCCACGGCCCGTCCGGACATGGCCAGCACATTGCGCTGCACCAGGCGGTCCATGCCCGCGATGCCGATGGCCGAGAGCAGGGCGCCGATGGTGGTGGGAATCAGACAGACCAGCAGCGCGGTGAGGACGATCATCGTCTGCTCGGCGCCGGAGTAGATCGCGAACGGCTGGAGGGTGACCACGGCCAGCAGGAAGACGATGGTCAGCGAGGCCAGCAGGATGTTGAGCGCGATCTCGTTGGGCGTCTTCTGCCGGGCGGCGCCCTCCACCAGGTTGATCATCCGGTCGATAAAGGTCTCACCGGGCTTCGTCGTGATCTTGATGACGATGCGGTCGGAGAGCACCTTGGTGCCACCGGTGACCGCACAGCGGTCACCGCCGGACTCCCGGATGACCGGGGCCGACTCGCCGGTGATCGCCGACTCGTCCACGGAGGCCACACCCTCGACGACATCACCGTCGCCCGGGATGATGTCGCCCGCCTCACAGACCACCAGGTCACCGACGCGCAGCTCGGCACCCGGCACCGACTCCTCGGTGGCGCCGTTCAGGCGGCGGGCCACGGTGTCGGTCTTGGCCTTGCGCAGGGTGTCGGCCTGGGCCTTGCCGCGGCCCTCGGCCACCGCCTCGGCCAGGTTGGCGAAGACCACGGTCAGCCAGAGCCAGGCGGTGATGGTCCAGCCGAACCAGTCGCCCGGCTTCTTGAAGGCCAGGACGGTGGTCAGCACCGAACCGATCTCGACCACGAACATCACCGGGGACTTGACCATCACCCGGGGGTCGAGCTTGCGGAAGGCGTCCGGCAGCGACTTCACCAGCTGTGCCGGGTCGAAGAGGCCGCCGGAGACGCGCCCGCTCGACTCGTGTGCGGGCTCCTGCTTGTCCCCTTCGGGGGCCGTACGGACAGGGGTGGTCGTGCTCATGAGAGTCCCTCCGCCATCGGGCCAAGGGCCAGGGCCGGGAAGTAGGTCAAGCCGGTGATGATCAGGATGGTGCCCACCAGCAGGCCGGCGAAGAGCGGCTTCTCGGTGCGCAGGGTGCCCGCGGTCTCCGGCACCGGCTTCTGTTCGGCGAGCGAGCCGGCCAGGGCCAGGACGAAGACCATCGGCAGGAAACGGCCGAGCAGGATGGCGAGGCCGAGCGTGGTGTTGTACCAGGGGGTGTTGGCGTTCAGGCCGGCGAAGGCCGAACCGTTGTTGTTGGCCGCGGAGGTGAAGGCGTAGAGGACCTCGGAGAACCCGTGGGCGCCGCTGTGCGCGACCGAGCCGTCGGCCTTGTTGAGGATCTGTCCGGGCGGACCGGCCATCGCCATCGACACCGCGGTGAAGCCCAGCACCAGGGTCGGGGTGATCAGGATGTAGCAGGCCGCGAGCTTGATCTCCCGGGTGCCGATCTTCTTGCCCAGGTACTCGGGCGTACGGCCGACCATCAGGCCCGCGATGAACACGGCGATGATGGCCATGATCAGCATGCCGTAGAGGCCGGAACCCACACCACCGGGGGCGATCTCGCCAAGCATCATGCCCAGCATGGCGACGCCGCCGCCCAGACCGGTGAGGGAGGAGTGACCCGCGTCGACCGCGCCGGTGGAGGTGAGGGTGGTGGCGGTGGCGAAGATCGACGAGGCGCCGATGCCGAACCGCTGCTCCTTGCCCTCCATCGCGCTGCCCGCCGCCTGGAGCGCGGGGCCGTGGTGCGCGTACTCGGTCCACATCATCAGGGCGGTGAAGCCGACCCAGATCAGCACCATGGTGCCGAGGATCGCGTAGCCCTGCTTGACGTTGCCCACCATCTTGCCGAAGGTCCGGGTCAGCGCGAACGGGATGACCAGGATCAGAAAGACCTCGAAGAGGTTGGTGAAGGCGTTGGGGTTCTCGAACGGGTGGGCCGAGTTGGCGTTGAAGTAGCCGCCACCGTTGGTGCCCAGCTCCTTGATGGCCTCCTGCGAGGCCACGGCGCCGCCGTTGACCTGCTGGGTTCCGCCGGTGAGCTGACCGATCCCATGGATGCCCGAGAAGTTCTGGATGGCGCCGCAGGCCACCAGCACCACTGCCGCGACCACGGCGAGCGGCACCAGGATGCGGACGGTGCCGCGCACCAGGTCGGCCCAGAAGTTGCCGAGGTCGCTGGTGCGCGACCGGGCGAAGCCCCGGACCAGGGCGACGGCCACCGCGATGCCCACCGCGGCGGAGGCGAAGTTCTGCACCGCCAGGCCAAGCGTCTGGACCGCGTGGCCCATGGACTGCTCACCCGAGTAGGACTGCCAGTTGGTGTTGCCCACGAAGGACGCGGCGGTGTTGAACGCCTGGTCCGGGCTGATGGCGTGGAAGCCGAGCGAGAGCCGGTTCGGCAGCGCTCCCTGGACCCGCTGGAGCAGGTAGAGCAGGAGCAGGCCGACCACGGAGAACGCCAGCACGCCGCGCAGGTACGCGGGCCAGCGCATCTCGGCGTCGGGGTCGGCGCCTATCAGGCGGTAGATCCACTTCTCGACGCGCAGGTGCTTTTCGGAGTTGTACACGCGGGCCATGTAGTCGCCCAGCGGGCGGTAAACCAGCGCCAGTGCCGCGAAGAGCGCGACGAACTGCAGGACTCCGGAGAGGACGGGGCTCATATCTGTGCTCAGAACCTCTCCGGGAAGACGAGGGCGAGGATCAAGTAGCCCAGCAGAGCGACGGCCACGACCAGACCGACAACGTTCTCGGTGCTCACAGCTTCGCCACCCCCTTGGCGACGAGGACCACCAGCGCGAAGACCGCGATAGTGGTGGCGACGAAGGCCACGTCGGCCATCGCATGCTCCTAGAGGTTCGGATATGAACGGACCACTAGAGGAAACCGCCCACTCCCGCTCATTCGTAGTTCGTTGACGCCTCCCTTACGGCCATTAGCGCCCCCTTAACGAGATTCATACGTAAACATTCCTGACCTGCAAAAACGCCGTTGGGCCGGAACCCCGGCTAAGGGTTCCGGCCCAACGGAACGATGAAATCCGGCCGCTCGGGGCGGCCGGGATCAGCGGACCTCGGAGATCTCCGGGCCGCGCTGGAGGCGCTCCACACCGCCGGCGAACCGGGAGGTCTGGCCGTCCTCCTGGAGGCCCTCGGCGACCATCTGCGCGTCCTCCGGGAGCTTGAGGACGATCGGGTCACGCGGGGCCATCGGCGACTCGCCACGGACCACCACGGTGTCCCGGAAGATCTGCTCCAGCAGCCCGGCGGTCTGCGGCTGCACCGCGCCCTGCCCGGAGATCACCCCGCGCAGGAACCAGCGCGGACCGTCACAGCCGACGAAGCGCACCAGCTGCACCCCGTTGGTGCCGTCCGGCAGCGCCACCGGGACCTGGGCCCGCAGCTCCCAGCCCAGCGGGCCCTCGACCTCGTCCACCACACCGCCCTGCTGGGTGATGCCGGTGGCGATCTCCTCGCGCACCTCGGGCCAGATGCCCTCGCGCTTGGGCGCGGCGAACGCCTGCAACTGCACGGCGCTGTCGCGCAGCACCACGGTCGCGGCGACGATGGCGTCACCGGCGACCTCGACCCGCAGCTCCATACCGTCGACCCCGGGGACGAACAGGCCGCCCAGGTCGACCCGGCCCTCGGCGGGCTCCCGGACCTCGGAGGCGTCCCACGGTCCGTCGGGACGCGGCCCCGGCTCCAGCCGGACCCTCTCGGCCTCGGTGTCCGCTGCGGACCCCTCGCCCTCAACGGGCTCTTCGGAGATCACGTCGTCGACCTGGTCGACGGCGTCCTCGCGCTTGCGGCGACGACCGAACACGTCACTGTCCTTCCCGGTCGGCTACGACCGAAGCGAATCCATGCCCCACGGCAGCGTGGCCACCGGTGGACCCGAAGCCCCCATCACCCCGCGCCGAGCCGGGAAGCTCCGCCACCTCATGGAAGCGGACCTTCTCGACCTGCTGGACAACCAACTGGGCGATACGGTCGAACCTCTCGAACCGCACGGTCTCCCGCGGGTCCAGATTGACCACAATCACCTTGATCTCTCCACGGTACCCGGCATCGATGGTCCCTGGGGCATTCACCATGGAGACCCCGCACCGGGCGGCAAGCCCCGAACGCGGATGCACAAAGGCCGCATACCCATCGGGCAGCGCGATCGACACTCCGGTGGGCAGCACCATCCGCTCCCCCGGCGCCAGCTCGGCCGCCTCGGTGGTCACCAGGTCGCAGCCGGCGTCACCGGGGTGCCCGTAAGCCGGGATGGGCACCTCAGGATCGACCCGGCGGATCAGCACGTCAACAGGCATCAGGGATTCACCTCAAAAGCCCGGACCACCTTGACCTGATCCGGATCGGCCAGCGCCGCCTGGATCTCGGCCGGGCGGCCGTTCTGCAGGAAGTGCTCCACCTTGACCTCGATGAACACCGTGTCGGCGCGCACCGCCACCGGGCCCTCGGGGCCGCCGAGCCGGCCGGTGGCCGTGCAGTAGAGCTTGCGGCCGTGCACCGCCAGCGCCTCGGCCTCCAGATGGAGCACGGTGCCCACCGGCACCGGCCGGATGAAGTCCGTCTCCAGCCGCCCGGTCACCGCGATCACCCGGGTCAGCCAGTTCAGCGAGCCCAGCGTCTCGTCCAGCGCCGTGGCCAGCACCCCGCCGTGCGCCAGACCGGGGGCTCCCTGGTGGGCCTCCTTGACGCGGAACTCGGCGGTGACGCTGACACCCGCGCCGGCCCGTACCTCCAGGTGCAGGCCGTGCGGCACCGAGCCACCGCAGCCGAAGCAGTGCTCATAGTGCGACCCGATGCTCTCTCCGGGCGCGGGGGCTTCGGGATGCCGTACCGGGGGCCCGGCGTCGGCCGGCGGTGTCAGCGCTGTCGTTCGTCCACTCACAGGGGCTGACCTTACCCGCGACGGCGGCACCCGGTCCCCTCCGTGCCAAGCTTGGGCACATGCAGTCCTACGAAGAACGCCTGACCGCACCCCGTTCCTGGTGGGTGATCGCCGGGGCGCTGGGAGTCGCCATGGCCCTGGTCCTGCTGCCGCTGGGCACCCTGCCCATGCTCGGCGGCCTGGTCGGCGGCGGCGCCCTGGCCGCGGTGGCGGTCAGCTCGTACGGCTCGGTACGGATCCGGGTGATCCCCGGCGCCCTGGTCGCGGGCGATGCCAAGATCCCGCTGGAGGCCCTGGGCGAGGTGACGGTGCTGGAGGGCGAGGAGGCCCGGGCCTGGCGCACCTACAAGGCGGACACCCGCGCTTTTATGCTGCTGCGCGGCTATATCTCCAGCGCGGTACGGATCGAGGTCACCGACCCCGGTGACCCCACGCCCTACCTCTACCTCTCCACCCGCCGGCCGGAGCAGCTGGCCGCCGCGCTCAGCGGCGCGGTACGCAGCCGGTAGCGGCGCCAGGGGTCAGCGGGCCCAGAAGACTCAGAGGGCTTCCCAGGCGACCTGGCGGCCGCGCAGGTCCGCCCGGACCCGTTCGGCGAGCCGCCTGGTGTCCCGCCGGTTCATCACCGCGCCCACCGTGGCGCCGATCATAAACGGGGTGAGGCTGGGCAGCTTGCGGAAGGTGCGCTTGAGCACCCGCTGGCGCAGCTCGCGCCGCATCTGCACGCCCAGCGCGATATTGACGGTGCTCGGCGCGGTGACATCGATCCCGCGCTCGTCGGCCCAGGCCCGCAGATAGGCCATGGACCGCTGGTAGGCGTTGCCGGGCGCACGCAGCCCATAGACCTCGTGCAGCTCGGCGATCAGCTTGAGCTCCACGGTGGCGACGCCGACGATCTCGGCCGCCAGCTCGGCGGGCATGGCCGGCGGCACCGGCAGCATGGCCGCCGCGCCCACTCCGGCCCCCACCGTGGAGGTGCCGTAAGCGGCTCCGGCGACCAGCTTGTCGGCCAGCTCCTCCGGGCCCAGGCCCGGGAACTGACGGCGCAGGGTGGCCAGGTTGCGCACCTGCACCCGTGGGGCCACGGCGATGATGCGGTCGGCGACCGCGGTCAGCCCCGCGCCCATCCCCCGTTTCCCGGCGTGTACGAGACCGCGGCCGACCCCAGCGACGAGCGAGGCCCTGCGGCCCCGCTCGGCGTGTGTGTCGGCCGCGTCATCGGGCACCGGCCCGGACGGTCGTTTCCGGAACGGGTTCGAGCCTGCCATCGCAGACCCTTGCCTCAATCGCAGTCGCGGCAGATCGGCTGACCGTTCTTCTCACGGGCCAGCTGGCTGCGGTGGTGGACCAGGAAGCAGCTCATGCAGGTGAACTCATCGGCCTGCTTGGGCAGGACCCGGACGGCCAGCTCCTCGTTGGAGAGGTCCGCCCCGGGCAGTTCCATGCCCTCGGCCGCCTCGAAGTCATCCACGTCCACGGACGAGGCGGACTTGTCGTTCCGCCGTGCCTTCAGCTCTTCAAGGCTGTCGGAATCGACGTCGTCGTCGGTCTTGCGTGGGGTGTCGTAATCCGTTGCCATGTCGCTCTCCCCCTCTGGGTGTCTGCGGTGTCTCCAGCGCACGTAACGCGTGAGAGGCCGGACTTGTGCCCGACCCGAGGCGGAGATTTTGCCTCACATCAAGGTCTGTTACTCAATCGACACCCAACCGCACACCTGAAGAGGTGATCGGTAGCGGGTGGCGAACCGGACCGTCGTTGGTCCAATGCCGCGTGCGGCAGCGCCAATTCCTGTACTTCCCGTGATCAGGACCCCTGGAAACCCCCATTTTCCAGGGGCTCCGGCAATCCGTTCGATTACGGAGAGTGGATGGCCCAAAGCCATCGCATGTGATCGATCACACACGACAACAGCACCGCCCGGACCGGGAAAATTCCTCCCAAAGCGAAGCGGTGCCGCCGTATTGTCGCAGACTTCTCGCAGCGTGTCAGGTCGGCAGTACCACCCGCATCACCAGGCCGCCGCCCTCCCTGGGCTCCGCGGTGATCCGGCCGCCGTGTGCCCGGGCCACCGAACGCACGATGGACAGGCCCAGACCGACGCCCTTGTCGCTGCCGGTGCGCTCGGTGCGCAGCCGCCGGAAGGGTTCGAAGATGTTGTCCACCTCATAGGCGGGGACCACCGGGCCGGTGTTCTCCACCACCAGCACCGCCTGGCCCGGCAGCGCCTGGGTGGTCACCTCCACCCAGCCGTCCGGCACGTTGTAGCGCACCGCGTTCTGCACCAGGTTGAGCGCGATCCGCTCCAGCAGCACACCGTTGCCCTGGACCACCGCGGGCTGCCGGATGCCGCGCAGCTCCACGCCCTTGTCCTGGGCCTCGCTGCGGGTCTGGTCCAGCGCCTGGGAGGCGACCTCGGCCAGGTCCACCGGCTTGCGGTCCACGATCTCGTTGTCGCTGCGGGCGAGCAGCAGCAACCCCTCCACCAGCTGCTCGCTGCGCTCATTGGTGGCCAGCAGCGTCTTGCCCAGCTGCTGGAGCTCGGGGGACGCGCCGGGATCGGAGAGGTGCACCTCCAGCAGCGTGCGGTTGATCGCCAGCGGGGTGCGCAGCTCATGCGAGGCGTTGGCCACAAAGCGCTGCTGGGCGGTGAAGGCACGCTCCAGCCGGTCCAGCATCTCGTCGAAGGTGTCCGAGAGCTCCTTGAACTCGTCGTCCGGGCCGCCCAGCTCGATGCGCCGGGTCAGGTCGGTGGCGGCCACCCGGCGGGCGGTGCGGGTGATCTTGCCCAGCGGGGAGAGCACCCGGCCCGCCATGGCGTAGCCGAAGGCGAAGGCGATCACGGCCAGGCCGACAAGGGCGAACAGCGAGCGGCGCAGCAGGCTGCCGAGGGCCGCGGCGCGCTGCTGGTCCATGCACGCCTTGATGATGTGTTCCTTGTCGTAGCTGCCGCTCAGGGAGCTGCAACTGGGATTGAGCCGCACCACGGTGTCGTCGCCGCTGATGAAGCTGAACGGCAGCAGGCTGCCCTGCCGCAGCGCGTCCGCCGCCAGCAGATAGATGATCGTCAGCAGCAGGACACCGGCCATCAGGAACATCCCGCCGTAGAGCAGGGTGAGCCGTATCCGGATGGTGGGGCGCAGGTAGGGGAAGGGCCGGACCACCGGCTGGCGGGGATCCCAGGCCGGTCTCGGCGGCGCGGGCGGAGCGGGGGGCACGGACGGAGCGGGGGGTGTGGTGGCCATCGCCGGTCAGATCCGGTATCCGGAGCCGGGCACGGTGATGATCACCGCGGGCTCGCCGAGCTTGCGGCGCAGGGTCATCACGGTGACCCGGACCACATTGGTGAAGGGGTCGGTGTTCTCGTCCCAGGCCTTCTCCAGCAGCTGCTCCGCGGAGACCACGGCGCCCTCGCTGCGCATCAGCACCTCCAGCACCGCGAACTCCTTGGGCGCCAGCTGCACCTCACGGCCGTCGCGGAACACCTCCCGGCGGTTGGGATCGAGCCGGATACCGGCCCGCTCCAGCACCGGCGGCAGGGCCACCGTGGTGCGCCGGCCCAGGGCCCGCACCCGGGCGGTCAGCTCGGTGAAGGCGAAGGGCTTGGGCAGGTAGTCGTCGGCACCGAGCTCCAGGCCCTCCACCCGGTCGCTGACATCGCCGGAGGCCGTGAGCATCAGCACCCGGGTGGGCATGCCCAGCTCGACCACCTTGCGGCAGACATCGTCACCGTGCACCACCGGGAGGTCCCGGTCGAGAATGATCACGTCGTAGTCGTTGACGGCGATGCGCTCCAGGGCCGCGGCGCCGTCGTACACCACGTCGACGGCCATGGCTTCCCGGCGCAGCCCGGTCGCTACGGCATCGGCGAGCAGCTGCTCGTCCTCGACGACGAGTACGCGCACGGCGCTGGTCCTTTCTGTTGTGCCTGGTGGGCAGGGGGGTTTGCCCGCTGTGGGCAGAGTGGACGGGCCCGGCGGGCCCCCTCCATCCTGCCTCCAAGGCCGGTAAACCGGCTGTAAGGGGTTGTGGATGGCCGGGATGGGCAAGGATTGGGGATTCTTCGCGGAGTCCAGGTTTCCGCCCGGCCGAGGGTGGGGAAGACGTCTGCACACCCGCGATCACCTCCCTGTGGAGCCGTACGCAGCCGCACGCCATGCCGCGGCGGTATGCCGGGGGCATACGGGTGATCGTTTCGCCGTGGCACACCCCCGTGCCAACGACCCACGACGAGGGGGCGCAGCACATGGACGCGTTCACCGCTGGCATCCTGCAGCGCATAGAGAACACCCGGACCGATCTCGACCGAGCCCGCCGCAGCGGCGACGACTTTCTCGCCGAAGTGGAACAGGCCGAGCTGGACGATCTGCACCGGCTGGCCGCCGAGCACGGTGTCGAGGTCAGCGCCGCCTGACCCTTGACCCGGGCCCCGACGGAACACTGAGCCCCGGCACCTGTGTGGGTGCCGGGGCTCAGTGCGGCAGGGGCGCGAACAATCACAGACAGCCCGCGCCCGGAACGGGGCCTAGTCGTGCCAGGCGCCCAGCGCCTCCAGCCGGTCCCGCAGCGGCTCGAACAGCCCGGACGGCGCGGCCACCGTCAGCTCGCCGGAGGGTTCCGTTCCGGGGCGGCCGCCGACCAGCGCGCCGGCTTCCCGGGCGATCAGCGCGCCCGCCGCGAAGTCCCAGGGGTTGAGCCCGCGCTCGTAGTAGCCGTCCAGCCGGCCGCAGGCCACATCGCACAGGTCGATGGCGGCGGATCCGCCGCGGCGGATGTCGCGCACCTCGGGCAGCAGGGTGCGCAGCACCTCGGCCTGGGCCGCGCGGCGCTCGGTCAGATAGCCGAAGCCGGTGCCGATCAGCGCCTGGCCGAGGGAGGGCGCCGGGCGGACCCGCAGGGTGCGCTCGCCGCAGTACGCGCCCGCGCCCAGCACGGCGTGGTAGGTCTCGCCGCGCATCGGGGCGGCGACCACCCCGACCAGGGTCTGGCCGCCGGCCTCGGCGGCGATGGAGACGGCCCAGGAGGGCAGGCCGTAGAGGTAGTTCACGGTGCCGTCGATGGGGTCGATCACCCAGCGCACCCCGCTGGTGCCCTCGCTGCTGGCGCCCTCCTCCCCCAGCAGGCCGTCCCGGGGGCGCCGCTCGGCCAGGAAGCCGGTGATCAGCTTCTCGGCGGCCAGGTCCATCTCGGTGACCACATCGATGGGGCTGGTCTTGGTGGCGGCCACCGAGAGGTCGGCGGGCCGGCCGTCCCGGAGCAGGTCGCCGGCCAGCGCGGCCGCTTCCAGGGCGACCGCCAGGAGTTCGGTCTTGAGCGGGTCGTTCACGGGGGCTCCTCAGGCGTACGGGCTGTCGGCGCCGGCCGCGGCCGGGCGGGGGGTGCGGGCCGGGCAGCAGCCGGCCGGGCACAGGTCGTGGGAGGGCCCCAGCGCGCCCAGCGCACAGCGCGCGGGCTGCCGGCCGCGCTCGGTGGCGGCGCGTTCCAGCACCAGCTCGCGCACCGCGGCGGCGAACCGGGGGTCGGCGCCCACGGTGGCCGCCCGGGTCACCGGCAGGCCCAGTTCGGCGGCCTTGGCGGTGGCCTCGGTGTCGAGGTCGTACTTGACCTCCATGTGGTCGGAGACAAAGCCGATCGGCACCATCACCACCCCCGGCACCCCGGCCCGGTGCATTTCCTCCAGGTGGTCGCAGATGTCGGGCTCCAGCCACGGGATGTGCGGGGCACCGCTGCGGGACTGGTAGACGAGGTCCCAGGAGTGGTCCACGCCGGTGCGCGTCCGCACCTCGGCGGCGATGGTGCGGGCTACATCCAGGTGCTGGGCGACATAGGCCCCGCCGTCACCATGGCCCTCGGCGGGGCCGGAGGAGTCGGCGGCGGCGGTGGGGATGGAGTGGGTGGTGAAGGCCAGGCGGGCCTTGGCCCGTACCTCCTCGGGCAGGGCGGCCAGCGCCGTCAGCGTGGCGTCCACCATGGGCTCGATAAAGCCGGGGTGGTTGAAGTAGTGGCGCAGCTTGTCCACCCGGGGCACCGGCAGGCCCTCGGCGGCCAGCGCGGCCAGCGCGTCGGCCAGGTTCTCCCGGTACTGCCGGCAGCCCGAGTAGGAGGCGTAGGCGCTGGTGGTCAGGGTGAGCACCCGGCGGTGCCCGGCGGCCGCCAGCTCGCGCAGGGTGTCGGTCAGATAGGGCGCCCAGTTGCGGTTGCCCCAGTAGACGGGCAGGTCAAGGCCGTTGGCCGCGAAGTCCGTGCGCAGCGCGGCCAGCAGGGCGCGGTTCTGCTCGTTGATGGGGCTGACGCCGCCGAAGAGGAAGTAGTGCTGCCCGACCTCCTTGAGCCGCTCCCGGGGGATGCCCCGGCCGCGGGTCACGTTCTCCAGGAACGGAACGACATCGTCCGGGCCCTCCGGGCCGCCGAAGGAGAGCAGCAGCAGGGCGTCATAAGGGGCATGGGCTGGCTGATCCGACATGGCCCCGATCCTGCCACCCGGCACCGACAGCCGGGAAACCGCGGCGGGCCGCCGGCCGGGCGACGGGAAATATCCCTGCGCCGCACGAATGTTCACCCGTAAGCTGTATGAGCCACCCACATCCCTTACGGCGCACTCTCTTCTCGTCGTTTCGTCATTTCGTCGTTCCCAGCGCCATCCAGTGCGGAGCCGGTCTTGCCCAGTCCCTACAGCGCGATATTCGCGGCCCCCGGCAGCAAGGGCTTCGCGGCGGCCGGCTTTGTCGGCAGGCTGCCGCTGTCCATGATGGGCATCGGCATCGTCACCATGGTCTCCGAGCTCACCGGCCGCTATGGGCTGGCCGGCGCCCTGTCGGCGGTCTTCGCGCTGGCCGCGGCCGTGCTGGGCCCGCAGGTCTCCCGTCTGGTGGACCGGCACGGGCAGCGGCGGGTGCTGCGCCCGGCCACCGCGCTGGCGGTGACGGCGGTGGCCGGACTGCTGCTGAGCGCCCAACAGGGCTGGCCGGACTGGACGTTGTTCGTCTTCGCGGCCGGGGTGGGCTGTGTGCCCAGTGTGGGCTCGATGGTGCGGGCCCGCTGGGCGGCCATCTTCGACGGCTCACCGCGCGAACTGCACATCGCCTACTCGGCCGAGTCGGTGATCGACGAGATTGTCTTCATCGTCGGCCCCATCCTCTCCATCGGCCTGTCCACCAGCTGGTTCCCGGAGGCCGGTCCGCTGCTGTCCGGCTGCTTCCTGGCGGCCGGCGTCTTCTGGCTCACCGCCCAGCGGGCCACCGAGCCGGTTCCGCACCCGCGTGGCGCGGAGGCCGGGGGTTCGGCCCTGCGCTCGGCGGGACTGCGGGTGCTGGTGGTGACGTTCGTGGCCACCGGGGCGCTGTTCGGCTCGGTGGAGGTGGTGACGGTGGCCTTCGCCGAGGAGCGCGGCCACAAGGCCGCGGCCAGTCTGGTGCTGGCGGTGTACGCGCTGGGCTCCTGCCTGGCGGGCACCGTCTTCGGCCTGCTGCACTTCAAGGGCGACCCGGCACGTCGCTGGCTGCTGGGCGTCTGCGCCATGGCGGTGAGTATGATCCCGCTCCAACTGGCCTGGAATCTGCCGTTCTTGGCCGTGGCGCTCTTCTTCGCGGGCCTGGCCGTGGCGCCCACCATGGTGACCACCGTGGCCCTGGTCGAGCAGCACGTACCACGCGCGAACCTGACCGAGGGCATCACCTGGACCAGCACCGGGCTGGCGGTGGGAGTGGCGCTCGGCTCATCCGCCGCCGGCCTGGTGGTGGACGCCTCGGGGGCCGCGGCGGGGTACGCGGTGCCCGGCGCTGCGGGGGCGCTGGCGGCCCTGGCGGCGTTCCTCGGCTACCGCCGGCTGCGGCCGGCGCCGCAGGGGGTGGGGTCCTCCATCCCACGGGCAAGGGGAGGGGCTGGCGCACATGACGGAGACAGCGAGGGCGAGCGCGTGGCGTAACTGGGCGGGCAATGTCACCGCCCGCCCGGTACGGACGGTGGCCCCGGCCACCACCGAGGAGACGGCCCGGGCGGTGGCCCGGGCCGCCGGGGACGGGCTGCGGGTCAAGGCAGTGGGCACCGGGCACTCCTTCACCACCGCCGCCGTCACCGACGGCCTGCTGATACGCCCGGAGCGGCTGACCGGAATACGTGCCGCCGACCGGGCGGCCGGCACGGTGACCGTGGCGGCCGGCAGCACACTCAGAGCGCTCAACCACGCGCTGTCGGGGCGCGGCCTGTCGCTGACCAACATGGGCGACATCATGGCGCAGACCGTCTCCGGCGCGGTCAGTACCGGAACCCATGGCACCGGCCGCGACTCGGCCTCGATCTCCGCCCAGATCACCGGACTTGAGCTGGTGACGGCGGACGGCTCGGTGCTGCGCTGCTCGGCCGTGGAGCATCCCGAGGTGTTCGCGGCGGCCCGGGTCGGGCTGGGGGCGCTGGGGGTGATCACCGCCCTCACCTTCGCGGTGGAACCGGAGTTCCTGCTCCGGGCCCGTGAAGAGCCCATGTCCTTCAGCCGGGTTACCGAGGAGTTCGACCAACTCGTCGGCGAGAACGAGCACTTCGAGTTCTACTGGTTCCCGCACACCGAGTTCTGCACCACCAAGCGCAACAACCGCAGTCCCGGCCCCGCCGCCCCACTGGGCCGCCTCGGCGCCTGGGTGGAGGACGAGCTGCTGTCCAACGGGGTGTTCGCCGCGGTCTGCGCCCTGGGGCGCGCGGCGCCCGCCACCGTCCCCGGCCTGGCCCGGGTCACCGGCCGCGCGCTGTCCGCCCGCGGCTACACCGATGTCCCCTACAAGGTCTTCACCAGCCCGCGCCGGGTGCGCTTCCTGGAGATGGAGTACGCGCTGCCCCGCCAGGCGGCCATGGCGGCGCTGCGCGAGCTGCGGACCATGATCGAGCGGCGCGGCCTGCGGATCGGCTTCCCCGTGGAGGTGCGCACCGCGCCGGCCGATGACATCCCGCTGTCCACCGCCTACGGCCGGGACACCGCCTATATAGCCGTCCATATGTACCGCGGCACCCCCCACCGGGCGTATTTCACCGCCGCCGAGCAGATCATGACGGCCCATGGCGGACGGCCGCACTGGGGGAAGCTGCACAGCCGGGACGCGGCGTACCTGGCCGGGGTCTATCCGCGCTTCGCGGAGTTCACCGCGGTGCGGGACCGGCTGGACCCGCACCGCGTCTTCGGCAACGACTATCTGCGCCGGGTGCTAGGAGACTGAGCCCTGCGCCGCGGGCTGGGCCGGCGGGGTCTGCGCCCCGCCGCTGCTCTTACCACTGTCCGGCATGCCGGAGGGACCGGGCGTCTGCGAGGGGCTGGGCTTGGCGTCGCCGTTCGAGGGCGTGGCCGAGGGCGTGGGGGACTGCTTGCCGGTATCGCCGCCGGGCTGCGAGGCACCCGGCGAGGGGGTCGCCGGTCCGCCCGTCTGCCCGTTCCCGGTCTGCGAGTGCCGCGGCCCCGGCGAGTGGTCACCGCTATCCGGCCGCTGCTCCTGCTTCCTGGCCGGCTTGTCCCGCTGGATGATCTGCCCGATGGTGGTGCCGCCCCCGCCGTCCGCGCTGGCGCCGGAGGTCAGCTCGACCACCGTCAGGGTGCCCATGGCCAGAACGAACACCGCGCCGGCGGCCAGCAGTGAACGCTTCCAGCCGCGCACCCGGGTGCCGTGCAACGTGCCCTCGGAGTACGCCCCGGAGTGCGCCGGGCGCGCCGGCGGCTCGGCCGCCTGGGGCATCAGCCGCGTCCGGTCCTCCTCGGGGGCCGGCACCTGGCGTGTCCGGGGGCGTGCCGCCTGGACGGTCGCCTCCCGCATCTGCTCGCCCGTACGTCTGAACAGGTGCTGAAAGACCGTGCCACCGGTGGTGGCCACCACGCTGACGACGCCGGCGCCGATCACCGTGCCGTACACGCCGAGCTTACCGGCCAGCAATGCCGCGAGTGCCGCGGCCAGGGCACTGCCCGCCACCTGGGCGACGCTCAGCTCCAGGCGCTTGCCCTTGGCCTTTGCGCCGCTTTCGGCTTCTTTATCCATCTCCAGCCTCTGTCGGACCTTTCATTCCCTCTTGTGACCAGAAGAGACATTCGAGACTAACGAACAGTTCCGAATCCGGCGATTGTGTGAACCTCGCCACCCATGGGAAGGTCCTGGACGCACCAACCGCGCATCCAACTCCCTTGGTGGACGTGAGCATCCATGGCGCGCCAATCCACCCCCAGTGGCCCGAATGGAGTACTGTGGCGAGCCCTGGCCCCGGTAATCCCGTCCGGCTGCCCGGACCCGACGGGAGGGGCCCGGGCGGCTCTCGCCCCGTCAACTCGGCAATGTTGTGGCAGGCTGCAACCCGGGCAGGCCACACTCGACCAGCGGAAGCAGCGACGCACGTGACGTCGGCAGGCACCACCCGGGAGGTCCCCATGCCCGAACTGCGTGTCGTGGCCGTCTCCAACGACGGCACACGGCTGGTGCTCAAGGCTGCGGACAGTACGGAGTACACCCTCCCCATCGACGAGCGGCTCCGGGCCGCGGTGCGCAATGACCGCGCGCGTCTGGGCCAGATCGAGATCGAGGTGGAGAGTCACCTCCGGCCCCGCGACATCCAGGCCCGCATCCGGGCCGGGGCGTCCGCGGAAGAGGTCGCCCAGCTCGCGGGCATCCCCGTGGAACGGGTGCGGCGCTTCGAGGGCCCGGTGCTGGCCGAGCGCGCCTTTATGGCCGAGCGGGCCCGCAAGACACCGGTGCGCCGCCCCGGCGAGAGCACCGGCCCGCAGCTCGGTGAGGCGGTGGCGGAGCGGCTGCTGCTGCGCGGCGCCGAGAAGGACACCGCCCAGTGGGACTCCTGGCGCCGCGACGACGGCACCTGGGAGGTGCTGCTGGTCTACCGCGCGGCCGGCGAGCCCCGCGCCGCCAGCTGGAGCTACGACCCGCCGCGCCGGATCGTCTCTGCGCTGGACAACGAGGCACGGGCGCTGATCGGCGAGAGCGAGGACGCGCCGGAGCCCAGCTTCCCCTTTGTCCCGCGCATCGCCCGGCTCCCCCGCGACCGGCCGCTGGACCGCGGCCAGGACCGGCCCCCGGTGGCCACGGCGCCGGAGCCGGAGGCGCCCGCGGAGGAGGAGGGTGGCAAGGAGCGCGACTCGCTGACCAGCCTTCTGGAGGCGGTGCCCAGCTTCCGCGGCGACATGGTGGTGCCCGACACCGCCCCGGCCCCCGCCGAGCCTCCGGCCGAGCCCGCGGAGACCGTGGAACCCCCCGCCCCAGCGGCCAGCGCCGGCTCCGCCTACGCGGACGTACTGATGCCCCGCTCGGTCTCCGGCCACCGCGAGCGGCTGGTCGGCACCACGGACCGCCAGGCCGAAGCGGACGGAGTCCGTCCAGGCCGCCGGGCAGCGGTGCCCAGCTGGGACGAGATCGTCTTCGGCACCCGCCGCAAGAAGCAGGAGTAGCGGACCGGGCGCGGGCGCCCGCCCCGGGTCCACCGGGGTGCGGCGCGCCACCCGGGCTCGCATGGGAACGCGCGTGCGCGAGTGATGCGGTTGGCAGGGCCACCGCCCCCGCCGAAGCCACGGCCGGACGCGGGAACCCGGTCCCCCGGCACACCGGGCGCCGGCCACCACCCGTACGACCGCCGGAACGCCCGCGACTGATTCCACCAGCGAGGCCGGCGGCCGGACGCGGAGAACTGTCCCCGGTTCCCCGGTGCCCGTCCGGCACACCCGGCGCGGACGCGCCGCCCGGGCGCCCCTTCAGACACACACGGCCGGTTCCAGCGACGGGGCCCACGCCGG
Source organism: Streptomyces sp. NPDC052396 (assembly GCF_044593195.1). Taxonomy (NCBI): domain Bacteria; kingdom Bacillati; phylum Actinomycetota; class Actinomycetes; order Kitasatosporales; family Streptomycetaceae; genus Streptomyces; species Streptomyces sp. NPDC052396. Next base: position 482,355 of record NZ_JBIUAW010000003.1, read on the forward strand.
ACGCGACGGACCCCGCCCCGGTGCCCGTCCGACGCGCCCGCCCGACGGATCCCGCCTCAGCCCGGCAGCGCCCCCGTGGCCACCGGGCGGGCCGGGTCCGCCGACCACTCGCTCCAGGAGCCCACGTACAGCGCCGCCTCGAAGCCCGCCACCGCCAGGGCCAGCACCTGGTGTGCCGCGGAGACCCCGGAGCCGCAGTAGACGCCCAGTTCGGTGGCGGGTGCGGCGCCCAGCGCCGTGAAGCGCCCGGCCAGTTCGCCGGCCGGGCGGAAGCGGCCGTCCTCGGCCACGTTCTCGCCGGTCGGGGCCGAGACCGCGCCGGGGATGTGCCCGGCCACCGGGTCGATCGGCTCGGTCTCGCCCCGGTAGCGGTCCCCCGCCCGGGCGTCCAGCAGCAGGCCGCGCCGGGCCAGCGCGGCCGCGCCGTCCGCGTCCAGCACCGGCAGCGCCCCCGGCCTGGGCCGGAAGTCGCCCTCCGGGACGGCCGGGACCTCGGTGCTCAGCTCCCCGCCGGCCGCGCGCCAGGCGGCCAGGCCGCCGTCCAGGACCCGTACCGAGGGGTGCCCCATAAAGCGCAACAGCCACCAGGCGCGGGCCGCCGCCCAGCCCTGGCCGCTGTCGTACACGACCACCGGGCGGTCCGCGCCGACCCCGGCCCGGCGCATGGCCGCCCCGAACTCCCCGCTCTCCGGCAGCGGATGACGGCCGCGTGGGCCGGGGGCGCCCGCCAGTTCCGCGTCCAGGTCGACGAAGACCGCGCCGGGCAGATGCCCCGCCGCGTACTGCTCGCGCCCCGAAGGAGCGGCCGACTGCTGACCGACACTCAGAAGGGTCGGCTGCCAGCGGATGTCCAGGAGGACCGGGGGCCGTTCCCCGGTCAGCTCGTCCGCCAGTTCCCGTGTGCTGATGATGGCATCCATGGCCGCCATCCTCGCGCAGTGTGCCGGGGCGGCCCAGAGGCACCCTGGCGAGCCGGCCCACGCCTCGTCGATACTGGGCGGCAATGGCTCCGAAACGGAAGCGAAACGCGAATTCCGGTCTCGTTTTGTGGTCACCCGCGGGAACCAGTGACATCCGGCGCGGCCGGGGGGCGAGTCCCGGCGCGTGGTGCAAACATCTGCTCAGGCACCGTCCCGCCCCACCCCCGAGCGCCGCGATCCGCACGGGACGCGCGGCCACCACGATGGTCCGAGGAGATAGCGACGATGACCGAGGTATCTGGGCCCGCCCCGCGGCCGAGCGACGGCAGGGCCCGGCCGGCACCGGGCACCCCGTGCTGGACCAGCCTCCTGGTGCACGACCTGGAGGCGATCAAGGACTTCTACCGGGGACTGTTCGGCTGGAGCTACTACAGCCCCGGCCCGCGCCAGCTGGGTCCCTATGCCCGGGCCACCCTGGACGGGCGGGATGTGGCCGGAATCTCCGAACTGACCCCCGATCGTCAACTCTCGTCCGCCTGGACCACCTATCTGGCGAGCGAAGATGCGGATGTCACCGCCGAGTGGATCCGCTGCTCCGGCGGCACCGTGGGCGTGGGGCCGCTGGCCGCCGCGCAGGCCGGGCGGCTGGTGCTGGCCAGCGACCCGGCCGGGGCACCGTTCGGCATCTGGCAGGGCCAGGATCTGATGGGCCCCCAGCTGACCGGAGTACCCGGCACTCCCGTCTGGCACGAGCTGGTCACCCATGACGCGCCGGCCGCGGTCAAGTTCTACCGGGCGCTGTTCGGTTATGAGACCAAGCCGGCCGGTTCGCTGGACGCCGAGGCCATCACCCTGCTGCTGGACGGGCGCCCGGTGGCCGCCGTGCGCGGCATCGGAGCGGCGCTGCTGCGCCCGCACTGGATGACCTACTTCGAGGTGGCCGACCCGGACGCGGCCGGCGAGCGGGTGGGGGAACTGGGCGGCCGGGTGCTGGGCCCGCCGCAGGAGGTGCCGGCCGGGCGGATCCTGTGCGCGGAGGATCCGGAGGGGGCGGTGTTCACCCTGCTGCGGACGGAGGGTTAGCGGCGCCCGGCCGTGGCGCGGGTGCGGTCGGCCATGGTCTCCCAGAAGCCGTGCAGCTTCCGGACCGGAGTGCCGACCCAGGGCGGGGTATGGCGGTTCACCGCGAACAGCCGCAAGTGCGACTGGGGGTGCAGCAGCGCCTGCTGCTGCCGGCAGAACGGCTCCTCGATCTCGGCCTGCGGCTGACGGCCCCTGGGCGGGTAAGGGCACAGCCGGAACCGGCAGTTGGGCAGGCACATGCTGCCCGGTTCATCGGCCTCCGCCTTGCCGACGGTGAACTCGGGGTGCAGCGGATAGCGGTCCCTGGTGAGGCATGGTGGGAGCGCCTCCTGGTTCGCCAGCTTCAGCCGCTCCTCCACCTCGTCGAACTTCCCGTTCCGCTGGGTGAGGTTGAGCATGATGAGGACATCGGCGATAAGCCGTTGGGCACGCGGGTGAAGGATGCTCCAGCCCACGGACGGGGCGATCCACAGATTGTGCTTGCGATAGCGCTCCGGATCGGCCGGCCGGGATCCCACATTGCCGATGGCGCCCTTCTCGTCGATCCAGATGAACAGTTCGGGGTGCCCGGTCTCCAGGGCCAGAGTCACCAGATCGCCGGTTTCGGCCACAAAGGGATGGAGCAGCTGGTCATGACCGTTCTGGCCGGTGGCCGCCGTGTGTTCGCTCCCTATCAGGGAAAGCCAGTGCGCCACGGACTGCCCGGGGTCGGTGGTGCCGAGAACCCTCCGGCCATCCCCGTTGGACGCCGCCCGGTGCGACCGGTGTGACCGTCGCCGTTCCGCGGCGCCCGCCCCGGCACCGAGCCCAATGGCGTCCGGCAGCTCCCAAAGGCACAGCGCCTGGAGCAGGTTGAGCTGGGCGAACCAGTAACGGCTGCGGGTCAGCATCTTCTCGGCCTGCTTGACCAGGTAAGTCCGCGTCTTCTCCGAGGCGTTGGGGTGCCGCCGCCTCCGGTTGGCCGCGCTCTTGAAGCCCTGGGCCAGGGCGCTCTCCAGGGAGAGCGGAAGATCGGCCACACCGCCGGCGGGGTCCAGGTGCTGAAGCCAGTAGCCGAGCCGTTCCTTGGCCTCGTCCCGGTACCGCTCGCTGACCGAACCCACCAGCATCGGGATCATCCAGGCACGCATGACGAATTCGCGCCAGAGCTGCTCTTTCTCGTCCTTCGTCTGGTCTATCTGCCGGCGCAGATCCGTGAGCTGCGAATCCATGGTGGCGCTCAGCAGAGCCGTGTACAGATTCTCCCGTTGGATCTCGAGCCGCTCCATCTCTTCCAGGAACTGCGCCACCGGATCCTGTCCGGAGTGATACTTCTCTATCAGCGCACGGTAGGCGTCATCACCGCCGGACCCCAACTCCTGGGCTATCGCCAGCCGGATGGGGTGGCACTCCTCTTTGCGGCCGATCTCGAAGAGCGCGTGATAGTCCGGCCCGTCCCGCCGGTCGGATTCCCGCAGGAGCTCGCCATAGCGGCGCACCAGCCGGAGCTTCGCCTCGTCCAGCGTGCGCTGGTCATCATGGATCTTCGGCCAATGCTTCACCAGGCCGTGCGGCTTGTTCCCTCCCGGGCTCCCCGCGACCTGCGCCAGGCAAGCGGGATCGGGAGCCACCGCACTGATTTCCAGAGCCGCGGCGTAGAGATCAAGGGACTTGGCGTCATGACGTGCGTCCGCGGCCCCGCACAGCACATCGACCAGTTCCGGGGCCGCTTCCCAGCAGGTGGACGACGTTCCGTCACCCTCCTGCCGGCCGGACAGCCGGCAGCCCGCCTTACTGCGTGACAGAAGGACCAGCGCTATCAGCAACTCGCGCCCGGGGCCGGGGAGTTTCAGCGAGGGCTCGACCAGCTCGCGAACCTGGACATCGGACAGGCCGCTCAGGAAATGGAAACCCAGATAGGCCTGGATGATGCTGTGCGGGAAGCGCACCTTGTTCTCATAGCTCATCGTCAGGCCGAGTTGCTGCCCATAGGCCGCGTACCGGGCCAGCTCCTTGTGGCAGCGGTACTCCTCCTTCCGCATCTCCTCGCCATTCGCGCCGATCGTGACACAGGTTTGGTTCCGGATCAGCTCCAGTTGCTCCGGCGCGACGACCGGACGGGACTCACGATGCCGGTCCCCCGCCGCCCGAGGCTCACCGCGCCTGGTGAACTCGTCGAACGTGACTTCCAGGCTGTCCTGCAGCAGCCCCACGCATGCCAGCCCCGCTATGACCTGGATGGTGCGTCTCCGTTCCTCCGGGGTCATCACCAGCTCTTCCTTGAGCCGCCCTTCCACCAGCGCCTGCCGCCAGGTCTCCAGGAGCAGCAGTCGCAGCCCCGAGCAGTCATGGCTGCGGGTGTCCAGCCGGTCCGGATGACGGCGGAGCGCCAAATGCTCAAGGCAGTCGTGCTGTTGCAGCATTCTGGCGATCTGCATGTAGATCGGAGATTCGGCGACATTGGCCGTCTCCACGATCCAGTCCAGGCGGCGCTCATCAACCTCCGCCGTGTCCCTCAACAGGAATTCCAGCGCCGCCTCCTCGCTCAGCGGCTCGAGTTCCATGATGGCCGCGGGGGCGCTCTCCAGCGGGGTGTGCGGGCGGGACGCGATGACCAGCGGCAGTTCCTGGCGACAGGCACGGTCGATGGCCCGGCGGATGATGTTGTCGCGGTCGTCCCGGTGCTGCTCGTCCTGAACGGCCTCCTCCAGGCCGTCCGCTATGACGACCACCTTGTCGTCCAGCCGCAGTTGCCGCCAGGTCCGTTCCGCCTGTGCGCTGGAAAGAACGCTCTGATCCGCCTCGTCCATAAAGCGGCGCTTGGCTATCTGCTCGAAGTTCAGCTCGCCATCGGTGGCGGCATCACGCAACTGGATGGGAACGGGGACCGCCGACTGCTCCGCCAGCAACTGCGTCAACTCCACAAGAACGGCGGTCTTTCCGACCCCCACGCCGCCGATCAGCAGATAGGGCTTACGGGTCTTCCGGTCGCGCAGCGTCTCGGCGATGACCTGTGCCAGCTCCCGGCGCCCCACGACCTGGTCGACGATCGTCCCCGAAGTGGGGACCAGACTGTGCGGATCCTTCTTGGCCTTCTCCACGATCGGTTTCTTGGTCTTGCGGTACCAGAAGATCAGGAACAGCCCCAGTACAAAGGCGGTCACCAGGAAGGGCCCGATAAACCGGCTGACCGTCTGGAACCACTGCTCCCCCTGAAGCCGGATGAACCCAGGAGCGGAACGGATGCCTTCCTCGAGCCACAGCAGCAGCGCGAGGGTGCCCACAATGGCATAGGCATGCACCAGCCAGGTGAACGACGGCCGCCACCGGCGCCAGCTGCGATTGGGGACAATGCTGCGCCGTGCTTCCCACCTGGTCCTGGCAGTGCGCCAGCGATACCTGGTGCCCTGGGCCAGGCGGGCCACACCCCGCCGGGGATACAGCGTGTACCAAGGGGCGTTATGCGGTCGCTTCTTGCCTTCCGGATGCCGGACGACCTTGATCATCGCTCCGCTCCCTCATGCTTGCGCCTGGGACGGGGGGAGCGCTGCCGCGCATTTCCATGGAAACACGGCGCTGAGTGACCGCAACCCGGCGGCGCCGGCTACTCGGTGACGTCCACGCGTTGTGGGTGGCCGGGCGCCGCACCAGCACAGCGCCTCAGCCTGGAGCGTTGAACGCGGTCAACCCGGCTGAGGGTGCGGCGCTTCGGGGCGTTCGGCTCCCCGGCGGGAGGTGCCGACGGGCCCGCGCCCGCGGCCTTGCCCACGAAGCGCTGCTGGACGGCCTCGCGCAGCAGTCGGCTCGCCCCGGCGACGGTGGCCGGGCACGGCCCGGGCACTGATGGCAGACGTCTCTCAGGCTCGCATGCCGCCGTCGACCCGCAGGACCGTGCCGGTGACATAGGAGGAGCGGTCGCTGAGGAGCCAGGCGGCGGCCTGGGCTATCTCTTCCGGATCGGCGGCGCGGCCCAACGGGGTGTGCGCGTTGAGCTGTTCGATGATGCCGGGTGACTTCTCATCCCACTCGTGCAGCATCTCGGTGAGCGTGGTGCCGGGCGCGATGGCGTTGACACGGATGCCCTCCGGGCCGTATGTGGCGGCTGCCGACGCGGTGAGGCTGTTGACTGCCCGCTTCACCGCGCCGTAGACGGGCAGTTGGGGATTGGCCATCAGGCTGCCGACGCTGGATGTGTTGACAATGGCTCCCCGCTTCGCGGTGGCGCGGATGGCCGCGATCTCGGCGGTCATGGCCAGCCATGGGCCCTTGAGGTTGACGGCGCAGACATGGTCGAAGTCGGCCTCCGCCAGCCGGTCCATCGGGCCCGGCGGCTGACCCGTCGCACCGTTGTTGAAGGCCACGTCGAGCCGGCCGTACAGCTCCACGCTCCGGTCGACGGCGGCACGGATGCCGGCCGGGTCGGCCAGGTCGCACACCACATAGTCCGCGGTGCCGCCGGCCGTCCGGATCTCCTCGACCACTGCTGTGAGACTGGCCTCCGTGCGGGCCGCCAGGAGAACCCGGGCGCCTTCCCGGGCGAACAGCCGCGCTGCCGCGGCGCCGATGCCCCGGCTGGCGCCGGCGATAAAGGCGACCTTGTCGGTCAGCAGCCCTGAGGTCGGGATGGACGTGATCGCTGTGTTGTTCATGCCGACCAGCCTGGGCCCGGAAGTCCCGCTCAGCCAGGCCCCGGCAGTACCTGGCTGAGCACCTCGGCGCCCGCGCACACTGGGGAGGTGGATCGACGAATGCGACGAGAGCTTGGCGACTTCCTGCGCAGCAGGCGCGAACGCATCACCCCCGCCGACGTGGGGCTGCCCGCCGGAGCGCGCCGCCGCACTCCGGGACTGCGTCGCGAGGAGGTGGCACAGCTGGCCTTTATCTCGCCCGACTACTACACGCGACTGGAGCAGGCCCGCGCGCCACACCCCTCCCGGGAGGTGCTGGCCCAACTCGCCCGCGCGCTGCGCCTGTCGGACGCCGAGCGCGACCACCTTCACCTCCTCGCCGGTGCCCCGCCCTGCCCTGCCCCCGGACCTTCGCGGGAGGTACGGCAGAGCATCATCGACCTGCTGCAGCGGCTGCCGGAGGCCGCGGCGATCGTCATGTCCGCGACGTACGAGGTCATTGCCTGGAACGACCTGGCCGCCGCCCTGATGGAGGACTTCTCCGCCCTGTCACGCCGGGACCGGAACCTCGTCCGACGCGCCTTCCTCGGCCCGTACCGGCACAGCCGACGGCTGTACGGCGTCTCGGACGCGGACGAGTTCGCCCGGACCTCGGCCCAGCACCTGCGCGCGGCCGCGGCCCGCTACCCCAACGACCCGGAGGTGACCGGTCTGGTCGAGGAACTCCTCGCCGGCAGCGAAGAGTTCGCCCGGCTCTGGGCCACCCATGATGTGACCGCCCGGCCCACCCTCTGCAAGACCTTCGAGCACCCCCTCGTCGGCCCCGTCGCCGTCAGCTGCGACGTCCTGGATATCGCCGACCGGGACCAGCAAGTCGTCATTTACACCGCCACCCCCGGTTCGCCGTCGGCAGAGGCGCTGCGGCTGCTGTCCGTCATCGGCACCCAGCGGATGGACGTTCCCGACCGCTGTGGCGGGGCAGCGCCTGATCCACTCTCCCCTGGGCGAGTACCCGGCGGACAGGCATCGCCGAAAGCCGGTCCGGCCAAGGTGGCCCGCCACGCGAGATACGGCATCCCCGCCGGCGTCGGCCGTCTCGAGCCGCCGACGGCGGATACCCCCGGCCAGGCTAGGCGTGGTTGACCGGGAGGACGTCCGGGGAGAGAGCGCCGGCATGGGCGGAGGCGGACGTCATATGGCGGCGGTGGTGGCGGCGGCAGAGGACCTCGTAACCGACCTCGGCGACGGCCTGGTTGACGTCGCCGACGACGACCTGTTCACCCTCGACGACCATCGCGCCCCCGACCGTGCGGGCGTTGTGGGTGGCGCGGGCGCCGCACCAGCACAGGGCCTCGACCTGGAGCTGCTCGAGCCGGTCGGCCAGCTCGATCAGCCGCTGTGAGCCAGGAAAGAGCTTGGTGCGGAAGTCGGTGGTGATACCGAAGGCGAAGACGTCCATTTCAAGGTCGTCGACGATGCGGGCGAGCTGGTCGATCTGGTCCGGGGCCAGGAACTGGGCCTCGTCCACGATCACGTAATCCGCCTTGCCGCCCGCCGAGAGTTCCCGGACCAGGTACGCGTACACGTCCATGGTGTCGGTGACCTCGACCGCTTCCGTGACCAGGCCCAGCCGGGACGAGAGCCTGCCCTCGCCCGCCCGGTCCTGCCGGGTGAAGATCACACCCACCAGACCACGAGCCGAGCGGTTGTGCGCGATTTGAAGCGCCAGAGTTGACTTTCCGCAGTCCATGGTTCCGGAAAAGAACACCAGCTCGGGCATGGGAAGGCCAACGCCTTTCGTACAGAGGGGAATTGGGACCGCTTCAGGAGCGTACTTCGAGCAGGGGCACCAGTTGCTCGACGGGGGTCATCGAACCGTGCAGTCCGACCATGGCCGACTCATTGGGCTCGGTCTCGGTGGCCACGATGGCGATGTCGTCCCGCGCAGCGGCGACCACATCGCCGATCCTGCCGTGCACCCGGTCGTCGACGCCCTGGCCGGGCGGCCCGAACCAGCCCGCCTCGATGGCCTCGTCCCGCCCCGCGACCCACATTTGCTCGCCGAGCACCTCGCGCCACACGGTCAGCACATCCTCGGCGGCCCCGGGCACGGCGTACACATGACGGGCCCGCGCCTCCCCGCCCAGCAGGGCGACCCCGGCACGCAACTCCCAGTCCTCGTCGAAGTCGATGCGCGCCTCGGGAGTGAAGGGAATGTCGATCATGCCGTGGTCGGCGGTGATGTACAGCGCGGAACGGGGCGGCAGTTGCTCGGCCAGCCGTCGGGCGAGCAGGTCCACATACATCAACTGCCCGCGCCATTCCTCGGAGTTCACGCCGAAGCGGTGGCCCTTGCCGTCGACCTCGCTGTAGTAGGTGTAGACCAGGGTGCGGTCGGCGGCACCCAGCCGCTCGGCGGCCAGGTCCATCCGTTCCTCGCCGGAGAGCCGGCCGTGGAAGGTGCCGCCGCTGAGCGCGATCTTCGTCAGCGGGGTGTGCTGGAAGTCGGGCGCGGAGACCTGGCAGGTGCTGACCCCGGCGGCGTCCGCCAGCTGGAAGACGGTCGGGTAGGGCTGCCAGACATGCGGATCGGTCCACGGCCGCCAGCGCAGCTGGTTCATCAGCGCCCCGGTGGCCGGGTCGGCGACGGTATAGCCGGGCAGGCCGTGCACCCCCGGCGGCAGCCCGGTGCCCACCGAGGCCAGTGAGGTCGCGGTGGTGGAGGGGAAACCGGCGGTCAGTGGTGCTCCGGTGCCGTTGAGCGAGCTGCCCAGCAGCGAGTGCAGGAACGGCGCCTCGGCCGGGTGGGCGCGCAGCAGCTCCCAGCCCAGGCCGTCGATCAGAAAGACGCAGACCCGGTCGGCGGGCGCCAGCTCCAGGCCGGAGGCCAGACCGGGGACGCCCAGGCCGGCCGCCACCGAGGGCAGCAGATCGGCCAGCGAGCCGGTGCCATAGCGCGGCAGCGGCGCGGAGCGGGGGTCCAGCGGAGCGGGCTCGGGCCAGGCCGAACCCGCGGTGAGGGGATGGGACATCAGCGGGCGGTCGCCTCGGAGAGCGCCTGGGCGAAGGCCAGGGACTGCCGGACGCTGTCCGGGCCGTCGCCCGCCTCGCTCACCCGGAGGCTGAGGTCATCGGCGGTGGAGGAGCCGGTGTAGCCGTGGTCCGCGTCGCAGTTGGGGTCGCCGCAGGCGGCCGGCTCCAGGTCGATCCGGGACACCGCGCCCCAGCCGATGGTCAGCACCACCTCACGGGGCAGGGTGCCCGGGGTGTAGGACTCGGGGTTGGCCACCACCCGGCTGAGCACCACGGAGGAGATCCGGTCCAGCTTCACCGACTCGGTGGAGGTGGTGGCGTACGGGGAGGGAGAGGTGTTGTCGGCCGCCTGCTCATCGGTGTGGCTGACGATGAACCGGGTGCCGGTGAGCACCAGGACCGTCACATGGCGGCGGACCTCGTTGGAGTCGAAGGTGGTCTCCTGGTGGACCAGGTACGACGCGACCGGCTCGCCGCCCACGGCCGCCTCCACGGCCTCGGCCACGAGGGCCGGGTAGTAGCCGCTGCGCTCGATCGCCGCGCGCAGCCCCTGGGTCGTCGTACCGGTCTTCGCCATACGCCCATCCTACGGGGCGTACGGAGTCCGGCCGCCGCCCGTGCCATGCCCGGACGGCCTCGGTGGACGGCCGGTGGACGCTCAGTGGACGGGCCGGGGCGGACGGACTCGGGCGGACGGGCCCGGCAGGAGGGCCTGGGCAGGACGGCCTCAGTAGGAGGGCAGGCTGCGCGGGCCCAGGTCGCTGCGCGGCGGGGGCGGTGCCAGCCGGATGGCGGCGCCCAGCACATGGACGCCATGCTGGGCGACGATCACCGGCTCCAGGTCCGCGCCCACCACCTCGGGGTGGTCGTCCACCAGCCGGGAGACGCGCAGCAGCAGCTCCTCCAGCGCCGGGGTGTCCACCGGGGCGGAGCCGCGCCAGCCGAACAGCAGCGGTGCGGTGCGCACGGCGCGCACCATCTCGGCGGCGTCCTGGTCGGTGGCCGGGATCAGACGGTGCGCGGTGTCGCCCAGCAGCAGGGAAGGGGCTCCGGCCAGCCCGAAGGTGAGCACCGCCCCGGCCGCCGGGTCGATCGCGGCCCGTACCACCGTGTCCACCCCGCGCGGCGCCATCGACTGGACCACCAGCCGGGTCTCCGAGGGCTTGCCCAGCAGCTCGGTCAACTCGGTGTAGGCACGCAGCAGTTCGGCCTCGCCGCCCAGGTCCAGGCGGACGCCGCCGAGGTCGGCGCGGTGGCGCAGGTGCGGCGCGGTGGGCTTGAGGGCCACCGGGAAGCCCAGGCGGTGGGCGGCGGCCAGCGCGGCGTCCGGGTCGGGGGCCGGCAGGGCGGGCAGCACGGCGATGCCATAGCGGGCCAGCAGGCGCTGGGTGTCGGCGGCGGAGAGGGTGACCGCGCTGGGCCCGGTGGCGCCATGCGCCCGGAGCAGGACCTCGATGTCCTCGGCGGCGCCCGCCCGGTCGATGTCGGGGAACTCGGGGACCCGGCCGGGGTTCTCCTCGGTGTGGCGGCGCCAGGCGGCATACCGGACGGCCTCGCCGAGCGCGCGCACCGCCCGTTCGGCGGCCGGATAGGCGGGCAGCCGGACGGCGGGGCCGGGGGCGGCCAATGCCTCGGCCAGGCCGGGGGTCTCCAGGTGCACCACACAGACCGGCTTGGCGGTGCCGGCCTCGGCGACCGCCCCGCGCAGCGCGGCCGCCAGCTCCGCGGGAGGGGATCCGTCCACCCAGGGGATGGCGGTGACCACCACGGCGTCACAGCCCTGGTCGGCCAGGGCCCGGCCGACGGCGGTGCGGAACTCGTCCGGACTGGCGGCGGTGGTCAGGTCCTGCGGCCGCAGCGGGCGCAGGCCGCCGGAGAGACAGGCGTCATAGCTGAGCAGGTTGAGGGACTCGGAGTTGCCCAGGATGGCGATCCGGCCGCCGGCCGGCAGCGGCTGGGTGGCCAACAGCAGCCCGGTGTCGGCGAGTTCGGTGACCGTGTCCACCCGGCTGACGCCGGCCTGGCGCAGCAGGTCCGAGACGGTGGCGTCGGGGATGCGGATGGTGGGCACGGCGTGCCCGGCGGGGGCGGCGCCGCCGTGCCGGGCGCCCTTGACCACCACCACCGGCTTGCGTGCGGCGGTGCGTTTGGCGAGGCGGGTGAACTTCCTTGGGTTGCCGATGGATTCGAGGTACATCAGCACCACATCGGTGGCCGGGTCGTCATGCCAGTGCTGGAGGAAGTCATTGCCGGAGACATCGGCGCGGTTGCCGGTCGATACAAAGGTGGACACTCCGGCCAGTCCGGCGCCGCGGCGGTGCAGTTCGGACAGCAGGGCTATGCCGATGGCGCCGGACTGGCTGAACAGGCCGATCGGTCCGGGGGCGGGCAACTGGGGGGAGAGCGAGGCGTTGAGGCGGATGCCCCGGTCGGTGTTGATCAGTCCAAAGGAGTTGGGGCCGATGACCCGCATGCCGTGCGAGCGGGCCTGGCGGACCAGTTCGCGCTGGCGCTCGCGCCCGCCGGGTCCGCTCTCGGCGTAACCGGCGGTGAGCACCACCAGCCCCTGGACGCCGTGTTCGCCGCAGTCGGCGACCACCGAGGGCACCTGGGCGGCCGGGACGGCCAGCACGGCCAGGTCGATGGGCCCGTCGATGTCGCGGACCGAGCGGTGGGCGGGCACACCCTCCGGGTCGAGTACCGAAGTGCCTTCGGGGAAGGCGTGGTTGACGGCGTGCACCCGTCCGGTGAAGCCGCCCGCGAGCAGATTGCGCAGCACCGTGCGCCCCATGCCGCCCTCCCGGCGGCCGGTGCCGATCACGGCCACCGAGCCGGGGGTGATCAGGCGCTGTACGGAACGGGCCTCGGCGCGTTGCTCGCGGGCCCGCTGAACGTCCAGGGATCGGCCGGTGGGCTCCAGGTCGAGCTCCAGGCGGACCACGCCGTCCTCGAAGCTGCGCTTCTGGGTGTAGCCGGCATCCGTGAACACCTTGATCATCTTGGTGTTCGCGGGCAGCACCTCGGCGGCGAACCGCCGGATGCCGCGCTCCCGGGCCACGGCCGCGATGTGTTCCAGCAGCACCGAGGCCACGCCGCGGCCCTGATGGGCGTCCTGCACCAGAAAGGCCACCTCGGCCTCCTCGGGACCCACCCGGTCGTAGCGCACGGTGGCGATGAACTCGCCGCCCACGGTGGCGGCCAGCCCGACCCGGTCGACGTAGTCGTGGTGGGTGAAGCGGTGCAGGTCACGGTCGGAGAGCCGGGGGTAGGGGGCGAAGAAGCGGTAGTACTTCGACTCGTCCGAGACCTGCTCATAGAAGTCGGCCAGCCGCCGGACATCCTCGGCGGTGATGGGACGGATCTGCGCGGTGCCGCCGTCGCGCAGGACGACATCGGCTTCCCAGTGGGCCGGGTAGGCATGCTCGGGCGGCGTCTGCATGGGGTCAGCGTACGGCCGGGCGCCGACACCCGCGCCGGGCCGTACGGCCCTTCGCCGAGCACCATCCGGCCCATGCAACAATGGTCTAGACAACCAATGACGACTTGAAGGGCACCACCATGGTTGAGCGCCGCGTAAACGTCGGCTGGACCGAGGGCCTGCACGCCCGCCCGGCGTCGATCTTCGTCCGTGCGGCGACGGCCGCCGGCGTTCCGGTGACGATCGCCAAGGCCGGCGGCAACCCGGTCAACGCCGCCTCCATGCTGGCCGTGCTGGGCCTGGGCGCCCAGGGTGGCGAGGAGATCGTGCTGGCCAGCGAGTCGGACGACGCCGAGGCCGCGCTCGACCGCCTGGCGAAGCTGGTCGCCGAGGGGCTGGAGGAGCTCCCGGAGACCGTCTGAACCACCGCGGACGACATGACGAGGCCGCGGCGGCCCGGAATGAACAGGGCCGCGGCGGCCTCGCTGTTTTCCTCCGGCCGGAGCGGCCGCCCGGCCGGGAACCGCCACAATTCCCGGCCGGTCTGCTCCAAGGAATAGCGCCCGTTTGTTAAGGGCGAGCGCTCACTGTGTTTACGGGGCGTTTCCGGTGTGAATCTCCGTGCGGGCCGGCCGGCGGCACCGGGCGCCACAGCCGGAATTCACCGGGAAAGCGTCCGGCCCGTGCGGCGGCGAGTTCCCGGGCGCGTTCCGCGTCTCTTCTGACCACCGCGTCCACCAGTGCCCCGTGCGTCTCCCAAGTCTCCACCGGACGGGCCGGCGGCTCCGCGGCGTACACCCAGGCGATCTTGCGCCGGAGCTGGGTGAGCAGCGCCGCCAGGCTGGGGCTGCCACAGGCCTGGGCCAGGGTCTCGTCGAACCAGTCGGCCAGCTGACACAGCTCGCCGGTGCGTCCCGTGCGGGCCCGCTCCCGGCCGATCCTCACCAGCCCCCGCAGCACCTTCAGATGCGCCTCGGTGCGGCGCTGGGCGGCCCGGGCGGCGCCCAGCGGCTCCAGCAGGGCGCGCACCTCCAGCAGATCGGCCGCCTCGGCCCGGGTGGGCTCGGCCACCCAGGCGCCGGCGTGCCGGCGGGTGACCACAAAGCCCTCCGAGGCCAGGGTGCGCAGGGCCTCGCGTACCGGCACCCGGGAGACCCCGTATCGGCGGGCCAGCAGGTCCTCGATCAGCCTGCTGCCGGGCGGGAAAGCGCCGGAGACGATGTCATCGCGGATGGCCGTGCACACCGCCTGCGAGGAAATGCCGCGGCCGTCGTGCACCGCTTCGCCGGCACCGCTCACCTACGGTCTCGCATGGACGTACCTCCGAATTGCCCTGGCCGAATGCGATCGACTCTATGGCAATGCGGAGTGATTTCCGATGGCTCCGCGGATTCCGGGGCGTCTTTTCGGCCAACGGCCGGGCCGGGCAGGCTAGATGGCCACGCCGTGGGCGCGCAGATAGGCCACCGGGTCGATGTCCGAACCGTAGTTGGGGGTGGTCCGGGCCTCGAAGTGCAGGTGCGGGCCGGTGACATTGCCGGTGGCACCGGACAGGCCGATCTGCTGGCCCGGGGTCACCGTCTGGCCGACCGTCACATCGATGGAGGAGAGGTGGCCGTACTGGGTGTAGGTGCCATCGGCCATCTGGATGACGATGTTGTTGCCGTAGGCGCCGCCCCAGCCGGCCTCGACCACGGTGCCGGCGCCCACCGCGTGCACCGAGGTGCCGCTCTCGGCGTGGAAGTCCACGCCGGTGTGGCTGCCGGAGGACCACAGGCCGCTGCTGGCCTTGTAGCCGGTGGAGACATACGAGCCCTCGATGGGCAGCACAAAGGTGTTGAGGCGCTTGCGCTCCTCGTCGCGGGCGGCGCGCTCCTTGACGGCACGCTCGGCCTCCGCCTTGCGCTTGGCCTCGTCCGCATGCTTCTTGATCTGGGCGGCCTGCCGCTTGGCGTCCGCGGCGGCCTGGTCCTTGGCGGCGTCGGCGTGCTGGGTGGCGGCCTGGGCGCCCAGGTTGTCCGCCATGTCGTCGGTCATCACCACGGCCTTGGTCAGGCCGGTGTCCTCCAGCTGGTGGGCGTCACCGGCGGAGGCGAAGGCGGGGGCGGCGACCCCGGCCACCACACCGGTGGCGGCGAGGGTGGCTATGCCCGCCGCGTTGGCGCCGGCTCGCACGGCACGGCTGGGACGACGGTGCTTCCCGGTGGGGCGGGTGAACGCCATGGGTGCGGGGTGTTCCTTTCCTTCCCTCTCGCCTACCGGGTTAGCTGACGGGTTCGGAGCAGGAAGGTCTCCTACGGAACCCTCCGGAGAGGGGCCCGATTCACCCCAGGGAACGGTGGTTCCCCGGCTCCCCTGGCTCGCGCCGTACGGGGACTCGGCGATGGCTGCCCGGGGCCGCGGGTGCGGCTCCATGCGACGGACTGCCGCCTTGAAGCTAATCGGCGTCAGATTCGATGGGCAAACGGAAGGACGTTTTCGTGACGCACGCCACAGTCACCAAGCGCAACCGCGGCGGTGAAACGGACATAGGTGAGGTGCGCCGGCCCAACCGGCCGCACGCACCTCACCTTTGACCGCCTTCTGACGCTTCATCAGGAAGCGAGCACGGTCACCTCTCCGATGCCCAGCGCCCGGACCGGCTCGGCGATCTCCGAGGCGTCACCCACCAGCACGGTCACCAGGCGGTCCGACGGGAAGGCGCTGACCACGGCCGCGGTGGCCTCCACGGTGCCGGTCTGCGCCAGGCGTTCGTAGAGGTGCCCCTGGAAGTCGTCGGGCAGGTGCTGCTCGACCTGGTCGGCCAGGGTGCCGGCCACGGCGGCCGCCGTCTCGTACTTCAGCGGGGCCACGCCCACCAGGTTCTGCACCGCGACATCCCGCTCGGCGTCGGTGAGGCCCTCGGCGGCCAGGGTGCGCAGCACCGTCCACAGATCGGCCAGTGCCGGGCCGGTGTTGGGGGTGTCCACCGAGCCGCTGATGGCGAGCATCGAGGCGCCGGTGGCACCCTCCGCGGGCGGCGCGGAGCGCAGCACCTGGGCGAAGGCTCGCACCCCGTAGGTGTAGCCCTTCTCCTCGCGCAGCACCTTGTCCAGCCGGGAGGTCAGGGTGCCGCCCAGGCAGTAGGTGCCCAGCACCTGGGCCGGCCAGACGCTGTCGTGCCGGTCGGCGCCGATGCGGCCGATGAGCAGCTGGGTCTGCACCGCGCCGGGGCGGTCGACGATCAGCACCCGGCCGGTGTCGTCGGCGGTGACAGGCGGGACCGGCCGGGGCTCGGCGCCGGCGCCGGTCCAGGCGCCCAGCGAGTCGGCCAGCGCCTGGTCCAGGTCGACGCCGGTGAAGTCACCGACCACCACCACGGTGGTGGTGGCGGGGCGGACATGGGCCTCGTAGAAGGCCCGTACCGAGGCGGCGTCGATGCGGGCCACGGTCTCCTCGGTGCCCTGGCGCGGCCGGGACATCCGGGAGTCGGCGGGGAACAGCTCGGCGGACAGCGCCATGGCCGCCCGGCGGGCGGGGTTGGCCAGCTCGTGCGGGATCTCGTCCAGCCGGTTGTTGACCAGGCGCTCGATCTCGTTGTCCGGGAAGGCGGGAGCGCGCAGGGCGTCGGCGAGCAGGCCGAGCGCCTTGGACAGCCGGGAGGCCGGCACCTCCAGCGAGACCCGCACCGCCGGGTGGTCGGCATGCGCGTCCAGGGTGGCGCCGCAGCGCTCCAGCTCGGCGGTGAAGTCCTCGGCGCTGAGCTTGTCGGTGCCCTCGGAGAAGGCCCGCGCCATGATGGTGGCCACGCCCTCCAGGCCCTGGGGCTCGGCGTCCAGCGGGGCCGCCAGGCTGACCTCGACCGCGATCACCTGCTGGCCGGGGCGGTGGCAGCGCAGCACGGTCAGCCCATTGGACAGCGTGCCGCGCTCGGGGGCCGGGAAGTCCCACGGGGTGGCGGTGCCCGGCTGCGGCTGGGGGTGGAACTCCATCGAGGGGCCGGCGGTGTTCTCGGCTACGGCGTCGCTCACTGGGCCGTCTCCTCTTCCTCTGCGTTCTCGTCGGCGGCGTCTTCGGGGGCGACCGGCTCGTACACCAGCACGGCGCGGTTCTCGGGGTGCAGCCGGGCCTTGGCGACCGCCCGCACCTCCTCCGGGGTGATCTCCAGGATCCGCTGGACGGCGGTCAGCGCCAGCTGGGGGTCGCCGAACAGCACCGCGTACCGGCACAGTTCATCGGCCCGGCCACTGACCGTGGCCAGCCGGTCCAGCCACTCGCGCTCCAACTGGGCCTGGGCGCGCTCCATTTCCTGCGAGCTGGGGCCCTCCAGGGCGAAGCGGGCCAGCTCCTCGTCGACCGCGGCCTCGATCCGCTCCACCTCGGCCCCGGCCGAGGCCTTGACATCCAGCCAGCCCAGCGAGGGGGCGCCGGCCAGGCGCAGCATCCCGAAACCGGCCGCCACGGCGGTGCGGTCATGGCGGACCAGGCGGTTGTGCAGCCGGGAGGACTCCCCGCCGCCCAGGATGGTCAGCGCCAGATCGGCGGCGTCGGCCTCACGGCCGCCGTCGTGCGGCAGCCGGTAGGCGGCCATCAGCGCGCGGGAGGGCACCTCCTCGCGCACCACCTCGCGCAGCTGCTCGCCGATGGTCTCCGGCAGGCTGCCGTCGCGCGGCGGCAGCTTGCGCTCATGCGCCGGGATGGAGCCGAAGTACTTCTCGATCCAGGCCAGGGTCTGCTCGGGGTCGATGTCACCGACCACGGCGAGCACGGCGTTGCCCGGCGCGTAGTAGGTGCGGAAGAACTCGCGGGCGTCCTCGAGCGAGGTGGCGTCCAGGTCGGCCATGGAGCCGATCGGGGTGTGATGGTAGGGGTGACCGTCCGGGTAGGCCAGGCCGGTCAGCCGCTCGAAGGCCGTGCCGTAGGGGACGTTGTCATAGCGCTGGCGGCGCTCGTTCTTCACCACATCGCGCTGGTTCTCCATGGACTCCTCGTCCAGCGCGGTCAGCAGCGAGCCCATCCGGTCGGCCTCCAGCCAGAGGGCCAGTTCCAGCTGGTGGGCGGGCATGGTCTCGAAGTAGTTGGTGCGCTCGAAGCTGGTGGTGCCGTTGAGCGAACCGCCGGCGCCCTGCACCAGCTCGAAATGGCCATTGCCCTTGACCTGCGCCGAGCCCTGGAACATCAGGTGCTCGAAGAGGTGGGCCAGGCCGGTGCGGCCCTTGACCTCGTGCCGCGAACCGACGTCGTACCAGAGGCAGACCGCGGCGACCGGCGTCTGGTGGTCTTCGGAGAGCACCACCCGCAGGCCATTGGCCAGGCGGTGCTCAGTCGCTTTCAGGCCGCCGGTGCCGGCCTGTTGCGTGGCCGTGTGACCCATGGGCATGTACGTCCCTTCGATCGCTGGTGTCCCGTGATGACGCGCGCATGGCGCGCGAGAGGAGAACTGCTGTCACTGTATGCAAGCGCACTGACATCCCGCGAAGTTCCCGGGGGCCCCGGGCGGCCCGGTGGACGGGTCAGTGGTCGGTGTTGTCGGTGGGGCGGTCCACAATGGTCCGCGTCAGTCCCCCCACTCTGGCAATCGAATCGAAGGAGCAGCAGCCGCGATGGCCCGCCGCAGCACGAAGACCCCGCCGCCGGAAGAGTTCGAGGAGCGCATCCTCGACATCGACGTCGTCGACGAGATGCAGGGCTCCTTCCTCGAGTACGCCTACTCGGTCATCTACTCGCGTGCCCTGCCCGACGCCCGGGACGGCCTCAAGCCCGTTCAGCGCCGGATCATCTACCAGATGAACGAGATGGGGCTGCGCCCCGACCGGGGCTATGTGAAGTGCGCCCGGGTGGTCGGCGAGGTGATGGGCAAGCTCCACCCGCACGGCGACGCCTCGATCTACGACGCCCTGGTGCGCATGGCGCAGCCCTTCTCCATGCGAGTGCCGCTGGTGGACGGGCACGGCAACTTCGGCTCGCTGGGCAATGACGACCCGCCCGCGGCCATGCGGTACACCGAGGCCCGGATGGACGCGGCGACCTCGCTGATGACCGAGTCCATCGACGAGGACACGGTCGACTTCACCCCCAACTACGACGGCAGCGAGCAGGAGCCGGTGGCCCTGCCGGCCGCCTACCCCAACCTGCTGGTCAACGGCTCCTCCGGGATCGCGGTGGGCATGGCGACCAATATGCCGCCGCACAACCTGGGCGAGGTCATCGCCGCCGCCCGGCACCTGATCAAGCACCCGGCCGCCGACCTCGACACCCTGATGCGGTTCATCCCGGGCCCCGACCTGCCCACCGGCGGCCGGATCGTGGGACTGAGCGGCATCCGGGACGCCTATGAGACGGGCCGTGGCACCTTCAAGATCCGTGCCACCGTCTCGGTGGAGAACGTCACCGCCCGCCGCAAGGGCCTGGTGGTCACCGAACTGCCCTTCACGGTCGGTCCGGAGAAGGTGATCTCCAAGATCAAGGACCTGGTCGGCGCCAAGAAGCTGCAGGGCATCGCCGATGTGAAGGACCTCACCGACCGTGCCCATGGCCTGCGCCTGGTCATCGAGGTGAAGAACGGCTTCAACCCGGAGGCCGTGCTGGAGCAGCTCTACAAGCTGACGCCGATGGAGGAGTCCTTCGGCATCAACAATGTGGCGCTGGTGGACGGACAGCCGCTGACCCTGGGCCTGAAGGAGCTGCTGGAGGTCTATGTCGACCACCGCTTCGAGGTGGTGCGGCGGCGCAGCGAGTTCCGGCGCGGCAAGCGGCGCAACCGGCTGCACCTGGTCGAGGGTCTGCTGGTGGCACTGGTGGACATCGACGAGGTCATCAGAATCATTCGATCGAGTGAGAACGCGGCGGCCGCCAAGGAGTCACTCGTCGAGCGGTTCTCGCTCTCGGAGGTGCAGACCCAGTACATCCTCGACACCCCGCTGCGCCGGCTCACCAAGTTCGACCGGCTGGAGCTGGAGTCGGAGCGGGACAAGCTCAACCAGGAGATCGAGGAGCTGACCCGGATCCTGGAGTCCGACGCGGAGCTGCGCAAGCTGGTCTCCGGCGAACTGGCCGCGGTCGCCAAGCAGTTCGGTACCGAGCGGCGCACGGTACTGCTGGAGTCGGCCCCCGCCACGGTCTCCGCTGTGCCGCTGAAGGTGGCCGACGACCCCTGCCGGGTGCTGCTCTCCTCCACCGGGCTGCTGGCGCGTACCGCCGGGGTGGAGCCCTTCGACTACGCCACCGAGGCCAGGCGCGCCAAGCATGATGTGATCGTCTCGGCGGTGCCGGCCACCGCGCTGGGCGAGGTGGGCGTGGTGACCTCGGCCGGGCGGCTGCTGCGGCTGCGGGTGATCGACCTGCCGCAGCTTCCGGAGACGGCGTCCGCGCCCAATCTGACCGGCGGCGCGCCCGCTCTGGAGTTCCTCTCGCTGACCGAGGGCGAGCGGGTGGTCTGCCTGACCACCCTGGATGAGTCCTCACCGGGCCTGGCGATCGGCACCGAGCAGGGCGTGGTCAAGCGGGTGGTCCCGGACTACCCAGCCAACAAGGACGAGTTGGAGGTCATCGCCCTCAAGTCCGGTGACTCCATCGTGGGCGCGGTGGAGCTGCGCACCGGCGAGGAGGACCTGGTCTTCATCACCGATGACGCCCAGCTGCTGCGCTACCAGGCAGCACAGGTGCGGCCGCAGGGCCGCCCGGCGGGCGGCATGGCGGGCATCAAGCTGTCAGCCGGGGCCAAGGTGATCTCCTTCGCCGCCGTCGACCCGGCCCAGGACGCCATGGTGTTCACCGTCGCCGGTGCGGCCGGCGGACTGCCGGGCGCGGCCTCCCAGGGCTCGGCGAAGCTGACCCCCTTCGACCAGTACCCGCGCAAGGGGCGGGCCACCGGCGGGGTGCGCTGCCAGCGCTTCCTCAAGGGCGAGGACTGCCTGGTGCTGGCCTGGACCGGCGCCACTCCGGCCCGTGCCGCCAATGCCACCGGTGCCCCCACCGAGCTCCCGGAGCCCGACCCGCGCCGTGACGGTTCGGGCACGGCACTGCCGAAGCCGGTGTCCGTGGTGGCCGGCCCGGTGTAGTCCCGGCTCCTGGTGTGGGGGCTCGCGCCCTCACACCAGGCGGCCGACGCCCACGCGGCGAAGCCGTACCAGCCCCCGCGCCCCTTATGCGGCGCGATCACCCCTGCGCATACCGCAGCACCCCCCACATGCCGCGCTCATCCGCCTCCCCGGCCTCCTCCGCCCGGCAGGCCGCCAGCCCCTCCCGCAAAGCGGAGGCGTCAACTCCGCTGCCGATCAGCACCAGTTGGGTACAGCGCCGCTCGGAACGCCCCCACGCCGAGGGGTAGAACCGCAGGAAGTCCCCCACCGCGTGCAGCGCGAACTTCTGCCGGTGCCCGGCTATGCCGAAATGAACAAAGCCCTTGATCCGGTAGAGCCCCCCGGGCCGGCGGTCGAGAAAGTCCATCAGCCGCCGTGGGTGCATCGGCTCCTCGGAGACGAACTCCACACTCTGGTACGCCGCGTGCAGATGCCCCTCATGCTCCCGCCGCTCCACGCACAGATCCTCGAAGGACAACTGCCGTACTGCCGCGAGCCGTTCCTCCCTGGGCCGCCGGTCGAAGAGCAGCTCGGGATCGACGCGGCCGTACTCCGCGGCGACCACCGGTGTCCCGGGTGCCAGCCGGGCGAGCGTGCCCAGCAGCGCGGCCCGCTGCTCCTCCCCCACCCGGTCCGCCTTGTTGAGCACCACCAGGTCGGCGATGCCCAGATGCCGGTCGAGCTCCGGATGGCGGGACCGGGTGTCCGGGAACTCGGCCGCGTCCACCACCTCGATCAGCCCGCCGTAGACGATCCGCCGGTTCTCGCTGGCGAGGATCATCCGCACCAGCTCCTGCGGCTCGGCCAGCCCGCTGGCCTCCACCACGATCACATCGATGCGCGCCGCCGGACGCGCCAACCGCTCCAGGAATCCGTCCAGTTCGCCGGCGTCCACGGCGCAGCACAGGCAGCCATTGCCCAGCGACACCATGGAGTCCACCTGGCCGGCCACGCTCATGGCGTCGATCTCGATGCTGCCGAAGTCATTGACGACCACCCCGACGCGGCTGCCCCCGCTGTTGCCCAGCAGATGGTTGAGCAGCGTGGTCTTGCCCGACCCGAGGAATCCCGCCAGCACGATGACCGGGATCTGTCGCTTGGCCAAGGGGGCGCCTCCTTCGTCCGTCGAGCGTGCTCAAGGATAGGCGGCACCCCTGACAACAAGGCGGCGTATGCCGGGGCCCCCGGGTCAGGTTAGGCTCGCCTATGTGAGCATGTGCGCGACCGCTTCCCGAGAGCTGACCGAGCCCGTGGCGGGCACCGCCGCCACCGCGCGGACCTGGCTGCTGATCGAACAGCCCGGGCCCTGGGGCGCCGACGCGCTCGCCTCCAGTCATATCGACCCGGAGACCGCCCGGGCGCTGGACGCCGGGACCAAGGGCACGGGCGTCCGGGTCGCCCTGATCCGCCGCCCCGGGCGGCATGCCGACTGCCACCGCCCCGCCAGCCGGCGGATCTTTGTCGCCCACACCGCCCCCGGGCGCTCCTGGATCCGCGCCACATCGGCCGATGATCTCGCCGCGCTGCCCGCGCTGGACTTCGCGGCCCTGGGCGCCGGCGACCACGACGGCCTCTGGGAGCCGTACACCGGAGACCCGCTGGCCCTGGTGTGCACCAATGGCAAGCGCGACCGGTGCTGCGCCCTGCTGGGCCGCCCGCTGGCCGCCGAGCTGGCCGCCACCGGGGCGGTGGATGTCTGGGAGATCACCCATATCGGCGGCCACCGCTTCGCCCCCACCCTGCTGGTGCTGCCCTATGGCTACGCCTATGGGCGGGCCACGGCGCCCGGGGTGAAGGAGGCGCTGGAGGCCGCCCGCCGGGGCCGGATGGTGACCGCCGACTGCCGGGGCCGGTCCTGCTGGGAGCGCCCGGCCCAGGCCGCCGAGCTGGCGGTCCGCCGGCTCACCGGGGAACGCGCCGCGGACGCCCTGGACGTCACCGGCACCGAGGGTGCGGCGCCCCGCTGGACGGTGACCGTGGCCCACGCCGACGGCCGCTCCTGGCGGGTGGTGGTCGAGCAGGGCACCGCCGGGCCGCCCCGGCCGGAGAGCTGCGGCAAGGCGCCCGCCACTCCGGCCCGGATGGATGTGATCTGCGTCACCCCGCTTTCTTGACGAACTCGGTGGTGTAGGTCTTCTCCAGATTCACCTTGGCGCCCTTGAGCGCCGGGTTGAAGGACTTGAGAACCTCATGGACGGTCTGCGGCCCGCCCTCCGGCATCACCCCGTCCTTGGTGAACATCGGCAGGGAGTTGGCCACCGCCTGGACATAGAGGTCCTTGCCGCCGCCCTTGGCGTAGTCCGGCGGCATCTTGGCGGCGATCTGCTCCGCCTTGTGCTGCGAGATCCATTTGAGGCCCTTCACCAGGGCGTTGGCCAGCTTCTGGACGGCATCCCGGTGCCCCTCCACCCAACTGGTGTTCATATAGAGGCTGGAGGAGGGGTAGAGCCCGCCGAGCGCGGCCTTGGAGCCCTCTGGGGTGCGCATATCGAGGATGACCTTGCCGGCGCCCTTGGCCAGGACCTGTCCCACCGTCGGGTCGGTGGTCATGCCGCCGTCTATGGAGCCGCGCTGCAGCGCGGAGATGAAGGTCTGGCCGGCGCCCACCGACACCGGGGTGAAGTCACTGGTGTTCACGCCGTTCTTGACCGCCAGGTACTTGGTCAGGAAGTCGGTGGAGGAGCCCAGTCCGGTGACCCCCAGCTTCTTGCCCTTGAAGTCCTTGGGTGAAGTCAGCTCCGTGGCGGCCTTGTTGGAGACCACCTCCACCTCACCCGGCGTCTGTCCCAGCTGTACCACCGACTCCACCTGCTTGCCCTTGGCCTGCAGGTCGAGGGTGTGGTCATAGAAGCCGACGGCGCCCTGGACATCGCCGGAGACCAGCGCGGTGGCGGCCTGCACCCCGGCCGGCTCGGTCAGCAGCTTGACCGAGACACCCTCCTGCTGGAAGTAGCCCAGCCGTTCGGTGAGCATCATCGGCAGATAGATCACCTTGTCCAGGCCGCCGACCATGATGGTCACGGTGTCCCCCTTGGCCGCCTCATTGGCCTTGGCCGACTCCGAGTTGGAGGAGGAGTCGTCGGCACAGCCGGCGAGCGCTAGACACAGCGCCCCGGCGGCCGTCAGCGCGCGGACTCTGGTGAACGTGCCGAACGTACGCATCTGCGGTTCCTATCGGTTCAGAGATCACGAGTCGGGGGGTGTGACTGCGGTGGGGGCCGGTTCAGCGGCTGCCGTCCGGGTGCCCGGACTTCCAGCGGAAGAGGCGCTTCTCCACGAAGGTCAGCAGCCCCTCCGCCAGCAGCGCGACGGCGGCCAGGATGGCCATCCCGGCATAGACGCCGGCCGGGTTGAAGTTGTTCTGGGCGGTGTAGACCAGGAGTCCGAGACCCTTGCTGGCGCCGAGGTACTCGCCGACGATGGCGCCGATCAGGGCGAAGCCGAAGCTGATGTGCAGACTGGTGAAGATCCAGGAAGTGGCAGAGGGAACCACCACTTGGAGGGTGACCTTCCGGTTACTGGCGCCCAGGACACGGGCGTTGGCCACCAGATTGCGGTCAACCTCCCGGGCGCCCTGGAAGGCGTTGAAGAAGACCGGGAAGAACACCAGCACCACCGCCGAGGCCACCTTGGAGGCCGGCCCCAGGCCGAACCAGAGCAGGAAGATGGGCGCCAGCACAATGCGCGGCAGTGCGTTGAGCACCTTGATGAACGGCCCCACCACCTCGGCCAGGAAGGGCATCCGGCCGAAGGCGATGCCGAGCACCACCCCGGCCGCCACCCCGATCACCCAGCCCTGCAGGGCCTCTTGGAGGGTGCACCAGATCTGTTCGCCGAGTGAGCCCTGGGCGGTGCCGTGCAGCGTCCACTGCTTGAGCTGGTCCCAGATCTTCGAGGGCATCGAGAAGTTGAAGGGATCGATGACCTTGGTGCGGGCCAGCACTTCCCAGGCCACCAGCAGTCCGGCCAGCAACAGCACCCGGGCGGCGAGCACCAGCAGACGGCGGTTACGGGCGGCGCGCGCCCTGGCCGCCGTACGGCCGCCCGCCCGCTGCCGCACGGCCGGTACGGTGACGGTCTCAGGCGACATGGGAGGCCCCCCTCTCCCTGGTGATACGGACCTCTTCGCCCAGCGCGGACCAGATCTCGCGGTAGATCTCGATGAACCGCGCCTCCAGGCGCACCGATTCCACCCGGCGCGGCCGGGGCAGGGCGATGGGGAACACCTGCTTGACGGTGGCGGGCCCGGCGGTCATCACCACCACCCTGTCGGCCAGGGCGATGGCCTCCTCCAGGTCATGGGTGACAAAGACCACGGAGGCCCTGGACCGTCCGTCCCGCGCACCGCCCCACAGCTCCAGCAGTTCGTCCGACATCAGCGCCCGGGTCTGGACGTCCAGCGCCGAGAACGGCTCGTCCATCAGCAGAATGGCCGGATCGTTGACAAAGGTCTGGGCGAGGGCCACCCGCTTGCGCTGGCCGCCGGAGAGCTGATGGGGGTAGCGGTCGGCGAAGGCCGCCAGTCCCACCCGGTGCAGCCAGTCCCGGGCCCGCTTCCTGGCCTCCGCCTTGGGCACGCCGCGAAAGCGGGGGCCCGCCATCACATTGGACAGCACGGTCCGCCAGGGGAAGACGGCGTCCTGCTGGAAGACAAAGCCGACCTGGGGATGGATGCCGTCCACCGGCCGGCCGCCGATCAGCACCTCACCCTCGGTGGGCTCCTCCAGGCCGCTCACCAGGGTGAGCGTGGTCGATTTGCCGCAGCCGGTCGGCCCCACGACCGCCACGAACTCCCCCTGCCCCACGGTGAGATCGAGCTCGCGCACCGCCGTGTGCGCGGCACCCGACGGCGTTCTGAACACCTTGCTCGCACCGCGCAGCTCAATCGCCGGGGTCCCGCCCGGTGGTGTGTCGTTGGTCATCCATCGCCTCCGCTAGCGGCTCTTCGGCTCCGCGGCCCTGTGCGGAACGCCGGTGGTGGAGGTTAGGAGTTGCCTACGACGCGTGGGCAGTCTTGTGCGCGCTGTGTGACTTGAGTGCACGAACCCTGTTCTACTCGTTTTGCTCACGCTAGAACAAGTGACAGGCATAGAAGTGCTGGGTAACCGGGCATGCTCCCAAGGCTGTTCGGTGCCCGGCCGCCGAATCGAACCCATGCTGCACTCCGACAAGGGGTGGTACCGACACGAAAGAGACGCTTATGCGCCCCCGGTGGCCCCGTCGGGTCTTCGCCCAAGTGCTGTCCGTACAGCTGCTGATCATCACTGGAGTGACCCTGCTCACCGCCGGCCTCATCCTGGCGCCACTGAGCTCCCAGCTGGATGACCAGGCGGAACAACGGGCGTTGGCCATCGCCGAGGCCACGGCAGCCCAACCCGGCGTGGCCGGAGCGCTGTTGGCCGACCCTCCCTCGCCGGACGGGCCGGTGCAGAGCGCCGCCGAACGCATCCGCCTTGCCACCGAGGCGAGTTATGTGGTGGTCGTCGACACCCAGGGCATCCGCTACTCGCACCCCACCCCCTCGCTGATAGGCCGTCATGTGAGCACCGACCCGCGGAAGGCACTGTCCGGGGCGGAGTGGACGGGCATCGAGAAGGGCACCCTGGGCCGCTCGGCACGCGGCAAAGTGCCGCTGCGGGACGGCGAGGGCGCCATCGTGGGCGCGGTGTCGGTCGGCATCCCCTACCAGAGCGTGCGACTGACGCTGCTGCGCTCGGTGCCCGGCATCCTGCTGTACGCCGGTGCTGCGCTGGGCGCCGGCGCGATCGCGGCACTGGCCGTCTCCTGGCAGCTGCGCAAACGCACCCATGGCATCGAACTCTCCGAGATCTCCGCCCTGCTCGGGGAGCGCGAGGCCATGTTGCACGGCATCCGCGAGGGCGTGCTGGCCCTGGACCGCGAGCAGCGGATCAGGCTGGTCAATGACGCGGCGCGGCGGCTGCTGGGCCTGGGGCCGGAGGACGTCGGCCGGCCCCTGGATGACGTCCTGCCGGCCGGCCGCACCGCCGATGTGCTGGCCGGCCGGGTGGCCGGCAGCGATCTGCTGGCGGTACGGGACGGCCGGGTCCTGGTCGTCAACCGGATGCGGACGGTCGACGGCGGCGCGGTGGCCACCCTGCGCGACCGCACCGAACTGGAGGAGCTGGGCAGGGAATTGGACGGCACCAGGGGACTGACCGAGGCGCTGCGCGCCCAGGACCACGAACACGCCAACCGGATGCACACCCTGCTGGGGCTGCTGGAACTCGAGCTCTACCAGGAGGCGGCGCAGTTTGTCGCCGAGGTGGCCGGCGCCCACCGGGCCACCGCCGAACAGGTCACCGAGCGGGTGCGCGAGCCCCTGGTGAGCTCACTGCTGGTGGGCAAGAGCGCGGTCGCCGCGGAACGCGGGGTGCTCTTCCGGGTGAGCACCGCCACCTGGCTGCCGGACCGGGTGACCGACCCCCGCGATGTGGTCACCGTGCTGGGCAACCTGGTGGACAACGCCCTGGACGCCGCCGCCTCCCGCACTCGGCGCGAAGACGAACCCCCCCTGGTGGAGGCGGACTTGCGCGCCGAGGGCAGCACCTTGGTGCTCCAGGTCTCCGACAACGGCCCGGGCGTCCCCGCCAAGGCCAGGGAACTGGTCTTCACCGACGGCTGGAGCACCAAGCAACCCACCGCACACCGCCGCCGCGGCCTGGGCCTGACCCTGGTACGACGCCTGGCCGAACGCTATGGCGGCACGGCCCGGGTGACCGAACGCGAGGGAGGCGGCGCGGTGTTCACCGTGGAACTGCCGGAGGCACTGCGCATGCGGGAAGAGGTGAACCGGTGATCGACGTCCTGGTCGTCGACGACGACTTCCGGGTGGCCGACATCAACTCCGCCTATGTGGCCAAGGTTCCGGGCTTCCGGGTCACCGCCAAGGCACACAACGCGGCCCAGGCCCTGTCCGTACTGGAGCGCGAACCGGTCGACCTGATGCTGCTCGACCACTACCTGCCGGACGAAAGCGGCCTGTCCCTGATCCAGCGCATCCGCCAGCTCGGCCACCTCACCGACGTCATCATGGTGACCGCCGCCCGCGACGTCGCCACCGTGCAGACCGCCCTGCGCTATGGCGCCCTGCAGTACCTGGTCAAGCCCTTCGCGTTCGCCGGACTGCGGGTGAAGCTGGAGGCATACGCCCGGCTGCGCCGGACACTGGAGGTCACCGCGGAGGCGGAACAGGACCAAGTCGACCAGATCTTCGGGACCTTGCGCACCGCCGCCGCCGGCGCTCCCCTGCCCAAGGGCCACTCCGCCCCCACCGCCGAGCTGATCCGCCAAGTGCTCTCGGACGCCGGCCAGCCGCTGTCCGCGCACGAGGTGGCCCTGCGCTCGGGGCTCAGCCGCTCCACCGCCCAGCGCTACCTCAAACGCCTGGAACAGTCCGGCCGGCTCAGCCTCACCCTCCGGTACGGCGAGACCGGCCGGCCGGAACACCGCTACACCTGGGCCGTCCGCTGACCACGGCCGCCGTCAGCCGCGCCGCGGCCGTGGCGGCTGGGCGATGCCGTGCTGGAAGGCGTACCGCATGGCCTGCGTCCTGTCCCGCAAACCGGCCTTGGCGAAGAGGTTGTTGATATGCGTCTTCACCGTCGCCGGGCTCACCTGCAGCCGCCGGGCGATCTCCGCATTGGACAGCCCCTCGGCGACCAGGGCCAGCACCTCCGCCTCCCGGGCCGTCAGCCCGTCCGGCAGCACCCGCGGACCCAGCCGCCCCGCCACACCCCCTCCGACGGCGGCGGCCGGCCCGCCATCCGAGGCGAGCCGCTCCAGCAACCGCCGCTGCACCTGCGGCGACAGCCCGGCCTGTCCCGATATCACGTTCCGCATCGCCTGCACGATCTCCTCCCCTCCGGCGTCCTTGGTGAGATAACCCCGCGCTCCGGCCTGCAGGGCCGGAAAGAGCGAGTCATCATCGCCGAAGGTGGTCAGCACCACGACCTGGGTGGCCGGGTACTCCGCCCGGATCCGCCGGGTCGCCTCCACCCCGTCGCACCGCGGCATGCGCAGATCCATCAGCACGATGTCCGGGGCGTGTTCGGCGACCTGCCGCAGGGCCTCCAGCCCGTCGGAGGCCGAACCCACGACCTCGACACCGGGCAGCAGCCCCAGCAGTATCACAATGCCTTCCCGCACCACCGTCTGGTCATCGGCGACCACCACCCGCACCGGCCGGTGTCCGTCCCCGCCCAACTCCCCGCTCCCCGGGCCCACTTCCCCACCACCGGCACCAGTCCTCATGCCGGCACCCGCAAACGCACCACAAAGCCCTCCTGATCAGGACCCACGGGCCCCGCCTCCAGCGTGCCGCCGAGCAGTTCGGCGCGCTCCCGCATCCCCAGCAGACCGTACCCGGCACCGGAGGACGCCAGACCGTTGATCTCCCCCCGTGCCCCTCCATCACGAACCAGCAGCTCCACCTCACCATCCAGATAGGCGAACCTCATCTCCACCCACGCTCCGGGAGCGTGCTTGCGCACATTGGTCAGCGCCTCCTGGGCGACCCTGCGCACGGCCAGTGCGGCCTCGGCCGGCAACCGCCTTGGTTCACCGGTCACTTCGAGCCGTGCCCCCTCGGAGGCCGCGACCTCCTTGAGGAAATCCTCCGTCTGTGCCAGCTCGCCCCGCAGCGCCGACAGCGCCTGCCGGGTCTCGGCCAGCCCCTGCCGCGCCATCACCCGGGCCGCCGTCACCCGCTCCAGGACGCGCTCCCGGTCCGCTCCGCTCTCCACCAGCAGCCGGGCCGCCTCCAGGTGGACCAGCTGGGCGGAGAGGCTGTGCGCCAGCACATCGTGGATCTCCCGGGCGATCCTGGCCCGTTCGGTCAGAGCCGCCGACTCGGCCTCCGCCCGCCGCGCCGCCCGCTCCTGGGCCAGCAGCCGGAAGCCGGCCCCGCGCGCCTCGTCGTCCAGCCGGAGCGAGTACCCCACCAGCAGGACCGCGGCCACCGTCCCGGCGCTCGCCAGGGGCCGGCCGGTACCCACCAGGGCGTAGTAGGCGCTCATGCAGACCAGGCCGCCGGTCAGCCCGAACCCGAGGGGAAGCCGTTCGATCGCGATGGCCCCGGCCACACACCACAGCCCGGCCGCCGCCACATGCGCCCCGCCGGCCACCGCGCCGACCCCCATCACCACCAGCACCGCCAGCCAGGCCACCGAGGGCAGCAGCCGCTGGGCCAGCGTCGAGTGGTAGTAGCCCCACACCGCGGTGGCGCAGATCAGGAACCCGATTGCGAAGGGCACATAGCCCCATCCCTGGATGGCCCCCTCATGAAGCGCCGCCCAGAGAAACCCGCCGGTCAGGACGATCCGCACGGTCCAGGTCAGCACCCGGCGCCGCCGGGGCACCCCCACCCTGGACAGCGCTTCCCGGGCAGGCCACTCGGTCCAGTTCTCGATCGGCACCTGGGGTTCCTCCGCCGCCATGGGGCGCTCAGCCACGGACAGGAACACCGTACGCCGGGCCCAGCTCCGCGGCCCGCCTGACCAGCAGCCCCGTACGTGCCAGCAGCATCGCCGCCATGGTCAGCAGCAAGGCCCCGGTTCCCTGGTGGACCCCGGCCAACACGCCCGCCCCGTACAGCCCCAGTCGCAGCAGGATCCCGCCCAGCCATACCCCCGCCGTGGCCTTGCCGCCCCGGGCCCATATCGCCCCGGACTCATCGGCCCATATTCGGGTGGTCCATGCCCAGGCCGCCCCCACCGCGAGCCCGCTGAGCAGCCCGCCGACCAGCAGCGCCAAGGACGCCGTGGGATGCGCGGAGTCGACCAGATCCGGCTTGCGCAGGGCCACGAACACCAGCACGGCCGGTAGCAGCCACCAGCGCCTGGCGTCCGCGGACAGCCGCCGCGGCCTGGCCTGCCCTACCAGCAGGAAGGCCACGACCGCGATGATCACCACCGCGTCGATCGGACCGGACATCGGAAGAGCCTCCGTGGAAGTGGAAGTGCGGATCAATGACACATCCGACGTTACGGAGGGTGCGCCCGGGCCCGGATCGGAGCAGGGGTGGGCTTCGGGTGGAGATTGACTCTCCACCCGGGGGTGGAGAGATCAGAAAGAGAGATCAGAAAGGCGGAGAGATCCGAGGCGCGGGGATCAGGCGTCGATACGCGAACGGTCCAGGGTGGCCGCGGAGTTGGTGATGAACTCCTTGCGGGGCGCCACCTCGTTGCCCATCAGCAGGTCGAAGGCGCGCTCGGCGGCCTCCAGGTCGCTGATATTGATCCGCCGCAGGGTGCGGTGGCGCGGGTCCATCGTGGTCTCCGCGAGCTGGTCGGCGTCCATCTCGCCCAGGCCCTTGTAGCGCTGGATGGAGTCCTTGTAGCGGATCCCCTTGCGGTCCAGCTCCATCAGGGTCTGCCGGAGCTCGTTGTCCGAGTAGGTGTAGATGTACCTGTCCTGGCCCTTCTTGGGGTGGGTCAGCTCCACCCGGTGCAGCGGCGGCACCGCGGAGAAGACCCGTCCCTCCTCCACCATGGGCCGCATATAGCGCTGGAAGAGCGTGAGCAGCAGGCACCTGATGTGCGCACCGTCGACATCGGCGTCGGCGAGGAAGATCACCTTCCCGTACCGGGCCGCGTCGATGTCGAAGGTACGGCCCGACCCCGCTCCTATCACCTGGATGATCGCTCCGCACTCGGCGTTCTTGAGCATGTCCGAGACCGAGGACTTCTGGACGTTGAGGATCTTGCCGCGAATGGGCAGCAGCGCCTGGAACTCGGAGTTCCGGGCCAGTTTGGCGGTGCCCAGCGCGGAGTCGCCCTCGACGATGAACAGCTCGCTGCGGTCCACGTCGTCACTGCGGCAGTCGGCCAGCTTGGCCGGCAGCGAGGAGGACTCCAGAGCGGTCTTCCGCCGCTGGGCCTCTTTGTGCTGGCGGGCGGCGATACGGGTGCGGGCAGCCGCGACGATCTTCTCCAGCACGGCCCTGGCCTGCTGCTTGGCATCCCGCTTGGTCGAGGTCAGAAATGCCTTGAGCTCCTTGGCGACCACATTGGCGACGATCCTGGAGGCCGCCGAGGTGCCCAGCACCTCCTTGGTCTGCCCCTCGAACTGGGGCTCCGCCAGCCGCACGGTCACCACCGCGGTCAGGCCCTCCATGGCGTCGTCCTTGACGACATCGTCCTCGGCGACCCGCAGCAGCTTGGTGGCCCGCAGCGCCTCGTTGACGGTCTTGGCGACCGCCCGCTCGAATCCGGCCACATGCGTGCCGCCCTTGGGGGTGGCGATGATGTTGACGAAGGACTTCAGGGTGGCGTCATAGCCGGTGCCCCAGCGCAGCGCGATGTCCACCCCGAGCTCACGGGTGACCTCGGTGGGGGTCATATGGCCACGGTCGTCGAGGACCGGGACGGTCTCCTTGAAGGTGCCCTGGCCGGTCAGCCGCAGCACATCGCAGACCGCCTTGTCCTGCGCCAGGTACTCGCAGAACTCGCTGATGCCGCCGTCGTAGCGGAAGACCTCCTCGGAGGTCTCCTCGCCGTTGAGCCCTCGCTCGTCCCGGACGACGATGGTCAGCCCCGGCACCAGGAAGGCCGTCTGCCGGGCGCGCCCGTACAGCGTCTCCAGCGAGAGCCTGGCGTCCTTGAGGAAGATCTGCCGGTCCGCCCAGTAGCGCACCCGGGTACCGGTGACCGCCTTGGCCACCTTCTTGCCCTTGAGCAGGCCGTTGGCCGGGTCGAAGGGCGCGTCCGGGCCGGACTCGGTGAAGATGCCGGGCACCCCGCGGCGGAAGCTGATCGAGTGCGTCCGGCTGTTGCGGTCCACCTCGACGTCCAGCCGGGAGGACAGCGCGTTGACCACCGAGGCGCCCACACCGTGCAGACCGCCGGAGGCCGCGTAGGAGCCACCGCCGAACTTTCCGCCGGCGTGCAGCTTGGTCATCACGACCTCGACGCCGGACAGCCCGGTCTTGGGCTCGACGTCCACCGGGATGCCACGGCCGTTGTCCCGGACCTCCACCGAGCCGTCGGCGTGCAGGACGACCTCGATGCGGTCGCAGAAGCCGCCCAGCGCCTCGTCGACGGAGTTGTCGATGATCTCCCAGAGGCAGTGCATCAGGCCGCGGCTGTCGGTGGAGCCGATGTACATGCCGGGACGCTTGCGAACGGCTTCCAGTCCCTCGAGGACGAGCAGGTGCCGCGCGGTGTAATTGGATCCGTCCCGGTCTGCCCCGGTCAGCACGGCGGTGGACGGCACGGACGTATCGGCGGTCACGCGGTTCGCTCCTCGCTGAATTTCTCTCTGGCCCGACTGCGGGCGCACTGGTTGGCTCGGTGCCGTTCAGAGGGTACCGAGGCCTGATAGAGCCTTTGCGCCGCCACCCGCGGCACAGCCATGCTAGTCGAATATCGGTCACACGTTCGATGACTCTATGGGGTGACGTGCACATCACGTTCCCTTCGAGGCATGAACCATTTAGGCTCCGGGCACGTCCTCAAGAACAACCCGGCAAGCCAGCCGGAGGACGAAAGCCCCAGCAACGTAAAACCGTAAGCCCCGAGCACAACGGCTCATTCGCCGCCAAACGTCAAGATCCGGCTCACTCGGAAGGAAGTTTCGAGGAAAAGCCACGAGCGGGAACGTTTTCGGCCTGGTTGGATGTTGACCCTGGTACGACAGCTCGTCGAGCTAGAGAAGAGGCGACGTGACTACTGTTCTGACCCCCGCGAGCCCGCTGACGGCCGCTGACCGCTGCGACCGGTGCGGCGCTCAGGCATACCTGCGCGTCGTTCTCCTGAGTGGCGGCGAACTGCTCTTCTGTGCCCACCATGGGCGCAAGTTCGAGCCAGAACTCAAGAAGATCGCCGCGGAGATACAGGACGAGACGGAGCGGCTCACCACCGTCCCGGCGTCCGCGTCCGACGAGGACCGCTGAGTCCGCAAGCATCGCTGACACATCGCATCCGACGACGAGCGAGGTCCGGCCGACCAGGGCCGGGCAGCCGCGGGCGGCCACCCCTCGGGGTGGCCGCCCGCTCTCGTGCCTTCAGCGGCCGGGTTTCGGGGCCCCTCCCGGTGGCGGCCCCGCCACCGGCGGTGCCGGGGGCGCCGGCTTCGGGGCCACCGGAGCCGGAGCGGCCGGTGCGGGAGCGGGAGCCGGAGCGGGCGAGGCGGGAGCGGGTGAGGCCGGCACGGCCGGCGCCGGAGCGGGCTTGGCGAAGTCCGGGCTGTGCTCCCTTACCAGGGGTGCCACGGCCGCGATCCGGGTGTAGACGCCAGGACGTCCGGGCAGCGCGCATCCACTCCCCCAGGACACCAGCCCCACCAGCCGCCCATGCACCACCAAGGGGCCGCCACTGTCCCCCTGGCAAGCGTCCAGCCGCCCCTGGGGCCATCCCGCGCAGAGCATGGACTCCTTGGTGTAGACCCCCTCCGGACCGCCCGGATAGGCCTGCTCGCACAGGTCGTCCTGCAGCACCAGCAGCGGGGCACCATGCAGGGTCTGCGGGTAGGCGCCACTGCCGGTCAGATCGCCCCATCCATAGACGGCGGCCGCGGCACCAGGCACATAGGCGGCATCGCCCAGCTGCGCTATGGGCAGCGCATACCCATCGGCCAGCCGCTGTGTCAGCGTGATCACGGCCACGTCCCCCGCATTGGTGCGGGTGTCATAAGCGGGGTTGACCCAGGTGTCCCGCACCGGCACCTCCGCTCCACCCGGCTCCCGCAGATCACTACGGCCGACGATCACCTTGAGGTCCTTGGCCTCGCCTGGCTCGACGCCCAGCACCTCACGGGAGAGGCAGTGGGCCGCGGTGATCACGGTGACGGCGCCGACCACCACACCACCGCAGAACTGGCCCGCCCTGGTGTCACCGAACCGCTGCCGACTCGCCAGAGCCACTGTCCACGGGGCGTCAGAAATCTTCACCAGCTGCCCGCCGACCACCGACCGGTCGTCGGCCGACGCCGGACCGGGCACCGCCAGCAGCAGCACGATCAGCCCGGCCAACGAATAGCTCAACGCGGCGCGCATACGGTCTCCTGACGGTCTGAATCCTCTTGCCTACCCAGCGTCAACCCGAAGACCACTCGGCGCATCCGGAAGAGCGGTTGGGCCCGGCCCCTCCGAGGAGAGACCGGGCCCAACCGGTGCCAAGAGATGGCCGGAACTAGTCCAGGTAGTCCCGGAGCACCTGGGAGCGCGACGGGTGACGCAGCTTGGACATGGTCTTCGACTCGATCTGACGGATGCGCTCACGCGTCACCCCGTAGACCTTGCCGATCTCGTCGAGGGTCTTGGGCTGGCCGTCGGTGAGACCGAACCGCATGGAGACCACGCCCGCCTCACGCTCGCTGAGCGTGTCCAGAACGGAGTGCAGCTGCTCCTGGAGCAGGGTGAAGCTCACCGCGTCGGCCGGCACGACCGCCTCGGAGTCCTCGATGAGGTCACCGAACTCGCTGTCGCCGTCCTCGCCCAGCGGGGTGTGCAGCGAGATCGGCTCACGCCCGTACTTCTGGACCTCGATGACCTTCTCCGGGGTCATGTCGAGCTCCTTGGCCAGCTCCTCCGGGGTGGGCTCACGGCCCAGGTCCTGGAGCATCTGGCGCTGGACGCGTGCCAGCTTGTTGATGACCTCGACCATGTGCACCGGGATGCGGATGGTGCGGGCCTGGTCGGCCATGGCGCGGGTGATCGCCTGGCGGATCCACCACGTCGCATACGTGGAGAACTTGTAGCCCTTGGTGTAGTCGAACTTCTCGACGGCACGGATCAGACCGAGGTTGCCCTCCTGGATCAGGTCCAGGAAGAGCATGCCGCGGCCGGTGTAGCGCTTGGCCAGCGAGACCACCAGTCGGAGGTTGGCCTCCAGCAGGTGGTTCTTGGCCCGGCGCCCGTCCTCGGCGATGATCTCCAGCTCGCGCTTGAGCTTGGGGGCCAGCTTGTCGGCGTTGGCGAGCTTGTCCTCGGCGAACAGGCCGGCCTCGATGCGCTTGGCGAGCTCGACCTCCTGCTCGGCGTTGAGCAGCGGGACCTTACCGATCTGCTTGAGGTAGTCCTTGACCGGGTCGGCGGTGGCACCGGCCACCGCGACCTGCTGCGCGGGGGCGTCGTCCTCGTCCTCGTCGGACAGGACAAAACCCTTGCTCTCGCCGGTCTCGTCCTCGTCGTCGCCCTTGCCGGGAGTGGGGGTCTCGTCGACGAGCTCGTCCTCGAGGAGCTCGTCGGCGTCCTTCTTGGCGGCGGCCTTCTTGGTCGTCGCCTTCTTGGCGGTGGTCTTCTTGGCCACCGTCTTCTTGGCAGCCGTCTTCTTGGCGGCGGCCTTCTTGGCGGGAGACACGGCTTCCTCACCCGCGTCGTCCCCGTATGCACCGGACTGGGCGGAGGCGGGAGACACGGCGGACGCCGTGGCCGTGGCGGACCGGGACGTGGCCGTCTTGGAGGAAACGGCCTTGGTGGCGGTGCGCTTCGCCGGGCTCTTCGCTGCGACGCTCTTGCGGGTGCGCTTGGGCGCCTCTGCGGCACTGACCATCAGCGTCACACCCTCCTCGTCGAGGACCTGGTTGAGGCTGCGCAGAACATTCTTCCACTGGGTTGGCGGAATCTGGTCAGCCTCGAAGGCCCGACGCACGTCGTCGCCGGCGATCTGCCCCTCGGCCTTTCCCTGCTCGATGAGCGCCATCAGAGACTCGGATTCGGCGATCTCCGGCGGGAGCGTACGGGATGTGCTGGCCGACACGAACAACCTCTCGGAACGATGGAAACGGCTTCCGGCCCCGTCCGCGGCGGACTGGAGCCGACGACCGCCGGCAAGGATGAACCGACGGCGCAGGCAGTGGTGCGGTGCAACACAGCGCCTCAAACGAGGCTTGTATTCCCTCCGCGGCCACCACCTCTTTAGTCATCGCGCAGCCTCAGGGAGCGTTACGCCCAATCCCCGTGGCCCGAGTCACACCGCATAACGGCCTGAAAGGCGACTGAACTGGACAGATCGCCGCGATACTCGTCCGCCGCGGGCGCCACAGGGGGCTGTTCATCCGGCTCGCGCGCACGGTCGTACGCGGGAGCCGGATGAACAGCCCCGCGCGTACCGTCCCGTCCGTCCGGCGCTGTCGCCGCGGTCAGTGCTCGCGCGGCGCGGGTACCACCCGCTCGACCTCGGGGTGGGACACGAGGAGTTGACGCATCGCGGCTTCTGCGGCGGCGGCGTCCCCGGCCCCCACCGCGTCCACGACGCGCAGGTGGTGGCCCACGCCGGCCTCGGTGGGCCGGTCACAGCCTCCGGCGGAGGCGCCGGAGACGTGCAGGGCGGCGGAGACGATGCCGGAGAGGTGCTCCAGCATGCGGTTGCCCGCCACCTGAAGCAGCAGGGTGTGGAACTCGGTGTCGGCCCGGGAGAAGGTGAGCGAGTCACCCTGGGCCAGCGCGTGCCCCATGATCTCGGCCATGTCGGCCAGGCGCCGCTGGACTTCCTCGCGGCCGTGGCCGGCGGCCAGCCGGGCGGCCAGCGGCTCGATGATCCACCGCAGTTCGCACAGCTCGCGGCGCTGGTCGTCGCGCTGCGGGCCGAAGGCCCGCCACTCGATGATGTCGGGGTCGAGCAGGTTCCAGTCGCTGACCGGACGGACCCGGGTGCCGACGTTCGGCCGGGCACTGACCAGGCCCTTGGCCTCGAGGACGCGCAGGGATTCACGGACGACGGTGCGGGAGACTTCGAAGCGCTGCCCGATCTCCTCGGGGACCAGCGGGCGGTCGGCGCCTAGATCGCCGGAGACGATCATCTGCCCCAGCTGTTGCACGAGTTGGCCGTGCAGGCCCCGGCCGCGGCTTCCGGCGGAGCGACGGCCGGCCCGGCCCAGTTCCGCCTCGCCTTCCCAGGCGGTGGCGGGGCCGCGGTCCACCCCGGTGGCATCCGCGTAGGAGTAACGGTCAAGCTCGCCCGGGCCCGAAAGGCCGGAGTCGGCGGGGCGAGCCGCGGTCATCATGGTGTGCGCAAGGGTACTCACGCTTCCTTTGTCGGCGACCGGCGGAAGCGCCTTGAGGTCTTTGGTGAAAAGCACACGAAAGGGTGATCGCCCATTACCTTACAATTGACGCCGAAACGGACACAAAGGGGCACGGTCCGAGGTTGCGTCAATACGGAGAGCGACCGAGGTGGCGCCGCTCCGGCGGGCGGCGGACCGCGCTGGGCGCATATCCACGGATCTTGACGGGCGCCGCGGTGACTCCTTCCTCTCCTTCGTTCACGCTGTGTTGACCGGTCGCGGCCGGCTCCCGGGGTCCGGCCCAATAGCACAGCTCTCAGCGCGGGCGGCCCCTGAGAACGGTGAGCACATAGGCACCCAGGAGGCCGGTGAGCGCCAACACCAGGGCCCAGCCGATGGGTTGGGACAGCAGGCGCAGCGCCGCCGAGAGCCCCTGGTCCAGGCCGGACGGCCACTGCAGGAGCACCGTGGAGCGCAGACGCTCCGGAAGGCCGATCAGGGAGCGGGCCGCGGGCCGGGCGAAGAGGGCGGCGAGCAGCGGCACCACCAGCGTCGGCACCGCGAGCACCGAGAGCAGCCCCAGGACAGTGGAGCGGAACAGGCCGGCGGCGAGCAGGCCCGCCCAGGCGCATCCCAGCACCAGGGCGATCCACCCGGTGAAGGCCACGGTCCGGGCGCCGGGAAGCGCGACCGCGGAGCTCCCGAACAGCAGCCAGCCCGCCAGCGCGTCGAGGGCGAGTGAGGCCAGAGCGAGCAGGGTGGCGGCGGCGCCGGTGATGGCGACCTTGGCGCCGAGCAGCCCCAGGCGGCGGGCGGCGGGGCCGTCGGGATCGAGTGCCGGATAGCGGAACTCCTGACCGAAGGCCAGTGCGCCGAGCAGGCCGGCCCCAAAGGCGGCCGGGGGCAGCGGCAGCGCGGCGGGCCAGCCCGTGAGGACGTCGGTGGGCGGGGCGCCGAAGCGGCCCAGCAGAACGGCGGCGAGCAGGGAAGCCGCGACGGTGGCGGCCGCCACCACCCACGGGGTACGCACCCCGGTGGTCCGGCGCAGTTCGTACCGCAGCGGCCACACGAGGCCGGGCGTGGCCAGGGCCGGGTGCACCTCGCCCTGGGGGGCGGTGGCCGGGGCCTCGGGCGGGCCGTCCTCGCGGACCGGGCCGGTGTCGCTCGTCTCCTCTGTCAGCCGGTGCACCAGGATGCCGTGCCGGAAGGCGGCCTCTCCGACGGCGGCGCAGTTGCTGCCGTAGACGAACAGCCGGCTGCCGCCGTCCTGCACCACTTCCGGCACCGGCGCGTCCGGCACTGGGGTCACCTCGGCGCCGAGGACCTGGGCGAGGCGGCTCGCGTAGGGGGACTGGACGACGATCCGGGGACGCAGCCGGGCGCCGGTGAACTCGGTGACGGTCTGGTCGGCGATGAGCCGGCCCTGGCCGATGGTGACGACCTGATCGGCGATGCGGGCCGCCTCCCCGGGCGCCCGGGAGGTGGCCAGAACGGTGCCGCCATGGGCCGCGAAGCCGCGCAGCAGGCCGTGCAGCCAAGAGATCTCCCGGGGCGACAGTTCATGGGAGGGCTCGTCGAGCACCAGGGTGTGGGGGTCGCCGAGCAGGGCCGCGGCGAGGCCCAGCCGGCGGTCCATGCCCCGGGAGAGGTCCCCCAGGCGCTGGCCGGCCAGCCCGGCGAGGCCGACCACCTCGAGCACCTCGTCCACCCGCTTCAGGGGTACTCCGGCGGCCGCGGCGAGCATGCCCAGGTGGTTGCGGGCGGTACGGGCGGGGTGGCCGGGGGCGTCGCCGAGGAGGACGCCGATCTCGCGGGCGGGATGCGGGACGCGGTCCAGGGGGCGGCCGCGGAAGAGGGCGATCCCGCGTCCCGGGTCGCGGCGCAGCAGCAGGCGCAGGGCGCTGGTCTTGCCCGCGCGGGGCTCGCCCAGCAGGACGGTGATGCGGCCGGGGCGGGCTTCGAAGGACAGGTCGGCGACGGCGAGGGGCTGGTTGCGGCGGGGGGCGCTGGTCAGTCCGATGGCCTGGATCATGGCTTCACTCGCGGAACGGGAGACGGCCCTGCGCTCGGGCGTGGGCGGTGCGGGACGCTTTCCGCAGCACCGTAACCCGATATGTCCTATTTGCTGCGGAGCGTAGCCACTACCGGCCCGTGTCACCTCCGGACGGCGGACGGCCGCTTCCGGCGTGCGGGCAACCGGCCCCCTTACGCCTCGGGGCGCAGCATGGGCGGGTTGAGGAGGGTGGCGCCGCCGGCCCGGAAGAGCTGTGCCGGGCGGCCACCCTGGCGGGTGGTGGTGCCGCCGGTGGGCACCAGGAAGCCTGGGGTGCCGGTGACCTTGCGGTGGAAGTTGCGCGGGTCCAGGGCGACTCCCCAGACGGCCTCGTAGACCCGGCGGAGCTCGCCGACGGTGAACTCCTGGGGGCAGAAGGCGGTGGCGAGTGAGGAGTACTCGATCTTGGAGCGGGCGCGTTCCACTCCGTCCGCAAGGATGCGGGCGTGGTCGAAGGCGAGCGGGGCGGCGGGCTCGCCTTCCCGTTCGTCGAGCAGTTCGTTCACCGGGGCCCAGCGGACGCTGTGCGCGTCGCCGCCGGCCCGCGGGGCGGGCAGGTCGGGGGCCAGGGCGAGGTGGGCCACGCTGACCACGCGCATCCGGGGGTCGCGCTTGGGGTCGCCGTAGGTGGCGAGCTGTTCGAGGTGGGCGGCGTTGGCCGGGGCCGGGCCGGCCGGGTCCTGAACGTGCAGCCCGGTCTCCTCGGCCAGTTCGCGGGCGGCCGCGGTGGACAGGTCCTCGTCTCCGCGTACGAACCCGCCGGGCAGCGCCCATCGGCCTTGGTAAGGGGGCTCGCCCCGGCGCACGGCCAGCGCACACAGCGCGTGGCGGCGCACGGTGAGCACGACCAGGTCGACGGTGACGGCGAAGGGCGGGAAGGCCGACGGGTCGTAGGGCATGACGCGATCATAGTCGTCTGCCTGACGATAAACAGGGCCTTGACCACGGACGATCCCCCTACCGCGCGGACCGGCGGGCGGCTCGGCGCGCACCCCCTCTCACACCCCCAGCTGCAGGCCGTCGGCGGCCTCCTCGACCATGCCCAGGCCCAGCCTGCTGATCCGCACCGAGAACGGCTGCTCGGCGACGCGCAGGCCGGTGAACCGCAGGGCGCCGAGCGGGGCACTGCGCGGGGGACGGATGGTCACGCTGTGCGCCGGGACGTCCGGCCGTACGCCGGCGAACGCGGCCAGCAGCTGGACCATGCTGGCCGCGGCCACGGCGGCGGGCCGGCAGGCGGCTGGGTGGGGCAGCGGGACGCTGCCCGCGGTGCGCTGCTCGCCCGCGTACATCTCGGGCAGCCGATGGCCGAAGGCCTCGGCGGCGTCAAGCGCTCCCCGGGCCAGGGCGCCCGCTTCCGTCTCGTAGCCCGCGACGGCCAGGCCGGCCACGGCCACCACGGTCTCATGCACCCGCACCGCGCCTCCGCGGTGACCGAAGGGGTTGTACCCGGGCTCCTTGACGCCGAGGCTGCGCAGGCCCCAGCCGCAGTCCAGCGCCGGGCCGCCGAAGAGCCTGGCCAGTTGTTCGGTCCGCACCTTGTCCAGCAGCCCGGGCGCGTAGGTCCCGCCGCCCAGCAGGCCGGTGTCCAGCAGGTGGGCGGCGGCGCTGCCCAGATGGGGTATGCGGTGGCCATCGGGGGTGAGCGCCGCCAGCGGGCGGCCGCCGGAACGGTCCTCGGCCCAGAACTCTTCCTGGAACCGGTGGCGCAGGGCGGTTGCCCACTCCCGCCACTCCCCGGCGCCGGGCCTGCCACAGGCCGCCAGTAGGTCGGCGCCGAGCAGGGCGGCGCGGTGGGCATGGGCCTGTACCTCACAGCGGTACGGCCCGCCCGGGAAAGGGTCGGCCAGATAGCCCCGGCGGCCGACCGCCGCCCGCAGCCAGCCCAGACAGCGCTCGGCGGCCGGGAGGAGCGCGTGGGTCTCCTGCTCGGACAGGCCCCACCGCCGTGCTTCGGCGAGGACCACCGGAAACAGCAGCGTCGCTTCGACACCGGTGCAGCCGGGCGGCAGATGGGGGCCGGACTGGCGCAGCGCCCCCGGGATGCGGCCGTGGTCGGGACCCGGCCCGGACACCTGGTTACGGGCCAGGGCGCGCAGCGTGCCGGCCGCCAGCCTGACTCCCAGCGGCAGGGTCATCCGGGCCGCCCAGAGGGCCTCGGCGGACGAAGGGCGGCCGCAGCGCCAGGGCACCCCGGCGGCCACCTGGGCATCGGTGGATCCGGGCTCGCGGACCAGCAGGGCGCGGAGGTCGTCCAGGCAGGTCGCCAGCAGCGCCGTCACCCGGGGGTCGTCCCCCTCGGCCTGGGCATCGGCCCAGAAGGTGCCCGAGCGGCCGCGTGCGGCCGGTTCCGGGCGCCGGGGACGGCCCGGGAACTCCGGCCGGACGCGCAGCTCAATGCTCCGGGTACCGCCGGCCGGCAGCCGTATCTCCCAGCAGAGCAGGCCGGCCGATGCCAGCACATCGTCCGCCGGGGGGTCCGCGGTGAGCACCGCGTGCAGCCCGGGGGCCGTCCAGCGCAGGCCGGAGCCGTGCACGGCGGCGGGGATCTCCGGGCCCGGCCGGCCCGCCGCCACCGCGCCCAGCTCGGCCAGGTCGGTACCCAGCGCGACCTCGACCGCCAGCCGCAGTTCGCGGGCGGCGGCGCTGTGCACCATGATCCGTTCGACGCCCTCCGCATCGCGCAGCCGCTCCACGGTGACCACCGGGTCGGGCCCCTCGTCGGCGTGGGTGCGGACGGTGCCCATGAACCGGGCCCGGGCCGCGTCCAGCAGCCGGCCCTGGACCGGGACCGGTTCCGCCCCCGCCACGCGCACCCGGCAGCGCGCCAGCAATCGCCGCCCTTCCCGGTAGAAACCGTCAAGCCCTTGGCCGGTGAGCTGCCCCTGCTCGGTGGAGATCGCCAGCGCGGGCAGCGCCACACAGATCAGCGCCTGGTGCACCGGCTGCGGGCCGGGTGTGCGGGCGGGTACGGCACCGGCGCCCCGGGGTGCCGGCGGGCGGGGCACCGGACGGGGCTGGGCTGCGGTGTCATGCACTTCTCTGCGCTCCCTGCGGGCGGCTGGAACGGGACGACGGATCGCGGCCGAGGGGGCCACTCAGGTGAACGGCGACGCCCCCGGTGAGGTCACGCGGGCCGGGCGCGAGGAGCCGGTCAGCGCCGGTCGCGCACCCCGCGCCGGCCGGTGTGCCGCTTGGAACGCGGCTTGCCGGCCGGTCCGCCGGCGGCGCCCGGACCGGCGGAACCGCCGGGCGCACCGCCCTTCGCGCGCCGGGGCTCCGGCTTCGAGGGCGAAGGCGCCGGGGACTCGTGTCCAGCGGAATCCTTGGGCGGTGCCGCGTTGGCGGGGCCGGGCGGGCTGCCCGCCGCGTCGCGGCCGGTCCGGTCCCGGCGCAGGCAGCGGCGCAGGCGCTCGGGGTCCATCCCCTCGTTGCACGCCTGGTGCAGGAGGCGGGCGAAGAGGTAGTGCGGGTCGGCGCTCAGCGCCAGGCCGAGGGCGACCCTGGCCTCCGGGATGCCGCCGGTGGACCAGGAGACCCAGCCGGCCAGGGCCAGCGGGGCGGCGGCGTGTTCGGTGTAGGGCGCCACGCAGCGCCGGGCCAGCGCCCGCCACAGGCGCAGCACGGCGCTTGCCCGCGGCCCCTCCATCCAGGCGGCAGCGCCGTCCCGGGTCGCGCGGTCCTGCAGTCCGATCAGGAGGGCGGCCGCCTCCTCGGCGGTGAGCAGCGCGTCGTCCCGCATGTCCTGCTCGGCCATGCCGGTCGCCTGCGGGGCTTGCCCGAACCTCCGGACCACCAGTTCCGCCAGGTCCAGGGTCTCCCGCCGCACGGTGTCGCGGCCCGGGCCGCTCAGGATGCGCGGGACCAGTCCGGCCGCCGCCGCGTCCAGCGCCCGGCACTGCTCCTCGGCCCGGCCGCCGGTCAGCGGTGCGAACCGGGCTTCCAGCTGGCGCAGCGAGCCGACGACCTGGATCCCTGCGTAGGCGGCCGCCGCGGCCATCACCGAGGTGCCGGGCACGGCCAGGGGCGTGCCGTCCGGTGGACAGCAGCGGGCGTCGGAGCAGCAGTAGGACCAGAAGCGGCCGTCGGAGACGCACAGCGCCTCGAAGACCGGGACGTCGAGCCCGCCGCAGGCCAGCCGCAGGGCCTGGGCCAGGGGTCGCAGGGCCTCCATGGTCTCGCGGCCGGTCCCGTCCGGTCCGGGGTCCCGGCACAGATACAGGACCAGGCCATCCGGCCTGGCACCGCGCTGGACGCATCCGGCGACCAGTGTCTCGGCGAGCTGTTCGCCGATGGCGGGCCATTCCTCACGGTCGGCCGGGATGCCGGTGCGCAGGCGCCCGCCGAAGCGGCCGCGGTCGCCGTGCAGGGCGATCATGACGATCGAGTCGT
Source organism: Streptomyces sp. NPDC052396 (assembly GCF_044593195.1). Classification (NCBI taxonomy): domain Bacteria; kingdom Bacillati; phylum Actinomycetota; class Actinomycetes; order Kitasatosporales; family Streptomycetaceae; genus Streptomyces; species Streptomyces sp. NPDC052396. The sequence continues at coordinate 526,883 of NZ_JBIUAW010000003.1, forward strand.
CGGGGTGGTAGCCCAGCAAGTACGGGAGAGCGTCGGCCAGTTCGGCCGGGCTGCGCAGGACGACATGACCCTCGTCGGGCGCTCGGCGGCCGGCGGACGGGGTGGACGGGCGGGCGGGTTCCTCGTGATTGACCATGGGCCGAGCGTCCCGTGGTTTCGCCCCGGTCCGCCAGGCCTGTGGATAACTCCCGCATATTGTCCTACCGGGATTGTGGACAGCGTTCGCGCCTTGTCGGTGGTCTCGTGTTGCATGGGGTCATGACCAACGAAGCCCTCCGCACCTCGGCCGACGCCGTCCTCGCCCGTCTGGTGGCCGACCCCACGGGCACGGCCCGGCTGCGCACCGACCAGTGGCGCGCCATCGAGGCCCTGGTGGCCGACCGCCGTCGCGCGCTGGTGGTGCAGCGCACCGGCTGGGGCAAGTCAGCGGTGTACTTCGTGGCCACCGCGCTGCTGCGGGAGCGCGGCAGCGGCCCCACGGTGATCGTCTCCCCGCTGCTGGCGCTGATGCGCAACCAGGTGGAGGCGGCCGCCCGGGCGGGTATCCGGGCCCGGACGATCAACTCCTCGAACACCGAGGAGTGGGAGAGCGTGCAGGCGGAGATCTCGGACGGCGAGGTCGATGTACTGCTGGTGAGCCCGGAGCGGCTGAACAACCCGGACTTCCGCGATCAGGTGCTGCCCAAACTCGCCGCCTCCACCGGGCTGTTGGTGGTCGACGAGGCGCACTGCATCTCCGACTGGGGCCATGACTTCCGGCCGGACTACCGCCGGCTGCGCACCATGCTGACCGAACTTCCGCCCGGGGTGCCGGTGCTGGCGACCACCGCCACCGCCAACGCCCGGGTGACCGCCGATGTGGCGGAGCAGTTGGGCACCGGCGAGGGCGGCGGCCGGGCCCTGGTGCTGCGCGGGCCGCTGGACCGGGAGAGCCTGCGGCTGAGCGTGCTGCAACTGCCCGATGCCGCCCACCGGTTGGCCTGGCTCGCCGACCACCTGGACGAACTGCCGGGTTCCGGCATCGTCTACACCCTGACCGTCGCCGCCGCCGAGGAGGTCACCGCCTTCCTGCGCCACCGGGGCCACACCGTGGCCTCCTACACCGGCAAGACCGAGAACGCCGACCGCCGGCAGGCCGAGGAGGATCTGCAGGCGAACCGGGTGAAGGCGCTGGTGGCGACCTCCGCCCTGGGTATGGGGTTCGACAAGCCGGACCTGGGCTTTGTGGTCCACCTCGGCTCGCCCTCCTCCCCCATCGCCTACTACCAGCAGGTCGGCCGGGCGGGGCGCGGGGTGCGGCATGCCGAGGTGCTGCTGCTGCCCGGGCGTGAGGACGAGGCGATCTGGTCCTACTTCGCCTCGCTGGCCTTCCCTCCCGAGGAGCAGGTGCGCCGCACCCTCGAGGTGCTGGCCTCGGCCGGGCGCCCGGTCTCGCTGCCCGCCCTGGAGCCCCTGGTGGAGCTGCGCCGGTCCCGGCTGGAGACCATGCTCAAGGTCCTGGACGTGGACGGCGCCGTGCGCCGCGAACGCGGCGGCTGGACGGCCACCGGGCAGCCCTGGTCCTACGACGCCGAGCGGTACGCCTGGGTCGCCCGGCAGCGCGAGGCGGAACAGCGGGCGATGCGCGAGTACGCCGCCACCGAGGACTGTCGCATGGAGTTCCTGCGCCGCCAGCTGGACGACGAGCAGGCGGCACCCTGCGGGCGGTGCGACAACTGCGCGGAACCCCGGTTCGCCGCCGAGGTCTCCGCGGCGGCGCTGGCCGCCGCCCGGGGCGAACTGGGCCGTCCGGGAACGGAGGTCGAGCCCCGCCGGATGTGGCCCACCGGGATGCCGGCGGTGGGGGTCGATCTCAAGGGCCGCATTCCCGTGGCGGAGCAGGCCGAGCCGGGGCGTGCCCTGGGGCGGCTCTCGGACATCGGCTGGGGCAACCGGCTGCGGCCGCTGCTGGCAACCCAGGCTCCGGATGGTCCGGTTCCGGTCGATGTCGCCGAGGCGGTGGTGACGGTACTCGCCGACTGGGCCCGCGGGCCGGGCGGTTGGGCGTCCGGCGAGCCAACCGCCCCTGCGCGCCCGGCCGGTGTGGTGACCCTCGCCTCCCGCACCCGGCCACGGCTGGTGCAGTCCCTGGGCGAACACATCGCCACCGTGGGCCGCATACCGCTGCTGGGTACGGTCGTCTACCGGGAGGGGACGGCGGACACCCGGATCTCCCGCACCAACAGCGCCCAGCGGCTGATGGCGCTGGAGGGTGTGCTGACGGTGCCGCCGGCGCTCGCCCAGGCGTTGGCCGCGGCGGACGGCCCGGTCCTGCTGGTGGACGACTTCACCGACACCGGCTGGACGCTCGCGGTGGCGGCCCGGCTGCTGCGCCGGGCCGGTGCGAAGGGGGTGTTGCCGATGGTCCTGGCCGTGCAGGGGTGAAGCGTGCCGGGCCGGGCAGGAGGCGATGAGGTAGTGGAAGGGCGGCGGCGGAAGGCGCGATACCGGTCACTGGCGTCAATTGATCGTTGCCGCAGCGTAGTCGGCGCCGCGAGAATTGAACCGGCTCCCCGTTCCCGCCCGTTCACCCTCCCTGGGGCGTGGTCCCGGTATGCCCTCACCGAAGCCCGCCCCGGACCGTGGGCACGCAGACGAAGGGACAATCATGGCCTTCGGCTTGGCTCCGCCCCCGTCCACCCAATCCGCCGCTCCCACCGGCCGGTTGCTGGAACCGGCGGAGTGGGCCAGAGCCGGGATCCCGCTGCTGCGCAACCCCCGGGACGTGGTCACCGGACTGCACATCCGCCATCTGCCGACGCCACCCACCGCGGTCATCGCCGTGCTCGACCCGGACGAACGGCTGGTGGCCAGTGCCTCCTTCGGATACCGGGACGCCACCGCGGACGGCTGGCAGCGCCGCAACGCGCTGCTCACCCAACTGCGCCGGGTGATACCGCACGACCTGCGCAGGCGCGTTCCGGTGCGCACGGCGGTGCTGCTCTACTGCCGCAAGGGCGAGGCCCATTGGACCCCGGAGGACGGTGCCTGGATGTGGGGGCTGCGGGACGCCTGCCTCCTGCACGGGCTGCGCTGCGGCGCGTACATCACCCTGACCGAGACGGGGTGGCACATCCTCGGCGAGGGCCGCAGCGGGCGCCAGCCGCGCTCGCCCGCGCCCCTGGGCAGGCCGCTGGGCACGCCATTGTGCTCCGGCACGGCGCTGCCCGACGCGCTCCCGGCGGCCCGCTGAACCGGGCGGCGTGCCGCCGCCCGTGCCCGGCCACCGGAGTGCGGCAGGGCGGGCGAGGTCCCGGCCGGCCTGCCCCCGGAGGAGCGGACCGCGGCCGGGTCAGGGCGTCAGACGCCCGCGGACAGCAGGCCGTTGACCCGCTGCGGATCGCCGCAGACGATCAGCAGCGCGCCGGCCAGGCCCAGGGCGGCGGGCAGCGCCTTGGCCACCGAGGCGTCGCCGCCGTTGACGGCGACCACCACGACCGGGCGGCCCTTGACCTGCCCGGCGTCGGCGGCCGCGTAGAACACATCGTCCGCGGCCTCGTGCTGCGCCCAGTAGGAGGCTTCGCCGAAGGAGAGTTCATGCGCCGCCCATGGGTGGGGGGCGCCGGTGGTGAGCACCAGGATCTCGCCAGGTGCTCGGCCGGTGTCGAGCAACAGGTCTACGGCTTCGTCCGCGGCGTCCAGGGCACCCTCCGCGGAGGCGGGTATCAGCTGGATCTGCGGGGCGGCCGGGGCGGCCTGGGCCGGGGCACGGCGCGGACCGGGATTGCCGGGCCGCATCGGTGCCGGACGGGGGCCGGGAACAGGGCGGGGGGTCGGCGCGGTGCGGCCGGCGGCCGGAACAACGCGGGGACCCGGGACACTCTCGTGAATCTGAGGCTCCTCGGGGATGAGAGGCATGAGTTGATGTCTATCAAACGCCGGTGCGATTCGCATCGGCGGGTGGCCCTTCGCGGGTCAGAACTCGAAACCGAGCTGACCACTGGCTTCCAGGGCGTTCCTTCCACGGTGTTCAGGGTCTTCAGGACTGGCGGGCGCGATTCGAACCCGCTTCAAATGCTGCCACTTGGGCAGGGCGTCCAGGTAGGCCCAGGACAGCCGGTGGTGCGGGGTCGGGCCCAGCCGCTCCAGGGCCTCGCGGTGCACCGGCGAGGGATATCCGGCATTGTCGCAGAAGCCGAAGTCCGTGTGGGCCAGGCCCAGTTCGGCCATCATGGCGTCCCGGCGCACCTTGGCGATCACCGAGGCGGCCGCGACCGCCACGGAGGACCGGTCCCCCTTGATCACCGTGCGGACCCGCCAGGGGGCTCCCAGATAGTCGTGCTTGCCGTCCAGGATGATGGCGTCGGGCCGCACCGGAAGCAGTTCCAGAGCACGGCATGCCGCCAGCCTGAGCGCCGCCGTCATTCCGAGCTCGTCGATCTCCTCCGGCAGGGAGTGCCCCAGGGCGTAGCAGGTCACCCAGGACTCCAGCTCGACGGCGAGCGTGGTGCGCCGCTTGGGCGTCAGCAGCTTGGAGTCGGTGAGGCCCTCCGGCGGCCGGCGCAGACCGGTGACGGCCGCGCACACGGTGACCGGCCCCGCCCAGGCACCGCGGCCCACCTCGTCGACACCGGCGACGATCTTTGCTCCGGTGGTCGCTCGAAGCGAGCGCTCGGCGCTGTGAGTGGGCGGTTGGTAGGGCATGGCGCCAGCAAGGTTACGCCCCCGCGGCCGCCGGTGCGGCCCCGGGGGCCCCTTCGTCGCGGGGGTCAGCGGGGGGCGTGCGGAAGCCAGCCGGGAAGCGCCTCGGTGGCGGCGAGCCAGTCGGCCGGCGGTGCGCCCCGGCCGCCCGCCGCGATCACTCCGCCGACGATGGCACAGGTGGTGTCCACATCCCCGCCCGCCTGGGCGGTGGTCCAGAACGCCGCCTCGAAGGAGTCCAGATGACGGGCGGCGGCCCATAGCGCGAAGGGCACGGTGTCCATGGCGCTGGTGCGCCGACCGCAGCCCAGCACGGCCGCCACGGTGGTGGTGTCCGCGTAGTCGAGCATGTCGCGGGCCCGGCGCAGGGCGGCCTGCACAGCGCTGCGCGGCACCAGGGCGATCACCCCGTCCAGCAGCGCCTCCGGCTTCACCGGGCCGCCCGGGGAGGCGGCGAAGGCCGCTGCGGCGGCGACCGCCATGGCGCCGGCCACCGCCTCGCGGTGCTGGTGGGTGGTGTAGGCCGAGATCTCGGCCTGGTGGGTGGCCTGCTCGGGGTCGTCCGCGTACCAGGCGCCCAGCGGGGCGATGCGCATGGCCGCGCCATTGCCCCAGGAGCCCTGGCCCTTGAACAGGGCGGCCGCCAGTTCCCGCCAGTCGCCGCCTTCCCGGATCAGGCGCAGCATCCGGTTGACCGCCGGTCCGTACCCCCGGTCGAAGTCGTGGTGCTCGGCGAACGACCGGGCCAGGGCGTCCTGGTCGATGCGGCCGTGCGCGGCGAGGACGGCCAGCACGGAGCAGGCCATCTCCGTGTCGTCGGTCCACTGCCAGGGGCCCGCGGGCACCTCCCGGCGCTTGAGGAGCGGGTAGTTGGCGGGTACGAAGTACTGGGAGCCGAGGGCGTCCCCGACGGCCAGCCCGCGCAGGGAGGCCGTGGCCCGGTGGAATCGGTCAGCGGTCATCGCAGCGAACTCTAGCCGCTGAAGCCGTACGACTCGGGGGTGCACCAGCGCTCGAAGGGGCGGTCGAGGTGGTAGCGGCCGTCCAGTCCCAGCAGCAGGGCGCGGGTCTCGCCGTTGCCGGGGTTGGACAGGCTCTCGAACTCGGCCACGGTCCAGTGCAGCCAGCGCATGCAGAACAGCCTCATGGTCAGTCCATGGGTGACCAGCAGGACGTTGGGCGGATGGGCCGGGTCCTCGAAGCTGCGCCACAGGCTCTCCAGGAAGGCGCCCACCCGGTCGTAGACATCGGCCCCCGACTCGCCCTGGGCGAAGCGGTAGAAGAAGTGGCCGTAGGCGTCCCGGTAGGCCTTCTGCCGGTGCACATCCGCGCGGTCCTGCCAGTTGCCCCAGTCCTGTTCGCGTAGCCGGGGCTCCTCGCGCACCCTGACCCGGCGCGGGTCGAGCCCCAGGGCCTGGAAGGTCTGGTGGGTGCGGCGGTAGGGGGAGACATAGGCGGAGATCTCCTCGTCCCCGAAGAGCTCGCGCAGCCGCTCCCCGGCCTCCTCGGCCTGCCGGCGGCCCCTGGCCGTCAGGCTGAGGGCATGGTCGGGCTCCCGCTCGTAGACCGTGTCATCGGTGTTGCCCACCGATTCGCCGTGCCGGAGGAGAACGATGCGCCGGGGCCGTGCCATGCGGCCACCCTAATTCGAACATCATCCGGGCGCGAAGTGGCGACCGGAAGCGGATGACCGGGGCGCGGGCCTTCAAGCGCGACCGCCGTTACCTCACCCCCGGCGGAGCAGCGGCCCGGGCCGCCCGCGCCTCGGGAGCCGCCCGCGCCCTGCACCGCCGCGCTCCGGTCCGAGCGCGCCGCACAGGGCCTGCGGCGGCTCCACGAGGAACGCTTCACGCGGCGCGACGGGCACCGCGGCCGCCGTGCGGGCGGCTGCCCGGCCCGGCGGGGCGCCGAGAGAGCCGGGCGCTCAGACCGTCCACGAGGGCTCTATCCGCACCACGTCGCCGCTGATCGCCGCGACATCCGCCTCGGTCTGTGCCCGCAGCGCCAGCCGCTCCACCCGGTCCTCGCGGTACTTGCCGTGCTCGGCCTCGGAGTTCCACATGGACAGCACCAGGAACTCCTGGCCGGGCGCCTCGCCGAAGATCCCGCGGAGCATGCCCGGCGAGCCCGCCATGGCCGGGTTCCACACCTTCTCCTGCATCAGCATGAAGTGTTCCACCCGGTCCTCACGCACCCGGCAGTGCGCAAACCGCACCACATCGGCATCCGTGAACTGCGGCCGGAATCCCACCTTGACATCGAAGCGGTGCTCGAACAGCCGCACCTGGATGTCCTTGTAGGTACCGGCCTGGGCGGCGGCCAGTCTGTCGTGCGACCGCGCCATGAAGGAGTCGTAGAACGCCCGGCTCTCCCAGAAGTTGAACAGATGTACCACCCCGGGACGCCCCCGGCTCCAGCCTCCCCCCTGTCCCCGGAACCCCGGTTCGCCCAGCAAACCCGCCCATTTCCGCTGCCCCCGTTCGAAACCGCGGCGGTCCACCACGGTGCAGCGAATCCACTTGACCAGCACCGACCCATGGTACGACCAGGGACGTGGCGTGCGTCACGGTGCGACGGAGCACACCCGTGCGAGCGCCTCGGCATCCGCGTCGTCCAGCTCGATCAGAAACTGACCGCGCAGCACCTCGCGCAACTCCCCAACCGCCACGTCCCGTTGCTCCCAGGCGCCGTCGGCGCGCACCACCGTCAGGGACGAGCCCACCAGCGACCGGCGTACGCCCGCCTCGGTGCGCTGCACCACCAGCCGGGAGACAAACGGAGAGCCGGCATGGGTGGAGGTGTAGTGGTTCATCACCGCGTAGTCGGCCGGAAGGCGCCGCTCCGGGCCAATGGTGTAGAGGGCGGACCAGCCCCCGGGGCGCCGGGTACGCAGCACCCGCGCCCCATGCCGTTCCCTTTCGATCGCGAACTCCCGGCCGTCCTGACGCACTTGGGCCGCCGCCCGCAGCGGCATGGGCTCCAGCAGACCGTCCCCGCCGAAGCCGACGTCGCACAGCCAGTCCCGGCCCTTGGCCCGGACCCCCAGCGCCATGTGCGTGACCGGCAGCACCTTGCCGTCGCCCCTGTTCAGCCGGGCGCCCAGGCCCCAGACGGTAAAGCCGAGGCGCTCCAGTACCGCCGCCAGCAAGAGATTGTGCTCAAAGCAGTATCCGCCGCGCCGCCGGTCCACCAGCTTCTCCTGGAGGGCCTTGATATCCAGCAACACCGGCCGCCCCAGCAGGATTTCCAGGTTCTCGAACGGGAATACCGCCAGATGTGCCCGGTGGATCACCCGCAGTGTCCCGGCATCGGGGCCCGGCACCCGGTCCACACCGATGCGCGCCAGATAGGCGTCCAGGTCCAACTCGTCACTGTTCCAGGTGAATTCCCTCATCGCGGTACGCCCTCCGCACGCCGGTGAACGATTGCCAGCCTCGCCCCATCGACGCTCAGCGCCGGAAAAGGGGGCAGCGGAAAAGGGTGAGGCGGAAGGAAACCCTCCAGGGTCTCCTTCCGCCTCACCGCGCTACTCCGGGCGCTCGGTCAGCTGCAGCCGCTGGTCGAGCCGCAGCCCTCGCACAGATAGCAGCTGCCCGCGCGGCGCATCTTGGTGCCGCAGGAGAAGCACAGCGGCGCGTCCGCGCTCAGCCCCAGCCGCATCTCCGCCAGTTCGGTGGAGTTGTGGGCCTGCTTGGCGGCGGCCGGCGCGGGGTTCACCGGCTGGGCCGGCAGCTCCGGCCTGGGGCTCTCCAGCTGGCGCGGGGCGGACTGGGCCAGGCCCTCGACGTCCATCTCCTCGTCGGCCGGCTCATAGGAACCGGTCTCCAGGTGGCGCTGGCGCTCCTCGGCGGAGTGGATGCCCAGCGCGGAGCGGGTCTCGAAGGGCAGGAAGTCCAGCGCCAGGCGGCGGAAGATGTAGTCCACGATGGACTGGGCCATCCGCACATCCGGGTCGTCGGTCATACCGGCCGGCTCGAAGCGCATGTTGGTGAACTTGGAGACATAGGTCTCCAGCGGCACGCCGTACTGCAGACCCACCGAGACGGCGATGGAGAAGGCGTCCATCATGCCCGCCAGGGTGGAACCCTGCTTGGACATCTTAAGGAAGACCTCGCCCAGGCCGTCATCCGGGTAGGAGTTGGCGGTCATATAGCCCTCGGCGCCGCCCACCGTGAAGGAGGTGGTGATGCCGGGACGGCCCTTGGGCAGCCGCTTGCGCACCGGGCGGTACTCGACGACCTTCTCCGCCGCGGCGGTGGCCGCGGTCTCGACGACCTTGTCCTCCTTCTTCTTGGCGGAGAGCGGCTGGCCGACCTTGCAGTTGTCGCGGTAGATCGCCAGCGCCTTCAGGCCCAGCTTCCAGCCCTCGAAGTAGACCTCCTCGACCTCCTCGACGGTGGCCGACTCGGGCAGGTTGACGGTCTTGGAGATGGCGCCGGAGAGGAACGGCTGGGCGGCGGCCATCATCCGGACATGGCCCATGGCGGAGATCGCCCGCTCGCCCATGGCGCAGTCGAAGACCTCGTAGTGCTCGGGCTTGAGGCCCGGGGCGTCGATGACATTGCCGTGCTCGGCGATGTGCGCGACGATCGCCTCGACCTGCTCGGCCTGGTAGCCGAGGCGCTTGAGCGCCTTGGGCACCGTGTTGTTGACGATCTGCATCGAGCCGCCGCCGACCAGCTTCTTGAACTTCACCAGCGCCAGGTCCGGCTCGACACCCGTGGTGTCGCAGTCCATCATCAGGCCGATGGTGCCGGTCGGAGCCAGCACGGAGGCCTGGGCGTTGCGGAAGCCGTTCTGCTCGCCGAGGCGCAGCACGTCCTGCCAGGCCTCGGTGGCCGCGGCCCACACCGGGGTGTCCAGGTCGTCCATCCGCTTGGCGACGGTGTTGGCGTCGGCGTGCTGCTTCATCACACGCTGGTGGGCGTCGGCGTTGCGGGCGTAGCCCTCGTACGGGCCGACGACCGAGGCCAGTTCGGCGGACCGGCGGTAGGAGGTGCCGGTCATCAGCGAGGTGATGGCACCGGCCAGGGCGCGGCCGCCGTCGCTGTCGTAGGCGTGGCCGGTGGCCATCAGCAGGGCGCCGAGGTTGGCGTAGCCGATGCCCAGCTGGCGGAAGGCGCGGGTGGTCTCGCCGATCTTCTGGGTGGGGAAGTCGGCGAAGCAGATGGAGATGTCCATCGCGGTGATGACCAGCTCGACGACCTTGGCGAAGCGCTCGGCGTCGAACGACTGGTTGCCGGCCTCATCATCGCGCAGGAACTTCATCAGGTTCAGCGAGGCCAGGTTGCACGAGGAGTTGTCCAGGTGCATGTACTCGCTGCACGGGTTGGACGCGGTGATCCGGCCCGTCTCCGGCGAGGTGTGCCAGTGGTTGATGGTGTCGTCGTACTGGATGCCGGGGTCGGCACAGGCCCAGGCGGCCTCGGCCATCTTGCGGAACAGCGACTTGGCGTCGACCTCCTCGATGACCTCGCCGGTCAGCCGGGCGCGCAGCCCGAACTTCGAACCGGTCTCGACGGCCTTCATGAATTCGTCGTTGACGCGGACCGAGTTGTTGGCGTTCTGGTACTGGACCGAGGTGATGTCATCGCCGCCCAGGTCCATGTCGAAGCCGGCGTCGCGCAGGGCGCGCACCTTCTCCTCTTCCTTCACCTTGGTCTCGATGAATGCCTCGACGTCCGGGTGGTCGACATCCAGGACGACCATCTTGGCCGCGCGGCGGGTGGCGCCACCGGACTTGATCGTTCCTGCGGAGGCATCGGCGCCGCGCATAAAGGAGACCGGACCGGAGGCATTGCCACCCGAGGACAGCAGTTCCTTGGAGGAGCGGATGCGGGAGAGGTTGAGGCCGGCGCCGGAGCCGCCCTTGAAGATCATCCCCTCTTCCTTGTACCAGTCGAGGATCGACTCCATGGAGTCGTCGACGGACAGGATGAAGCAGGCGGAGACCTGCTGGGGCTGGGCGGTGCCGACGTTGAACCACACCGGGGAGTTGAAGCTGAAGACCTGGTGCAGCAGCGCGTAGGCCAGCTCGTGCTCGAAGATCTCCGCGTCCGCCGGGGAGGCGAAGTACCCGTGCTGCTCACCGGCCTTGCGGTAGGTGCGCACCACGCGGTCGATCAGCTGCCGGAGGCTCGCCTCGCGCTCCGGCGAACCCACGGCGCCGCGGAAGTACTTGCTGGTGACGATGTTGACCGCGTTCACCGACCAGAAGTCGGGGAACTCCACGCCGCGCTGCTCGAAGTTGATCGAGCCGTCGCGCCAGTTGGTCATGACGACGTCACGACGCTCCCAGACCACCTCGTCATACGGGTGCACGCCCGGGGTGGTGTGGATGCGTTCGATCCGCAGACCCTTGCCGCCCTTGTTTCCCTTGGAGCGGGAACCACGTGCCGGGCCGCTCGCCGTCTCTGTCATGCCGCCTCCCTCTACCGGGCAAAACGCCCTTGTGCGCCCATTTCTTCCGTGACGCGATGTGTGTCTTCCGCCCTGGCGCGCACCGCGCACCGGGCTGGTCTGAGCTGTCGCCGCTGCCGCTGTCAGTCGGCGGCCGCGGCGGGGGCCGGGACCTCGGGTTCCCGGTCAGGGCCGCCGCCGGAGGCGTCCCGCCGCAGTTCCGCGACGGCGGCCTCGAAGTCCTCGAGCGAGTCGAACGCCTGGTACACGGAGGCGAACCGCAGATACGCCACCAGGTCGAGATCCTTGAGCGGGCCGAGTATGGCCAGGCCCACGTCATGGGTGGAGAGCTCGGCGCTGCCGGAGGCGCGCACCGCCTCCTCGACCCGCTGGCCGAGCTGGGCCAGGGCATCCTCGGTGACCGGGCGGCCCTGGCATGCCTTGCGCACCCCGGAGATCACCTTGTTACGGCTGAACGGCTCGGTGACCCCGCTCCGCTTGATCACCATCAGTGACGCGGTCTCCACCGTCGTGAACCGACGGGAGCAGTCGGGGCACTGCCGGCGTCTGCGGATCGAGCAGCCGTCATCGGTGGTCCGGCTGTCGACCACGCGACTGTCGGGGTGCCTGCAGAAGGGGCAGTGCATGGCTCTCCACCCTCCTTCACCCTCGAGGTGCCTCGACCAGTTGTGTACGACTCGCGGTACGACTCGCGACTCCGCCAAGGCCGTTCACTGCCCCGCGAAGCAGCCACAAGCATAGGCGATAGCCGTCACCGGAGATGACCGGGACCGGCCGGGGACCACAACCTGTGGGCGATAGCCGTCATCAAAGCACTAGATCTGGTGCCCGGGGGTCAGGCACGCCCTATGCGTGTCGCCCGGCGGCGGCAGCATGGAAGCCTACGCGAGGGCCCGCCAAGCCCGGCGGAGGGTGCGCGGATGACACACTTGGGGCCCGGCCCAAGGCGTCCGCGGCCGCCCGGTGAGCGGCCAGGGGCGGCTCCACAGGCGAAGTGATCTTCGCCCGTACACCCTCCCGACTGATCAAGTCAGCGAATCGGCGATATTTCACTCGAACGTGTGTTTGGCGCAACCTTTCGAAAGCAACTACCGTTGTCCAGCTAGGGAGAACATTTCGAGAGGGGCCGACGTGACCACCACCGCAAACAGCGCCACCATCACCGCCCAGGACCGCTCCCAGAACCGACTCGACCAGACACACCCGATGAATGACAGCACCATGAACACCGAGGGGCCCAAGCCGGCCCGCTCGCTGCCAGGCCGCCCCCCAGGAATCCGGGCCGACAGCTCGGGCCTCACCGACCGGCAGCGCCGTGTGATCGAGGTAATCCGGGATTCCGTCCAGCGCCGCGGCTACCCACCCTCCATGCGCGAGATCGGGCAGGCGGTGGGGCTCTCCAGCACCTCCTCGGTGGCCCACCAGCTGATGGCCCTGGAGCGCAAGGGCTTCCTGCGCCGGGATCCGCACCGGCCCCGCGCCTATGAGGTCCGTGGCTCGGACCAGCCCAGCACCCAGCCCACCGACACCACCGGCAAGCCCGCCGCCTCCTATGTCCCCCTGGTCGGCCGGATCGCGGCCGGCGGCCCGATCCTGGCCGAGGAGTCGGTCGAGGACGTCTTCCCGCTCCCCCGCCAACTGGTCGGCGACGGTGAGCTCTTCGTTCTCAAGGTGGTGGGCGACTCCATGATCGAGGCCGCCATCTGCGATGGGGACTGGGTGACGGTGCGCCGCCAGCCGGTGGCCGAGAACGGCGATATCGTGGCGGCCATGCTCGACGGCGAGGCCACGGTCAAGCGCTTCCGGCGCGAGGACGGCCATGTGTGGCTGCTGCCGCACAACGCCGCCTACCAGCCGATCCCGGGCGACGAAGCCACCATCCTGGGCAAGGTCGTGGCGGTACTGCGGCGGGTGTGAGAGCACCGAGACCGGGCCCCGGAGCCACTGCGCCGGTTCCGGGGCCCCGCCGTGTCCACGCCGGGGCCCGCCCCGGCCGCTTCTCCCGCCCCGGCTACTTCTCCTGCTCGCAGGCGGCGGCGTCGATGGCGGCCAGCGAGCGGCGCACCTGGTTACGGTCGGTGGTGTACCAGAAGTCCGGCATGGAGGCCCGCAGGAAGGAGCCGTACCGGGCGGTGGCCAGCCGGGGGTCCAGCACCGCGACCACCCCGCGGTCCCCGGTGGCACGTACCAGCCGGCCCGCCCCCTGGGCCATCAGCAGGGCGGCATGGGTGGCCGCCACGGCCATAAAGCCATTGCCCCCGTCCTGCTCCACCGCCCGCTGCCGGGCGCTCATCAGCGGATCGTCCGGCCTCGGGAAAGGCACCCGGTCCATCACCACCAGCTGACAGCTCGGCCCGGGCACATCCACCCCCTGCCACAGGGACAGGGTGCCGAACAGACAGGTCCTGGGGTCGGCGGCAAAGGTCTTGATCAGCTCGCCCAGGGTCTCCTCGCCCTGGAGCAGGATGGGCAGCTCCAGCCGCCCGCGCAGTTCCTCGGCGGCGGCCTGGGCCGCCCGCATCGAGGAGAACAGCCCGAGGGTACGGCCGCCGGCGGCCTCCATCAGCTCGGCCAGCTCATCGAGCATGTCCGAGCGGCTGCCCTCGCGGCCGGGCTGGGAGAGGTGCCGGGCGACATAGAGGATGCCCTGCTTGCGGTAGTCGAAGGGTGAGCCCACATCCACCCCCTGCCAGGGCGGCTGGTCCTCGCCCGTCACACCCTCGGGCGCCAGCCCCAGCGAGGCGGCCACCCCGTTGAAGTCCCCGCCGAGCTTGAGCGTGGCGGAGGTGAGGACCACCGAACGCTCGGTGAACAGCTTCTCGCGCAGCAGCCCGGACACCGACAGCGGTGCCACCCGCAGGGAGGCCCCGAAGCGGTCATGGCGCTCGTACCAGACCACGTCGTACTCCGAGCCCTCCACAATGCGCTCGGCCACCGCATGGACCGTCTCCACCGAGGCCAGCGCCTGCTTGCGCACCGCGTCCTCGTCCTGGACGGACTTGTCCCGGGTGTTGCCGATGGCGGAGATCACCGTCCGGGCGGCGTCCCGCAGCATCATCAGCACCTGGGCCAGGTCCTCGGGGACCTCCTCCAGGCGGCCGGGCAGCGCCAGCTCCATCAGCCGTTCGAAGCCCTCGGCGGCGGTCTGCAGCGCGTCTGCCGCCTTCTCGTCCACCAGCTTGGCCGCCCGGCGCACCGCCCGGTTGACCTGGCCGGGGGTGAGCTCGCCGGTCGCCACCCCGGTGACCCGGGAGACCAGCTCATGGGCCTCGTCCACGATCAGCACCTCATGGCTGGGCAGCACCGGGGCGCCTTCGATGGCGTCGATGGCCAGCAGGGCGTGGTTGGTCACCACCACATCGGCCAGCTTGGCCCGCTCCCGGGCCGCCTCCGCGAAACACTCCGCCCCATAGGCGCACTTGGAAGCCGACAGGCACTCCCGGGAGGTGACCGAGACCTGGGACCAGGCCCGGTCGGAGACCCCGGGGGTGAGGTCGTCCCGGTCGCCGGTCTCCGTCTCGTCCGCCCAGTCCCGAAGGCGCAGCAGGTCCTGGCCGAGCTTGCTGGTGGGGGCGGCGGCCTCGAAGGGATCGAAGAGGCCCTCCTCCTCTTCCTGGGGCACGCCCTCGTGCAGCCGGTGCAGGCACAGATAGTTGGAGCGGCCCTTGAGCATGGCGAACTCCGGGCGGCGGCGCAGCAGCGGATGCAGGGCCGCCACGGTACGTGGCAGGTCCCGCTCCACCAGCTGGCGCTGGAGCGCCAGGGTGGCGGTGGCCACCACCACTCTCTCCCCGTGCGCCAGGGCGGGCACCAGATAGCCCAGCGACTTACCGGTACCGGTGCCGGCCTGCACCAGCAGATGGGCGTTGTTGTCGATCACTTCGGCGACGGCCCCGGCCATGGCGGCCTGGCCCGGGCGCTCGGAGCCCCCGACGGCGGCGACGGCGGCCTGCAGCAGGTCGGTGAGCGAGGGCTTGGAGGAGGTGGCAGTCATAGCCCGTCAAGCCTACGGGGCGGCACTGACATCATGGGCCGACTTCCGTCCCGACGGCTCCTCCCTTACGACTCCTACAGCTCCTACAGCACGCCGCTCCTACAGCACGCCGCGCAGCGCTCGTTCGCGCATCATGAGCGCGGTGTGCCTGCCGGGCAGTTCCAGTTCGGCGGCCAGCCGGAAGCCGGCGGCCAGGTGGGCCGCGATGCCGGGCACATTGCGCAGATCGGGGTCGGCGATCACCCGGCCGCAGCCCGGGCGGCGCTCCAGCACCAGGTCGGCGACGGTACGCAGCAGCAAGGTGCCCAGTCCATGACCCCGGTCCGGGGCCCGGCCGAGCAGCAGCCGGACGCCGGTGTCATGGGGGCGGGCCCGGTAGTGCCGGGCGATCAGGTCGAGGTCGGCGCGGTAGATCTCCCAGTAGCTCATGGCCACGCCCGCGAGCACTCCCAGGCAGGCCGCGCTGCGCCCGTCGGCGCGCTGGAGCCCGGCCAGATGGCCGGCCGTGACCGTCCGCGGGCCATCCAGCCGCCAGACCGCGGCCACCGCTGGATCGTTCATCCACCGGCCGATCAGCGCGAGGTCGCGTTCGGGGCGTACCGGGACCAGCTGGAAGGGCCCGGCGGCGGTGGCCACCGGGCCCCAGCCGGCCAGGCCGTCCAGCAGGTCGGCGGGGCGCGGGGCGGGCGGGCCGGCGGCGATGAACTCCCGGAGTTCCTCGGTGAGCCTGAGGTCGAGGGTGTCCTCGCGGTCATCACTCATCCCGGGCCCCCGGCAAGGGGGTTGGCGATGGTGACCCGCTCGGTGCGCGGCCCGGCCGGGCAGCTGAGGGCGGGTGTGTCCAGCAGCAGGCCCGGCAGCGCGGAGCGCGTCTCGGCGGGGGCGGTGGCGGCCTCCTGGAGGAAGCGCCGCAGGGCGGCCAGCAGGATCCGTTCGTCGGCCAGACGCTGGGCGCCCAGCGCTCCGATCAGCCCCAGCAGATTGTCCACGCCCAGCCGGCAGGCGAACTCCTCGTCCGCCCGGTCGTCGGGCACGGCGGCCGGGTTCCGCGGGTGCAGCCGGCGGCGCAGCCGGTGGTGCAGGCTGCCCCGGTGCCGGCCGCCGGCCGGCCAGCCCTCGGCGTCCAGCAGCACCAGGGTGTGGTGCCGGTCCGCCCGCAGGACGATCCCGGCGGCGCCGTCCAGCCAGAGCAGCGGCCGTACCACCGTCTCCAGGTAGCGCAGGAACCACTCGGTGGAGACCGCTCCGGCCGGGCGGCCGGTGCGCCGCACCAGGCGGGCGACGATCACGGCCAGCCGGGAGCACAGCGCCGGATGCCCGGCGGGCGCGGTGCGCCCCGGCCAGGGGCGCGGGGCGAGCAGGCCGGCCAGGCTGACGGCATCCTCGCCCGGGGCGAAGGGGTGGTGGCGGATGCCCAGGCCCAGACCGGGCACCGGGGTGCCGTCGGCGGTGTCCACTCCCAGCCAGGCCGGGTCGCGCACCACATCGAAGCCCGGTCCGCAGGCGGCATGCCACCGCTCGGCCAGCCCGGCGCGCAGCATCCGGTGCAATTCCAGGCCGTCCGCCAGGAGTTGGCGGTCGTTCTCGCCCAGCCGGAGCAGGGCGGGCGCGCCAGGGCGGTACACCGTGCGCACGGCGGCGGTGGCGTACCAGGGCCCGCCATGGGCGCCGAGGTCATAAAGCAGCCCGGCGTCCAGCAGCCGGGCGACGGCCGGCTCATGATGCAGCCTCGGTACCCGGGCGGGGTGGACCGGCAGCGGCACGGTGTCCGGCGGCAGCGGCAGGCCGGGGGCGGTGAGCCGGGCGGCCAGCAGGGGCGCCTCCACGGTCCGGCCGCGTTCGGTCCAGGCGGAGTCGGCGGCCAGCACCGAGCGGTGGACACCCAGCCAGTGCAGCCGGAAGGGCTCGCGTGACTCCGGCGGATAGCCGTCCGTCTCCCCCAGCCCCGCGCCGGGCAGCGCCTGCTCACCGTGCAGGAAGTGCTCCCCGTCCTCCGTACCGGGGCCGAGGCGCCGCTGCCGCAGGAAGGCGGTGGTGCGGCGGACCAGCTCCGCTGTCAGCACGATGAGTTCGGCGCCGTATCCGGCCGGGGCCCGTCCGGAGTGCACCGCCTCCCGGCCGAGCAGGGCGGCCATGGTGACGGCGTCCAGCGCGGGGGCGCCGTCCGGGCCGTCCAGCAGGCCCGGCGGGCCGAAGCGGTGGCTGCCGGTGGCGGACCAGTAGGGGACGGGCACATGCAGCACCCGGCCGTCGGCGGCGAGCGGGATGCGCAGGCAACTGCCCTGTGGGCGGGCGATGTTGGCCTCCCGTACCCAGCGGCGCAGCAGGTGTTCCAGGACCGCGGCGTCCGCGGCGCGGGCCGGATCGGGGTGGTCCAGGGGGTCGACGGGGCCGCGCGGCCCGGGGACCGCGGCCTGCCGGGAGGGCGCCGCCACGGCGGTGGTTGCGTTCATGCGGTGTGCGGCGGGCGGCCGGTCAGGCCGGGGACGCCACGCCTTCCTCCTTGGGCTCGCTGGGCGTGGGGGCACGGTGGCCGGGGCGGGAGATCTCGGCCAGTGCGTCGGCCAGCCTGGCGAGCACCGCTTCGGCCTGTTCGTCGGTGATGGTGAGCGGGGGCAGCAGCCGGACCAGCGGAAAGGGCCGGGCGCCGATCCCGACCATCAGGCCGCGGCGCAGGCACTCCCGGCGCAGCGCCTCGGCCTGGTCGAGCAGCTCGATCTCCAGCATCAGGCCGCGCCCGCGCACCCCGCCGACGCACCCGTGTTCCGGGGCCAGCCGGCGCAGCCGGGAGAGCATCCGCCCGCCGAGCACCCGGGCCCGCTCGGCCAGTCCGTTCTCCCGGACGTGGCGCAGGGTGGCCGCGCCGGCCGCCAGGGCGAGCTGATTGCCCCGGAAGGTGCTGGCACCGCTGAGCGAGGACTCGGCGCCCAGGCTCTCCTGGTGCACCACCACCGCCAGCGGCAGCCCGCCGCCCACGGCTCCGGAGAGCACCATCACATCGGGCACCACCCCGCTGTGCTCCACCGCCCAGAAGGTCCCGGTCCGTCCGACTCCGGTCCGGCTCTCGTCGACCACAAAGGGGACCGAGTGCGCGGCGGCGGTGTCCCGCATCCGGCGCAGCCGGTCGTCGGAGGAGACGGTGGCCGGGGAGACCAGGCAGCCGTCCCGGCCGGTCGCGGAGCGCACCAGCTCCAGGGCGGCGGTGACCGCCTCGGTGTCGCCCGGCCCGCAGAACCGGATCCGGGCGCCCTCGGCCAGCTCGCCCGGCAGGGTGCGCAGCAGCTCGCCGGTGAAGGCGCGTTCGGCGGGGGTGGCCAGGCCGGGGACATGCAGCGGGGCCTCCGCGTCCAGCACGGAGCGGACCGCCTCCAGCACCACCGGGTGGTTATGGCCCAGCACCAGCGCCCCGGCGCCGGGGAAGCAGTCCAGATAGCGGCGGCCGTCGGCGCCCTCCACGATCAGACCCCGGGCCCGCACCGGCACGATGGGCAGCGGGCAGGGGGGAGTGGCAGGCCGCGTCTCGCGGGCCGCTGACGCCACGTCGGGCAGCGTCGGCGGCGGTGACTGGGTCAAGCCCACGACTACGGACCCTCCTTGTGCTGCTGACTTGTGCTGCTGAACGCCGACCGTCCCCCGTACGTACCAACGACGGCGGATGCCGGGGAACACGGCCGAGTGCAAGATCCTTCGATGCGGAACCGTTCCCCCGGCCGCTGTCGTCCTCGGCAGCATCGGCGTAGTTCGGCATAGTGTTGCCCTGCCCCACCGCCGGGGCGGTGCCTGACATACGTATAGATCGGGGGATTTCACTCCATGCCTTCCCAACGCCCGCCCGCTGCCCGCCGATACGACGGCTGGCGGGCGCTGCGTGCCCATGGCTCGCGCACACTGGCCGCCGCGGCGGTGGCCACCGCGCTGGCGCTGTCGGCCACGGCCTGCGGTCCGTCCGATGACAAGGCCGCCGGCAACGACAAGGCCAGCGCCGACAGTCAGCAGAGCGACAACACCATTCAGCTGCCCAAGGGGTTCAGCCTCAAGGACATCGAGAAGTGGAAGAACGGCGACTGGAAGCACTGGGACAAGGACCGCTGGCTGCGAGAGGCCCGTGACTTCATCAACCCCATGATCAAGGGGCACTGGAAGCCGGACACCATGAAGGACGCCCAGTCCGACGACAAGAAGTTCTCCGGCAAGGACGCGCCGGGCACCGCACCCGGCGCCGGCCAGGGCGACCAGGGCGTCACCGACCCGGCACCGCGCCCGGTGCGGGCCCAGGCCGTCAAGCTGCCCTACCACCGCAGCGTGCCGCCGGTCGGCAAGGTGTTCTTCGACTCCCCGCAGGGCCACATGGTCTGCTCGGGCACGGTCGTCAAGGACCCGGCGCACCCGGGCAAGTCCAACCTGGTGTGGACCGCCGGGCACTGTGTGCACGCGGGCAAGAGCGGTGGCTGGTACCGCAATATCGCCTTTGTCCCCTCCTACAACGACAAGGGCCTGCCCGGCACCCAGGTGAACACCGCACCGGTGCAGGATGTCGCCCCGCACGGTGTGTGGTGGGCCAACTGGGCCCAGACCTCCACCCAGTGGATCACCCAGGGCGCCGAGACGGGCGGCCTGGGCGCGCCCTATGACTTCTCGGTGCTGCATGTGCAGCAGGAGAACGGCGGCGGCAAGTCGCTGGAGGAGACCGTGGGCAGCGCGCTGACCGTGGACTTCAACGCTCCGCAGGTCAAGTCCATCAGTTCCATGGGGGCTTGGGGCTACCCGGCCGCGCCGCCCTTCGACGGACAGAAGATGTACGACTGCATCGACCGGCCGGGCCGGCTCTCGCTGGACCCCGCCCAGCCGACCATGTACCGCATCGGCTGCACCATGACCGGCGGTTCCTCGGGCGGCGGCTGGTTCGCCAAGGGGCCGGACGGCAAGGCGGAGCTGGTCTCCAACACCTCGATCGGCCCGGCCGACAGCCGCTGGCTGGCGGGACCGCACCTGGGTCCGGAGGCCAAGGGCGTCTATGACGCCATCAGCCGGAAGTTCGCCAACAAGGGCTGAACCGGCCGGACATGAGAAAGGTCCGGACAGGAGCAGAGTCCGGACAAGAGAAAAGGGCCCGTTCACCGGCTGGTGCCGGGGAACGGGCCCTTTCGCTCGCTCAGGCCTGCGCGGCGGGAATGAAACGCCGCAGGTCCGCGGCGAGTTCCTCGTGCACCCGCGCCTTGACCAGGGTGCCCTCCGGGGTGTGCTCCTCGGAGATCACCTCGCCGTCGGAGTGGATCCGGGCCACCAGCGAACCCTGGGTGTAGGGCAGCAGCGCCTCGATCTCCACGGCGGGGCGCGGCAGTTCCTCGTCGATCAGCGCCAGCAGCTCGTCGATCCCCGCACCGGTGCGCGCGGAGACCGCGATGGAGTGCCGCTCGATGCGCAGCAGTCGCTGGAGCACCAGCGGATCGGCCGCGTCCGCCTTGTTGATCACCACGATCTCCGGTACGTCGACCGCGCCGACGTCCCGGATCACCTCGCGCACCGCCGCCAGCTGCTCCTCCGGCGCCGGGTGCGAGCCGTCCACCACATGCAGGATCAGGTCGGAGTCGCCGACCTCCTCCATGGTGGAGCGGAACGCCTCGACCAGGTGGTGCGGCAGGTGACGGACAAAGCCGACGGTGTCGGCCAGGGTGTAGAGCCGCCCGCTGGGGGTCTCGGCCCGGCGCACGGTGGGGTCCAGGGTGGCGAACAGGGCGTTCTCCACCAGCACCCCGGCGCCGGTGAGCCGGTTGAGCAGCGAGGACTTGCCCGCGTTGGTGTAGCCGGCGATGGCCACCGACGGCACCTTGTTGCGGCGCCGTTCCTGGCGCTTGATGTCGCGCCCGGTCTTCATCTCCGCGATCTCCCGGCGCAGCTTGGCCATCTTCTCGCGGATCCGGCGCCGGTCCGTCTCGATCTTGGTCTCACCGGGGCCACGGGTGGCCATGCCGCCGCCGGAGGAGCCGGAGCCGCCACCGCCCATCTGCCGGGACAGCGACTGGCCCCAGCCGCGCAGCCGCGGCAGCATGTACTGCATCTGGGCCAGGGCGACCTGGGCCTTGCCCTCCCGGGACTTGGCGTGCTGGGCGAAGATGTCCAGGATCAGGGCGGTCCGGTCGACCACCTTGACCTTGACGACATCCTCCAGGTGGATCAGCTGGCCGGGGCTGAGCTCACCGTCGCAGACCACGGTGTCGGCGCCGGACTCCAGGACGATGTCCCGCAGCTCCTGGGCCTTGCCCGAGCCGATGTAGGTGGCCGGGTCCGGCTTGTCCCGGCGCTGGATGACGCCGTCCAGGACCATGGCGCCCGCGGTCTCGGCGAGCGCGGCCAGCTCCGCCAGGGAGTTCTCCGCGTCCTGCACGGTGCCGGAGGTCCAGACGCCGACCAGCACCACGCGCTCCAGGCGCAGCTGGCGGTACTCGACCTCGGTGACGTCCTCGAGCTCGGTGGAGAGGCCGGCCACCCGGCGCAGCGCCGCGCGGTCGGCACGGTCGTACTGGTCCCCGTCGCGCTCCCCGTCGATCTCGTGGCTCCAGGCGACGTCCTCTTCCATCAGGGCGTCGGCCCGGAGGTTCTCCGGAAGGCTCTGCCGGTCCTGCCGGTCCTGGGGAAGGGAAGAAGTGGAGGTCATGTGATCCTTTGCGTCCGGGGGGCGCGGATGCCGCCCCATGGGGTTGACGAATGCGGCAACGCTCGGCACCCCCGGGAGATTCCCGCGGCGCCGCTGCCGACCGGTCGATGGTCCCATGGCACGCAGCGGAGGGTCACGCGGGTTTCCGGGTGACCTTCCAGTCGGGGTGGCCCGGCATGGGCGGGGTGGTGGGCGAGTACAGCCAGGCGCGCAGGAAGGATCCCAGGTTGTGCCCGGTGACCCGGGAGGCCAGGGTGATGAAGTCGGCGGTGGTCACGCTGGTGTCCCGGTGGGCGGCGAGCCAGGCGCGCTCCAGGCGCTCGAAGGCGGGGGCACCGATCTTCTGCCGCAGGGCGTACAGCACCAGGGCGCTGCCGTCGTAGACCACCGGCCGGAAGATGCTGATCTTCTTGCCCGGCACCGGTGCCTTGATGGCGGCCGGCGGGCCGCCGTCCACCCGCATCAGGTCGGAGTACTGGTAGGCCACCCGCATCCGGTCCGCCAGCTTCCGGCCGCCCTTCTCCTCCGCGTACAGGGACTCGTACCAGGTGGCATGGGCCTCGCTCAGCCACAGGTCGGACCAGGTGCGCGGGGTGACGCTGTCGCCGAACCACTGGTGGGCCAGCTCGTGCACCATCACCGACTCCACATACCAGTCGGGCAGGGTGGCCCGGCTGAACAGGTCCCTCTCGAACAGGGAAAGGGTCTGGGTCTCCAGCTCATAGCCGGTGGACGCCTGGGCGATCAGCACGCCGTAGTTCTCGAAGGGGTAGCCGCCGATCCGGTGCTCCAGCCAGGAGAGGTGCTCCGGCGTCCTGGACGTCCACTTCTCCAGCTGCGCCCGGTCGGCCGCGGGCACCACATCACGCAGCGGCAGCCCGTGCGGCCCGGTGCGCTCGGCGACCGCGGAGTGTCCGATGGAGACCTGGGCCAGCTCGGTGGCCATGGGGTGCCGGGTGCGGTACGTCCAGGTGGTGGCCTCGCCCTCGGTGCGGTGGCCCAGGGCGAGGCCGTTGGCCACCACCGTCAGGTCCTTGGGGGCGGTGACCCGGAAGGTGAACCAGGCCTTCTCCGAGGGGTGGTCGCTGCCGGGGAAGACCCGGTGGGCGGCGTCCGCCTGGTTGGCCATCACCAGGCCGTCGGCGGTACGGATCCAGCCGCCGTCCCGCCCACTGCCCGGGTCGCTGGTGTGGTGGACGGTGATGGTGAACCAGCCGCCGCTGTGCAGCACTTCGGCCGGGGTGACCACCACATCCTCTTCGACGGGGATGAACTGGGCCGGTTTTCCGTCGACTTCGATGGACCGCACGGTGCCCCGGGCGAAGTCCAGGTTGAACCGGCGCAGCCGCTGGGTGGCACGGGCCCGGATGGTGGTCACCGCGTCCAGCGGCCGGTCGTTGCCGTGGTAGTCCAGGGCGATGTCATAGGAGTGCACGTGGTAGCCGGGGTTGCCCAGGTAGGGGAAGAGCCGGTCACCGATGCCCAGCGGCCTGGGCGGCGGGGCGGCACCGCCCAGCAGCAGCAGAGCCGCGGTGGCGGTCACGGCGGCGCACAGGCGGCGGAGGGGGAAGCGGGGCCCGGGTGAGTGCGGCATGCGCCTACCGCTATCAGCGCCCGTCGGCCGGGCATCGGCGGCGCGGCGCAAGTCTCGCCCGTAAGAGCAGACGGGATATGTGTGCGAGATACCCGGGCGAGACCTCAGGCGGGGGCGGCGGTCACCGGCCAGCCCGCGCGGCCGACGTCATAGACGCCGGGCACCCGTCGCATGGCCCGCATCAGCTCCGGAAGCTGGGCCGGGTCGGGCAGTTGCAGGGTGTAGGTGTGCCGGACCCGCTGCTGGTGCGGCGGCTCCACGGCCGCCGAGATCACCGCGGCGCCCTCCGCGGCGATCACCTCGGTGAGGTCGGCCAGCAGCCGCGGCCGGCTGAAGGATTCGGCGCGCAGGGTGACCCGGCAGTCGCCCATGGCGGCCCCCTGGGCCTCCCGCCAGCGCACCGCGACGGTCGTACGCCCGGCCGTCACCATCCGCGCCACCACCGGGCACTGCGCCCGGTGCACGGTGATGGTCCGCCCGCGCACCGCGAATCCGGTGACCTCGTCGGGCGGCACCGGGGTACAGCAGCCCGCCAGGCGGATATGGGCCGCCGCCAGGTCGGCGCCCTGGGCGGCCACCGCCACCGGTCCCGGCCCGGCCGGGGCGGCCGTACGGCCCGGGGCCCGGGCGGGGGCCGGCGGGACGGGCGGCGGCGGGGCCACCGGGTCGGGGGCCGGGTGGGTGCCATGGGTGGCCAGCCAGCGGCCGATGGCGATCCGGGCGACCGGGGTACGGGCGTGCTCCAGCCAGTCCGGCGAGGGGCCGGAGGCGGCGTCCGGCGAGGGGGACATCAGCAGGTGCAGGGTGTCCCCGTCGCGGAGCACGGTACTCAGCCGTACCAGGCGGCCGTTGACACAGGCGCCGATGCAGTGGTGGCCGTCCTCCGCGTACTGGGCGTAGGCCGCGTCCACACAACTGGAGCCGCCCGGCAGGCCGATGGTGCCGCCGTCCGCGCGGAACACGGTGATCTCCCGGTCCTGGGCCAGCTCATCGCGCAGTGAGCTCCAGAAGGTGTCCGGGTCGGGGGCGGCGCGCTGCCACTGCAGCAGCCGGGAGAGCCAGCCGGGGCGGGTGGGGTCGGTGGTCTCCCCTTCCGCGTCGGGGGTCTCGGCGGCCGCGTAGGGATTGCCCAGAGCGATCACCCCGGCCTCGGCGACCTTGTGCATCTGATGGGTGCGGATGAGGACTTCGGCGGCCTCCCCGCCCTCGCCGGCGATGGCGGTGTGCAGCGACTGGTACAGGTTGAACTTGGGGACCGCGATGAAGTCCTTGAACTCGGAGATGAACGGCGTGAAGCAGGTGTGCAGTTCGCCGAGCACCGCGTAGCAGTCGGCGTCCTCGGCGACCAGCACCAGCAGCCGGCCCAGGTCGGACCCGGTGAGCTCACCGCGCTTGAGGCGCACCCGGTGCACGGAGACGAAGTGCCGGGCGCGCACCAGCACTTCGGCGCTGATCCCGGCCTCGCGCAGCACGGCGCGCACCCGGGCCGCGGTGGCCCGCAGCGGATCGGGCGCGCCGGCGTGGGCCAGCACCAGCTCGCGGGTACGGGCGTACTCCTCGGGGTGCAGGATGGCGAAGACCAGGTCCTCCAGCTCGGCCTTGAGCACCTGCACCCCGAGCCGCTCTGCCAGCGGGATCAGCACATCGCGGGTCACCTTGGCGATGCGGGCCTGTTTCTCCGGGCGCATCACGCCCAGGGTGCGCATATTGTGCAGCCGGTCGGCCAGTTTGATGGACATCACCCGCACGTCGTTGCCGGTGGCCACCAGCATCTTGCGGAAGGTCTCCGGCTCCGCGGCGGCGCCGTAGTCGACCTTCTCCAGCTTGGTGACCCCGTCCACCAGGAAGCGGACCTCCTCGCCAAACTGCTCGCGGACCTGATCCAGCGTCAGATCGGTGTCCTCGACAGTGTCGTGCAGCAGCGAGGCGGTCAAGGTGGTGGTCTCGGCGCCCAGTTCGGCCAGGATCAGGGTGACCGCCAGCGGGTGGGTGATGTACGGCTCGCCGCTCTTGCGCGTCTGGCCGCGGTGCGAGGACTCGGCGAGCAGATAGGCCCGGCGCAGGGTGTCCAGGTCGGCGCCGGGGTGGTGGACCCGGTGCACCTTGGCCACATGCTCAAGCGCGTCCGGCAGCCGGCCGCGCGAGGCGGAGCCGCTCAACGCGGCCCGGCCCAGCCGTCTGAGGCCGATGCCGCGGCCCCGGCCGCGGCGGGGAGGACGTTCGTCCGTGGCCTCTGCGCTCATGGGCACCTCCGGCAGCGTGGACCGGCGGTCGGCTGGCGCCTGACGACCGGTGCTTGATGCTACCGACCCCATCACGCACCGCTCAGCCCCTCTCGCCCAGAGTGAACCGGATCACCCATTCGAGCGAGGCGTCCATCCGGTAACCGGCTAAGCGGACCGCCCGTCGGTCCAGGGCCGCCGGGCGGCCCACGGCCCGTCAGCCCAGCAGGGAGGCGTCCAGCAGGCCCTCGGCCACGATCACGGCGGGGCCGGTCATCTCCACGGTGCCGTCCGGGTTCTCACGGATCACCAGACGGCCGCCGGGGACATCCACGGTGTAGCTGACCGGCCGGCCGTCGACGGCCGGATCGGCGCCGTCGCGGCGGGCCGTGGCGACCATCACCGCACAGGCGCCGGTGCCGCAGGAACGGGTCTCGCCGGAGCCGCGCTCATGCACCCGCATCGCCACATGCCGCGGGCCGCGGTCCACCACGAACTCCACATTGGTGCCGTCCGGGTAGGCCGCCGCCGGGCTGACCCCGGGGGCCTCGTACAGCCGGCCCGCCTCGGCGAGGTCGTCGACGAAGCAGACGGCGTGCGGATTGCCCATGTTGACGTGGCGCGCGGGCCAGCTGCGGTCGCCGACGGTGACGGTGACGCCGCCCTCGGGCAGCAGGGCCCGGCCCATGCCGGTGGTGACGTCCCCGGGGGTCCCGTCCGGGCCCGGCTCCGCCAGGTGCACCCGGCGGATCCCGGCCCGGGTGGCCACCGCCACCTCGCCCGCCCCGGCCAGGCCTGCGTATTCCAGGTAGCGGGCGAAGACCCGCACCCCGTTGCCGCACATCTCGGCGATGCTGCCGTCGCTGTTGCGGTAGTCCATGAACCACTCGGCCTCACCGGCCAGATGACGCACCTCGGGGTGCGCGGCGGACCGCACCACCCGCAGCACGCCGTCCGCGCCGATGCCCGCGCGCCGGTCGCACAGCCGCGCCACGGCGGCCGGGGACAGCTCCAGCCGGCCGTCGGGGTCCGGGATGATCACAAAGTCGTTCTCGGTGCCATGACCCTTGAGGAAGGCGATCTGCGCGGTGTTCACGCTCCGATGGTACGCAGCGCGCACGGAGCTCAGCGCAGCCGGGCCACCCGCCAGACCGCCAGCAGCACCAGCAGTGCCACCACCGCGGTGTACGAGGCCACAAACCGCCAGTCCGGGCGGCCGCCCGAGCCGCGCTGCGGCAGGCCGGGCCAGGTGTAGCCGACCCGGCGGGCGGCCATCACGCCCCACCCGGCGGCGCAGCCGCTGATCAGCAGGCCGAGCATGGCCACCACCGGGCCGCCGTCGCCGAAGTCGAAGGCGAGCGGGAAGGCGAACATCAGCGAGCCGATGGCGGCCAGCAGCACGATCGGTGCCAGCTGCCACAGCCGCAGCCGGCGCGGCGGGCGCAGCTCCCGGAAGGAGGCGGGCACCACGCCCTCCGGCGCGGTCTCCTCGGTGTCCTCGGGACCGTCCGGCGTCAGCGCCTCCAGATCCGCGCGCGGCGGCTGTTGTGATGTGTCACGAGGGCCGGCCTCCATCGCCACGCGCCCTCCCAACCCCGGACTCCACGGCTCGCTCGACGCTTGATGATGGCACGCTGCGGAACCGCGGAATGACACCTGGCACTTCCCGATGCCATCACGTGATCAGGCTGTGACCGCTCGTTCGACCAACGCCAGTGCCAGCCCGGTCAGTTCCGCCCGTCCCACGGCGGAGCCGTCGAGCCAGTTGACCCGGGAGTCGCGGCGGAACCAGGAGTCCTGGCGGCGGGCGAACCGCTTGGTGGCCCGCACCGTCTCCGCCAGCGCCTCGCGCTCGGTGCACTCGCCGGCCAGGAAGGCCAGCACCTGCTGGTAGCCCAGCGCCCGGGAGGCGGTGCGCCCCTCGCGCAGCCCGGCCCGCTCCAGCGCGCGGACCTCCTCGACCAGCCCGTCCGCCCACATCCGGTCCACCCGGGTGGTGATCCGCTCGTCCAGCTCGGGGCGGGCCACGTCCACGCCGATCTGCACCGCGTCGTACACCGGCGTCTCGCCGGGGAGGTTGGCGGTGAAGGGGCGGCCGGTGAGCTCTATGACCTCCAGGGCGCGCACGATGCGGCGGCCGTTGCCCGGCAGGATGGCGCGGGCCGCCTCGGGGTCGGCGGCGGCCAGCCGGGTGTGCAGCGCCCCCGGGCCCAGCTCCGCCAGCTCCGCCTCCAGCCGGGCGCGCACGGCGGGGTCGGTGCCGGGGAACTCCAGGGCGTCGATGGCCCCCTTGATGTAGAGGCCGGAGCCGCCGACCAGGATGGGGGTGCGGCCCTCGGCCAGCAGCCGGTCGATCTCGGCGCGGGCCAGTCGCTGGTACTCGGCGACGCTGGCAGCCTCGGTAACGTCCCAGATGTCCAGCAGATGGTGCGGCACCCCCTGCCGCTCGTCCGTCGTCAGCTTGGCGGTGCCGATGTCCATGCCCCGGTAGAGCTGCATGGAGTCGGCGTTGACGACCTCGCCGCCCAGCCGCTGGGCGAGGGCCACGCCCAGGTCGGACTTGCCGGCCGCGGTGGGCCCGACGACGGCGATGACCCGCGGTGCGGGAGCTGCGTTTCTCACCGCACCAGTCTCGCAAACCTCGGCGCGCCCCCTCGAACGAGCTACGTGACGCGGCGCCACCGCTTTCGTTGCCTGTTGCGAGGTTCCGAGAGCCGGTTCCCGCTCCGGTGCCCCGCCAGGCGCGGTGGAGCGTCCCCGGCGACCAGGGATTTCACTGACCCCAGTAAGGTAATGGAGTAGATATGGGCGTGTTTTCAAGGTTTCGCCGTCAGAAGTCGGAGGCGTCAACGGAGGAGGCCGCGGCGGCCGCTCTGACGGCGGAATCGTCCGACGCGGCGGAGACCGCCGAGGCCGCGCCGGAGGCGGTCGCCGAGGAGGCCACCGAGCAGACCACCGCGGCGGTCGCCGAGGAGGCGGCCGAGGCGGCCGCCACGGACGGGGGCGAGGCTGCCGAGGGAGTCGAGATTCCCAAGCAGCAGTCCGCGGAGGAGGCGGCGGACAGCGAGGCCGGTGAGGGCGCCCGCAAGTAGCCAGCTGGACCATACGACGAGGGGTAGGTGCCCAGCCATGGGCCTGTTCGATGATCTCAAGGCCAAGCTCGAACCGGTGAAGGGCAAGGTCGGCGACCTGGTGCAGCAGCACGGGGCGCGGATCGAGCAGGGCATCGACAAGGCGGCGCAGGCGGTGGACGCCAGGACGGACGGCAAGTACACCAGCCAGATCCGCACCGGCACCGGCAAGGCCAAGCAGGCCCTGGACCGGCTGGGCGAGCAGGACGGCCGGGGCGGCCGGGCCTGAAACCCCCGGAGGTCCGGAACCCCGGATACGGCGACGGCCGCGGAGCTCACCGCTCCGCGGCCGTCGCCGTATCCGGACGGTTCAGGACCAGGCGGCCACCAGGTAGCCCACCCCGTACGGCGCCCCGTCGTACAACAGCGAACCGCGCAGCGCGGCGCCTTCCCCCGCACCGGCCAGCACCTGCCAGGGCGCGCGCCCGGCGGCCTGCAGCTCGGCGGCCAGGGTGGGGTCGAGGGCGGCCAGGGCGGCGGTGTCCGCGGCGCCCAGCGCCCGGGCCGCGGCGGCGTCGAAGCCCTCGGCCCGCTCGTCCAGGTAGCCCGGGGCCTTCACATCGCGGCAGGCGCTGCCGTCGCCCATCACCAGCAGCGCCAGCCGTTCGTCCGCGGCCGCCAGCGCGCGGCCCCGGCCCAGGCAGTCCTCGGGCGCGTCCTCCGGCGCCAGGCCCAGGCCGGTCACCGGTGCCGCCGACCAGCCGGTGCGGGTCAGCAGCCAGGCGCCCACCGCCAGCGGGGCCGGCAGCCGGCGGTCGCCGGCGGCGCCGGCGCCCAGCCGCACCTCGAGGTCCACGCCGAAGGGGCGGAAGGAGCCCGGGGTGCCCGGCGGGTACTCGCCCTCGCCGGGGCCTACCACCACCAGCCGGTCCGGACGGGCGGCGGCCAGCACGGCCACCGCGTCCAGGCAGGCGGCACGCAGCGGATCCAGCTCGGACGCGGCCCCGGCGGCGACCTCCGGGACCAGCAGCGGCGGACAGGGGCAGACGGCGGCGGCGACAAGCATGACCGGAACGATACGCGCCGCGGCGGGCTCAGTCGCAGCCGCAGCCGGCGCCGGTGGGGGCCGGGGCGGGCGCGGGAGCGCCGATGGACGGGATGCCCAGCATCACGCCCTGGGGCTTGGCCTGCGCCGCGGCGTTGCGCTTCTCCCAGGCGTCCCCGGCCCGGGTGCGGCGCACGGCCTTGGCCGGGCCCTCGGCGAGCAGGTGGTGCGGGGCGGCGTAGGTGATCTCCACGGTGACCATGTCACCGGGGCGGACCGGCTCCTCGGGGCGGGTGAAGTGCACCAGGCGGTTGTCGGGCGCCCGGCCGGACAGCCGCCGGGTCGCGTCGTCCTTGCGTCCCTCGCCCTCGGCGACCATGACCTCCAGAGTGCGGCCGACCTGCTTCTTGTTCTCCTCCCAGGAGATCTCCTCCTGCAGGGCGACCAGGCGCTCATAGCGCGCCTGCACGACCTCCTTGGGGATCTGCCCGTCCATCTCGGCGGCCGGGGTGCCCGGGCGCTTGGAGTACTGGAAGGTGAAGGCCTGGGCGAAGCGCGCCTCGCGCACCGTGTGCAGGGTCTGCTCGAAGTCCTCCTCGGTCTCGCCGGGGAAGCCCACGATGATGTCGGTGGAGATGGCGGCGTCCGGCATGGCGGCGCGCACCTTCTCGATGATGCCCAGGAAGCGCTCCTGGCGATACGAGCGGCGCATCGCCTTGAGCACGGTGTCCGAGCCGGACTGCAGCGGCATGTGCAGCTGGGGCATCACATTGGGCGTCTCGGCCATCGCGGCGATCACGTCGTCGGTGAAGTCGCGCGGGTGCGGCGAGGTGAAGCGGACCCGCTCCAGGCCCTCGATCTGCCCGCAGGCGCGCAGCAGCTTGGAGAAGGCCTCGCGGTCGCCCATGTCGGAGCCATAGGCGTTGACGTTCTGGCCGAGCAGGGTGATCTCGGTGACGCCCTCGGCGACCAGGGCCTCGACCTCGGCCAGGATGTCGCCGGGGCGGCGGTCCTTCTCCTTGCCGCGCAGCGCCGGGACGATGCAGAAGGTGCAGGTGTTGTTGCAGCCGACCGAGATGGAGACCCAGGCGGCGTAGGCGCTCTCCCGCCGGGTGGGCAGGGTGGAGGGGAAGGCCTCCAGCGACTCGGCGATCTCGACCTGCGCCTCCTGCTGGATACGGGCCCGCTCCAGCAGCACCGGCAGCTTGCCGATGTTGTGCGTGCCGAAGACCACGTCCACCCAGGGGGCCTTCTTGACGATGGTGTCGCGGTCCTTCTGGGCCAGGCAGCCGCCGACCGCGATCTGCATCCCGGGGCGCCGGGACTTCACCGAGGCCAGCCGGCCCAGGTTGCCGTACAGCTTGTTGTCGGCGTTCTCCCGCACCGCGCAGGTGTTGAAGACCACGATGTCGGCCTCGCCCTCGGCGGAGCCCTCCGGGGCGCGGACATAGCCCGCGTCCTCCAGCAGTCCGGAAAGCCGCTCGGAGTCATGGACGTTCATCTGGCACCCGTAGGTGCGGATCTCGTAGCTTCGAGTAACGCCCACTTCGTCCACTGCTCCGGTCCGGTCGCTGCTGCTGGTCATTGCTCCAGGGTAAGGGGGGCGCCGGAGAGCCGCGTCACTCGATCACCGCACTCGATCAGCCGCGCTCGATCACCCGCACCACGGTGTCCGCGAGGAACGGCGCCCCGTAAGGGGCCGGGTCGAGCTCCGGGCCGGTGGTCAGGACGTCCAGCCCCAGCGGGGTGTCCCCGGTGACCAGCCCCGAGCGGTCGTCCTCGGGCAGGTGGTAACGCACCAGCAGGGACGGCTCGCTGAGCGCCGCCAGGCGCAGCACCAGGGTGGCCTCGTCGGGGTCGTCCATGGCGCCGCCGAACAGCCGGGAGGGGATGGGGGTGAACCGCAGGGCGCTCTTGAAGGCGAACAGGCCCGGCTTGGCCACATGCCCGTAGAGGGCGGGGTCGGTGCCCAGCGAGATGTCCCGGCAGCCCAGTTCACGTGCGGTCCGGAAGGCCTGCATATACATGGCGCGCACAATGCGGTGCTGCCGGCCGTCCGGCTCGGTGGCCACAAACCGGATCACCACGGTGGAGTCCTCGCGGATCCGGCACACACAGCCGCCGATCAGCTTGTCGTCGGCGACGGCGTGCACCGCGAAGTACTCGCCGGCCCGCTCCAGGATCTCGTCGCGGTCGAAGCGGGCGTAGGGCACGCCGTGCCGCATGGTGGCGATCTGCCGCTCGTACAGCGCCAGGAACTCGTCGTAGCCAGCGGCGCTGACCGGCGTCGCCACCTTCATCCGGATGCCGTGGTCGGTGACGAACCGCAGCCCGGCCCGGACGCTGCGGCGCTCCTTGCCGGAGAGCCGGTCCAGGAACGCCTCCTCCGAGGGGCCGGCCGGGGCGAGCCAGGTGATCCAGGAGGGATGCACGGTAAAGCCCGCCCGCCGCAGCTCCGGCCAGCAGGCGGGCTCCGGGCCGGTCACCCGGACCATGTCCAGCTCGTCCCGTCGCGACGCCCAGTCGGTGTGCAGGGCCTCGTCGGCGGTCACCTGGGCGGTGGTCAGGCCGCCGGTGGTCTCCACGACCATCCTTGTGCCTCCTCGGCAGGCGTTTCAGAAGGATTCGAGCGCTGCGGCGGGGACCTCCAGCCGCTGCTCCCGCCGGCCGTGGCGGGTCCGCAGGATCACCCGGGCCCCGTCGCGGCCGGGCAGGATCTGGACGGTGCGCTCGTCCGTCCAGCCGGAGAAACGGAACTCGCCCTCTCCGACGTGCACCAGGCCGAAGACCGGCTTGCCCGCGATGAACAGCACCAGCCGCCCGTCCTGGAGATCCACCCGGGCCGGCAACTGCCGCTGCGGCAGCAGGAACTGGCCCTCGGCCTCCTCGAAGTCCGGGAAGGACTCGGGGAGTTCGAAGGAGCAGCGGTAGCGGTCCAGGTCGCCGGCCGGGGCCGCCGGGCGGTTGAAGAGCACCTCGTCCATGTCGAGCGCGGCGCGGAACTCCTCGGGGAACAGGGTCAGCAGCTCGGGGGTGAGCGTGGTGTCGATGATCATGTGGACGCGCTTGCGCTCCCCGGCGTTCTTGACCTGGTGCAGCCGGCAGAAGTCGCCGAACCAGAAGGAGCCGGGCTGCCAGCAGGACAGGTCGCCGTCCATCAGCAGGGTGGCGCCGGGGTTGGTGATGAAGGGAATGTGCAGCCGCAGGTTGGCCCAGGGGAAGCCGATCTTGGTGTCGAAGTGCAGCTCACTGACCGCCCCGGGACCCAGCGCCAGCAGGCGGACGCTGCGCAGCGGCGCCGGGATGGCGGCCAGGATCTCGTCGAGGTAGGGGACCTCGGCCCGCCACGGGGTGTCGGCGAACTCGTCGAGACCGGCGCCGCCCGGGTCGGTGCGCTCCACGCTGCCGGTGGGGCTGCGCAGCGGCAGGGCCCGCCAGTCGAAGTCCGCGTACTCCGCGGGTCCGGTGGTCTCGAACGTCCGCTGCAACGGCCACTGTTGCCGGTCCAGCCGCTCCAAGTCCGCGCGGAGCCTGGCCACATCGAAGACCGGCAGCAGCCGGGCGGTGGACGGGTGGCTGCCCACGGTGGGCTCACAGACCTGGTAGGCGACGGTCATCTCACATCTCCCCGAAGGCTCGACGGTTGTCGTGACGCAAGTCGGAACGCGGTGCCCTGCTGGTCCACTGTGGCCGCGGCCGGTATCACCACCGTCTTGCCGCTCTCTCGCCCCGGCCGCGACCGGATGACTCAGGGGCTGGGCACCGTCTGGTCGGCCTCCGCCACCGCGGCGGCGGCCGGAACGCGCCGTGCGCCGCGCCCCACGGCCGCCAGGCCCAGCAGCACCAGGCCGCACACGGCGCCCAGCAGCAGGAACGGCAGCCGGCCGGTGATCTCGTAGAGGGCCATCCCGATGACCGGACCCAGCACGCTGCCGATGTCCGAGACCAGCCCGAACAGCCCGAAGGCCTTGCCGCCATGGCCCGCGGCCTTCAGTTCGACGATGCCCCGCCGGGCGGTGAGGAAGAGGGTGGCGTAGCCGACCATGAACACCATGAAGCAGCCGCCGACCGCCACCACCTCGGCGCTGGCGGCCATGGCGCACAGACCCACGGCCGCGAAGCCCAGGCCGATGGCGGTCAGCGTGCGCAGGCGCACGGTGTAGCGGCCCAGCAGCCACATGACCAGGCCGGAGGTGGCCAGTCCGGCGACGAAGACCACCGAGATGGCGGTCCGCGCCGAGGAGTCGGAGCCCTTGCTGAGGTAGACCGGCAGCACCGGCTCCAGTGCCGAGTAGACCAGGGTGGTGAACATGTCCAGCCCGCCGAGCAGCAGGGCCCACACCCACCACCGTCCCTGGGCGAGCGCGCCGGTGGCGGCCGGCTCCTCGTTCTGCTCCTCGCCC
The DNA here is from genome assembly GCF_044593195.1 of Streptomyces sp. NPDC052396. Lineage (NCBI taxonomy): Bacteria > Bacillati > Actinomycetota > Actinomycetes > Kitasatosporales > Streptomycetaceae > Streptomyces > Streptomyces sp. NPDC052396. Next base: position 560,967 of record NZ_JBIUAW010000003.1, read on the forward strand.
TCCTGCTCCGGCCCGGTCTCACCGGGGCCCGGGATGGCCCGCAGCAGGCCGACGGCGGTGGCCGCGGTGACCACGGCGCCCGCCAGGAACAGCCCGGACAGTCCGACCGGTACGGCCGCTCCGGCGATCAGCGGTCCCAGCAGGAAGCCGGCCACCGCCGCCGAGCCGAAGTTGCCCATCATCCGGCTGGTGGAGATCCGGTACTGCCGGCACAGGGCCGCCATCCCGGCGTAGAGGGCGGGAGACACCAGTCCCTCGCCGATCCCCCAGCAGACCCGGGCGGCCAGCAGCGAGAAGCCGTCCCGGGCCAGCGCGGTGAGCACAATGCCCAGGGCCGCGGTGAGCATGGACAGCAGGGCCACCCGGTCCGCCCGCCACCGGTCCACCCACCAGCCGCCGACCGGCTGGGCCAGCGCCTTGGCCGCCGCGAACAGCGCGAAGGTCAGCGCGATCAGCACCGGCCCGGCGTCCACCCGGTCCTCCAGGTCCGGCACAAAAGGGATCATCACGGTGTAGGAGGCGTTGACGCTGATGACCGCGATCAGCAGCAGCGCGGCGCGGCGCCGGCCGGGCCCCATCTCACTCCCCCCGGATATAGGCGGAGAGCACCTCGTGCATCCGCGCCAGTCCGGCGGTCAGATCCGGCCGGGGGCGCGGAGCGTAGACCAGGGCGTACAGGTCGGTGCCGGTCAGGGCGTGCCGCTCCTTGAACCGGTAGTTGTCCCGGCCCCATTCGATGCGCTTCATGCCCTGCTGGTAGGCCCACTCGGTGCTGCGGTACATCAGGGCGACATAGGTGCTCAGGTCGTGCAGGGTGGCGTAGGCCACCCCGCCGCACATAAAGGTGACCTCGTCCCCGCGCCGGAACGCGAAGAACGCACCGACCAGTTGCCCGTCCACCTCGGCCGCCACCATAAAGGCGCCGGGCACCCGCAGCATGCCGTGCAGGGCGTCCTCGTCGAACAGCGCGGGCCAGTCGTTCTTGTCGCTGGTGTCCACGGTCAGCGGGAAGGCGGCCGGCACCAGCGGGTGGGCGTCGGGGCCCTCGATCATCCGCACCGTCAGGCCGCGTTCGGCGCCCCGGCGCAGCCGCCGCTCCACATCCCGCCTGATCTTGTTGGGCAGGCGGAACATGTGCTCGGTGAGGTCGGCGCCGAGCTCGCAGCCATAGGTGCGCTCCAGCAGGATCCGGCCCACCGGCTCCCCGGCCTCGGCCACCCAGCTGTCCACGCCCTCCGCGGTGAGGTTGGGCACCACCAGCAGTTCGGCGGGCCCGTTCGCGATCCACTCCATGGCGGTCTCGTGCACGCCGCGGACCAGGGCGGCCGGCACCGGTCCGCGCTTGCCGTACATGGAGTAGGGGGAGCCGGCGAAGACCACCGGGTCACCGAAGGCGCCCACCAGGCCGACCTGGCGTTCGTAACCGTCCCAGAAGGGCGACCGGTGCACCGCATACAGGGGCATCACCGCGTCGCCCTCCGCCCCGGCCGGGGTGTGGACATAGGCGTGCCGGGCCCGCTTCTCTATACCGATGGCCTCCCAGCCGCGCAGCCAGCCGGCCGAGTCGTACAGGCAACTGGCGGCCACCCGCTCCGGTACCTCGTCGGACAGCGACCAGCCGGAGGCAGTGGTCAGCACGCTCTGGCCGGTCTGTGTGGCACCCACGTACGCATGCCTCCTGCTTCGGGCCGACAATTCGCTGGGCCACGGTAGGGAGTCGCGCTCTCACTCCGGTATCAGCCCGGTCTCACGCGGAGCGGTGGTCGCCGTGAGAACGAGACAAGAACAACGGTCCCTACTGTCCCTGTCCGGGCCGGGGTCCACGGCGTCTTGGACGGCTCTTGTCGAAATCCCGGCGAAGACGGCACAGGCATCGGCCTGTTGGGGTCACAAGGGAGAGCTATGAAGGCGGAGCTGGCGATGTTCGGCAGCAAGCCCGCGGTACGCCCGGAGCACCGGCGGCTGGAGTGGCCGGTGGTGACGGACGCGGACCGCGAGGCCGTGCTGCGCGTGCTGGACAGCCGTAAGTTCACGGTGGGCGCGAAGAACGAGCAGGAGATCAGCGGACTCGAGTCGGAATGGGCCGAGTTCTGTGACACCCGCTACGCGGTGGCCGTCAACAGCGGCACGGTGGCACTGGAGTTGGCGCTGACGGCGCTGGGCATCCAGCCCGGTGACGAGGTGATCGTCCCGGCCCTGAGCTATGTGGCCACGGCCATGGCGCCGCTGTACCAGCTGGCGATCCCGGTGTTCGTGGACATCGACCCGGTCACCTTCAACATCGATGTCAACCAGATCGAAGCCAAGATCACCAACCGCACCAGGGCGATCATCCCGGTTCATCTGGGCGGTCTGCCCGCGGACATGGACGAGATCCGGGCCCTGGCCCGCAAGCACGACCTGCTGGTGATCGAGGACGCGGTGCAGGCCCAGGGCGGCAAGTACCGGGGCGAGACCTGCGGTTCCATGGGCGCGGCCTCGGTGTTCAGCCTCAATGTGGAGAAGTCCATCCCCACTTGTGGTGAGGGCGGTCTGATCGTCACCGATGACGAGGCGGTCGCCGAGCGCTGCCGCAGCCTGCGCATCCTGGGCGAGGACCTGAGCACCGAGGAGCGGCTGTATGTCTCCGCCACCCGGGGCTCCAACCTCAAGCTGAGCTCGGTGCTGGCCGCCTTCACCCGCTCCCAGCTGGCCCGGTTCTGGGACTACCAGGAGCGCCGGGACGCCAACACCCCGGTCTTCCTGGAGCGGTTGGCGGCGCTGCCGGGCATCGTGGTCCCGCCCACCCCGGAGGACCGCAGCCATATGTGGCATATGCTGCGCTTCCGCTTCGACCCCGAGGCGGCCGGGCTGGACGGCCTGTCCGCGGGCCGGTTCCGGCAGGCGCTGCGCCGGGCGCTGCTCGCCGAGGGCGTGCCGCTGACCCACTACCAGATCATCCCGCTGCCGGGGCAGCCGGTGTTCCAGGAGCAGAACGCCTATGGCCAGGGCTACCCCTGGTCGCTGCCCGGCACCAACCCGCAGCGCTACGACCTGGCCGACTACCCGGTGACCTGCCAGGTGATCGAGGACTCGCTGTGCCTGCGGCGGATGCACCTCAACCCGGACGCGGGCCCCGCGCTGGACGAGTACGCCACCGCCTTCGAGCGGGTCTGGAAGAACCTGGACGTGGTCGGCCGCATGGCCAGGCAGCTGGACTACGCGCCGCCGTGGGCCGCGGTCAAGGGGGCCGCCGTGCAGGCCGGTGCCACGGTATGAGCACCCGGACCGCTGAGGCACCCGCCGGCCCGGACGTGGGGCGGGACGAACTGGAGCGCCGGGCCCTGGCGGTCCGCGAGCACATCCTCCGGATCGGCGCCGGGGCGGTCGGCACCCATGTCGGCGGCTCGCTGTCGGCGGCCGACATCCTGGTGGCCCTGTACTTCGGGGTGCTGCGGGTACGGCCGGAGGACCCGCGCTGGGCGGAGCGCGACCGCTTCGTCCTCAGCAAGGGGCATGCCAGCGCCGCCCTGTACGCCACGCTGGCCGAGCGGGGCTTTATCGACCGCGCGGAGCTGGCGGGCTACGGGAGTCCGGACGGCCGGCTGATGGCCCATCCCACCCCGGCGGTGCCCGGGGTGGAGTTCGCCACCGGCTCGCTGGGCCACGGGCTGTCGCTGGCCACCGGACTGGCGGTGGCCGCCCGGCGGGCCGGGCAGCCGCACCGCGTCTTCGTCCTGCTCGGGGACGGGGAGCTGCAGGAGGGCTCGGTCTGGGAGGCGGCCATGTCGGCGGCCCATCTGGGCCTGGACAACCTCACCGCGGTGGTGGACCGCAACCGGCTGCAGATCAGCGGGTCCACCGAGGACCGGATGCGGCTGGAGCCGCTGGCGGACAAGTGGCGCGCCTTCGGCTGGCAGGCGGTGGGCGTGGACGGGCATGACTTCGGCCAGTTGCTGCCGGCCCTGCGGGCGGCACCGGAGCCGGGGCGGCCCACCGTGCTGATCGCCGACACGGTCAAGGGGCGCGGCGTGCGCCACCTGGAGAACCGCAAGCAGAGCCATTTCGCCAAGCTCGGCGCCGCCGCCTATGAGCGCGCGCTCACCGCCCTGCGAGCCACCGCATGAGCGCCGCGACCCAGGCGACGGCCGCCGCCGCGCAGCAGCATGAGTCGGACCGGGCGGCCTACCGCGCCACCCTGGTGGAACTGGCCCGGGCCGACCGCCGGATCTGGTGCCTGGACTCGGACATGGGCGGCCTGGAGAAGCAGTTCCAGGCCGAACTCCCGGACCAGTACCTGGACCTGGGCATCGCCGAGGCCAATCTGATGTCGGTGGGGGCGGCGCTGGCGAGCACCGGCCTGCTGCCCTTTGTCAACACCATGGCCGCCTTCGCCTCGGCCCGGGCGCTGGAACAGGTCAAGATCGATATCGCCTACCACGCCCTGCCGGTGCGCATCGTGGGGACCCACTCCGGCTTCTCCGCGGCCCATCTGGGCCCGACCCACCACGCCCAGCAGGATCTGGCGGTGATGCGGTCGCTGCCCCATATGACCGTGCTGACGCCGGCGGACCCGGCCGAGACGGTGCGGATGGTCAACGCGGCGGCCCAGCTGCCCGGTCCGGTCTATATCCGGCTCGGCCGCGGCCCGACCGATCCGGTCTACCCCGGCCCGGCCGGGTTCACCGTGGGCAAGGCGGTGACCCTGCGCACCGGGGGCGATGTGACCCTGGTGGCCGCCGGCAGCCACCCCGTGCTGTTCGCCCTGGAGGCGGCGCGGCGGCTGGCCGCCGAGGGCATCGAGGCCACGGTGCTCAATATGCACACCATCAAGCCCCTTGACGTACCGGCGCTCGTCCACGCGGCCGAGCACACCGCCGGCCTCGTCACCGTCGAGGACCACTCGGTGCTCGGCGGGCTGGGCGGCGCGGTCGGCGAGGCCCTCGCCGAGCACCGGCCGGCCAGGGTGCTGCGGGTCGGCATGGCGGACGCGTTCTGCGCCCGTCCCGGCGACCACCGCACCCAGCTCAAGGCCGCGGGGGTCTCCCCGGAGCATGTCATCGCGGCCGCCCGGGCCGTGCTGACCGGCCGTTCGTCCCCTTCTTCCACGGAAGTTCCGTCCGCGGAAGCCAGCGACATCACCAAGGAGAGTGCGTCATGACCACCGCCACCGCCAGCACCTGCCCCGAGTGCGCCGAGGCCGTGCCCACCGCGCCCGGCCTGCGGGTCAGCTCGATCGTGGTCTGCCCGGCGTGCAAGGTCGAACTGGAGGTCATCGGCCTGGAGCCGGCCGAGTTCGCCCTGGCGCCGGAGATCGAGGAAGACTTCGGGGAGTAAGGGGTGAGCATGAGCGCGTCCCAGGACGGCCTGCTGGCCGTCCTGACGACCCGCGTTCGCCTGGAGGAGCGGCTGATCTTCACCGCCCTGGAGCGGCGCGGCATCCCCTACACGCCGGTGGACGACCGGACTCTGCTCGGCGACCTCCAGTCGCCGCCCACGGTGCGCTACCGGGGGGTTCTGAACCGCATCATGTCGCATACGCGCAGCGTCTACGCCGCGCATCTGTTTGAGGCGATGGGGTGTCAGGTTCTCAATCCCAGCCGGGTGATCGAGGTGTGCGGCGACAAGATCCTCACCTCGCTGGCCCTGGTGCGGGCCGGTCTGCCGACCCCGCGGACGGTGGTGGCCGTCACCCCCGACGCGGCCCTGAAGGCGATCGAGGAGATCGGCTACCCGGCGGTGGTCAAGCCCGCCGTCGGGTCCTGGGGCCGGCTGCTGTCCAAGGTCAACGACCGGGACGCGGCGGAGACGCTGATCGAGCACAAGCAGGCCATGCGTGCTCCGCAGCACTCGGTGTTCTATGTCCAGGAGCTGATCGACAAGCCCGGCCGCGACATCCGGGTCATTGTGCTCGGCGACCAGGTGGTGGCGGCGGTCTACCGGCGGTCGGACCACTGGATCACCAACACCGCCCGTGGGGCGGCCACCGAGCCCTGCGAGCTGACGCCGGAACTGGCCAAGCTGGCGCTGCGGGCCGCCGAGGCGGTCGGCGGCGGGATGCTCGCGGTGGACCTGATCGAGCGCTCCACGGGCGAGGTGCTGGTCACCGAGGTCAACCACACCATGGAGTTCCACGGTCTCGCCTCGGCCACCGAGGTGGACATCGCGGACCTCGTCGTCAGCCATGTCCAGGAGGTGTTGGCCCGGTGAAGGCCGCAGTGATCGGTGCCGGCGGTTACATCGGCGGTGAGCTGGTGCGGCTGCTGCTGCAGCATCCGCACCTGGAGCTGGCCCAGGCCACCTCGACCCGCCACCGGGGCCGGCTGCTGAGCGCGGCCCACCCCAACCTGCGTGACCAGAGCGATCTGTGCTTTGTCACCGAGGACGAGGTGGGCCCGTGCGATGTGCTGTTCCTGGCCATGCCGCACGGGGCGGCGGCGAAGTCCGTCGACCGGTGGTCGGCGCTGGCGCCCCGGGTGGTGGACCTCAGCGCGGACTTCCGGCTGGCCGACCCCGTGGTGCGCGAGCGCTATTACTCCGGTGCCGCCCCCGACCCCGCCTGGCAGTCCCGCTTCCGGCCGGGCATCCCGGAGTTGCACCGGGAACGGCTGCGCGGGGCGGGCCATATCGCGGTGCCCGGCTGTATGGCCAATGCCGCGATCCTGGCCCTGCATCCGCTGGCCGCGGCCGGGCTGGTCGAGGGGCCGGTGCTGGTGGACGCCCGCACCGGTTCCAGCGGCGGCGGGCGGACCCCGGACCAGGGCAGCCACCACCCCGAGCGCAGCGGCGCGCTGCGTATCGCCAAGCCGCACGGGCACCGGCACACCGCGGAGATCGAGCAGTCCTGCGGGGTGCCGGTGCGGATGACGGTGACCGCGGTGGAGGCGGTGCGCGGAGTACAGGCCGTCCTGCACATCACCCCCGCGCGCCCGGTCACCGAGCGGGAGCTGTGGGCGGTCTACCGCGCCGCCTACCGCCAGGAGCCCTTTGTCCGTCTGGTGCGGGAGCGCTCCGCGCTGCACCGGATACCGGAGCCGAAGATCCTCAGCGGCAGCAACTTCTGCGACATCGGGCTCTCCCTCAACTCCGCGGGTGACCACCTGATCGTGGTGGCCGCCCTGGACAACCTGGTGAAGGGAGGTGCCGGCAATGCCGTCCAGTGCGTCAACATCGCCTCGGGCTGGGACGAGCGAGCGGGACTGCGCTTCGCCGGACTCCACCCGGCCTGAGCGCCTGGTGGTGAAGGTCGGCGGTTCGCTGGGCGAGGAGATGGACCGGGCCTGCGCCGACATCCGCCGCCTCGCCGCGGCGGGGACCGAGGTGGTCGTGGTGCACGGCGGCGGCGCCGAGGCCGACCGGCTGGCCGGTGAACTGGGCCGCACCACACGGTACTTGACGGCGCCGGACGGGCGGCGCAGCCGCTACACCGACGCCGCCGCGCTGGACGCGCTCACCATGGCCATGCTCGGCCGCGTCAAACCCGCGCTGATCACGGCGCTGACCGCGGCCGGGGTCCGCGCGGTGGGCCTGTCCGGGGCGGACGGCGGCCTGGTCGCCGCCCGCCGCACCCGGCCGGCCAGGGTCCGGGTGGACGGCCAGGAGCGGGTGGTCCGGGACGACCTGTCCGGGCGGATCGGCGCGGTCGATCCGCACCTGCTGCTGACTCTGCTGGACGGCGGCTATGTCCCGGTGGTCTCGCCGCCCGCGCTGGACCCGGAGGCCGGCCTGCTCAATGTGGACGCCGACCGGCTGGCCGCCCAGCTCGCGGTGGCCCTCCGGGCCGACTGGCTGGTGATTCTGTCCAATGTGCCCGGCCTGCTGCGGGATCCCGGGGACCCGGCGAGCCTGGTGGCCGAGGTTCCCGTCGGCCAACTGCCGCACTACGCCTCGCTGGCGGGCGGGCGGATGAAGGTGAAACTGCGCAGCGCGGGTGAGGCGTATCTGGCCGGGGTCGGGCAGGTGGTCCTCGCCGACGGCCGGCACCCCTCGCCGGTACTGGCCGCCCAGGCCGGCGCCGGCACGACGTTCGTCAAAGGAGCACCATGACCGCACGTGCCGAGTCCCTGCTGCGCCGGATGGTGGAGATCCCCTCGCCCTCGGGCCAGGAGGCCGAACTGGCCGCCTTCCTGGCCCGGGAGCTGCCCGAGTGGGGCTTCACGGCCCAGCTGGACGAGGTGGGCAATGTCATCGCCCGGCGGGGTGCCCCCGAAGGGCCGGTGATCATGCTGATCGGCCATATGGACACCGTGCCGGACCAGTTGCCGGTGCGGCAGGAGGGCACCGTGCTGCACGGGCGCGGCACCGTGGACGCCAAGGGCCCGCTGGCCACCATGATCTGCGCCGCGGCCGCCGCCGAGACGGCCGGGGTGCAGCTGGTGGTGGCCGGGGTGACCGAGGAGGAGACCTTCGGCCGCGGGGCCACCCACCTGGCCCGGACCCAGCGGGCCGATGTGGCCATCGTCGGCGAGCCCAACGGCTGGTCGGGCGTGGGCATCGGCTACAAGGGGCGGGTGGTGGTGCGCTATGACGTCAGCCGTCCCGCCGTGCACACCGCGAGCCCCGCGGAGAAGGCGTCCGAGGCGGCCATCGCCTTCTGGAACCGGGTGGCGGACTACTGCGAGCGCAACTCGCCCTCGGAACGGGCCTTCGAGCGGCCCATCCCGACCCTGGTCGAGATGGGCGGCACCATCGAGGAGGCCCGGCTGACCGTCGCCGTCCGCACTCCCCCGGGCTTCGACCTGGCGGACTTCGAGCGCTTCCTGGGCGAGGCGGCCGGCGATGCCGTGCTGAAGATCGACGACCGGACCCCGCCGGTGCGGGTGGACCACCGCGGCCCGGCGGTCCGCGCCCTGTGCGCCGGGATCCGCGCCCGCGGCGCCCGCCCGGTGCTCAAGCTCAAGACCGGCACCGCGGACCTGAACATCCTGGAACCGGCCTGGCAGGTGCCCATGGCGGTCTACGGGCCCGGCGACTCCAGCCTCGATCACACCAGCCGGGAGCACATCGACCTGACCGAGTACGCCACCGCCATCGACGTCCTGCGGGACGCCCTGGAGCGGCTGGCCGGCGAACTCGGTCAGGCCGAAGGCTGACGTGCAGTCGGACGTGCAGTGGGAAGTGCAGCCGGACGCGCGGTCGGATCGGATACGGCTTACGGTGCCCCGCTGAGCTGGGCCTCGGCCCGGGCCGGGGCACCGGGCAGCACCGGGTCCCCGGCGATGATCCGCCGGTGCAGGTCCTGCAGCCGGGCGCAGGGATCCAGGCCCAGGTGGCTGATCAGGGTCGCCCGGCCCGCGTGGTAGACCGCCAGGGCGTCGGCACGGCGGTCGGAGAGGTACAGCGCGGCCATCAGACTCCAGCGCAGCGGTTCCCGCAGGGGGTGTTCCTCGACCAGCAGACTCAGTTCCCCGACCAGCTCCCGGTGCCGGCCCACGGCCAGTTCGAGGTCCAGGCACTCCTCCAGCAGGGCCAGTCGCCGCTCCGCCCAGTACGCCGCGACCGGCTCCAGCGCCGGGCTCTCCAGCCCGGCCAGCGGCGGGCCCTGGAAGAGCGCCAGCGCGGCGCGGTAGTCCTCGACCGCCCCGATGGCGTCGCCGGCCGCGGCCCGGGACCGGCCGGTCAGCCGGAGCCGCTCGAAGAGCCGGGTGTCCAGGCCGTCCTCGGGCAGGCGCAGCAGATAGCCGCCGCGGACCGTCTCGATGAGCCCTGCGGAGGCCCCGGCCTTGACAAATGCCTTGCGCAACCGCCAGACACAGGTCTGTATCTGCTTGTCCGCGGTCACCGGCGGCTCCTCGCCCCAGACCGCGTCCACCAGCCGGCCCAGCGGCACGGCCTTGCCGGCCTCGGTCAGCAGCAGGGCGAGCAGGGCGAGTTGACGGTTTCTGGCCAGGGGGACGGGCCGGGCGTCGACGGTCGCCTGTAAGGGCCCCAGAATGCGGAAGAAGACTGTCCCGGCATTGCCGGGCGAACGCGGCGATTCGCTATGCATGGCATTCCTCGGTTCTCAACTGTACGTCCTGGACACTGGGTTGACACACATGGTCGCCGACCTGCGCACCGGCGGGTGTCTACAGGTCGAGGACGAGTCGGGGGGTAAGTGAACGGGACACGCAGATCAGCATCAGGTCGCCGGCGGCTCGTTCCTCCTCGGTGAGCAGGCTGTCGCGGTGCTCGGGTACGCCTTGCAGGACTCCGGTCTCACAGGTGCCGCAGGTGCCCTGCTCACAGGAGACCAGCACCTGGACGCCCGCCTCCCGCACCGCCTGGAGCACCGGGGCGCCGGCGGGCACCCGCACCGTGCGGCCGGAGCGGGCGAGGACCACGTCGAACGCGGCGTCCGCCGCCTCCTCGTCCGGGCCGGGGCCGGCCTCCGGCGCCGCCGAGAAGCGCTCGGTGTGCAGGGTGCCCGGCGGCAGCTCCCGGCAGCGCTGCCGCACGGCCTCCAGCAGGCCCTCGGGGCCGCAGCAGTAGACCAGCGCCCCGGCGGGCAGCGCCCCGAAGAGGGCGTCGAGGTCCAGCGGCCCGTCCTCGTCCTGCGGCACGGTGGTCACCCGGGCCCCGTAGCGGGCCAGTTGGGGCAGGAAGGCCATCGAGGCCCGGCTGCGGCCGCCATAGGCCAGCCGCCACCGGGTGCCGCGCCGTTCGGCCTCCCCGATCATCGGGAGCAGGGGGGTGATGCCGATGCCTCCCGCGATGAACAGCAGGTCGTCCGCGGGGTGCAGGGGAAAGCGGTTGCGGGGGCCGAGGGCCCGCAGCCGCGTTCCCGGTACGACCTCGTCGTGCAGTTCCGACGAGCCGCCGCGGCCGCCGGTCTCCCGGAGCACGGCGATGTACCACGCCCCGGGGTCGGCGCCCGGATACAGGGAGTACTGCCGGATCCGGCCCGAGGGCAGCACCAGGTCGATATGCGCCCCCGGGGTGCCCTCCGGAAGACGGGAACCGTCCGGGGCGGCCAGCTCGAACTCCACCACCGACCGCGCGAGTCCGGTCCGGGACCGGACCACCAGCTCGATCGCGTCGCCACGCATATGTCTGCTCTCCGGTGCCGAGGGTTGCCAGGCGGACAAGGGGAAAGGCGCCGCTACAGCAGCTTGCGCAGCATCTCCCGGGCGGCCAGGCCGCCGGCGTCGATGGCCACGCTGAGCTCCTGGGTGCCCGGCGGCTCGCTGGCCACCACCTTCTCCAGCACGGTGAGCGCGTCCAGGTCCTGCTGCACCACTTCCTGATTGAGCGTCAGCAGGGTGTGGCTGACCGATTCGTCGTCCAGCGCGAAGTCCCGGGTCACCGCCCAGAAATCCCAGGTGGAGTTCTCGGTTTCCGGAGTAAGACCGTGAATTATCTTCACATGCGCCGCGCCCTTGTCCCCGTCCGGTGTGGGCACAACACCGTGCGGCGCGACCCGGACATTGTTCACCCAGAATGCGGGCGGCTGGAATTCCACGTCCTGCCAGCGGTCGATGGGCGTGGTGAAACCGGTGGTCCGCTCATAGAACGGCGGACATTCGACCGCCGCCATGTGCCGGGAGAACGACACCCGCTTGCCCTCGTGGTCGACCTCGGTGGTGAACGGCGTGCGGGCGATTTCCGGAGTGCCGATGAGGCCGGCGTGCAGATATGTCTCATGGGAGAGGTCCATGAGGTTGTCCACCAACAGCCCGTAACGGAAAGGTGAATAGGCCAGATCCTCGACGGAGGCCCATTCCGGGTCGTCCAGCCAGTGCGCGTCCGGCACCAGCGCCGGGTCGGCCTTGCTCTGGTCGCCGATCCAGATCCAGATCCACTTGTCGCGCTCGACCAGCTGGTAGCGGGGCACCCGGGCGGTCCGCGGCACCCGGTCCTGGCCGGGCACGAAGGTGCAGGCACCGGAGCAGTCGAAGACGAACCCGTGGTAACCGCACTCGATTTGGTCGCCGTCCAGCTTGCCCAGGGACAGCGGATACCGGCGGTGCACACACCGGTCCGCCAGGGCCACCGGCCGGCCGTCGTTCGTCCGGTAGAACACCACCGGCTCGCCACAGATCGTCCTGCTGAGCAACTGCCTGCCGACCTCGTTGCTCCATGCCGCTACGTACCAGTAATTCTGCGGAAACGCGCTCATTGAACTCCCCTGGCTCTCGGTGAGGCGCTGCGGGCGAACGGAAATTCAGCCGGCGGCACACGTCGGCAACCGTGGACCGGTGCTTTGGCCGACTGGCCCGGCGCGAGGCACTGCGGATCAGTATCACGCCCGTCATTCCCATCGTCAATGATTGAAAGACGGACCCAACCGGCCCTTGTGCAAAGCGACTTGACACCGCAAAACCGAAGCCACTTCCCTTGTCGCATGCATCGGCCAGCCAGCATGAAAGGACATGCCATGGAAGTGGCTCAGCATTCACCGGGGAAAAGCTTGCGCCTGAGCCGGCTGATCAACCCGGTCTCCGGGCGCACCTTCGTGGTGCCGCTCGACCACTCCGTCGCCGACGGCCCGGTGGCCTCTGCGGCGGCGTTCCGGGACATCGCGCTGGCGGTCGGCCGCAACGGCGGCGACGCCCTGCTGGTCCACAAGGGCCGGACCCGCTTCCTGCCACGGGAGGTGGTCCGCGGCACCGCCCTGGTGGTGCATCTCAACGGAATCACCCGGCACGCCCCGGACGCCAACGCCAAGGTGCGGCTGGCCGAGGTGGAGGAGGCGCTGGAGCTGGGCGCCGACGCCGTCAGCATCCATATCAACATGGGCTCGGCCACCGAGACCCGGCAGCTGACCGACCTGGCCCAGGCGGCCGAGGGCTGTGCGCGCTGGGGTGTGCCGCTGATGGCGATGATCTACCCGCGCGGCCCGCGCATCAGCGACCCCACCGACCCCGAGCTGGTGGCCCATGCCGCCAATCTGGCCGCCGACCTGGGTGCCGATATCGCCAAGGTCCCCTACACCGGCTCGGTGGACACCATGAGCGAGGTGGTCCGCAGCTGCCCGATCGGCATCATCACCGCCGGCGGCGCCCCGCTGGGCGATGACGACCTGCTGGCCAAGGTGGTCGGCGATGTGGTGGCCTCCGGCGCCCTGGGCGTGGCCATGGGCCGCAATGTCTTCGAGTCCCCCGGGGTGGCCCGCACCGTCCGCCGGCTGGCCGAGGTCATCCACCGCCCCGGGGGCCCGTCCCCCGCCCTGCCCGACCCGGTGCTCACCGCGGCCGTCCAGGTCTGACGACGCAGCCACCCGCGCACCGTTACCCGCACACCGCCAACTCAAGCCAACGCTAAGGAGCACTCAGTGAAGCTCGCCTGGATCGACCTCCGTGGCCTGAAGGACCTCACCGCCGCCGTGACGGAGGAGGCGGTGCACATCGGCATAGACGCCCTGGTCGCCGACGATCCCGAACTGCTGGCCACCATCCCGCCGTCCAAGCGCAAGGTGGGCCTGGTGCTGGAGAACACCCCCGAGGGCGTGGCGGAGAAACTGGCCGAGGTCGCGGACCTGCTGATCGTGGAGCACACCCTGGTGGGCAGGCTTTCCCCGGCGCTGGCCGAGGCCCAGTCGGGTGTGTTCATCACCGTCACCGGCGAGGAGAGCCTGGAGCAGGCGTGCCAGTGGGCCGCCAAGTCCCCCTGGACCGTGGTGGAGTTCCAGCAGGACCCGAGCAAGATCCCGCTGGAGATCCTGCTGGGGGCCACCGACAAGGCCCAGGGCAACCTGATCACCGTGGTCACCGACCTGGAGGACGCCGAGATCACCCTGGGCGTGCTGGAGCGCGGCCCGGAGGGCGTGCTGCTCAACCCGGCCGCGGTCGGCCAGGCCACCACCCTGACCGAGGTGTGCCAGGAGACCACCGAGCAGCTGGAGTTGCAGGAGCTGACGGTGACCCGGCTGGCGCATGTGGGCCTGGGCGAGCGGGTCTGCGTGGACACCTGCTCCCACTTCCGGCAGAACGAGGGGATCCTGGTGGGCTCCTACGCCACCGGCATGATCCTGGTGAGCAGCGAGACCCACCCGCTGCCCTATATGCCCACCCGCCCGTTCCGGGTGAACGCCGCCGCGCTGCACTCCTACTCGCTCACCCCCGCCAACCGCACCCGCTACCTGGCCGAGTTGCGGTCCGGCTCGGAGCTGCTGGCGGTGGACACCGAGGGGAAGACCCGGCGCATCACGGTGGGCCGGATCAAGATGGAGACCCGTCCGATGCTGCTGATCGAGGCCAAGTCGGCCTCCGGCGCGGTGGTCAATGTGATCGCCCAGGACGACTGGCATGTGCGGGTGCTCGGCCCGGGCGGCAGCGTCCACAACATCACCGAACTCCAGCCGGGTGATGTGATCCTCGGTTACACCCTGGATGACCAGCGCCATGTCGGCTACCCCATCCGCGAGTTCCTCTACGAGCAGTAGGCCCGCCCGGGCCGCGGGGCGGCCCACGCACATCGGCCCGGACGACCGGCAACGGTCGTCCGGGCCGGTCGTTTTGCCCGCGGCGGGCTCAGCCCAGCAGCAGCGGCAGCCGGGCCGCGCTGCCGGCGTCCTCGGGCAGCCGGATGACCAGCTGGATCCGGGGGTCGTCGGCGGCCGCCAGCTTGGTCTGGCGCAGGGCCAGTTGGCCGACGGACGGATGCCGGAAGTGCTTGAGGACCGTCTGGTACGAGGCCACCTCATGCCGGTCCCAGTAGCGGCGGAAGTCCGGTGACTCCTCGCGCAGTCCGGTGACGATCTCCTGGAACCGGCCGTCGGCGGGGCGCTGGTCGGCCGCCATCCGGAACTGGGCGACCACCAGGGTCGCCTGCTGCTCCCAGTCGGTCATCAGCTCCCGGGCCGGGCCCCAGCCGAAGATCATCCAGAGGGTGTTGCGGCGGGCGGGCGGCAGTTGGGAGAAGTCCGTGAACAGCCCGGTCTCCGCGCGGTTCCAGGCCAGGATGTCCCAGTGCTGGTCCAGCAGGAAGGCGGGATTGGGCTCCAGGGCGTCCAGCACGGCCTGCAGATGGCCGGCCGCCACGGGGCAGGCGCCCCGGTCCTCGGCGGCGGGCGGCACTTCCCCGGCCAGCCGGTAGAGGTGCTGCTGTTCGGTGGGCGACAGCCGCAGGGTGCGGGCGAGCGAGGCGAGCACCTGCCGCGACACCTTGATGTCCCGGCCCTGTTCCAGCCAGGTGTACCAGCTCAGGCTCACCCCGGACATGGCGGCCACCTCCTCCCGGCGCAGCCCGGGCGTACGGCGGCGGGCCGTGCTGCTGACCCCCAGTTCGGCGGGTGACAGACGTTCCCTGCGCGACCGGATGAAGGCGCCCAGGGCACCGCGGCTCGCGAGGCCGGGCCGGGGAGAAGTGCTTGGCATTCCATGGAAGTTAGCAGCCGCCCTCCGCCGGGCCGTCCCGCCGGCGGGATGCCCTCCTGCCGGCGGGACGCCCGCCTGCCGGCGGGATGCCGTCCCGCCGGCGGGATGGTCCGGCGGGCGGGACGTCCCGTACTGCCCCATTAGAGGGAGAAGACGGTCAGAATGAGTTGTCAGGTTTCACACGAGGCCAACATTCCAACTCTGGCTTCCGCTGTCCCGTTCGTACATCCTGGCTAACGGGCCCCAATGACCCTGGCTCAGGGGGGATTTGGGTGCAGCGGGGGGAGGTATCACGCGACATGAGACTCGCGCTGCGGCCCATCTCGGTCATGGGATGACAGACGATGGATGGACACACAACGTGACTACCAGCACGCAACCGACCGTCGCAGTACGAGGCCGACCCCGCACCTCGGTCAATTCCGGCCCCCAACCGTCACTTCGCCCACTGTCGCCGACTATCACCCGCCATGAAATCCCGGTCGTACCACGGCTGGACGGCCCCGGGCCCGTTCCCACGCGGCCGGGGCACCAGCCGGGCCGGGAGCGGATCCTGGCCACCCGGGTGGGCCTGCGCTTCCCCCAGGCCGTCTCCTTCGAGGCCTGGGAAGAGGCCGGCATCAGGATCTCCCGGACCGCCGACTCCTTCGCCTGGTGCCTGGGCGACTGGCTGGTCTACGGCCAGGAACGCTACCGGGACCGCTACCACCGGGCGGTCGCCGCGGCCGGCCTGGACTACCAGACGCTGCGCAACTACGCCTGGGTGGCCCGGAAGTTCGAGCTGACGCGCCGTCATCACCAGCTGAGCTTCCAGCACCACGCCGAGGTGGCCTCACTGCCCCCGGCCCAGCAGGACCAGTGGCTGACCCTGGCGGAGAACAACGGCTGGTCCAAGGCCGAACTGCGCAGGCAGCTGCGCGCCGGGCGCGGCCGCCCGGCCCGGACGGCCCTGGCCCGGTTTCCCGAACTCCGGGTGAAGACCGAGAACTTAGAGCGCTGGCAGGCCGCCGCGGAGCAGGCCGGCAAGCCCTTCGAGGAATGGGTCATGACCGCATTGGACCTGGCGGCCTGCGGGGATATCGCCGCCGGCTGACCGGACGGCCCGGGTGGGCGGGGCAGCGGTTCCCGCCCACCGCGCCCGGGCAAATTCTCCGCACCCGGCACCGGAATTCTTGACGGGCCGGCGCACCGGCGGACCATCATGTCTCCTCCCGATATTCGGCTGAGGAGTCGTCATGCGGAAAGGAAATACGGCCGGTTCCCCGGGCGGACTGGTCGAACGGCGCACCATCGACGTCATTCCCGACGACGAACGGCATGGCCGGCCGGCCAGCCTTTTCAGTCTCTGGTTCGCGGCGAATCTGCAAATCAGCGCGGTGGTGACCGGATCGCTGGCCGTGGTGTTCGGAAACGACGCGCTGTGGTCGCTGGTGGCCCTGCTGACCGGAAATCTGCTGGGCGGGGCCATCATGGCGCTGCACGCCGCCCAGGGGCCCCGGCTCGGGCTGCCCCAAATGATCTCCAGCCGAGCCCAGTTCGGGGTGCGTGGGGCGGCCGTGCCGCTGGTCTGCGTGGTGGTGATGTACATCGGGTTCTTCGCCAGCGGCAGTGTGCTCGCCGGGCAGGCGGTGGCCCATCTGACCCACCTCGGCGACACCGCCGGCATCGTGGTCTTCGCCGCGGCCAGCGCGGTCACCGCGGCGGTGGGCTACCGGCTGATCCACCTGCTGGGCCGGGCGGCCACCCTGATCGGCGCCGCGGCCTTCCTCTGTCTGGGCGTCCGCCTGGCGCGACAGGCCCCGCTGGGCGAACTGCTGTCGCACCACCGGTTCTCGGCGCCGCTGTTCCTGCTCGCCATGTCGCTCTCGGCCTCCTGGCAGCTGGGCTTCGGCCCCTATGTCGCGGACTCCTCCCGCTATCTGCCGCGCACCACCCGGCCCTCGGCGGTGTTCTGGGCGACTCTGGGCGGCACCGTGCTGGGCTCCCAGTGGTCGATGTCCTTCGGGGCGCTGGCGGCGGCCTGGGGCGGCGGCAGGGGCGATGACGAGGTGGCCCGGGTGGTGGCCATGGGCGGTTCTTCGGCGGTGGTCGCCGCCCTGCTCTACTTCGCCGTGGCATTCGGCAAACTCACGGTGAATGTACTGAACACCTACGGCGGTTTCATGTCCCTGGTGACCGGGGTGGGCGGATTCCGTGGCGAACGGCCGGTGAGTCCGCGCGGCCGGGCCTGTTATATCGCCGGAATCATGGTGGCGGGCACCGGGCTGGCACTGCTCGGACGGGGTCATTTCCTGGAATCCTTCTCCACGTTCCTGCTTTTCCTGCTGATCTTCTTCACGCCATGGAGCGCCATCAATCTGGTGGACTTCTATCTGCTGACGAAGGAGGAGTACGACATTCCCGCGCTGGCCGACCCCAACGGCCGTTACGGCGCCTGGAACCGGCGGACGCTGCTCACCTACGCCTTCGGTGTGCTGGTCCAATTGCCCTTCCTGTCCAGCGAGTTCTGGACCGGCCCGCTGGTGTCCCGCCTGGGCGGGGCGGACATCTCCTGGATCGTGGGGCTGCTGGCCCCCGCCGCGGTGTACCTGGCGACCGCCCGCACCCGCGCGGCGGGGCGGCCCCGGCCGGTGTCCGCCCCCGGGGCCGCGGAGCCCGCCGAGGCGGCCGAGACGGTGGGCTGACGGGTACGGGGCCCGTCATGGACGGGCCCCCGTGCCTCAGGCCCCCGCGGGGGTGTAGCGGCTGCGGGCCACCGCCGCGAACAGCGTCAGCGGCACCGCCGTGGCGGCGGCCACCGCGAACAGCACCGGGTAGGAGGTGTGCTGGACCAGGGGCGCGCCCAGCGCCGAGCCGATGGAGCTGCCCACGAACAGCGCGGCCACAAACAGCGCCACCGCGGTGCCCCGGGCCGCGGGCACCAGGGTGGTGGCCCAGTTCTGCAGCGAGGAGTGGAAGAACGACCAGCCGCCGCCCAGCAGTACGGCGGCGATGCCGATGCCCACCGCCGAGGGCGAGAGGGCGGCCACCCCGAAGCCGGCGGTCATCATCACCCCGCCGGCCAGCAGCAGCGACCAGGGGGCCCGTAGGGCCACCCGCTTGAGCACCCGGGAGAACACCAGGGTGCCCGCGCCGTACAGGGCGGTGATCCCGCCCGCGCTGACCGTGTTGAGCCCCCGGTCCTGCAGGGCGGGCGCCAGGAAGGTGAAGCAGCCCAGCAGCACGGCGCCCTCGACCAGGCCGAAGAGCATCACCACCCAGGCCCAGCGCAGCTTGAGCACCGAGGCCAGCTGTTCGCCCGGCCGGCGCAGGGTGCCCTCGGCCCGGGACTCGTTCATCCCCCGCATGGACAGCACGGCACCGGCGGCCAGCAGCGCGGGGATGGCGAACATCACCCGCCAGCTGAGCAGTTCGGCCACCGCGCCGGCGACCACGGTGGCCGCGGCGGTGCCGATGGCCAGCGCCAGCTGGAGGTCCGACAGGGCACGCTGGCGCACCGCCGGGGGCACCGTGTCTCCCACATAGGTCAGCGAGGTGGGCACCACCGCGCCGAAGAAGGCCCCGGTGGCGATGCGCAGCACCACCAGCGTGGTCAGGTTGGGCGCCATCGCGGACAGCAGCCCGCACACGGCGGTGGCGCTCAGCGTGCCCCGGATGACCCGCATCCGGCCGTAGCGGTCGGAGAGCATCCCCCACAGCGGCTGGGCGGCGCCATAGGCGAAGAAGTAGCCGCTGGCGATCAACACCACATCGCTCAGCGGCACATCGAGCCCGGCGGCGACCGCCACCAGCATCGGGGTGATGGCGAACCGGTCGAAGTTGCTGAGGAAGCAGGAGACGACAAAGGCCCTCGGCACCCGGTCCGGCCGCCCCTGCGCCGCCGCTTCACCGGCGGGGGGCGCGGCCGCCTGTGGGCTGTGCGCTTCGCTGGACATGAACTGCCCTCCCGGAGGTCTCTGTTCCGTTGGCCGATGCCTCCACCCTCGGCCCCGGGCCCGGGTCTAGCCAGGTCACAAGGGATGCTGTTATCAGAACTCCCCCCTTAACCCCCGCCCCGGCGGCCGCGGTCGCGTTCCACGCGGCGCACCAGCGGCGGGGCGCACAGCCCCAGCAGGACGAACAGCGCCGCCAGCGCCAGCCATCCGGCTCCGCCGGCGCCCACCACCAGCGAGGTCATCAGCCAGGGTCCGGCGAACTGCTGGAGGCCGCGCCCCAGGGAGAAGACCGCCTGGTACTCCCCCTGCCGGCCGGGCGGGGCCAGCCCGAAGGACAGCCCCCAGCCGGCCGCCGACTGGCACAGCTCCCCGAGGACCAGCGCCAGCGCCCCGCCCAGCAGCGCCATGCTGTCCAGCAGCCGGCCGTGCCCCGCGCTCACCGCGAACACCAGGCAGGACACGCCCAGCGACCAGCCCGCCCGGCGCAGCATGCGGGCCGCCGCGGCGGGCTCGCCCGCACCCCGGCTGACCGCGACCTGGAAGAGCAGCACCAGGACGGTGTCCAGGATCAGCAGCGCGGAGACCGCGAGCGTGGGGGCATCGGTGCGGGTGACGATCCACAGCGGCAGCCCCACGGTGAGCAGCGGCTGGTAGAGCTCAAGTGCCCCGCACAGCAGGGCGGTGGCCACATAGCGCCCGTCCCGCAGCGCCGAGCTGCGCAGCAGGCCGCCGGTGGCCGGGGCCCGCCGCTCGGCCGTCTCCCCGGGCACCCGCATCCGCGTCAGCAGGGCCGCGGAGACCAGTTGCAGGGCGGCGTTGCCCAGCACGGTGGCGTACAGCACCCGCGCGGAGCCGGCCGCCAGGGCGGCGCCGGCCAGCGCGGCCCCGCCCAGGAACCCCAGGTTGAACAGGCTGCGCAGCTGTGCGCTGACGGTCACCCGCTGTCCGTCGCCGACCAGGGTGTCGGTCAGCGCGGCCTGCAGGGCGCCGGCCGCGGTCTCCAGGACGGCGGTGACACAGGCCAGGACCAGGAACGCCGGGAAGCCGTCCACCAGGCAGTAGCCGGTGAAACAGCCGCCGGCCAGCAGGAAGTCGGCGGCCAGCACCCGGCGCGGGCCGAAGCGGTCGCCGAGCCTGCCGATCGGCACCGTGCACAGCAGGCCGCACAGCCCGGCCACCGACAGCCCCAGCCCCACCCGGTGGGCGGGGATGCCGATGGTCCGGGTGAAGAACACCGCGCTGGAGGTGAGGAACACCCCCAGTCCCAGCGACTGGACCAGGGTGAGCACGGCGAGCCGCCGGGCGTGCCCGGTGGCCGGGACCAGTCCGCGCAGCCAGCCGCGCAGCACCGGTGCCGGGGCCTGGACCTCAGCCATGGCCGGGCGCCGAGGACACCGACGGGGACACCACCGCAACCGGGTGGACGGGCTCGGTCCGCACCCGGTAGTGCTCCATCACCGCGAGCACGGCGCGGTGCACCTCGGCCTCCCGGCCGGCGGTGAACCGGAAGATGCCGCTGCCCTCGTCATAGCTGCCCGGGCCGGTGAACTCCTGCCCCACGGGCGGCAGTTCCTGGTGGTACACCCCGGGCACGGCATCCCGGGGCGAGGTGCGGTGGGTCACCCGGGCGGGCAGCGTCCGGGGAACGGGGTAGATCAGCCAGCCGCCGGCCGGGGCCGGCGCGCCGTCCGGCCGCCACAGCGGGGGCAGCCCCACGGCCGCCCGGAACGCCTCGGCGAACAGGTCGATGCCATGGAGGTCGTCATGCAGGAACGGCACCTGGGCGCCGCCCGGCCGCAGCCCCACCTCCAGGAACACCAACTCGCCGCCGGGGCGCCGGATCACCTCCAGATGGAAGGCGCCGTCCGTCAGCCCCAGGGCGCGCAGACAGCCGCCGGCGAAGCCGGTCAGCCCGTCCCTGAGCGGGCCCTGGTCCAGCAGCACCGAGCCCAGCGGACGGCCCGCCGCATAGTCCAGGCAGGTGTTGACATAGCGGGAGGCGGTGACGAAGTGGAAGTCCCCGGACCGGAACACCCCGTCCACATGGAAGATCTCGCCCGCCACATACTCCTCGCACTCATAGGCGGTGGGGTCGATCCGTTCCAGCGCGGTGCGCAGTTGGGCCAGGTCGTCGAGCACGCGGACGCCCTCGGAGCCCGCCGCGGCGCGCGGCTTGAGCACCAGGGGCAGTGAGCCCAGGGCAGCCACCACGGCCTCGGCGGTCGCCCCGGGGCCCAGCGGATGGAAGCGCGGCACCCGCAGCCCGGCGGCCGCCACCGCCTGTTTCATCGCCGGTTTGTCCTTGAACCGCCGTACCAGGTCCGGGCCGTAGCCGCCGCTCACCCCCAGCCCGGCGGAGAGCCGGGCCGCGGTGAGGATGTCGTACTCGGACTGGCCGTAGACGGCCTGGGGCGTGCCATGGCGCCGCGCGATCTCGCGCACCACGGGCAGCAGGGCGTCATGGTCCAGGCTGTCCAACACCCGGATCTCCAGGGCCGATTCCGCGTCCAGGGCGGGCCGGCCGCCGGGGGTGGTGAGGTACACCATGCGCCGCGGGGTGCCGTCCAGGAAGCGGTGGTACTCGCCATAGCGGTCTCCGGAGCGGTTGAGCACCACATACAGCGGTGGGGTGCCGGTCATGCGCCCGCCTCCGCTCGCAGCGTGCGCGGCAGGCAGGACTCCAGCTCGGCGGCCAGGGCCCGGGGCAGGCCGGGCGCGGCGGGCAGCGGACGGACCGGGGTGGCCGCCGGGTAGCCGGCGGACCGGGGCTCGCCGCTGCCGCCCAGGCCCTGCCACACCCGCTCCGCCAGCGAGGGCATCACCGGAAAGGCCAGCAGGGCCAGGCCCTTGAGCCACCAGTAGGCGCCGTCGGGGGCGGTGTGCGCCAGGGCGTCATCGGCCCACCAGCGGTCCAGGGCGGCGACGGCGCGCGGGGTGTGCACCCGGTGGCCGTCCAGGGCCGCGGACTGCTCGGCGAGCAGCGCCTCAAGGGCCGTGACCAGCGCCGGCGCGGGGGCCCCTGGTGTCCCCTGGGGCAGCCGGGACCAGGCGGCCGCGATCCGCTTGCCCAGGTCGTCGGCGAGCACGGCATTGGCGGTGTGCAGGAAGGGGGCTGTATCGAAGCCGGCCGGTCCGGCCTCCAGGTCGGCCCGGGCGAGGAAGTAGCGCACCGCGTCGGTGCCGATGCTGGGCGCAGCGGCGATGTCCGCGGCCCAGATGGCATGGCCGGCGCTGGTGGAGAACTTGCGGCCGGCCAGCCGGTAGAAGTGGTTGATCAGGCACCGGTCATAGGGCTTGGTGGCGCCGTGCAGCAAACTGGTGCCGACGATGCCGACCAGGGTGGGGATGACATTGTCGACGCCCAGGGTGGTGATGGTGGTGACGCCGGAGTCCGGGTCGAAGGCGTTCACCCCGGTCCCGGACAGCTGCCCGTGCACGGCGCCGGCGAGCCGGGCGAACATAAAGATCCCGGCGTAGGGGAACAGCGCGTGCGGCACCCCGGGGTCGGGGGCGGGCAGCAGCGGCACGCCCCTCGGCTGCGGGGCGCTGAGCCGCACGGTCAGGCCGTCCCGCTCCAGGAACCGGGCCACGGTGTCCCGGTAGCCCCGGGCGACGCCCCGTTCGGCGAGCGCCTCCTCCAGCACCTCGCGGCGGGGCACCCGCAGGAAGAGGCTGGATATCTCCCGCCAGGTCAGCGGACCCTCGTCGAGCAGGGGGCGGGGGTCGGCCACCGCCTCGGGCAGGAAGTGCGCGCTGCACTCCTCGCAGAAGTAACTGGCCACCGGGGCACCGCACTCCGGGCAGCGGCCGAGCAGCCAGCCGCCCACCACCCAGCGGTCGGACGCGGCGCAGTACGGCACCCGCTCGGTGCGGGTCAGCACCGCGCCCCGGTCCCGCAACCGCTCCACACAGCGGGCCACTTCCTCCTCGAAGGGCTCCCGCCAGGGCTCCTGGTCCACGCGCAGGAAGGCGTCGACGCCGATGTCCAGGCCCGCCAGGTCGCGCTGGATCCGTTCGGTGTAGTGGGTCACCACCTCCTCCGGCGACACCCCCTCGGCATGGGCCTTGAGCGCCACATAGGACTCATAGACATCGCTGCCCGTGATCACCAGCGGCAGGTCGCCGCGGACCCGCAGATGGCGCGCGATCATGTCGGACCACAGAAACGGTCCGCCGATGTGCCCCAGGTGCAGCGGGCCGTTGGGGGTGGCCTCGGGCGGGACCAGCAGATAGTGCCTGGGGGCGGGGGCGTCCCCGGTCAGCAGCGTGCTCATGTTCGTGTTCTCCCGTAGAGCAGGTCCAGTGCGTCCTCGGCCATGGCCGGCGCCAGGCGGTAGCCGGAGCCGGACCCGCCGACGGCCATCACCACGGCGGGGTCGCCGGCCGTCGCCACCAGGGGCAGGTGGCCGGGTGTGAAGCAGTCGGGGAAGACCCGCCCGCCGGCCAGGTGCGGGAGGAATCCCGGCACATGGCGCTTCAGCAGGGCGCGGGCCGGCGCCCGGTCCCGGGCGTCGATGACCAGTGCCTGGTCCGGGCTCCGGTCCCAGTCGGGCGAGGTGATGCTCAACAGCCAGCAGCCGTCGGCGGGCTGGGGCAGCAGAAAGGCGTCCTGGTCCTCGAAGACCAGCGCCGGGGCGTGCGGCGGGGGCGGCGTCATGATGTGGTACGCCACCACCTTCTTCAGCCGGGCGCCGTGCGCGCGGGCCGCCGCCGCCACCGGGCCGTCCAGTGCCCAGGGCCCCGGTGCCACCGCCACCCGGCCGGCGGTGACCCGGGCCCCGTCGGCCGCGGTCAGCTCCAGCCGGCCGCCGGCCCGGCGCACCCCGGTCACCCGGAAGCCCTGCCAGAGGGCGTTGCCCCGGTGGCCGAGCACCCGGTCCAGCAGCAGATCGGCCAGCGCCCGTGGCGCCCCGGCCGTCATCGGCCCGGAGGCCAGCAGCACCTGGTCGGCGCCCTGGGCGAGGTTGGGGAAGATCCCGGCCAGCGCCCGCCGCCGTTCCCGGCCCACCGGCCGGGGCGGCCCACCGGCCACCATGCTCCGCTCCAGCGCCGCCACCCCGTCCCGGCCCACCAGCCAGCAGACCTCGACCGGGCGGCGGTGGACCTGCGGCAGTTCGGCGGCGAGCGCGGCGAACAGCGCGGTGCTGCGTGCGGCCAGCGCCCGCTGGGCGGCGTTGCGCCCGGTGGGGGTGTCGAACCCGGCCGACAGCCGGGTGGCGCCCGCGCCCCGGTCGGCCTGGCTGAGGAGCAGCACCCGACGGCCGGGGTCCCGGCGCACCGCGTAGTAGGCGGTCAGGGCGCCCACGATGCCGGTGCCGATCACGGCCAGGTCATAGTGCCCCTTGTCCCCCTCAGGCATCGGCCGCCGGCCACCAGAAGGAGAACACCACCAGTTCCTCGCCCTGGTCGGCGAAGACCTCATGGACGGCGTGCGGCGGGAAGCCCACGGCCGAGCCCGGGCCGACGGCCTCGGGCCGCCCGTCCACCACCAGGGTGCCGTGGCCGGCCTGGAGCAACCAGATCTCCTGCACGGCGTGGCTGTCGGGCGAACTGGTGCCGCCGGGCGGCACGGTGAACCGGGCCATGGCGAACGGCACCGAGGTCAGGCGGGAGTTGGCGAGGTCCGCCTCGGCGACGGTCACCCCGTCCGGCTCGGGCTCGGCGGGCGGGAAGGGCAGCGCGGACGTCATACGGGGTACCTCGTCTCACCGAGCAGGCTGTTGAGAATGACCGCGCTGCGCCAGGACAGCAGGCTGAGGTTGGGGTCGGCCACGCCCCAGGCGTGCCGGGCCCCGTTCTGCAGGTAGATGCGGTGCTCCGGCGGCCCGTCCCAGGACACCGAGAAGTCCTCGCCCACCTCCAGGTCCTCCCCGGTGCGCCGCAGCCGCGCGGCGAGGGGGGCCATAAAGCCGGGCAGTTGATAGCGGTAGCCGGTGCTCAGCACCACCAGGTCCGCGGCCAGGGCCGCCGGGGCCCGGTGGTCCTCGGAGCTCAGCGACAGTTTCCAGTCGCCGGGGTCCCCCTCCAGGGCGGTGACGGTGCAGGAGGGCAGGAAGCGCAGCGCGTCCGGGTCGCCGTCGAGGAATTCCCGCTGGTAGGCCAACTGGTAGATGTCGCGCAGGACATGGAGGTCGATGCCGTCACTGGTGTATTTCTGCCCCTCCAGCAGCCCGGCCCGCCGCTCCGGCGGCAGCCCGTGGAAGTGGCGCACATAGTCGGGGGTGTAGAGGTCGTTGGCGAACGGCGAGTCGTCCAGGGGCAGGAAGGAGGGGCGCCGGCTGACCCAGGTGAGGGTGCGCGGCGGGCGGGGGCCCGAGGCCAGGTGGCGGACGATCTCGGCCCCGCTCTGTCCGCCGCCGACCACCACCACGCGACGGCCGGCCGTCTCGGGCCGGTGCAGCAGGAACTCCCCGGAGTGGAAGAGGGTCTCACCGGTGAACGGGCGGAAGGCGGCGGGGATGTCGGGGGTGAGCCCGGTGCCCAGCACCAGATGGCGGGCGCGCACCTCGCCCCGGGCGGTGCGGGCGTGGAAGGCGCCGTGGTGGAAGTCCACGCTGTGCACTTCGGCGCCGAAGGTAAGCGCGGGCAGCTGTCCGGCGACCCACTGGAAGTACTGGTCGAACTCCCGGCGCAGCACGGCCGGGAAGTCCGCGGCCAGGAAGCGGTAGAGCCGGCCCCGGGCGGCCAGGAAGGCCAGGAAGGAGAACGGGCTGGTGGGGTCGGCCAGGGTGACCAGGTCCTTGAACTGCGAGACCTGGAGGGTGGCTTCGGGCAGCAGCAGGCCCGGGTGCCAGGAGAAGTCCGCCCGGCGTTCCAGATGGGCGCCGCGCAGCCCGGGCACCGGGTGCGCCAGGGCGGCCAGGCTCAGATTGGCGGGCCCGATACCGACGGCCAGGTAGTCGTGCAGGTCGGTGTCCATGGCGTCAGTCCAGGGTGACCGCGGCGCCCAGTGCCTGCCAGCGCTCCAGGGCGGCCCGTGGCGACTGCGCGGTGAACAGGGCGTGGCCGATGCGGGAGCGGCAGTCCTCGGCCTCGGGGATGGCCTCGCCCGGTGCGAAGTACAGGGCCGCCTCGGCGACTTCGGCGTCCTCGGTCACCTGCCGCCAGCCGGCCGGCTGCTGGAAGCGGGTGCGGCCGCCGGCGGCGAAGAAGCGGATGCCGGCGCTCTTGGCGCTGGGGGCGCCGAAGGCCCCGGCCTCGGCCGGATCGGTTCCCAGGGCGGTGGCGAGGGCCACCCGGGGCAGGCTGACCCCGGTGACCAGCCGCAGCAGTTCCACGATCCGGTCGCCGGGCAGCCGGGCGCCGATCTCGATGAGGACCGGGCCGTCGGCGGTCAGCCGCAGCTCGCAGTGGAAGGTGCCGGAGGTCAGCCGCACCGCGCGCACCACCTCGCGGACATAGTCCTCGACTCGCCGCAGTTCCTCGGGGGCGACCTCGGCGGGGGTGAGGTGGCCCAGTTCCATGAAGCCGGGCTCCGGGCCCAGCAGGGTGCGGGTGAGCGCGGCCACGGTCACCGTGCCGTCGTCCAGCACATAGCCGTCGGCGCTGAACTCGGGCCCGGCCAGGTACTCCTCGACCAGCACCCGGTGTTCGTGCAGTTGCCCCATGTCCGGCACCGGGTCGGTGACCAGCCGCCGGAAGGCGGCCTCCAGTTGCTCCAGGTCATCGGCCCGGCTGACATGGATGCTGCCGGAGCAGGCCACCGGCTTCAGCACACAGGGGAAGCCCACCAGCCCGGCCGCCGCGCGCAGTTCGTCCTCCGAGGTGGCCTGGGCGAAGCGCGGGGTGCGCAGCCCGGCCGCGGCCACGGCGGCGCGCATCACGCCCTTGTCCCGGACCCGGTCGACGGTGGCCACCTCCAGGCCGCGCAGCCCCAGGGCCGCGGCCACCCGGGCGGCGGCCGGCACATAGATGTCGGCACCGGCCAGGACGGCCTCGAAGGGCTCCTCGCGGTGCAGGCGCAGCACCGCGGCCTCAAGTGCCGCCTGGTCGTTGGTCTCCACGGTGAGGACCGTCTCGGCCGCGGCCCGCACCGGGCCGCTCAGCCGGCGGTCGCCGGTGTCGGCGGAGGCGACCACGACCCGCATTCCCAGCTCGGCGGCGACGCCGATCAGGCTGCCGCCGCCGGAGGAAGCGGGCTCGACCACCAGGATGCGGGCAGGGGGGAGGGAAGGCGTTGGCAACACGATGACCTCATTCCAGGGCAGAGGTGAACCGGGCGGCGGTAAGGAGCGGGACCGTGGCGGCGGGGTCCGGTGCCCGCGGGGCACGGCGGCCCGCCGGGCGTCATGGGCTGGGCAAAGCCCCTGGGGTGCGCGGCCGTTGGCGTCCCCGTCGTCCCCGCGACTGCGACGTACTCATGGATCCCCCGTCGTCCATACCGCCGCTCGCTCGGCGCAGTGCAGTCCTACCACCCGGCCAGCGTCAACAAAAGCCCCACCCGTGTCACCTGCCCGAATCGTCACATGCGTCTATGGCGGTTGGCTCAAAACCGACCCGGGCCCGGGGAGTTGGCACCCGGTCGCGGCCCTGGCAGGATCCGCATATGGCTCCCCGGCTGCCGCACTTCGGCCGGCGCCGCGCCCTGAGGGCGGGCGCCGCGGCCGCCGTACTGCTGAGCCTGCTGGGCTGGTGGCTGGTGAGCCGGCCACAGACTCCCCCCGTCGGGGGCCGGATCGCCATCGCCACCGGGGTACGCACCGGGGTCTACGCGCGCTACGGCGAGCTCCTCAAACAGGACCTGGCCCAGGACCTGCCCGCCCTGGACGTACGCCTCAGGCCCAGCAAGGGCTCCCTGGACAATCTGCGCCAACTGGCCACCGGCCGGGCGGACTTCACCATCGCCACCGCCGACTCGGTGGCCGACTACCTGGACCGGGGCCTGCCCGGCGCCGCCCGGCTGCGGGCCTGCGCCCGGCTGTACGACGACTACATCCAGCTGGTGGTGCGCCAGGACTCACCGGTGAGGTCGGTGCGCGACCTGAAGGGCCTGCGGGTGGGCGTGGGCGCCCGGGGCTCGGGGGTGCAGCTGATCAGCCGGCGGCTGCTGAAGGCCGCCGGGCTGGACTTCGACCGGGACCTCACCCCGGTCCCGGTGGGCATCGACCGCAGTCCGGGCCTGCTGGAGCACCAGGAGGTCGACGCGTTCTTCTGGTCCGGCGGGCTGCCCACCGGCGCGATCCAGACACTGGGCACCCGGCTGCCCATCCGGCTGGTCCAACTCGATGACCTGGTCGGCCCCTTGCACCTGCTGGGGCGGCAGACGCGGTTCTACCGGGCGGCCACCATGCCCGCCGACGCCTACCGGGAGCTGGGCGCCGCCCGGACGGTGAAGTCCATCGCGGTGGCCAATCTGCTGGTCACCATGGACCACACCGACCCGGTGCTCACCGAGAACGTCACCCGTACCGTGATCCAGAGCCGGGACCGGATCGGCGCCCAGGTGCACGCCGCCCAGCTGGTGGACCTGCGCACCGCGGTCTTCACCGATCCCCTGCCGCTGCACACCGGCGCCCGCCGCTACTACGTATCGGTCAAACCCTAGTGAGCGGCGGGTGGTTCGCGTGGCACCGCGATGGTTGCCCGGAGCCCCCGCGGCCGGTTGGGGGCGTAGCCCAGGGTGGCCCCGCCCGCGGTGAGCAGGGCGCGGGCGATGGACAGCCCGAGCCCTGAACCGGTGATGTTCTGGTGGCGGTTGCTGCGCCAGAAGCGGTCGCCGACGCGGGTGAGCTCCTCCTCGGTCAGGCCCGGCCCCCCGTCGGCCACCGTGACCGCGACGGTGTCCCCGGCGAGCGCCACGGCCACCTCCACCCGGCCACCGCCGGGGGTGAACTTCAGCGCGTTGTCCAGCACCGCGTCCAGCGCGCTGGACAGCGCTATCGGATCGGCCCAGCCGGTGGCCGCCGCCGCGCCCCGGACCTCCAGCGCCACCCGCTCCCGGGCGGCGACCGGCGCCCAGGCCCCCACCCGGTCGGTGACCAGCTCGGCGATGTCGGTCAGCCGCAGGTCGGCATCGCTGTGCTCGGCCAGCGCCAGGTCCAGCAGGTCGTCCAGGACCCGGGCCAGCCGCTTGCCCTCGGCACGCACCGAGGCGATCTCCGCATGCCCCTCGGGGAGGTCCAGGGCCAGCAGATCGATCCTCAGCAGCAGGGCAGCGAGCGGATTGCGCAACTGGTGCGAGGCGTCGGCGACAAAGGCGCGCTGCTGCTCCAGCGCCTCCTCCACATGACCGGCCATCTCATTGAACGACCGGGCCAGGGTGCGCAGTTCCGGCGGCCCGCTGTCCACCCTGACCCGGGAGTTCATCCGGCCGGTGGCCATGGAGTGGGCGGCCGCGTCCAGGGT
The DNA here is from genome assembly GCF_044593195.1 of Streptomyces sp. NPDC052396. Classification (NCBI taxonomy): domain Bacteria; kingdom Bacillati; phylum Actinomycetota; class Actinomycetes; order Kitasatosporales; family Streptomycetaceae; genus Streptomyces; species Streptomyces sp. NPDC052396. Next base: position 590,521 of record NZ_JBIUAW010000003.1, read on the forward strand.
GCGCACCGGGCGCAGCACCCAGCCGGTCAGCCGCACCGCCGCCGCCACGGCCAGCAGCATCGCCGCCGTCTCGCCCGCCACCAGCAGCAGCCATTTGTGCAGGATGCGCGAACGCAGCGCGCCGGTGGGCGAGTCGGTGACCACCACCGCGATCACATCCCCGTCCCGGATCACCGGCGAGGCGATGGCCAGCCGGGTGCGCCGCCAGGGCCACACCCGGGGCGGGTCATGGCTGCGGCGCCCGGCCAGCGCCTCGTCGAAGGCCCGCCGCCCCTCGCCGCCGTCCGGCACCGCCCACCCCTTGGGGGCCACGGCCAGCGCGCCCCGGTCACGGCGGAAGACCCCGGCCCTTATCCCGTACAGGCTCTGATAGCGGTCGAGTTCCTTCTGCAGGGTGAACTGCCGCTCGTCGGTCTCGGCGGACGCCTCATAGGGCGGGGTGGCGATGTACTGGGCGAGCGCGGCGAAGCGCGCGGTGTCATCGAGCCGGTCCACCACCACCCGTTGCTGGTCGACCGCGGCCATGCCGCCGGCCAGCGGGAATCCCAGGGCCAGCAGCACGCCGGCCATCAGCACGATCAGCAGGGGCAGCAGTCGGGCACGCATGGTCGTGGCGGCCCCTACGCCGCGGGGACCACGATTTTGTAGCCCACCCCGCGCACCGTCTCTATCAGGGCCGGCATGCGCAGCTTGGAGCGCAGCGAGGCGATATGCACCTCCAGGGTGCGCCCGGTCCCCTCCCAACTGGTGCGCCACACCTCGCTGATGATCTGCTCCCGGCGGAACACCACCCCGGGCCGCTGGGCCAGCAGCGCCAGCAGGTCGAACTCCTTGCGGGTGAGCGGGACGGTGACGCCGTGCACCGCCACCCGCCGGGTGGGGAGTTCGATGGTCAGCGGCCCCAGCCGCAGCGGCGGCGGGCTCTGGTCGCCGGGGAGTTCGGTGCCGGTGCCGGTACCGGCGGCCGGCGGGTTGCGCCGGGCCACCGCGTGGATCCGGGCCAGCAACTCCCCGGTGTCATAGGGCTTGACCACATAGTCGTCGGCGCCCAGGTTGAGGCCATGGATCTTGGATCGGGTGTCGGCCCGCGCGGTGACCATGATGACCGGGATGCCAGTGCGCCTGCGGATCCGGCCGCAGACCTCGAAGCCGTCCTGGTCGGGCAGGCCCAGGTCGAGCAGGACCACGCCGAACGGCGGTGCGGCGTCCGGCAGCAGCGCCTTGAGCGCCTCCTCGCCGCTGCGGGCGTGGGTGACCGTGAAGCCATGCCGGGCCAGCACGGCGGACAGCGCCGCGGCGACATGGTCGTCGTCCTCCACGAGCAGCAGTCTCATCGGCCCTCCGCGCGGCTGCGTTGCACACCGCATCCACTCCGATACGGGCCGGTTACGTCAAGAGCCACCGGGCGCCCACGAGGCTTCCGTTATTCAGCCGGTACTCCGCGCACGCGCTCCTCGCGCCCCCTTCACACAGAGTGTCCGTTTGCGATCGGATCGTTATGCTCAATTTCAGCTCAGATGTAATGACGCTGGTTGTCACGGCTCATTAGGGTTCCCTCTCAACCGAGGAGGACGGAGCGAGGGGCGCCGATGAGCGAAGCACCGGCCGACAACGCGGACGCGCTGGTCGTCCTGGACAAGGTGAACAAGCACTTCGGGGCGCTGCATGTGCTCCAGGACATCGACCTCACCATCGCCCGAGGCGAGGTGGTGGTGGTCATCGGACCCTCCGGTTCCGGGAAATCCACCCTGTGCCGCACCATCAACCGGCTGGAGACCACCGACTCCGGGACCATCACCATCGACGGCCGGCCGCTGCCGCAGGAGGGCCGGGAACTGGCCCGGCTGCGCGCGGATGTGGGCATGGTCTTCCAGTCCTTCAACCTCTTCGCGCACAAGACCGTGCTGGAGAACGTCACCCTGGGCCAGGTCAAGGTCCGTAAGAAGGACCGCACTTCGGCCCAGGCCACCGCGCGCACCCTGCTGGACCGGGTGGGTGTGGGCGCCCAGGCGGACAAGTATCCGGCTCAGCTCTCCGGTGGCCAGCAGCAGCGGGTGGCCATCGCCCGCGCCCTGGCCATGGATCCCAAGGTGATGCTGTTCGACGAGCCGACCTCGGCGCTGGACCCGGAGATGATCAACGAGGTGCTGGAGGTGATGCGGCAACTCGCGCGGGACGGCATGACGATGATCGTGGTCACCCATGAGATGGGCTTCGCCCGCTCGGCCGCCAACCGCGTGGTCTTCATGGCGGACGGCCGGATCGTCGAGGAGGCCGCACCGGACCAGTTCTTCAGCAATCCGCGCAGCGACCGGGCGAAGGACTTCCTGTCCAAGATCCTGCACCACTGAGCAACCTCGCACCGAACCACCCGCGCAGGCCACCGACCGCAGACGTAAAGGAAGTTCACCATGAAGCTCCGCAAGACCGCCGCGGTGGGCGCCGTGGTGCTGGCGCTCTCCGTGACCGCGACCGCCTGCGGCAAGTCCGGCAGCCCCGATGACAACAAGGACAAGCCCAGCGACGGCAAGACCGCCCCGGCGGCGCCCAGTTACCAGGTCAATGGCTCGGCCGAGGTCAAGGGCTCCCCGGTCTTCGAGAAGATCAAGGGCAAGACCATCACCATCGGCACCAAGGCCGACCAGCCGGGCCTGGGCTTCGAGAACCCCAGCACCAAGAAGCGCACCGGCTTCGATGTGGAGATCGCCCGGATGATCGCGGCCGATCTGGGCTTCGACGAGGACCACATCAAATGGAAGACGGTGGTCTCCGCGGCCCGGGAAACCCAGATCGAGGCCGGCGGCGTCGACCTGTACGTCGGCACGTACACCATCAACGACGAGCGCAAGAAGCAGGTGGGCTTCGGCGGGCCGTACTACATCGCCGGGCAGGACCTGCTGGTGAAGCAGGACAGCTCCATCAAGGGGCCGGACGACCTCAAGGGCAAGAAGGTCTGCTCGGCCACCGGTTCCACCCCGCTCAAGCGGATCAAGGAGCCCAAGTACGGCGTGGCCGAGGCCAAGGCCCAGGATGTCTACCAGCTGTGTGTGCAGCAGCTGGTCAACGGCCAGGTGGACGCGGTCACCACCGATGACGCCATCCTCAAGGGCTATGCCGCGCAGAACAAGGGCGCGCTGAAGGTGGTGGGCCATCCCTTCTCCACCGAGCCCTATGGCGTCGGCCTGAAGAAGGACGACAAGGCGCTGCGCGAGGCGGTGAACAAGGCCATCGAGGCCCATGAGAAGAACGGCGACTGGAAGCGGGCCTACGACGCCACCCTGGGCCTTTCCGGCGCCGCCGCCCCCAACCCGCCTGCGGTCGACCGGTACTGAGCGCGGCGCGGGGGACTGACGTGAACGTTCTCTCGGACAACTTCGCGGAATTCCGCGAGGGTTTCCTCAAAACCGTCGAACTGACGGCGTACAGCGGGCTGCTGGCGCTGCTGCTGGGCACCCTGATCGCCGCGTTCCGCGTCTCCCCGGTGCCCGCGCTGCGCGCCTTCGGCACCGCCTGGGTGACCCTGCTGCGCAATACCCCGCTGGTGCTGCTGTTCCTGACGGTCACCCTGGGGCTGCCCGCGCTGGGCCTCAAGGGCTGGGATGACTTCTGGCTGGCCGTGCTGGCTCTGGGCAGTTACACCTCGGCGTTCATCTGCGAGGCGGTCCGCTCCGGCATCAACACGGTGCCGGTCGGACAGGCCGAGGCGGCCCGTTCGATCGGCATGACCTTCAGCCAGACCCTGGGCCAGGTGGTGCTGCCCCAGGCGGTGCGCACCGCGATACCGCCCATCGGCAGCCTGATGATCGCGCTGGCCAAGAACACCGCCATCGCCTCCGGGTTCAATGTGGGCGAACTGGCCTCGGTGCAGAAGGGCCTCAACTCCGACCAGGGCTACAACATTTACGTGATCTTCCTCTGGATCGCCCTGTGCTACCTGGTCATCACCTTCGCCATCAGCGGCCTGTTCCGGCTGCTGGAGAACCGGCTGGCGGTGGTCCGATGAGCGCGAGCGTGCTCTACGACGCCCCGGGCCCCAAGGCCCGGGCCCGCAACCGGATCTACGGCGTCCTCTCCGTGCTGGCCATCCTGGGCCTGCTGGCCTTTATCGGCTACCGGCTGGACGACACCGGGCAGTTCCAGTCCGGGCTGTGGTCCACCTATGAGTACACCGACACCCAGCACCGCATCCTGGACGGCCTGCTCACCACGCTCAAGACCTTCGCCATCGCCGGGGCGCTGTCGCTGGCGCTGGGTGCCCTGCTGGCCACCGGCCGGCTGTCGGACCACCGGGCGGTGCGCTGGGCGGCCACCGTGGTGGTGGAGTTCTTCCGCGCCATGCCGCTGCTGATCATGATCTTCCTGCTGTCCGCGGCGGTCTTCACCACCGACCCCATGTGGGCGCTGGTGCTCGGCCTGGTGCTCTACAACGGCTCGGTCCAGGCGGAGATCTTCCGCTCCGGCATCAACGCGGTGCCCCGCGGGCAGAGCGAGGCCGCCTACGCCCTGGGGCTGCGCAAGACCCAGGTGATGGCGGGCATTCTGGTGCCCCAGGCGGTCCGCTCCATGCTGCCGTCGATCATCAGCCAGCTGGTGGTCACCCTCAAGGACACCTCGCTGGGCTTCATCATCCTCTACGAGGAGCTGCTGTTCGTCGGCAAGGCCTTCGCCCAGCAACTGACGCCGGTGAACGGCGTCTACGCCTTCATCCCGATGGTGATCGTCTTCGGCTCGATCTACATCCTGCTCTGCCTGGCCCTCTCCGGCCTGGCCACCTGGGTCGAACGGCGCACCCAGCGCTCCCGCAAGGGCGCCCCGGTGCCGCCGGCCGCCACCGGGGCGGCCGTCATGGCCGATCCCGGGCACAGCGCCCCCGGCGGCGGACCGGGCGGCTCCGGCGCGGACGCCTCCTAGCCCCCGCGCGAGGCCCAGGAGTGACGCCCCGTCGGCCATGACCGGACGGCGGGGCGTACGCCACCGGCGCACCGCTCGGCGGCCTCTGATCACTTGACGCATGCGGTGGCAATGGGTTGCATACGTTCTGTGATCGAGCTGTTCCCTCTCCCGTGTTCCGGTGCCCCGTGGACCCGGTGATCGTCAACGGGGCCGGCCCGGCCGGCCTGGCGCTGGCCCTGGGCCTGGCCCGGCGTCAGGTGCCGGTGGTGGTCCTGGACGAGGCCCCGGACGGGGGCACCGGCCAGGGTGAGCGGCGCCTGGCGCGCACCGCCGTGCTGCGGCCGGACACCCTGGCCATGCTGGAGCGGCTGGGCTTCACCGGGCCCGGGGACGCGCGGTGGACGGCCTGGCGCACCCTGCACCGCCGCTCGCTGCTCACCCGGGTGGAGTTCGGCGAGGACGAGCCCTCCCCCGCGCACCTGCCGCAGCACACCCTGACCGAGGGACTGCGGGCCGCGCTGGACGGCGCGGAGAACGTACGGATCGTCCCCGGCACCCGGCTGACCCTGCTGCGCCAGGACGCCTCGGGGGTCACCGTGCACACCCGCGGCGGCAACCAGGAGATCTGGCGGGCGAGTTACCTGGTGGGCTGTGACGGCGCCCGCTCGGTGGTGCGCAAGCTGCTGGGCGCGCGCTTCCCGGGCCGTACCGCGGTGGAGCGGTACGCGGTCGCGGCGCTGCGCGCCCAACTGCCCTGGCCCGGCGAGGCGGTGCTGCACCGCGCGCCCGCCCGGGGCGGGGAGGTGACGGCGCGCCCGCTGCCGGACGGGGCGTGGCGGCTGGACTGGCCGCTGCCGCCGGACGGCGAACTGGTCACCCCCCAGGATCTGCTGGCCCGTATCGCCGACTCGCTGACCCTGTGGTGCGGCGAACTGCCGTCCTATGAACTGCTGGACACCGGAGTGCACACCGTGCACCACCGGCTGGCCCGCCGCTGGCGCGGCGGCCGGGTCTTCCTGGCCGGGGACGCCGCCCATCTGCTGGGCGCGCTGGGCGTGCACGGGGTGGACGAGGGGCTGCGGGACGCCGGGAACCTCGCCTGGAAGCTGGCCCTGGCCTGGCACCACGGCGCCTCCGAGACCCTGCTCGACAGCTACCAGGCCGAGCGCCGGACAGCGGTCGGCCGGCGGCTGCGCGCGGCGGACCGGGCCCTGCCGGCGGTGCGCGGCGACGGCGGCTGGCGCACGGTACGGCGTACGGTGGTGCCCGGCACCGCGCGCGGGCATGATCTGCTGCTCTCCGAAGGGCACTTGGGGCGCGGGGCACTGGCCGCACCCCCGGTGTACGACCGTACGCCGCTGGCGCCGGGAGCCGAGCCGGCCGGCTCGGCGGCGGTGGACACCGCGGTGGGTGCTCCGGTGCTCGATGTGCCGGTGACCGCGCCGGACGGCTCCACGGTGCGGCTGCGGGACCGCCTGGACGGCGATCTGCTGGTGGTGCTGGTCGCTCCCGGTACGGGGGTGTGGGAGCGGCGGCACTGGATGGGCGCCGGGCTGATGCCCTCGCTGGCGGCGGCGGTGGGAGCGCTTCCGGTCCGCTCGGAACTGCTGGTGGCCGAGAGCTATCCGGGAGCGGCGGCGCACACGGTGCTGGTGGTGCGGCCGGACGGCCATCTGGTGGCGGCGCTGGCCGGAGTGCGGCCCGCGGAGCTGTACGCCTGCGCGGACGCGGTGCGCGGGGGCCCGGCCGGCGCGGTGCGCCCGGCCGAGGAGCGGGCCGTGGACCGGGCGCCGGCGCTGCGCGCGGCGGAACCCAGTGAGGCTACGGCCAAGCGTTGACCGGCCATCGGACCGGATGGTTGACTCCGGCCATGAATGACGGCGGCGCGCGGTTCTGGCGGAGGGTCCATGTGGACCTGCTCCGCTACGCGGGCTGCTGCTGTCGTCCGTCCTGCTGATCCCTATGTCTCCGGACATATCCCCTGGCGCGGCCGGGAGTTGACCGCCGCGCGCTCTCAGCGATCACCCAGGACGGTTGCCATGCCTTTTCCCGTGCACACCTCCGCGCGCTCCGGCGCGCCTTCCCCCTCGCTCTCCGGTCCCCCTTCGCCGAAGGACCTGCTCCGCTTCGCTGCCGCGATCGCCGCCGACCAGGCCCTGATCGCCGCCCTGCCACTGGATCCCCAGGGCCGCACCTGGGTCCGGCTGCCCGGCCCCTCCGGCGCGGAGGCATGGCTGATCGGCTGGCCGCCCGGGGCGGGCACCGGCTGGCACGACCACGGCGGCTCCAGCGGTGCCTTCGCCATGGCGGCGGGCACCCTGACCGAGCAGTCGCTGGCCGCCCAACTGCCCACCGAGGGCTGGAAACTGCTGGAACTGGCGGATGGCGTGGACCGGGAGCGGCGGCTGGCCGGCGGTCAGGGACGGGCTTTCGGGCCGCACCATGTCCACCAGATGTTCAACCCCTCGGAGGGGGAGCACGCGGTGTCGGTGCACGCCTACCATCCGCCGCTGCCCATGATGCGCCGCTACAGCCGGACCGGCCGGGTGCTGCGGCTGGAGCAGGTGGAGTGGCCCCGGGAGTGGGCATGAGGGTGGAGGAGCTGCTGGCCCTGGCCCGTAGCGGACTTGACCGGTTGAGTCCGGCCGAGGCGGCCCAAGTCCAGTCCGGCGGCGGCCTGTTGGTGGACATCCGCTATGCCGCGCTGCGCGAGCGGGACGGGACGATCCCCGGGGCGCTGGTGGTGGAGCGCAATGAGCTGGAGTGGCGCCTGGACCCCTGCTGTGCGCACCGGGCGGCCGAGGCCCGTGGCCATGACCTGCGGGTGGTCGTGATCTGTGACGAGGGCTATGCCTCCTCGCTGGCGGCCGACTCGCTGCGGCGGCTGGGGCTGCACCGGGCCACCGACCTGGTGGGCGGCTTCCAGGCGTGGCGGGCGGCGGGCCTGCCGGTGACACCACCCGGCGTCCGGGCGCACCCCGGGTGCTGACCGGGCGGCCGCTGCCGGGCCAACCGCCCCTACTCCGGGGCGAGAAAGGCGTCCAGCAGCTCCTCGTCCTCGCCCTCCGCCGCGAGCGCCTCCCGCACCACGCGTATGGCGAGGCCCTCGCCATACCCTTTGCGGGCGAGCATCCCCACCAGCCGGCGGATGCGCTTCTCCCGCTCCAGGCCGCGGGTGGCGCGGAGTTTGCGCTCGGCCAGCTCCCGGGCGGTGCGCTCCTCCTGCTCGGAGTCCAGCTGTCCGACCGCCTCCTCGATGACCGCCGAGTCCACCCCCTTGGTGCGCAACTCGCGTGCCAGCGCCCGCCGGGCCAGCCCGCGGCCATGGTGCCGGGACTCCACCCAGGCGCCCGCGAAGGCCGCGTCGTCGATCAGCCCCACGTCCTCGAAGCGGGACAGCACCTCCTGGGCGGCCTCCTCGGGGATGCCGCGCCTGGCCAGCGCCTGGGCCAGCTGCCTGCGGGTGCGCGGGGATCCGGTGAGCAGGCGCAGACAGATCGCCCGCGCCTGCTCCTCCGGTGACGGCGGCGCCCCGTCCCCGGCCCTCGACGGGGCCGGGGCGCCACCGCCCGCATGGTCGTCCGCGTACGGCTCGGCGAACTCGCTTCGTCGCGTCATCAGGCCTTAGCCCTTGGCCGTCGCCTTGGCCGCCTTGGTGGACTTGCCCGCCGGTGCCGGAACCGACTTGGCCGGCTCGCCCGCGGCCGCCCCGGCCGCGTCCGCGCCCGGCTCCTCGCCCGGAGCCTCCGGGCGCACGCCCACGCCCAGCTTCTCCTTGATCTTCTTCTCGATCTCGTTGGCCAGGTCGGGGTTGTCCTTGAGGAAGTTGCGGGCGTTCTCCTTGCCCTGGCCCAACTGGTCGCCCTCGTAGGTGTACCAGGCACCGGCCTTGCGGACAAAGCCGTGCTCCACACCCATGTCGATCAGGCCGCCCTCACGGCTGATGCCCTGGCCGTAGAGGATGTCGAACTCGGCCTGCTTGAAGGGCGGGGCGACCTTGTTCTTGACGACCTTGCAACGGGTTCGGTTGCCGACCGCCTCCGTGCCGTCCTTGAGCGTCTCGATGCGGCGGATGTCGATGCGCACCGAGGCGTAGAACTTCAGCGCCCGGCCACCGGTGGTGGTCTCGGGGGAGCCGAACATCACGCCGATCTTCTCGCGGAGCTGGTTGATGAAGATCGCGGTGGTCTTGGACTGGTTGAGCGCGCTGGTGATCTTCCGGAGCGCCTGGCTCATCAGGCGGGCCTGGAGGCCGACATGGGAGTCGCCCATCTCGCCCTCGATCTCCGCGCGGGGCACCAGGGCCGCCACGGAGTCGATGACGATCAGGTCGAGCGCGCCGGAGCGGACCAGCATGTCGACGATCTCCAGCGCCTGCTCGCCGTTGTCCGGCTGGGACAGGATCAGGTTGTCGATGTCGACGCCCAGCTTCTTGGCGTACTCGGGGTCGAGCGCGTGCTCGGCGTCCACGAAGGCCACCGTGCCGCCCGCCCGCTGGGCGTTGGCCACCGCGTGCAGGGTCAGCGTGGTCTTACCGGAGGACTCCGGTCCGTACACCTCGACCACCCGGCCGCGGGGCAGCCCGCCCACGCCGAGGGCGACGTCCAGCGCGGTCGACCCGGTGGGGATGACCTCGATGGGCTCGTTGGGGCGCTCACCCAGGCGCATCACGGCGCCCTTGCCGAACTGCCGTTCAATCTGTGCGAGCGCGGCGTCCAGCGCCTTCTCGCGGTCGGTGCCTGCCATGGGTTCCACCCGGTTCGCTTGAGTCGATCGCTTCACGTCCATGACGCTAACGCCTGCCACTGACAATGGGCCCGGACGCCGCTCTGACCTGCGGAAATGCCATTACGGGAGGTTTACCGGGCCAGCCGCGGACCCCAATCAGAATGGATGTTCGATTTTTGTGTCAAGCACGCCACACCCCGGCGGCGCCGGGTCAGCGCTTGTCGGCCGGCACGTCCACCGCCCGGCACACCGCACGCCACACGTCCTTGGCCTCCCAGCCGGCGTCCAGCGCCTGGCGCACGGTGCGGCCGCCGAGCTCGGACATCACATGATCACGGGCAAAGGAGTCGGCGTACGCCGGGCCGAAGTGGTCGGCCATACGCTGCCAGAAGACGGTCAACTTCATATCCGCAGCGTACGGCGTCAACCGGGGGCACCCGGCCAGCCGCCCCTGCGGGTGCAGCCGGGCTCCAGCCGCTGACCGCGCGCCGCTTCGCGCCCTACGGTCTTGTGCATGGCCCCCTCCGGAGCATCCGCCGCGGCCCGTGCCGCGCACTTCGTCTGGCTGACCGCCCGTGTGCTCGAACAACGCAGATTCGCCTTCCACTTCCTCGGCGGCGGCCCGGAGCCCGTCGAGGCGGCCCTGACGGCCTACCGGCTCGACGACGGCGGCTACGGCCACGCCCTGGACCCGGACCTGCGCGGCCCGGTGAGCCAGCCCCTGCACACCGCCCACGCGCTGCGGGTGCTGGACGAGATCGGCCGCTGCGGCGGCCGGCGGGCGGAGCCGGTCTGCCGCTATCTGACCGCCGTCTCCACCCCGGACGGCGCCCTGCCCGCCCTGCACCCCTCACTGCGCGGCCACCCGGCCGCGCCCTGGTTCCCGCTGACCGAGGACCCGCCCAGCTCCCTGCTCACCACCGGCCCGGTGGTGGGCCTGCTGCACCGCAACGCGGTCTGGCACGCCTGGCTGTTCCGGGCCACCGACTTCTGCTGGGCGGCCGTGAACGCCCTGGCGGCCAACGGCCGGCCGCATCCCCGGGAGGTCCGGGCGGCGGTCGACTTCCTGGACGGCGTCCCGGACCGGCCGCGCGCCGAAGCGGCCGCCGACCGGCTGGGCCGGGCGGTGCGCGAGCAGCGGCTGGCCGTCCTGGACCCCGGCCCCGGACACCGGCCCGGCCCGGAGGCGGACGGGCCCTGCTTCCCGCACGACCTGGTGCGCACCCCCGCCTCACTGGCCCGCCCCTGGTTCACCGACGCCGAACTGACCCGCTCCCTGGACCACCTGGCCGCGGCCCAGGGGGAGGACGGCGGCTGGCCGGCGCACCACCGCTCCTGGGCACCGGCCGCGGAACTGGAACACCGCCCGCTGGCCACCATCGAGGCCCTGCTGACCCTGCGCGCCCACGGCCGCCCGGTCTAGCCGGCCCGCCCCCTGCCGAAACCGCCCCTGACCTGCCGCTCGGCGGCGTTGTCAGTGGTGCGGTGCACGATGGGGTGCATGACGGACGACTCGGCGGCGGCGGACCCGGCCGCCGCGCTCTCGGAGTTCTCTCCCGCGACCCGCTCCTGGTTCACGGGAGCCTTCACCGCGCCCACCGCCGCCCAGGCCGGAGCCTGGCGGGCGATCGGCCGGGGCTCCGATGTGCTGGTCGTCGCGCCCACCGGCTCCGGCAAGACACTGGCCGCCTTCCTCGCCTCGCTGGACCGGCTGGCCGGCAACCCGCCGCCGGCCGAGCGCGCCAAGCGCTGCCGGGTGCTGTACATCTCCCCGCTCAAGGCCCTCGCGGTGGACGTGGAGCGCAATCTGCGCAGCCCGCTCACCGGAATCCGCCAGGAGGCGGTGCGCCTGGGGCTGCCGGAGCCGGAGATCACCGTCGGTATCCGCTCCGGCGACACCCCGGCGGCCGAGCGCCGCGCCCTGGTCAGCCGCCCGCCGGACATCCTGATCACCACGCCCGAGTCGCTGTTCCTGATGCTCACCTCCGCCGCCCGCCAGGCGCTCACCTCGGTGGAGACCGTCATCCTCGACGAGGTGCACGCGGTGGCCGGCACCAAGCGCGGCGCCCACCTGGCGCTGTCCCTGGAGCGGCTGGACGAGCTGCTGCCCCGCCCCGCCCGCCGCATCGGCCTGTCCGCCACCGTCCGGCCGGTCGACGAGGTGGCCCGCTATCTCTCCCCGCGGCGCCGGGTGGAGGTCGTCCAGCCGCCCTCGGGCAAGGAGTTCGACCTCTCGGTGGTCGTGCCGGTGGAGGACCTGGGCGAGCTGGGTGCCTCCCCGGTGCGGGAGGGCGACGACCGCGAGAAGCCCTCGATCTGGCCCCATGTCGAGGAGCACATCACCGACCTGGTGCAGGCGCACCGCTCCACCATCGTCTTCGCCAACTCCCGCCGCCTGGCCGAGCGGCTGTGCAACCGGCTCAACGAGATCGCCCATGAGCGGGCCACCGGTGAGCCGCTGCCCGAACACCACTCCCCCGCCCAGCTGATGGGCGGTTCCGGCGCGGCCGCCGGCGCCTCCGCCGTGATCGCCCGGGCCCATCACGGCTCGGTCTCCAAGGAGCAGCGGGCCCAGGTCGAGGAGGCCCTCAAGGCGGGCCGGCTGCCGGCCGTGGTGGCCACCTCCAGCCTGGAGCTGGGCATCGACATGGGCGCGGTCGACCTGGTGGTCCAGGTGGAGTCCCCGCCCTCGGTCGCCTCCGGACTGCAGCGCGTGGGCCGCGCCGGACACCAGGTGGGCGCCGTCTCCACCGGGGTGGTCTTCCCCAAGTACCGCGGCGATCTGGTGCAGGCGGCCGTGGTGACCGAGCGGATGCGCCAGGGGGCCATCGAGGCGCTGCGGGTGCCCGCCAACCCGCTGGACGTGCTGGCCCAGCAGATCGTCGCCATGACCGCCATGGACACCTGGGACGTGGACGAGCTGCTGGCGGTGGTACGCCGGGCCGCCCCCTTCGCCGCCCTCCCCGAATCCGCCTACACCGGCGTGCTGGACATGCTCGCCGGCCGCTATCCCTCCGACGCCTTCGCGGAGCTGCGGCCCCGCCTGGTGTGGGACCGGGTGGCCGGCACGGTCACCGGGCGCCCCGGAGCCCAGCGGCTGGCCGTCACCTCCGGCGGCACCATCCCCGACCGCGGCCTGTTCGGTGTCTTCCTGGCCGGCGCCGACCCAAAGAAGGGCGGCGGCCGCGTCGGTGAACTGGACGAGGAGATGGTCTATGAGTCCCGGGTGGGAGATGTGTTCACCCTGGGCACCACCTCCTGGCGGATCGAGGACATCACCCGCGACCGGGTCCTGGTCACTCCCGCCCCCGGCGTGCCCGGCAGGCTGCCGTTCTGGAAGGGCGACCAGCTGGGCCGCCCGCTGGAACTGGGCCGTGCGCTGGGCGCGTTCCTGCGCGAGGTGGGCGCACTGGACGAGAAGGCCGGCCGCCGGCGGCTCACCGCCGCCGGGCTGGACGCCCGCGCCGCCGGCAATGTGCTGTCCTACCTCGATGAACAGCGCCGCGCCTGCGGCCATGTGCCCGATGACCGCACCATCGTGGTGGAACGCTTCCGCGATGAGCTGGGCGACTGGCGGGTGGTGGTGCACTCCCCCTTCGGCGCCCAGGTGCACGCCCCCTGGGCGCTGGCGCTGGGCGCCCGGCTCACCGAGCGCTATGGCATGGACGCCCAGGTGATGCACGCCGACGACGGCATTGTGCTGCGCCTGCCCGACGCCGACCTGCTGGGCCTGGACCTGCTGGACACCGAACCGGCCGCGCGGGGAACGGAGTTCGACGACGGCCAGTCCCCGATGGGCGCCGCCGATGTGGTCTTCGACAAGGAGGAGATCTCCGGCATCGTCACCGACCAGGTGGGCGGCTCCGCCCTGTTCGCCGCCCGCTTCCGGGAGTGCGCCGCCCGCGCCCTGCTGCTGCCGCGCCGCAATCCCGGCAAGCGCACCCCGCTGTGGCAGCAGCGCCAGCGCGCCGCCCAACTACTCCAGGTGGCCGGTGAGTTCGGCTCCTTCCCGATTGTTCTGGAGGCGGTCCGCGAGTGCCTCCAGGATGTCTTCGACGTCCCCGGGCTGACCGAGCTGATGGGCGACATCGAGGCCCGCCGGGTCCGGCTGGTCGAGGTCACCACGCCCGAACCCTCCCCCTTCGCCCGCTCGTTGCTGTTCGGCTATGTCGCCCAGTTCCTCTACGAGGGCGACTCCCCGCTGGCCGAGCGCCGGGCGGCCGCGCTCTCGCTGGACTCCCGGCTGCTGGCCGAACTGCTGGGCCAGGCCGAGCTGCGCGAGCTGCTGGACGCCGAGGTGCTGGCGGAGCTGGAGCGCGAACTGCAGTGGCTGACCGAGGACCGCCGGGTCAAGGACGCCGAGGGGGTCGCCGATCTGCTGCGCCTGCTGGGCCCGCTCACCGATGCCGAGCTGGCCGAGCGGGGCGCCGAGCCCGGGTGGGCAACGGAGTTGGGCGAGGCCCGGCGGGCGCTCAGGGTGCGCGTCGCGGGCCGGGAGCACTGGACCGCCATCGAGGACGCCGGCCGGCTGCGCGACGCCCTGGGCACCGCCCTGCCGGTGGGCGTGCCGGAGGCGTTCACCGAGCCGGTCAGGGATCCGCTGGGCGATCTGCTGGCCCGGTACGCCCGCACCCATGGCCCGTTCACCTCGGCCCGGGCCGCCGCCCGGTTCGGCCTGGGCACCGCGGTGACCGACGGCGCCCTGCACCGGCTGGCGGCGAACGGCCGTATTGTCCAGGGCGAGTTCCACCCCTCGGGAATCGGCCAGGAGTGGTGTGACGCGGCCGTGCTGCGCCGGCTGCGCCGCCGCTCGCTGGCCGCGCTGCGCCAGGAGCTGGAGCCGGTGCCGCCCACCGCGCTGGCCGCCTTCCTGCCGCAGTGGCAGCACATCGGCGGGCATGGGCTGCGCGGCATCGACGGACTGCTGCGCGCCATCGAGCAGTTGCAGGGGGCGCCGGTGCCCGCCTCCGCCCTGGAGAAGCTGGTGCTGCCCGCCCGGGTGAGCGACTACCGGCCCGCCATGCTCGATGAACTCACCGCCGCCGGCGAGGTGGTGTGGGCCGGGGCCGGCGCGCTGCCCGGCAAGGACGGCTGGATCACCCTGCTGCCCGCCGACACGGCCCCGCTGCTGCTCCCCGCCCCGCATCCGCTGGAGCTCACCCCGCTGCACCAGGCCGTGCTGGACGCCCTCGCGGGCGGCTACGGCCTGTTCTTCCGGCAGATCGCCGAGCGGGTGCACACCGTGCTGCCCGAAGCCGACGGCTCCGCCGGGTCCGAGGCCCGGATCGCCGACGCCCTGTGGGACCTGGCCTGGTCCGGCCGGCTCACCAATGACACGCTGGCGCCGCTGCGTTCACTGCTGGGCTCCGGCCGCACCGCCGGTTCCACCGCGCACCGCGCCAGGCGTCCGGTGCCCCGGGGCCGGTACGGCTCCTTCGCCGGCCGCACCGGTCTGGCCAACCGTCCGGCCGCCGCCCGGGGCGGCCCGCCCACGGTCGCCGGACGCTGGTCGCTGCTGCCCGCGCCCGCCCCCGATGCCACCCACCGGGCGCACGCCCTGGCCCGCACCCTGCTGGACCGCCATGGCGTGGTCACCCGGGGCGCCGTGCAGGCGGAAGGCGTCGAGGGCGGCTTCGCCGCGGCCTACCGGGTGCTCGCCGCCTTCGAGGAGAGCGGGCAGGCCCGGCGCGGCTATGTGGTCGAGGGCCTGGGCGCCGCCCAGTTCGCCATGGAGGGCGCCATCGACCGGCTGCGGGCGGCCGCCACGGCCCGGGAGCGGGCGGCCGGGGCCGGCCCGGTGCCCGGCGGCGGACGGCGGGCGGTGGTGCTCGCCGCGGCGGACCCGGCCAACGCCTATGGCGCGGCCCTGCCCTGGCCGGAGCCGCCGGGCGGCGCCGCCCACAAGCCGGGCCGCAAGGCCGGTGCCCTGGTGGTCCTGGTGGACGGCGCGCCGGCCCTCTATGTGGAGCGGGGCGGCAAGACCCTGCTGGCCTGGCCCTCGGCCGAAGCGGCCGGAGAGCCCTCGGCGGACGACCCCGGGCTGACGGAGGCCGCCATGGCCCTGGCCGAGGCGGCCCGGGCGGGCGCGCTGGGCACCGTCACCGTGGAGCGCGTCAATGGCTCCGCCGCGCTCACCTCTCCCCTGGGCGCCCTGCTGGAGGCGGCCGGTTTCCATGCCACTCCCCGGGGCCTGCGGCTGCGCGCCCCTTAGCCCGATCGGGTGAGCCGGTGGCCGCCGAAGCGGCCCTCACCCCGCCTGGGGCGGGGCACACAGTGCACCGGCAGCAGGCTCAGCCCCCAGCCGGCGAGCACCAGCCCGCCCACCGCCCCGTCCCGGCCGCCTGCCGCCCACAGCGGCCAGCAGGCCGCCCCGCACCACAGGGCGCCGGCCAGCAGGGCGAGCGCCCGCCGGCCCGGCCTGCGCAGCCGGTGCCGGCCCCGGATCCCGCGCCATGGCATGGCTGCCTCCTCGGACCGGACCACCGCCGGCGGCACCGCCCTCAGCCGGGCCGTTGCCCGCCCAGGCGGGCCAACTCCCGCTCCAGTTCCTCGATCCTGCGGTCGCGCCGGTGCAGTTCCACCAGGACCCGTTGCTCGCCCTCGTGCACGCCCTCCAGACAGACGGCCCGGACAAAGGCCCCGGCCGCCTGCTCGTCGAGCTCCGAGACGAGCATCAGCTCCTGGGTGAAGCGGGTCACCGCCTGCTCGTCCATGTCCCCAGGAGACCCTGCCCCGGCCGGGTGCGCCACCGGGCGCCGGACACCGCCCGGATCAGGCGTTCTCCGCCTGGAACATCCAGTGGTGCTTCTCCAGGTCGGCGGTGAGCCCGATCAGGATGTCCTGGGTCACCGGGTCCGGCTCCCCGGTGGCCCGGATCCGCTCGCGCATCCGCCCGATCACCGCGCCCAGCGCCTCGACCATGACGCGGACCACATCCGCGTCCTTGGTCCAGCCACCGCCGAGCGGATCGATGCCACTGGTCTTGGCGACCGTCTCGGCCCGGCCGTCCGGGGCGAGGCCCAGCGCCGAGGCCCGCTCGGCCACGGTGTCCATATGGGTCCGGGCCGAGGCCACCACCTCGTCCAGCTGAAGGTGGACGGAACGGAACCGGGGCCCCACCACGGTCCAGTGGACCTGCTTGGCGACCAGGGAGAGATCCACCAGGTCGACCAGCGCGCCCTGCAGGGCGTCCCCGACGGTCTTGCGGTCCTGTTCGGGCAGCGGGCTCTTCACAACAGACATCCGCTTTCTCCTCTTCAGGCGTTGCATCGGATTGGTCCCGGTTTTCCCACCATGACACAGGGGCGGGAATCGGGCCCGGAATGCACCGGAGCCCCGGTCAGGCTTCTGACCGGGGCTCCGGGAACAAAACCCAGACGCCGTTGAACGGTGTCAGGCCGCGACCACGTCCACGGCCTCCGCGGGTGCCTTGATGGTCACGCGCTCGGTGGGGACGCCCGTAACGGACGCCACGGACATCGAATTGAACATCGGCCGCATCGGCGCGGGTACCGGCTCGCTCGCCGCCGCCGACTGCGCCAGCTCGGCGAGCGAAAGCTCATCGCTCACCTCGCGCATGACCTCGGACATCCGTACGTCCAGAGCGTCGCAGATTGCGGAGAGAAGCTCGGAGGACGCCTCTTTCTGCCCGCGCTCGACCTCGGAGAGATACCCGAGCGAAACCCTGGCGGATGAGGAGACCTCGCGCAGAGTGCGGCCCTGGCGCTGGCGCTGCCGACGCAGCACGTCACCCAGCAGGCGACGGAGCAAAATCATCGGTGGCTCCCTCCTTGGACCGCGAATCCGGATCCTTCACGCCCCACCGTACCGCCTCGGGGTGCGGCCGTGCGGGGAGCTATCTCGTGTTCACTCAGGGCTGCAAACATCCATTCCCCCCCGTGTGTTCCGTATCCTGTGCCCTCGCGTTTCCCGCCAATTCGCTGAGCAGCAGCGCCAGAACGGCCTCGGTGCTCCGGGCCCTGATCCGCTCCCGGTCCCCGGCCAGCGAGAGCGCGCGTACCGCCGCCCGGCCGTCCGGACCGGCCACCGCCACAAAGACGGTGCCCACCGGCTTGCCGTCCTGAGGTTCGGGCCCGGCGACACCGGTGGTGGCCAGACCCCAGTCGGCGCCCAGCAGTGCGCGTACCCCGCGGGCCATCTGCCGGGCCACCTCGGCGTCCACCGCGCCGTGTTCGGCCAGCAGGGACCCGTCCACACCCAGCACCTCACGCTTGACCTCGGTGGCATAGGCGGTCACCGAGCCGCGCACCGTGCGGGAGGCCCCCGGCACCGCGGTCAGCGCGGCGGAGACCAGGCCGCCGGTGAGGGATTCGGCGACGGCCACCGTCCGGCCCGCCCGTTCCAGCGCCGCCAGTGCCCGCCGGGCACCGGCGGAACCGGCCGCGCTCAACGCTCCGGCTCCCCGGCCGGGGCGGCCCGGCGCAGCACCACGGCCTGGCGGATGTAGTCGAGCCCGGTGAGCACGGTCAGCACCACGGCCACGGCCATCACCCAGAACCGCAGGGTGGCCAGCCAGTCGGTGAGCGGCAGGATGTACATCCCCACGCCCACGCCCTGGAACAGCGTCTTGAGCTTGCCGCCGCGGCTGGCCGGGATGACGCCGTGCCGGATCACCCAGAACCGCATCAGGGTGATGCCGATCTCGCGGAAGAGGATCACGCCGGTGACCCACCAGGGCAGGTCATGCAGGGCGGAGAGGCAGATCAGCGCCGCGCCCATGATCGCCTTGTCGGCGATCGGGTCGGCGATCTTGCCGAAGTCGGTGACCAGGTTGTACGAGCGGGCCAGGTGACCGTCGAAGAGATCAGTGATCATGGCGACGGCGAAGGCGGCCCAGGCGAAGGAGCGCCAGGCCGGATCGTCACCCCCGTCATGCACCATCAGCAGCACAAAGGCGGGTACCAGGCACAGCCGGATCATGGTGAGGATGTTGGCGATGTTCCACAGCCGGGCCGGCCGCCGCGCCGTCGCCGGTGCGGGGCTGCCCGCGGCCGAGGCCGGGACTCCGCTCATCTGCCCGCCTCCTCGGTACACCCGCCGTCTCCCACCGGCTCGGCGATGAGATCGACGCCCTCGCTCGCCACCACCTTGGCCACGACCATACGGCCGGGGGCCGGAGCGGTGTCCATGGAGCCGACGAGAAGCCGGACCTGCCCGTCGGTCTCGGGGGCCTGGTGGGCCGCCCGGCCGAGCACGCCGTCCTCCTCGTCGAACCTCTCGACCAGTACTTCGATTGTCTCGCCGATCCGCTCCTCGGCGCGCTGCGCGGTCAGCTCCTCGGCCAGCCGGGAGACGCGGGCCAGGCGTTCGGCGACCACATCCTCGTCCACCTTGTCCTGGTAGCCGGCCGCCTCGGTGCCCTCCTCGTCGGAGTAGCCGAACACGCCGATCGCGTCCAGGCGGGCCTCGGACAGGAAGCGTTCCAGCTCAGCGAGGTCCTCCTCGCTCTCGCCGGGGAAGCCGACGATGAAGTTGGAGCGGGCGCCGGCCTGGGGGGCCTTGCCGCGGATGGTGTCCAGCAGCTCCAGGAAACGATCGGTGTCGCCGAAGCGGCGCATGGCCCGCAGCACCCCGGGGGCGGAGTGCTGGAAGGACAGGTCGAAGTAGGGGGCCACCTTCTCGGTGGAGGTCAGCACGTCGATCAGCCCGGGCCGCATCTCGGCCGGCTGCAGGTAGCTGACCCGGATCCGCTCCAGGCCGTCCACCGCCGCCAGCTCCGGCAGCAGGGTCTCCAGCAGCCGGATGTCCCCGAGGTCCTTGCCGTAGGAGGTGTTGTTCTCGGAGACCAGCATCACCTCCTTGACGCCCTGCTCCGCCAGCCAGCGGGTCTCCGCCAGCACATCGGAGGGGCGGCGGGAGATGAAGGAGCCGCGGAAGGAGGGGATGGCGCAGAAGGAGCACCGCCGGTCGCAGCCGGAGGCGAGCTTCACCGAGGCCACCGGGCTGCTGCCCAGGCGACGGCGGAGCGGGGCCCGCGGCCCGGAGGCCGGGGCGAGGCCGTCCGGCAGGTCGGCGGGCGGGGTGTCCTGGGCGTGGCCCGGCAGCGCGACATCCGCGCTCTGGCGCTCGGCGGGGCTGATCGGCAGCAGCTTGCGCCGGTCGCGCGGGGTGTGCGAGGCGTGGACGCCGCCGGAGAGGATGGTCTGCAGCCGGTCGGAGATATCGGCGTAGTCGTCGAAGCCCAGCACGCCATCGGCCTCGGGCAGCGCCTCGGCCAGTTCCTTGCCGTAGCGCTCGGCCATGCAGCCCACGGCCACCACGGCCTGGGTGCGACCATGATCCTTCAGATCGTTGGCCTCCAGCAGGGCGTCGACGGAGTCCTTCTTGGCGGCCTCCACAAAGCCACAGGTGTTGACCACGGCCACATCGGCGTCGGCGGCGTCCTCGACGAGGTCCCAGCCATCCGCCGCCAAGCGGCCTGCCAGCTCCTCCGAGTCCACCTCGTTACGGGCGCAGCCAAGTGTGACAAGAGCGACGGTACGGCGTTCGGGCATAGGGCTCAGCCTACTTTGTCCCGGCGCCGCCTCGGCCGCCGAGTGCGGAGAGCCTGGTCACCCGGTGGCTCCGCGCACCCGGCGGCCGGTCAGCCGGCCACCGGGTCACCCCGGGTGTAGCTGAGCCGCTGGACCTGCCCGCCATCACCGACGTTCTTGATCTCTTTGCCGTTGACGAACAGCTGGACGGCTCCGGCGTTGCCCAGCACCAGATCGATCCGCTTGCTGTCGGTGAAGGTCTTGGACGCGCCGCGTTTGAGCACGCCCTCCTCCAGAGTCTTGCCGTTGTGGTCCTTGGCGGACATCCAGGTCTGGTCTTTTTCCGCGGTGAGCTTGACGACCACCTTGTTCGCCGGGACCCCGGCGATGGCGCTGTCCGAGGGCTCCGGCCGGGGCCGGGACGGCTTGGCGGCGTTGGGCTTGCCGGGGGCCTTGGAGGGGGTGGCCGACGGGCCGGCCGCCACCGGGTCGTCCTGGTTCCCGGCTCCGCCGTTGAAGAGGGTGAAGCCGACGAAGCCGACCACCGCCACGATCGCGGCGACCATGGCGGCCGTCCAGTTGGGGCGCCGGGGCTCGGGCCGGATCCGCTCGGCCTCGAAGACGGGGGCGGCCTGGCTGGGCCGGGGGCGGCCGCCGCGCTCGGCGTCGTAGGTCTCGATGAGCCCGGTGGAGTCGATGCCCACGGCGCGCGCCAGGGTGCGGATATGCCCCCGGGCGTAGACGTCCCCGCCGCAACGGGAGAAGTCATCCTGTTCCATCGCATGGATGATCGGAATGCGTACGCGGGTGGTGGAACTGACCTCATCCACCGTCAGTCCGGCGTTGATTCGGGCTTGCTGAAGGGTGCGGCCGATGGAGGGCCGTTCGTCTTCCTGAGGAGAGTTGCCGATGGACACCTGGGCGCCTTTCGAGCGTGCAGCCACCTGCTGGAATATCAGTCTAGGGGGGATGCGAAAGCGTCCGGCAAGCGGGAAGCCGGACTTTGTACGCCATCAGAAGACTCTGCCGTACCGGCGCCACCGGTGGCGCTGGCGCGGGCACCGCCGAAGGCCCGTCAGGAGCCGCCGTCCCCGCGGATCATCGCGAGCACCCCGTCCAGCTCGTCCGGCTTGACGAGCACATCGCGGGCCTTGGAGCCCTCGCTGGGACCCACGATGTTGCGCGACTCCATCAGGTCCATGAGCCTGCCCGCTTTGGCGAAGCCCACGCGCAATTTGCGCTGCAGCATGGAGGTCGATCCGAACTGGGTGGAGACCACCAGCTCGGCGGCCTGGCACAACAGATCGAGGTCGTCACCGATGTCCTCGTCGATCTCCTTCTTCCTGGCCGTGCCGACCGTGACGTCCTCGCGGAAGACCGGGGCCATCTGTTCCTTGCAGTGCCGCACCACCGAGGCCACCTCGGCCTCGGTGACAAAGGCGCCCTGCATCCGGGTCGGCTTGCCGGCGCCCATCGGCAGGAAGAGGCTGTCGCCCTTGCCGATCAGCTTCTCGGCGCCCGGCTGGTCCAGGATGACCCGGCTGTCGGCCAGCGAGGAGGTGGCGAAGGCCAGCCGGGACGGCACATTGGCCTTGATCAGGCCGGTGACCACGTCCACCGAGGGCCGCTGGGTGGCCAGCACCAGGTGGATGCCGGCGGCCCGGGCGAGCTGGGTGATGCGGACGATGGAGTCCTCGACATCGCGCGGGGCCACCATCATCAGGTCCGCCAGCTCGTCGACGATCACCAACAGATAGGGGTACGGGGACAGTTCGCGCCCGCTGCCGTCCGGCGGGTTCACCCTGCCCTCGCGCACCGCGGCGTTGAAGTCGTCGATGTGCCGGAAGCCGTAGGCGGCGAGGTCGTCGTAGCGCAGGTCCATCTCGCGCACCACCCACTGCAGCGCCTCGGCGGCCCGCTTGGGGTTGGTGATGATCGGCGTGATCAGGTGCGGAATGCCTTCATAGGCGGTGAGTTCGACGCGCTTGGGGTCGATCAGCACCATCCGCACATCATCCGGGGTGGCGCGCACCATCACCGAGGTGATCAGGCAGTTGATGCAGGAGGACTTACCGGAACCGGTGGCTCCGGCGACCAGGATGTGCGGCATCTTGGTCAGGTTGGCCATCACATAGCCGCCCTCGACGTCCTTGCCCAGCGCCACCAGCATTGGGTGCTCGTCACCGGCCGCGTCCGCCAGGCGCAGCACATCGCCGAGATTGACCATCTCCCGGTCGGTATTGGGGATTTCAACGCCGACGGCCGACTTGCCGGGAATGGGGCTGATGATCCGTACATCCGGACTGGCCACCGCATAGGCGATGTTCTTGGTGAGCGCGGTGATCCGCTCCACCTTGACCGCGGGGCCCAGTTCCACCTCGTAGCGGGTGACCGTCGGGCCCCGGGTGAAGCCGGTGACCGCGGCGTCCACCTTGAACTCGGCGAAGACAGTGGTCAGTGAGGCCACTATGGCGTCATTGGCGGCGCTGCGGGCCTTGCCCGGGCCACCGCGCTCCAGCAGGTCCAGGGTGGGCAGCGCATAGGTGATGTCACCCGCCAGCTGGAGCTGCTCGGCGCGTGCCGGCAGCCCCGAGGAGGGTTCGGGGGCGGGCTTGGTCAAGTCGGGGACATAGCCCGGCTGTTCCTCCGCTTCTCTGGCCTCCTTGCCCTTCCTGGCCTTGGCGCCGCGTCTGGCCGGCACCTCCGCCGTGGGCTCCTCCGGCGAGATGCCGCTGCTGAGGCCGGCCACCAGCGGTGAGGGCTGCACCCCGTGCAGCACCGCCCCGTCCAGGTCGGCGGCGGCCGCGGCGGCCAGGTCCACCGGGTCCGGCTCCCCCGCGCCACGGCGGGGGCGGCGGCGCCTGGCGAGCGCCTGCTCCTCGGACGCGCCGGGATCCGCCTCCTCGGCGGCGGGCAGCCGGCGCGGACGGCGGGCGGGCGCCTGGCGCCACTCGGCGGTGTGCTCCGGTTCCTCGTACTCCCCCGGGTACTCGCCGGGCCCGGGCTCGATCACCCCGAGCCTTATGCCCGCCTGCCGCAGCCGGCGGGGGATGGCGTTGACCGGGGTGGCGGTGACCACCAGCAGCCCGAAGACGGTGAGCAGCACCAGCAGCGGCACCGCCAGCACCTCGCCCACCGTGTAGATCAGCGGCTTGGCGGCCGCCCAGCCGATCAGGCCGCCGGCGTTCTGCAGCGCCCGGGAGCCATCGCCGCGGCCCGGCGATCCACAGGCCACATGGACCTGCCCGAGGACACCGACGACCAGGGCGGACAGCCCGATGACGATCCGTCCATTGGCCTCCGGCCGCTCGGGATGGCGGAACAGCCGTACCGCGATCACCGCCAGCAGTATCGGCACCACCAGATCCAGCCGCCCGAACGCCCCGGTGACCAGCATCTTCACCAGATCGCCCACCGGTCCCTGGAGGTTGGACCAGGTGCCGGCCGCGATGATCAGGGCCAGGCCCAGCAGCAGCAGCGCCAGCCCGTCCTTGCGGTGCGCGGGATCCAGGCCCTTGGCTCCCCGCCCCACGCCCCGGAAGGCCACGCCCACCCCCTTGGCCATGCCGCGCCCGACCCGGCGGGCACCACCGGCGGGCGGTTTGGCGGCAGCCTTCTTGGCGGCGGGCTTCCGGGCGGGCGCCTTGCCGGCGGGCCGGGCGGCCGCCTTCTTGGCGGCGGCGCCCGGGGCGCGTCCGGCGCGCTGCTTGGAGTTGCCCGCCGTGCTCTGGGAACCCTTGCCGGACGTACGTGAGGCCATGATGCCGAGGTTACCGTTGCTGACGAGTGGTTACACCTGCGCCCAGGGGTTCACCCGTTCGTGTCGGGCCGGCGCTATTGCGCCGGTGACGCAGCGTCAAACGGGTGAAAGCCCTTGCGGGACGAAACGGCGTGCGCCCTCAGGTCTGCGAGGGAACCGGCGGTGCGCTGCTGCCGGCGCCCGGCTCCAGGGCGTCCAGCGCCCGTCGCAGACCGTTGAGTTTGCGCTCCAGATGGGCCGCGGTGGCCACCGCGGCCGCGTCCGCCGACTCGTCCAGCTGCTTGGACAGCGCCTCGGCCTGCTCCTCCACCGCCGCCAGCCGGGCCGACAGCTCGGCGAGCAGCCCCGCGGGCTCCGCGGCCCCGGCCGCGCCCGCACGGCCGGACTGGCCGCCGTTCTCCAGCTGCAGCCGCAGCAGCGAGGCCTGCTCGCGCAGCTGGCAGTTCTTCATATACAGGTCGACGAAGACCGAGACCTTGGCCCGCAGCACCCAGGGGTCGAAGGGCTTGGAGATGTAGTCCACCGCTCCCGCGGCATAGCCGCGGAAGGTGTGGTGCGGACCGTGGTTGATGGCCGTGAGGAAGATGATCGGGATGTCCCGGGTCCTCTCCCGCCGCTTGATGTGCGCCGCGGTCTCGAAACCGTCCATCCCAGGCATCTGGACGTCCAGCAGGATCACCGCGAAGTCGTCCGTCAGCAGCGCCTTGAGCGCTTCCTCCCCTGACGATGCCCGCACCAGTGTCTGATCGAGCGCCGAGAGGATGGCCTCCAGCGCGAGCAGATTTTCCGGCCGGTCATCGACCAGGAGGATCTTGGCCTTCTGCACCATGGCCGCCCGTCCTCCTCGCCCCGGCGCGGGGCCTCCCCTGCTCGAAGAGCTCGGGGAAGCTCCGGGCGCCGCCCCAGGGGACGACTCCCTTGCGCCGCCCGTCCTTGTGCCGGTCATGGTAGCCGCACCCCGGCCGTCACCACACCCTGTCACCACGATGTCACTGCGCACATAGCGGAAACGTGGCGGCGGAGCGGAAAGTTCCCGGAATGCGGGGGTCGCACACCTCCTCGGACACGGTCTGTCAGCGGACAGTCGGAGCCCATCCTTCCGACTGTCACTCAGCGCGCATCCACTGCTCCATCACCGACAACAGATGATCCGTATCGACCGGCTTGGTGACATAGTCGGACGCTCCGGCGTCGATGCTCTTCTCCCGGTCGCCCTTCATCGCCTTGGCGGTGAGCGCGATGATGGGCAGCTCCGCGAACTGCGGCATCCTGCGGATCGCGGCCGTGGTGGCATAGCCGTCCATCTCCGGCATCATGATGTCCATCAGCACCACCACCACATCGTCGTGCTGCTCCAGGACCTCGATGCCCTCCCGGCCGTTCTCCGCGTAGAGCACGGTGAGCCCGTGCTGCTCCAGCACGCTGGTGAGCGCGAACACATTGCGGATGTCGTCATCGACGATCAGCACCTTCTCGCCGTGGAAGCCACGGGCGGCCACCCGCGGCGGCTGCTCCTCGCGGGGCGCCGGAGCCTGTTCGGTCCCGCCCGGCGCGGCCTGGACCTCACCACGGGCCGCGTCCGGCTCCGCCTCGTGCCGGCCGTTGCCCTGCGCGGCCCGCCGGCGGCGCAGGAAGAGACCGGCGGCACCGCTGGGGAAGGCGTCCGCGCCGGCACCGGCCTCGGCCGTGGCGGCCTCCTGGCTCTCCTCCTCGGCGCCCTGCCCCCCGGGCAGCAGCTGGCCGAAGCCCTCGGCGGGCAACTCCCCGGCGTTCAACGGCAGATAGAGGGTGAAGGTGGACCCCCGGCCGGGCTCGCTGGCGGCATGGATCTCGCCGCCCAGCAGCCGGGCGATCTCCCGGCTGATCGACAGCCCCAGCCCGGTGCCCCCGTACTTGCGGCTGGTGGTCCCGTCCGCCTGTTTGAACGCCTCGAAGATCACCCGCATCTTGCTGGCGGCGATCCCGATGCCGGTGTCGGTGACCGAGAAGGCGATCAGCTCACCGTCCGCGTCACGCAACGCCCCGGCCTCCAGCAGCTGTTCGCGGATGGAGTCCGGCACATCCGTACCGGCCGGCCGGATGACCAGCTCCACCGCCCCGCCGTCGGTGAACTTCACCGCGTTGGACAGCAGATTGCGCAGCACCTGCAGCAGCCGCTGCTCATCGGTGTGCAGGGTGGCGGGCAGCTCCGGCGAGACCCGTACCGAGAAGTCCAGCCCCTTCTCCGCCGTCAACGGCCGGAAGGTGGCCTCCACATAGTCCACCAGCTGCACCAGGGCGATCCTGGACGGACTGACGTCCATCTTGCCCGCCTCCACCTTGGACAGGTCGAGGATGTCGTTGATCAGCTGGAGCAGATCCGAGCCCGCGCCATGGATGGTCTCGGCGAACTCCACCTGCTTGGGGGAGAGATTGCCGTCCGCGTTGTCGGCCAGCAACTTGGCCAGGATCAGCAGGGAGTTGAGCGGGGTGCGCAGCTCATGCGACATGTTCGCCAGGAACTCCGACTTGTAACGCATGGAGACGGCGAGCTGTTCGGCCCGCTCCTCCAGCACCTGCCGGGCCTCCTCGATCTCGGTGTTCTTCACCTCGATGTCGCGGTTCTGCCGCGCCAGCCGCTCGGACTTCTCCTCCAGCTCGGCGTTGGACAGCTCCAGCGCCTTCTGCCGGTTCTCCAGCTCCGCGGAGCGCTCGCGCAGCTGCTCGGTCAGCTCCTGGGACTGCTTGAGCAGCACCTCGGTCTTGGTGTTGACGCTGATGGTGTTGACGCTGGTGCCGATCATCTCGGCGATCTGGCTGAGGAAGTCCCGCTGGATCTGGGTGAAGCGCTGGAAGGAGGCCAGCTCGATCACGCCCAGCACCTGGCCCTCGAACAGCACCGGCAGCACGATCACATGGGCGGGCGGGGCGTCGCCCAGCCCGGAGGCGATCTTGAGGTAGCCCGACGGCACATTCTCCAGCGGGATGGTGCGCTTCTCCTTGGCCGCCGTGCCGATCAGCGACTCGCCCGGCCGGAAGGACGTGGGCATGGAACCCATGGAGTAGCCGTAACTGCCCAGCATCCGCAGCTCGTAGTCGTCCTCGCCCCCGTCCACCTCCCCCGCCGGCATGGCCAGGAAGAAGGCGCCATGCTGCGCGGAGACCACCGGGGTCAGCTCGCTCATGATCAGCTGGGCCACGTCCTCCAGGTCGCGGCGGCCCTGCATCAGGCCGGAGATCCGGGCGAGGTTGCCCTTGAGCCAGTCCTGCTCCTTGTTGGCGAGGGTGGTCTCCCGGAGGTTGGCGATCATCGTGTTGATGTTGTCCTGGAGTTCCAGGATCTCGCCGGCCGCCGCCACATCGATGCGGAGGTTGAGGTCGCCCCTGGTCACCGCGGTGGCCACCTCGGCGATGGCCCGCACCTGGCGGGTGAGGTTCCCGGCCATCTCATTGACGGACTCGGTGAGGTCGCGCCACACACCGTCCACATCGCGCACCCGGGCCTGGCCGCCCAGCTGCCCCTCGGTGCCGACCTCCCGGGCCACCCGGGTCACTTGGTCGGCGAACGAGGAGAGCTGGTCGACCATGGTGTTGATGGTGGTCTTCAGCTGGAGGATCTCGCCGCGCGCATCGATGTCGATCTTCTTGGTGAGATCGCCCTGGGCGATGGCGGTGGTCACCATGGCGATATTGCGCACCTGGCCGGTGAGGTTGGAGGCCATGGAGTTCACCGACTCGGTGAGGTCCTTCCAGGTCCCGCTCACCCCGGGGACCCTGGCCTGGCCGCCCAGGATGCCGTCGGTGCCCACCTCGCGGGCCACCCGGGTCACCTCGTCCGCGAAGGACGACAGGGTGGTCACCATGGTGTTGACGGTGTCGGCGAGCTGCGCCACCTCGCCGCGCGCCTCCACGGTGACCTTCTTGGTCAGGTCGCCATTGGCCACCGCGGTCGCCACCTGCGAGATGTTCCGCACCTGTGAAGTCAGGTTGTTGGCCATCAGGTTGACGTTGTCGCTGAGGTCCTTCCAGATGCCGGTGACATCGCGCACCCGGGCCTGACCGCCCAGCTGGCCCTCGGTGCCCACCTCACGGGCCACCCGGGTCACCTGCTCGGCGAAGTCCGACAGCTGGTCCACCATGGTGTTCACGGTGGTGACCAGTTCCAGGATCTCGCCCTTGGCATCGACCGTGATCTTCTTGGAGAGGTCGCCCTTGGCGACCGCGGTGGTCACCTCGGCGATATTGCGCACCTGCGAAGTCAGGTTGTTCGCCATGAAGTTGACGGACTGGGTGAGGTCCTTCCAGGTGCCGGAGACCCCCTGCACCTCGGCCTGGCCGCCCAGGATGCCCTCGGTGCCCACCTCACGGGCCACCCGGGTCACCTGGTCCGCGAAGGCGGACAGCTGGTCGACCATGGTGTTCAGGGTGTTCTTCAGCTCCAGGATCTCGCCCCGGGCATCCACATCGATCTTCTGCGACAGATCACCCCGCGCCACCGCCGTGGCTACCTGGGCGATATTGCGCACCTGGGTGGTGAGGTTACCCGCCATGCCGTTGACCGAGTCGGTCAGATCGCGCCAGACACCGGCCACGCCCGGCACCTGGGCCTGGCCGCCGAGCCGGCCCTCGGTGCCCACCTCGCGGGCCACCCGCGTCACCTGCTCGGCGAAGGCGGAGAGCTGGTCGACCATGGTGTTGATGGTGTTCTTCAACTCCAGGATCTCGCCCCGGGCATCCACATCGATCTTCTGCGACAGATCACCCCGCGCCACCGCCGTGGTCACCTGGGCGATCTGCCGCACCTGGGACGTGAGGTTGCCGGCCATGAAGTTGACCGAGTCGGTCAACTCCTTCCAGGTGCCGCTGACTCCGGGCACCCGGGCCTGACCGCCGAGGCGGCCCTCGGTGCCCACATCCCGGGCCATCCGGGTCACCTGGTCGGCGAACGAGGAGAGCTGGTCCACCATCGTGTTGACGGTGTTCTTCAACTGGAGCATTTCGCCGGAGACTTCAACGGTGACCTTCTGCCCCAGATCACCATTGGCCACCGCCGTGGTCACCTGCGCGATATTGCGCACCTGGCCGGTGAGATTACGGAAAGCGGTGTTCACCGAATCGGTGAGGTCCTTCCAGGTCCCCGCCGCCCCCGGCACCTGAGCCTGACCGCCCAGCTCGCCCTCGACCCCGATCTCCCGGGCCACCCGGGTCACTTCACCGCTGAAGGACTGAAGCTGGTCCACCATGGAATTGACGGTGTTCTTCAACTCCAGCATTTCGCCGGACACATCGACGGTGACCTTCTGCCCCAGATCACCATTGGCCACCGCCGTGGTCACCTGCGCGATATCCCGTACCTGGCCGGTGAGATTACGGAAGGCCGTGTTCACCGAATCGGTGAGGTCCTTCCAGGTCCCCGCCGCCCCCGGCACCTGAGCCTGACCGCCCAGCAGGCCCTGGAAACCGATCTCGCTGGCCACCCGCGTCACCTCGTCGGCGAAGGTGCGCAGCGTCTCGGTCATCTGGTTGATGGTCTCGGCCAGTTGCGCGACCTCACCGCGCGCGCTCACCGTGACCTTCTGCGACAGGTCGCCGCTGGCGACCGCGGTGGTCACCTGGGCGATGCCGCGCACCTGAGCGGTGAGGTTCCCGGCCATCAGGTTGACGGAGTCGGTGAGGTCCTTCCAGACCCCGGCCACCCCCGGCACCTGCGCCTGGCCGCCCAGCTCGCCCTCGGTGCCCACCTCCCGGGCCACCCGGGTCACTTCGGAGGCGAAGGACGACAGCTGGTCCACCATGGTGTTGACGGTGTTCTTCAGCTCCAGCATCTCCCCGGCCACATGAACCGTGACCTTCCGGGAGAGATCGCCCTTGGCGACCGCCGTGGTCACCAGGGCGATGTCACGCACCTGGGCGGTCAGCCGGGAGGCCATGGTGTTGACGGAGTCG
Source organism: Streptomyces sp. NPDC052396 (assembly GCF_044593195.1). Classification (NCBI taxonomy): domain Bacteria; kingdom Bacillati; phylum Actinomycetota; class Actinomycetes; order Kitasatosporales; family Streptomycetaceae; genus Streptomyces; species Streptomyces sp. NPDC052396. The sequence goes on from NZ_JBIUAW010000003.1 coordinate 620,320, forward strand.
GTGAGGTCCTTCCAGGATCCCGACATCCCGCGCACCCGGGCCTGGCCGCCGAGCTTGCCCTCGGTGCCCACCTCGCTGGCCACCCGGGTGACCTCGTCGGTGAACGCGGACAGCTGGTCCACCAGGCCGTTGACGGTCCGCCCGACCTTGAGGAACTCGCCGCGCAGCGGATGCGCCGCCCCGTCCGCGCCCTGGGCCCGCAGGTCCATCCGCTGTTCCAGGTCGCCCTCGGCCACCGCCGACAGCACCCGGCCCACCTCGGAGACCGGCCGCACCAGGTCGTCCACCAGGGCGTTGGCCGCCTCCACCGCGCTCGCCCAGGCGCCCTCGCAGGCCCCCACCTCCAGCCGTTCGGTGAGCTTGCCCTCCCGGCCGACCACCCGCCGTACCCGCGCGAGCTCCCCGGTGAGCTGGAGATTGCGGTCCGCAACCTCGTTGAAGACGGCGGCGATCTCGGAGAGCACCCCGTCCCCGGAGACCGTCAGCCGCTTGCGGAAGTTGCCGTCCCGCATCGCCTCCAGCGCCGACAGCAGCCGGTGCAGCGCGGCGGTGTCGACCTCCGTCGTGCCATTGGGCCGGGACCGTCCGCCCTTCGCGCGCGTGCTTGCGCTCCGCGCCGCTCCGCCAGACTCCACCGTCGGTCCCTCCCGCAGGGTCGCTGATCCTCGTAGGGGTTTCGCTTCCAGCCTGCCCAGTGTTTCACCAGCCCACCGGGGCGGCTGCCCGTCAGAGGGTAACGAGCGCACCCGGCCCTCGTTGAAACCGGACCGTTACCCACCGCCCCGGCTCCCGCCGACGAGCCGCACAGCCTACGACGCCTCGCATGCCACGGCAGCACCGCGCCATGACAAAGGAAAGCGTGTACGAGTTGTGGCCCTTCTCATTCACTCCCGGATTAACGGGCTCTGTTCCCCACCGCCCCGGGCAACGGTTTAGCCTGGCGGACGAATCGACGTCCTGGAATCGGGCACAGGACTCGGGGGAGCGATGAGAGGCCAATGGGGAGTGCTGTGATCACCGCGCGGGCTGCCGCCACCTTCGAGCCGGTCGGACGTTCGGTCGCCGCCGCCCGCGCATTCGTCAGGGACACACTCCAGGGGTGGGGATTCCCCGACATCATCGACGACGCCGTCGTACTGACCAGCGAACTGGTCACCAATGCCGTGGTGCACGCGGGCACCGCCGCCGATGTGCTCTGTGTACGGGCCGACGGCGGCGTCCGCATCGAGGTCGGCGACCGCTATCCGGAACGTGAACTGCCGCTGCAGAGCCCCGGCCGCCAGTTCGGCGGGCTCGACCGCGAGGGCGGCCGCGGCCTGCTGCTGTGCACCGCGCTGGCCGCGCACTGGGGCGTCGAGTACACCTCCACCCACAAGAAGGTGTGGTTCCGCCTCGACGTCGACGACCGCCCCGCCGGCACCCGCTCCGCCGGCCCGGCCCTGCCCGCCGAGGCACTCCCGCTGGCCGAATCCCGGGTGCGGGTGGCGGTCGTCCAGATCGACCGCTGCGGCGCCATCAGCGCCTGGAACGACGACGCCGAGCACCTCTTCGGCTACCCGGCCGACCAGGTCACCGGCAAGCCGCTGGCCGACTTCGCCGCCTGGCCGCACACCCCCGGCACCTCCACCGGCATCGCCGAGGCGCTCTGTCTGTCCCGCTGGGAGGGCTCCTACGGCATAAGGGGCGCCGATGGCCGGGTCATCCCGGTCTACGCCTCCCATCTGCGGGTCCGCGACAACGAAGGCGCCCCCTCCACGGTCTGCCTGCTGGTGCGCGACGACGAGCGCGCGGTGCTGCTGAGCCCCCAGCGCCCGCCGGCCGACGCCAACGCCACCGAACGCGGCGGCCCGGCCGACCCCTTCGAGGTCTTCATCGGCTCCCCCGCCCCCGACGACCTGGACGGCCTGCTCCAGCGCACCGTGGAACGCGCCCGCGACATGCTCGACGGCGACGCCGCCTATCTGCTGCTGGCCACCGACGACGAGACCGAACTGGAGGTACGCGCCTCCACCGGCCTGCCCTCCGCCCGCCAGCGCTTCGCCCGGGTCCCGGTGGAGGCCGGCGCCGGACGCTATGGCTCGGCCCGGATGCCCTCCGTCCACGACGACCTCAGCGCCATCCCCGGCGCGGTACCCCTGCTCGCCGAGACCGGGATGCGCTCGGTGGTCACCGTGCCGCTCAAGGTCGAGGGCCGGCTCACCGGTTCACTCGGCGTGGCCGCGGAGGCGGCACACCGCTACGGCAACGAGGAGGCACTGCGACTGCAGTTCGCCGCCGACCGGATCGCCCTGGCCGTGGAGTCCGCCCGGCTGGGCGAACTGGAACGGCTGCGCCGCGGCTCCCTGTCCTTCCTGGTCGAGGCCTCCGACCTGCTGGCGGGCACCCTCGACCGGGACCAGACCCTGGCGCTGATGGCCCAGATGACGGTGCCCACCCTGGCCACCTGGTGCGCCGTGTACACCATCGCCGACCAGTCCTCCGAGCCCGAACTCTCCTATGTCCTGCACGAGGACGAGGACCTCATCGACGGGCTCAAGGCCCTGCTGGCCAAGGTCGACCCACCGGAGTCCGTCCCCACCCCCGGCGCCCGGCTGTGGACCGCGCCCGCCGAGGCGGCCCGGGCCAAGGACCTGCGCGCCACCCTGCGCGACCTCGGCCTCACCGAGCCCGACCGGCACCACTCGGCCGCCCCCGGCATCACTCTGGCCACCGCCTCGGCCGTCGGCGGCGAGACCGTGGTCCTGCCACTGGTCGCCCGCAACCGCGTCATCGGCATGCTCACCCTGGGCAAGCCCGTCGACGACCACTTCCGCCAGGAGATCCTGGAGCTCGCCGAGGACCTCTCCCGCCGGGCCGCGCTCGCCCTGGACAACGCCCGGCTCTACAGCGAACGCACCGCCATCAGCCAGAGCCTCCAGCGCAGCCTGCTCCCGCCCGGCATGCCGGACATCCCCGGCGTGGAGGTCGAGGTCATCTACCGGGCCGCCGGCGAGGGCAATGAGGTCGGCGGCGACTTCTACGACCTCTTCCCCATCCGCGACGGCGCCTATGGCTTCGCCATCGGCGATGTCTGCGGCACCGGACCGGAGGCCGCCGCGGTCACCGGCCTGGCCCGGCACGCCCTGCGCCTGCTGGCCCGGGAGGGCTTCGGCGGCCCCGCGGTACTGGAACGGCTCAACGCCGCCATCCTGGACGAGGGCGCCCGCAGCCGCTTCCTCACCCTGCTCTATGGCGAGCTCTGGCCCCAGCAGGACGGCAGCGCCCTGCTGAAGGTGGTCTGCGCCGGCCACCCGCTGCCACTGCGCCTGCGCCAGGACGGCAGCGTGGCCCCGGCCGCCGATCCGCAGCCGTTGCTGGGTGTGATGGACGATCTGGAGCTCTACGAGCAGACGGTCACCCTGGATCCGGGCGATGTGCTGCTGTGCGTCACGGACGGTGTCACCGAGCGCCGCGAGGGCAGCAGGATGCTGGGCGACGACGGTCTGGCCGAGGTGCTGACCACCTGCACCGGCCTCACCGCCGGCGCGGTCGCCGCCCGGGTGCTGCGCGCGGTGGAGCGCTTCGCCGCCGAGCCGGCCTCGGACGACATGGCCATCCTGGCCATGCGCGTCCCCGAGCCCCAGCAGCTCTGAACTCCCCTGCCGGAAAAGGCGGAAGGCCCTCACCGGTCTCGGTGAGGGCCTTCTCGCTTCAGAGCCCCAAAACGGAATCGAACCGTTGACCTTCTCCTTACCATGGAGACGCTCTGCCGACTGAGCTATTGGGGCCGGCAACGAGATAAAGCATACCCGATCCTCGGACGTGCTTTTGACCAACCGTGCGTCTGACCAGCTAGGCCGCCATCGGCAACAGCCCGCCCAGGCCGTTGCACACCGAGACCATCCGGCGGAGCTCACGCCGGGACATCCCTTCCGCCATGGGGAGCGCAAGGCAGTCATCGACGGCGCGCTCGGTCTCCGGCAGCCGTACTTCGCACCGGTACGCCGGAGTTCGGTGCACCGGCGTCTGTACGGGCACCCGGCAGCGCACTCCCCGGGCGCGCAGTGCCCGGGCGAACGCGTCCCGGTCCGGCCGGCCATTGCCGGGCACCCGCACCACATACGAGTGGTAGCTGTGCTCAACGCCCGGCGCCACGCCGGGAGTTGTGACCCCGGTCAGCCGGGCGTCGAGATAGGCGGCGTGCTCCCGACGACGGCGGACGGCCACCGCGTCGGACGGCGCCTGCTCGATGTGCTCGACCACCACCAACTGCCGGGCTTCCGCCAGAGTGTGAAAAGACGTCAGGTCAGCGGGGTGGCCGAAGAGACCGACCGGCACGATGGCGGTGGTGCGCGGGGAAAGCGCCCTCAGCACGGCCACCGGGTCCAGACAGAGGCTCTGTGCGTCGATGTCCGCGAAGACGGGCCGGGCCCCCGTGCTCCGCACCGCCTCGGCGGCCCCCGTGGTCGCGTACGAGGGCACGATGACCTCGTCACCGGAGCCCACACCCGCCGCCGTCAGCATCTCCGCAGTCCCCATACCTCCGGATGGTGGACGCGACACGTTAACCCGGGGTGACACTCCGCACCGGTTCGGGGAAACAAAAAAGCTCCGGCATCTGAACCGAAGTCCAGACACCAGAGCTTTTTTGAATAATTGTTCGGCGGCGTCCTACTCTCCCACACGGTCCCCCATGCAGTACCATCGGCGCTGAAAGGCTTAGCTTCCGGGTTCGGAATGTAACCGGGCGTTTCCCTAACGCAATGACCACCGAAACACTATGAAACATGTCAACAACCGGCACTTTGGTTGTTCGTGGTTTCAGAACCAACACAGTGGACGCGAGCAACTGAGGACAAGCCCTCGGCCTATTAGTACCAGTCAGCTCCAACCGTTACCGGTCTTCCACACCTGGCCTATCAACC